>JAQVDS010000024.1 GCA_028697715.1 Acidithiobacillus sp. | reverse complement strand
GAACCATCGAACATCTTGCCTTCAACAAAGGTCTTCTCTTCGATGGTATGGGCTGGCACCGAGACGTGCTGTTCCTTGCCCTTGGTGTCGGTAAAACGAAAATCAATGAACTTGACATCTTTTTCGGTGATCAGCGTTAGAACTTCTGCTGGGGTCATACCCATTTGTTGCACTCCTGCCTGTTATATGAAACGCACTCGATAGGTGAGCAAATTATGTGCCATCCATATCGCCGGTAAATCCGGGGGCGTAGACACCAATGATGCACCTAAGCAGTGCAATGGAAGCTCCGTATGCACTATAACCGTGCGTTACGGTAGGATTCTATCAAGATTATGGCGTTCGTATTCTTTTAACTATATGAACTAAAAGCGCTTATCTATGGTGGCACGAATTCTGCAACAGAGCATTCGCTTTTTTACCACCTACGAGGACAAGCGAAATGAAAAAAGCGTGGATACTTTCCGCTGCCGTAGTTGCCGCCCTAGCCGCTCCCATGGCTGATGCTTCTTTGAATCTGCCGAATCCCATCGAAGTCAGTGCTGGACCGCTGGGCAAGATTGGGGTGCAGGGTGCCATCAGCGGCCTGGGTTTCTGGCAGGACAATCCGCAGGGAGTTCCAGGCACTCTCGGGGCCAAGTATGCGGGTGCTACCATTAGCAATGGTTCGGTAATCGTGCAAAAGAGCTCGGGTCTGCTGCAATTTTATGCCCAGGCTGGCGTCTACAGTTTTCCCACCCTGGCGGCGTCGCTTACCGGCGCTAATCCCACTAGCACCATAAACGATTTCGGCGCCCTGCCCATTGCCTATCTGAAAATTGCGCCCAGTGGCAACTTTTCCATGGAAATCGGCAAACTTCCCACTCTGATTGGCGCCGAGGGTGGCTTTACCTATCAGAATATCAATATCGAGCGCGGATTACTTTGGGATATGGAGCCGATTGTCAGCCGCGGCATTCAATTCAATGCTAGCGTTGGTCCACTGAGCGCCTCTTTATCGTGGAACGATGGCTATTATTCCAATCGCTATAATGTTCTGAGTGGATTACTGACCTATACCATCAATAGCGCCAATACCTTGGCATTTTATGCCGACGGTCCCTTGGGAAAAGTGCGTACGTCCGCCAATAATGCCGCGTACACCCCGTATGGTACAGTCAGTCAGATCTATGGCCTGATCTACACCTATAGTTCCGGACCGTGGACCATTGAACCCTATTTCCAATACATGATCACGCCTAAGTCGGCCCGTCTGGGGATCGACAAGAACTTTGACAACTACGGTGGATCGCTGTTGGTAAACTATGCCGTAGACTCCGACATTTCCCTGGCTGGCCGAGTGGAGTACCTTGCCGTCGGCGGCGTACCGGGAGAAGCTCTGGAAAGCGTTGCTTCGTCGCTGACTGATCTTCCTGACGACTCCCATGCCTGGTCACTAACGGTAACCCCCACCTATCAATCGGGGGATTTCTTCGCCCGTGCGGAACTCTCCTACGTTACCGCCTCAACACCTACGGGTACCGGATTTGCGGGCCAGAATGGTCTGGCGACCAATCAGGTGCGCGGGATGGTCGAGACTGGCTTTCTTTTCTGATGGCAATTACAAGGGGGTAGAGGTATGAAACTGGTTACGGCAATCATCAAGCCGTTCAAACTGGATGATGTACGGGAGGCGCTCTCGGAAGTCGGCATTCAGGGCCTGACGGTAACGGAAGTCAAAGGGTTTGGGCGGCAAAAGGGCCACACGGAACTGTATCGCGGGGCCGAATATGTGGTGGATTTTCTGCCCAAGGTAAAAATCGAGACGGTGATCAAGGATGAGTTTCTTGATATCGCGATCGAAGCAATCTCTAAAGGTGCGAAAACAGGAAAAATCGGCGATGGAAAGATTTTTATCTCCGAAGTAGTCCAGGCCATTCGCATCCGCACCGGCGAGAGTGGCGATGAGGCCCTCTAGTCCGGCGTACTGATAAACGTATCGTTTCAAAACACCGTTACAAAGGAGAGGTTTTATGTCTGTGTCCTGGCTGAATACCGGCGACAACGCGTGGCAGCTAACGGCAGCAACCATCGTTGGCTTGCAAAGCGTCCCCGGTCTCGTTGTCCTCTATGGCGGCATCGTCAAAAAGAAATGGGCCATCAACTCTGCTTTTATGGCCTTCTACGCCTTCGCGGCGGTGCTCATTGCCTGGGTTCTCTGGGCCTATAATATGGGTTTTGGCCATGAATGGTTCCCCTTCGTCGGTCTGCCCCACCCCATCATCAGCATGCAGGATGAATTGACCCAGGCATTACTGCCGACATCAAATACCACTGCCAATTTCCCGATGTCGACGATGGTATATTTCCAGTTCGTCTTCGCGGCCATCACTTTGGTCATTATGGCGGGCGCCTTTCTGGGACGCATGAGCTTCAAGGCTTGGATGATTTTTGTGCCCCTATGGTTGACCTTCTCGTACACCGTTGGCGCGTTCAGTCTCTGGGGCGGTGGTTTCCTGTCCTCTTTGGGCGTGATCGACTACTCCGGTGGCTACGTGATCCATTTATCGGCGGGTATTGCCGGCTTTGTTGGTGCCGCCGTGATCGGTCCCCGTCTGGCCCGTGATCGCGAAAATTTCCAGCCCAACAATGTGCTCTTGATGCTCGTTGGCGCCGGCCTCTTGTGGCTGGGATGGAACGGCTTCAACGGCGGTGATCCCTACGCTGCCAGTCGTGATGCCGGTGCGGCAGTGCTGAACACCAATCTCACTACGGCAGTCAGTGTGATTGTCTGGACGATGATGGACATCTTCTACTTCAAGAAGCCATCGGTGATCGGTGCGGTGCAGGGTATGATCACCGGCTTGGTGGCCATCACCCCGGCGGCGGGTGTGGTGGATGGCTGGGGCGCGATCGCTATTGGTATTGCCTCTGGCATTATCCCCTGGATCAGCATGAATATCGTCGGCAAGACCGCCCTGTTCCGCAAGGTGGATGATACCCTTGGCGTGTTTCACACGCATGCGGTGGCAGGTGTGCTGGGCGGCATCATGACTGGCCTGCTCGCTACCAAAGAGGGGTGCGCGGCGTTTGGCCTCTCCAATCCTGGCGGTGCTATTGACGGCAACTGGCATCAGGTCTGGTTGCAGATTATTGGAGCCGCCTTCATCATTGGCCTCAATATCGTTGTTACCTTTATTCTGCTCAAGCTGATCAGCTTGGTAACGCCGTTGCGCATGAGCGAAGAGGAATTGTTGATTGGTGATGATGCGGTGCATGGAGAGGAAGCCTACGCGTTCTACGGCGAAGGCGAGAGGCATCCGGTCCTGGGTGACTGATCTGGTCGTGCAGTTGTTCAGCAGCGGCGGCCCTCGGGCCGCCGTTTACTTTTGGGGCAGGAGGACTTTTGATGGCGACAATATTGGTTTTGCAACATCACCCAGACGAAGGGTTGGGTAGCCTCGCTCCGCTCCTTGCGAGCCTTGGCTACGCAACGGACGTACGCGCGCTGGAGCGAGGCGATCCGGTGCCCAGCAGCCCGGCGTCGTATGTGGCCCTGATCGTCATGGGTGGCCCCATGAGCGTGCACGATGAAGCGGAATACCCCTGGTTGCGCGCCGAGAAGGCCTTGATTCGCTCGGCTGCGGCAGAACAGTTTCCGATCCTGGGGCATTGTTTGGGGGCGCAGCTCATCAACTTGGCCTTGGGGGGCAGTGTGGAACGCAACCCCTCCGGCCAAGAACTCGGCTGGTGGCCGGTGCGCTTGTCGGAGACCGGTCATGCTCTATGCTCAGAGCTGCCCGCCGAGTTCCCCCTGTTTCACTGGCATGGTGAGCATTGCGCAACGCTCCCGCCAGGTGCGCAGGTGCTGGCCTATAACGCTGCAACCCAAGTACAGGCATTCGCACTGGGTGATCGGATTCTGGCGCTGCAGGCGCATCCCGAGGTGACGGCAGCACAGGTACGCCGGTGGGTAGACAGCTATTCCGCTGGGCCGGCAGAGGAGGGTGGTAGGTACCTGCAAAGCGCTGCCGAGATGCTCGCTGATCTCGACGCCAAAACGGCGAGGCTTGCGGCCACCGCTGCGGCACTGTACCGTCCCTGGCTGGCGCAGATCAAGGGATAGGGTTGATGGCCAAGGCAAGCTCCTGGATACGGGTTACGGCAATTGTCCGTCCGCAGCGCATGGATCAGATCTGCGATGGTCTCGCGGAACTGGGGGTAGGTGGGGTAACGGTGAGCGAGGTGGAAGGTGTTGGGCAGCAGCGCGGCTACTCCACCCTGCGCAGTGGCGCTTGGTATCAATCTGCCAGTCATCCCAAGGTACAGATCGAAACCATCGTCGCGGCCGACGATGCCGATCGGATAGTGGCCTTGGTGACCAGCAACGCCGCCACTGGCGAAATGGGCGATGGCAAGATCTGGCTGGAGCCAGTCCTGCAGGTCGTATCGATTCGAGAAGAAGACGGTAGCTAAGCCGTTACGTCAGTTGTTTGCTGACGATGGCCTGCAGTCGTTCCGGCTGAAAGCGGGCCCAATACAGTCCCAGGCTGCCGGTGGCAGCGACCATCAGCAAAAAGATGATAATCGTCGCCCCAATGCTGCCACCGGGGAAGGGCACCACCGTCCCGTAGAAGACCGCACCGAGCAAGGGCAGGCTGATCAGGGTGATCAGCAGGCTGGCCCAGCGCAGCCCGGCGCGGCTGCGAAAGAGATAGCGCAGCGCCGCCAGATTGCTCAACGCATAGAGCAAGACAAAACCGAGCGCTGTAAAGGTGCCGAAGATGTCGATCAAGTCGAGTACCGAACTATGGGACAGCCAGAACAACAGAATGCTGGTCAAGACCAGGATGCCAAGGACCTGCAACGCACGAATCGGGGTTCCATACACGGGATGTCGCTGCGCCAGCATCTGTGGTAGAACGCGATGCCCGGCCATGCTCAGAAGGATGCGCGAGATACTGTTGAAGGTGGCGATGCTTGCCGAAAAGGCAGCGCTGGCCATAGCCAGATCGACGAGCACACCGAGCCAGGATTCCCCCATAGCGGTGGCGATGGCGTTCAACGGGGTCGAAGCATTTCCCAGGGATTGCCCAAGTGCGTGAAAGGCCAGCGTTTCTGTATACGCTAGAAACACGAAAAAAATGGCTACCAGAATCACCGCCCAGCGCATGATGCCTGGTATGGCGCGTGGATGCTCGGCCTCCGCTGCCAGATTGCCAGCAGTCTCGAAGCCGCCGTAGGCAAGCAGGGATAGGACCAGGGCGCTGAGCAAAGAGGGAGTGTGCAGGCGGGAAAAGTGCCACTGTTGCGGGTCACTGATGCCAAAATGGCGCAGGGTGAGAATGGCGATGAGCAGGATACCGGCGAGGGAAAACCATTCCACCCAAAGCCCCCAGCGCACCGAGATTTCCACCCCGCGGCGGGCCAGGGAGAAGGCGATGGCCAGGGTTGCGAGAGCGAAGAGGTCGAGAAGATTGGGTGCTGCGGGCCAGACGGCATGCAGTGCAGTATTGGCAAACAGACCACAGAGCAGTGGTGCAGCGAGCAAGGCGCCACCGTATCCGAAAATCATGGTAATGCCGGCGACCAAGCCCGCAACAGGATGCAGGGCCTGCGCCAGATAAAAAAACAGCGATCCCGGCGAAGGAAAGTGGCGCGCCAGGATGCCAAGCTGAATCGCCACCAGCCACATCACCACCCCCACCAGGGCGTAAGCCAGCCAGGTGAAGGCCCCACCATGGGCGGCGACCAAGGCAATGGTTACCGCCGGCATGGCCGAAGGGGTGATGTTGGCCACCGCATGTCCCCAGACCTCGCGGGTGCTGACCCGCTGAGAAGGCGTCAGCACGTGGGATCAGTTACCGGCGACGGTCATCTTGTCGATGAGGATGGATGGGCTGCCGGTGCCACCATGAATCAGCAGATCGCTGCCGACGGCGACGAAGCCCGCAAACATCTCGCGCAGATGTCCGGCAATAGTGATTTCCTCTACCGGATACTGGATTTCCCCATTTTCCACCCAAAAGCCGGCAGCGCCGCGGGAATAGTCCCCTGTCACCCCATTGACGCCAAAGCCGATCAGCTCCGTTACCAGCAGACCGCGTCCCATCTGCCGCAGGAGCGCCGCCAAGTCCTCGCTACCGGGGGCGAGGGTGAGGTTGTGGGCACCGCCTGCATTGCCCGTGCTTTTCAGTCCCAGCTTGCGGGCGCTATACGCGTCGAGCAGATAGGACTGCAAGACGCCGTCGTGGATCAAGTCCCGATTGTGGGTCGCAACCCCATCGCCATCAAAGCTGGCACTGGCCAGGCCCCGCCGTCGCAGGGGCTCCTCGTAGATCCGTACATGCGGGGGAAAGATCGTCTGCCCGAGACTGTCTTGCAGAAAACTGGCCTTGCGATAGAGACTGCCGCCGCTGATGGCCTGCGCGAAGTGCCCAAGCAGACTGGATGCTACCTGATTCTCGAAAAGCACCGGCACCGTGCAGGTACCGATTTTTCGTGCCCCGAGGCGGCGCAGGGTGCGTTCGGCACAGATTCGGCCTATCTCCCCGGGGCTGGTGAGATCTTCGTGTCGCCGGGCCACATCGTACCAATAGTCCCTTTGCATGCCCTGTTCATCCTCGGCAATCACCGAGCAGGAAAGGCTGTGGCGAGACCCCCGGCTGACGCCGACAAAGCCGAGACTGTTGGCGTAGACACTCATTCCCTCGCCGGTGCTGATGCTGCCGCCCTCTGAATTGTGGATGCGCGGATCGGTGCTGCGCGCCGCCGCCTCGCACTGGCGAGCGATTTCCGCTGCCGTATCGGGATCGACGTCCCAGGGGTGATACAGATCCAGATCCGGAAATTCCCTGGCGAGCAGGTCGGCATCCGCGAGACCTGAAAAAGGATCCGGTGCCGTGTGCCGGGCAATGTTGAGCGCCGCTTCCACCGTCTCCGTCAAAGCCTGCGTGGAAAAATCAGAGCTTGAAGCAGAGCCCTTGCGCTCGCCAAGATACACGCTTACACCCACGCTCTTGTCGCGGTGATACTCTACCGACTCTACCTCTCCCAGCCGCACGGTGAGCGACAGCCCCTTACCGGAGCTTGCGCCGACCTCAGTCGCGCTGGCACCCCGCGCCTTGGCAAGCTCCAGGCATTGCTGGGCTATCCGGGTCAGTTCCTGTTCTTCGCGCGATTTTTCTGAGCTCATGCTGTGCCACCTTTACTTGCTAAGCCAACATAGTACCTGCTACCTGCCCCAAGGGGGAAGGCAGATGCCTGTCCTCGGGGTCTACCATCTCGACCGACGTTTCCCAGCTATCGTTAAAAGAGTAGGATAAGGGCGTTTTTACCAAAGGTGCAGAACTCATGACCGCACAGACCCTGTACGACAAGCTCTGGGAGCAGCATCGCATTCTCAGCGAGGAGGATGGCCGCACGCTGCTCTATATCGACCGCCATCTGTTGCACGAGGTAACCAGCCCGCAAGCCTTCTCCGGCCTGCGCGCAGCCGGACGCAAACTGTGGCGGGTGGATGCGAATATCGCCACGGCGGATCATAATGTCCCGACTACGGATCGGGCTGCCGGCATCGCCGACGCTACCTCGCGCCTGCAGGTCGAGACCCTGGATCGCAATTGTGCCGAATTTGGGGTGGAAGAGTACGGTATGCTCGACCGGCGGCAGGGGATCGTCCACGTGATTGCGCCGGAGCAGGGGCTGACCCTGCCCGGCATGACCGTGGTGTGCGGAGATTCGCACACTGCCACCCACGGCGCCCTTGGCGCGCTTGCCTTCGGTATCGGCACGACCGAGGTCGAGCATGTCCTCGCGACGCAGTGCCTGTGGGCACGCAAGTCCAAAAACATGCGGGTCTGGGTCGATGGCACTTTGCCGCAGGGTGTGACAGCCAAGGATCTCGTCCTTGCCATCATCGGGCAGATCGGCACCGCCGGCGGTACCGGCCACGCCATCGAGTTTGCCGGGCCGGGGATCGAGGCGCTAAGTGTCGAAGGGCGGATGACGGTCTGCAATATGGCTATCGAAGCGGGTGCGCGATCCGGTATGGTAGCACCCGATGCCAAAACCTTTGCCTACCTGCAGGGACGCCCGCACGCCCCACAGGGCGACGACTGGGAGCGGGCGGTAGCGTTCTGGCAGACCCTGCACAGTGATAGTGACGCCCAGTTCGACCGGGAGATTCGCATCGACGCTAGCCAATTGCTGCCCCAGGTGACCTGGGGGACGAGCCCAGAGATGGTCTTATCCGTCGACGCGAAGGTTCCTGACCCGGCCGCTGCGCCCGATCCCGTGCGCCGGGAGGCGTGGACGCGTGCTCTGGAGTACATGGGGCTGCAGGCGGGCACTCCGATCAGCGAGATTGCGGTCGACAAGGTTTTCATCGGCTCCTGTACCAATGCCCGAATAGAGGATCTGCGCGCCGCCGCCGAGATCGTGCGCGGCAAGCGCAAGGCGGACTCGGTGAAGGCAGTCCTGGTTGTGCCCGGTTCAGGCCTAGTCAAAGCGCAGGCGGAGGCTGAGGGACTCGACGAAATCTTCCGCCAGGCAGGTTTCGAATGGCGGGAACCGGGTTGTTCGATGTGCCTGGCGATGAATGCCGATCGCCTCGAGCCGGGCGAGCGCTGTGCCGCCACCTCCAACCGCAATTTCGAGGGGCGGCAGGGCGCCGGTGGCCGCACGCATCTGGTCAGCCCGGCCATGGCCGCTGCGGCAGCCATAGCCGGCCATTTTGTTGATCTTCGGCGGTGGCACGGGTGAGCGCTCGTCTCTTTCTTCTGCGGGTGGCGCTACTCTTGTTCAGCTGCGGTCTGACGGAGCTGGGCGCGCTCGCCGCGAGTCGCGCTGCGTCCAATCAAATGGCTGCCGTCGAATATGTCGTCCTCAAGCGCATGGAGAAATCCTGAGATGCAAGCCTTTACCACCCTCGATTCGGCGGTGATCCCTCTGGATCGCGCCAATGTCGATACCGATGCCATCATCCCCAAGCAGTTTCTCAAGACCATCGAGCGACAGGGACTGGGACAGTTCCTGTTTTTCGACTGGCGCTATCGCGATGGCGATTTGTCCGATCCCAATCCGGATTTCGTGCTCAACCGAGTCGATTTGCAAGGGGCACAGGTCCTTCTGGCACAGCAGAATTTTGGTTGTGGATCGAGTCGCGAGCATGCTCCCTGGGCACTTGCCGACTACGGTATCCGTGCGGCCATTGCTCCGAGTTTTGCCGATATCTTCGCCAACAACTGCGTGCAGAATGGCATCTTGCTGATCACTCTGCAGCAAGAAACGATCGACACACTTTTCCTTGCCGCGCGGGCTGCACCCCTGCAGGTGCACATCGATCTCGCCGCGCAGGAGCTGCACAGCGCCGATGGTCAGCATTATTCCTTCGATATCGCCCCGGGAGCGAAACACAAGCTGCTCAACGGTCTCGACGACATTCAGATGACGCTGGCTCACGCCGACGCCATTCGCGCCTTCGAGGCGGAGCGCCGTCGCCAGATGCCCTGGCTCTTTCGGGAGGTGCAACATGGATGAGCAGCAGGATTCCGGGCTGCCACCGCTTTCGCAGCATGCCCGCGTAGTCGAGGGGCAGACGCGGCGCGGAAAGCCCTGCCGCGTCGTGGATAATACGGGGACGGTAGCGGAAGCGGAGCTGCGCAACCTCTTGAATGAGCTCATCGAACAGGACCATTTTCAGCCCCTCGGCTTGAGCATGGCGGGGGAGAATTCTATCCGGATTGGCGGTCCGCAGACCGCCCACGTGCAGCTGGGAGATGACCTATTTCGCCTGATCGTGCTCGACTACGAGGCGCGCATAGAAGGTTTTTGAGAGTTCACTCAGGGCATCAGGCGGGTGATGCGCCAACTCTCTTCGTTGCGCGTATAGACAAAGCGGTCATGGAGCCTGCTACTGCGCCCTTGCCAGAACTCGAAGCGCTGCGGTGCCAGACGGTAGCCGCGCCAGGCAGGATTGCGCGGTACATCGCCGTCAGGATAGCGGGCCGCGAGCTCCGCCACTCTTGCTTCCAGATGGGCGCGATCGACAATTTCCCGACTCTGTTCCGATGCTGCGGCGGCCAGGCGACTACCGATGGGCCGCTGGCGGAAATAACTTTCTGCATCGCTCTCGGGCAGTAGAAAGACCTCCCCCTGCAGTCGTAGTTGCCGATCGAGCTCCGGCCAGTAGAAGGCCAGAGCCGCGCGGGCATTGGCGGCCAATTCCTGTCCTTTTTGGCTACGGCTATCGGTGTACCAGCAGACGCCGCGAGCGTCAAAATGCTTGAGAAGCACATAGCGCACGTTAGGGAATCCACCGCCATCGGCCGTGGCCAGGGCCATGGCGGTAGGGTCGAAGTTTCCGGCCCGTTCTGCTTCCTCAAGCCAGCGTTGCATCTGCACCCAGGGATCCGGATTGAGATCCGCGCGCGCCAGCGTGCCGGCGCGAAAATCCCGTCGCGTGGCGCGATGGTCGATTTCTCCTTCCATTGCTGGCCAGATCCTTACTGTGGCGCGTTACTACGGCGGATGACGCCTTCAGGGCTGCCGAGCAGGACCACGTCGGCGCGACGCAGGGCAAAAATGCCATTGTCGAGTACACCCGGAATGCTGTTGATCTTGCTCTCCATGGCCACTGGATCGCTGAGATCGAGGCCGACCACATCGAGGATGGCATTGCCGTTGTCGCTGGTGAAGCCGTTGCGCAGGCTAGGGTTGCCACCCAGTTTTACCAGTTGCCGGGCAACAAAGCTACGGGCGAAGGGCAGGACCTCGACCGGCAACGGGAAGCTACCGAGTTTTGCGTGGTCTTTGGAGTGATCGGCGATGCAGACGAAGCGCCGAGCCGCCGAGGCAACGATCTTTTCGCGGGTGAGAGCGCCACCACCCCCTTTGATGAGGCGAAAGTGCGGATCGATTTCGTCGGCGCCGTCGACGTAGACCGGGATGTCGCCAGTGTCGTTGAGATCCAGAACGCGCAGCCCCAGGGACTTGAGCCGCTCGGCAGTGCCTATGCTGGAGGGTACGTAGCCTTCAACGGGAATTTTTGCCCGGCCGAGGGCGTCGATGAAGTGATTGCTGGTGGAACCGGTGCCGACTCCGACAACCATTCCTGGCTGAATGTAATCCAGCGCCGCCTCAGCAGCCATACGCTTTAATGCATCAGTATCCATGTTTGCTTCCCCTATGACGACGATTTTCCTCCAGACGTGCCAACAACGCCTGCGCCAGAGGGAGAGCAGAGGCCGGGTTCTGGCCGCTGAACAGATCGCGGTCGCGAACAATCTGCGCTTGCCATGCCGTTCCCGATATCACCTGAAATCCGCAGCTGTGCAGCTCTTCTTGCAAGTGAAATGGCCAACGTCCCGCGAGAGTGGTCTGCTCTTCCTCGAGCTTCTGGAAACAGCTTACCTGAAAGCTGGCAAAAGGGCGATCTTGAGCAGGAGCAGGGCGGGCGAGAAGGGCGGCGCTACCGTGGCAGAGGGTGGCAACGGGGATTTTCCGCTGCCGGCATTCGCGCAGCAATTGTCCTACGGCAGCCGAGTCGGGAAAGTCCATCAGCGGAGCATTGCCACCCGGAACAAAAACTCCGCGCAGGGCCGGCAGTAACGGAAAAATCTGGGTAACGGAGAGTATGTCGGAAAGTGGCAGCCGAGCGGATTCGCGCTCCAGATGCCTTTGTTTGTTCTGGTCACCAGAGAGATTTTCGAGCAGTAGGCTCTGCGGATCGATTTGCGCCGGTCTGCCATCTGGGCTCAGAAACACGATAGGCCAACCGGCCCTGCGAAACTCTTGCCAGGGGAGAAGCAGTTCTTCCGCCCAGACGCCTGTCGTAATGGTGCCGCCATCCCGCAGGCGGAGAACCTGCGCGCTGCTGAGAAGGAAAGCGAGGAAAGGTTGACTGGGCAACATGTGCGGAGAATAGCAGAAAATTTTCTCCAATAAAAAAACAAAGTTGTAGTTTTTTGTCTTTACTATCGCGAATACTATAAACATAGATGTAAAGACAGAGTTTATCTTGGTACCTTTCTTCTGGTCTATCGCTTTTGATTATTAAGGAAAATTAAACATAAGAAAACGCTAACATAATTATATGATGGTTTTTGTAAATTCAGCGCGCTAATCGATCTTGGTTGTTCCCAAAAATATTTGAAGGCCTTTTCTATTGCTTCGGCGTTTTTAGTGGAATAACGTAATGCCCGAAAAGAAGACTTCTGTAAAAATATAATGTTGTATGAATATAGTGCTGACTTGCAGCGGGGGCCAAACTCCCTGTCGGTCAGTACTGTGTTTTCTGGTTTGGCTCAGTGGGTAGGGCATTAAAGGGAGTGCCTCGACCCGCGGATGGGTTGCTGCAGGACACCGCGGCGGCAAAACGATACGGAACTAGGAATCCGTCAGGGAGAAAGTGGTTATGTTTAAAAAGCAAGCAAAACGACTGGCGTTATGGGGAGGTGGCATGCTGGCAGCTGCATGGGCTGGCCTTGCCAATGCCGGTATTTTCTGGATCTTTGATCCGAAAGGTACGATGGCCGATACCAACCTGCATTACATGATCATTGATGTCGTCATCATGGGTGCCATTGTTGGTATTACGGCGCTGCTGGTGATCTGGTTCATGTGGAAATATTCCAAGGGCAAGAATCGTGGTAAGTACGATGCCCATTGGTCTCATTCCAATACGCTTGAGGTTCTGGTTTGGGGTATTCCGATCATTGCCGTCGGTTTCCTGGCATACTTTGCCGTCAAAGGTACCTTCGAAATCAATCCATATAATCCTACCGTCATTACTAAGCACATGGCACCCAAGGGTGATCCGGTACATGTGGACGTCATCGCCACGGACTGGCAGTGGTTATTCATCTATCCGCAATATCATATGGCGGTGGCCAATGAATTGGTGTTGCCGGTGCATACACCAGTCTTTTTCCGCCTTACCTCTACGGCGGTTACCTCGGGCTTCTTCATTCCGCAGCTCGTCGGCATGATCGATGTGATGCCTGGCATGCGCACCAAGAATGCGCTGGAAAGTGATCGCATCGGTGTCTATCAGGGAATTGCCTCGGACTATGCGGGTGCGGGTACCTCCTGGATGACCTTTCCGACCAAGATGGTCAGCAAGGAGGATTTCCAGAATTGGGTGAGCAAGGTACAGGCTTCACCGAAGACCATGACCTACGCCAGCTTTAATCGCTTTGCCGAGCCCTACATTAATGTCAATCATCGCGTGGTCTATTTCTCGAACGTGGAGAGCGGAATCTTTGATCATTTGATGATGGAAGTGATGAATGGCAAGACTTGGCCGTTGCCGCCGGCAATGACTGAAAACATGGTGGCTTACATGCAAAAGCAAGCCGCTGAGCATCGCGACTAGGAAAAAGGAGAGGTGACGCAAATGCTCGTTCAAGTACCGGGAGGGTGGAACCCTCTACTAGGGAGACTGGCAATCGACCAGATCCCCTATACCAATCCGATTCTCGCGCCACTCTTCGTGGCCGTGGTCATCGGCGCAGTCATTATACTGGGTCTGATTACCTACTATCACAAGTGGGGCTATCTCTGGAAAGAGTGGCTGACCACCGTTGACCACAAGAAACTGGGGGTGATGTACATCATACTCGGTCTCGTCATGCTCTTTCGCGGCTTCATCGATGGCCTGATGATCCGTACCCAGCAGGTCTGGGCCAACGGTCCCCAGTCCTCCGGCGTCTTCGGTGCCGTGCATGGATATCTGACGCCCTTCCATTTTGGGCAGGTATACAGCGCCCACGGCCTGATCATGATCCTCTTGGCCGCGACCCCACTGCTGGTGGGCTTCATGAACATCATCGTGCCTCTCCAGGTTGGGGCGCGGGATATGGCCTATCCCTATCTCAACGCTCTCGGGTTGTGGATTACCGCGGCGGCTGTTGCCTTGATCATGATCTCCCTTTTCGTGGGTGATTTTGCGCACAACGGCTGGTTTGGCTATGCGCCAATTTTTGAGCTGCAGTACAGCCCTGGCGTGGGTGTGGACTATTGGATCTGGACCCTGGAGCTAACGGCACTTGGTACCACCCTCGGTGGCATCAACCTGATCGCCACTATCGTCAAGATGCGGGCACCGGGCATGACTTGGTTCCGCCTGCCGATCTTCACCTGGGCGAGCCTGTCGGCCAACATTATTGCCTTGACCTCCTTTCCAGCCTTGCAGGTGGCGCTCTTCCTGGTCGCCTGTGATCGCTATTTGGGTTCGCACTTCTTCACCGCGGGCTTCGGCGGCAACCTGATGTTGTACACCAACTTGTTCTGGATTTGGGGGCATCCCGAAGTGTACTTCGTGATTCTGCCTGCCTTTGGCATGATGTCAGAGATCTTTCCGGCCTTCTCCGAAAAGCCGCTTTTTGGTTACATCACCATGGTGGCAGCGAGTTTTGCCATTGCCGGGGTATCCTGGCTGGTCTGGTTGCATCATTTCTTCACCATGGGTGCGGGACCGGACGTGAACAGTTTCTTCAGTGTGGCAACCATGCTGGTTGGTATTCCTACCGGTGTGAAGGTATTCAACTGGGCCTTCACCATGTATCGCGGACGCATTACCTACACCGCCGCGATGCTCTGGGCCATCGGCGCGCTGTTCCTGCTCCTGGTGGGCGGTTTGACGGGTATGATGCTGGCCATTCCGGCAATCAACTACATGGTGCACAACAGCGTCTTCGTGATTGCCCACTTCCACTCGATGTTGCTGGTGATCGTTTACGCCATTTTTGGCTCGGTACTTTTTTGGTTCCCCAAGGTCTTCGGGTTCAAACTCGATGAATTCTGGGCCAAGACCATGTTCTGGCTCTTCAGTGCCGGTTCGGTGCTGGTCTTCGTGCCGATGTACATGCTCGGCTTCATGGGTCAGACCCGTCGTCTGGATTATGTGTTCAATACTGCCTGGCATCCCTATCTGGTGACCGAGGAAATCGGCATCGCGGTGTACTGCCTCTCGGTGGCCGCGTTCTTCGTGTTGCTCTACGTCAGCATTCGCGATCGGGTGAAGAACCGCGTTGGGCAGGATGCGTGGGGTACCTCGCGCTCCCTGGAGTGGCTGACCCACTCGCCCGTGCCGTTCTACAACTTTGCGGTGACCCCGCATGTCAACGCCCGTGATGAACTAGCCTGGCGTCGTCATAACGGTATCAATGAGGCGCAACCGACCCAGTACGTCGATATCCACATGCCGAACAACACCGGCGTGGCGATCTACATCGGTGCGTTGACCTTCGTGCTGGGCTTTGCTCTGACCTGGCGGATGTGGTGGCTCTGTCTGCTTAGTCTGGTAGCCATCATCGCGCTGATGATCGTGCGGTCCTGGCGCGGTGATCCGGGCTACATCATCACGGCTGCCGAGCTGGAGAAGATGGAGCGCGAGGCCATGCAGCGTCAGCAGCAGGTGGAAGGACACTTGCCACATCATGGCGGGCAGGCGGTTCCTGGCGGGGCGATGGCCTATGAGGGGCAGAAAGTAAGCCCATTGGGTACGCCGCCAAGCTCCGGCGGCGATCACCACTAAGGATTGCGGGCGTGGCTGATGCCACGCCCCTGACAAGAGGATTAGACAGATGAGTGCACATGATTCACCCGATCCCAGCAAGGCAGTGTTGTGGGATACCCACTACCACGGCCATGATGTGATCTCGACACGTAGTTTTGGATATTTTCTCTATCTGCTCAGTGACGGCATGCTCTTCGCCACGCTCTTTGCGGCCTATGGTGTGCTGAGTTATTCCCACAGCTACTTCAATGGGCAGACCCCGGCGGATTTCGTTCACCCGTGGTACACCTTTACCCAGACCGTAGCACTGTTTTTGAGCGTGTTGGCCTATGGCATGGGCATGAGTGCGGTTAAAAAGGGCAACAAGGCGGGTCTGATGAATGGCCTGATTGCGGCTTTTGTCCTGGGCGTGATTTTTCTCGGTCTGGATATCCACGACATGATGGATCTGGCTGCCCACGGTGTGACGGTGCAGACCAGCGGCGGTGCCTCTGCCTTCATCGTTCTCACCCAGGTCCACGCCGCCCATATCTTCTTTGGCTTGCTCTGGATTCTGGTGATGATGGCGCAAGTCGCGGCTAAAGGCTTCACTACGGATACCGTGGGGCGCTTGCTGAGTCTGCGGATGTTCTGGCATTTGCAGGCGATTATCTGGGTCTTCGTCTTCGTCTTCGTCTATCTCTGGGGGTATATGTCATGAGTCATGGGCACGACAATCCGATTCTGCATCCCGAGGTACAGATGTCGAGTACTCGGGGCTATTTCACCGGCTTTCTGATCTCGTTGGTGCTCATGGCAGCAGCCACGGCAATGGTTTCGTCGCATGCCTTTCCGCCTTTTGGACTGCTGATGGTCATTACGATTTGTGCCGCCATCGCCATCATTGCGCAGATCTATTTCCTGCTACATATCGATGTCTCGGAGCACAACATTTGGAATACCGTTTCCCTCGTGCTTTTCATTCCGTTGTTCATTTTTACGATCGGCCTGACCTGGTGGATGTTCTCGCAGTTGTATCTGCGCACCATGCCGATGATGCCAGGGATGCACTGAGCATCCAGGAGTAACACATGTCTAGCGTACTCGAGAATGGACCAGCAGTCGGTGGACGGGAAGGAATCCCGCACGCCGTTGAGCCGGAAATGACCCCCTTCGTTCGTGCCATCGGCAAGTTCATCGGCCTTGCGCTGATTGCCGCGGTGCTGGCCGGCGTGGTCGAAGGACTGCGTAGCAGCGGAGGGTTCGTCGATGCCTTGGTGCAGGCGCTGTCTACCACGGAAGTCGGCTTTGCCATGGTGTTGATTTTGCTCGGCAGCTTGGTCGAAGGCTTCGGTTACGGCCTGTCCCTGGGCACCAAGTGGCCCTATACCCGCAACATTGTGGTCTTGATGTTGCGTAGTGATCCCGAAGCAGCCCACCGTGTGGTGGCAACTTTGGTGGGCCTGGTCGCGCTTGCCCTGGCCATTCTCGCGCCAGACGTGAATACCCTTTCCGGACTGGGACTGATCGTGGTGACCGCGCTCTTTGGCATGGGCACCCTCTATGTCCTGGCCGGAAAGGCCCCTTCTCTGGTCCATGGGATCCATGGACTTCTTGCCTATGGGGTCTTTTTGATCTTTCTGGTCAATCTGGCCTATCCAGGCATGAATTTCTGGACGTATCTCGGCTCCATGGGCGCCTTGCATGCGCTCTTGCTGGCCGTGCTGCTGGGTGGAATGACCACCGGACAGCGGGGCTTCGGCAAGGCGATTGGCGCCTTCGTCAAACCCCAGAAGGCCTCGCAATGGACGGTGGCGGCGCACGTGAGTGCTGCCTTGTTGCTGGTTGCCACCCTGGGCTGGATGATGCCGGCGTTCCCGGTGGCCTTCTATCTGGCGGTGATCCAGGTTGCCGTTGGCTTTCTCCTCTTTCATTCGGTCAATCTCAAACCCAAAGACCCCGGAATCATGGTGGCCTTTCATCAGGGCATGGTGCTCTCCATGAGTCTCGCTATCGTCCTGGTATGGCGCTAAGGAAAACAAATGCCTAAGTCTATCGAAACCTCATCACCCTTTCTCTTGCCCAGCCCGAGTGCAGGCGTTCAGCTGCTGCGCGATCTCTGGGTCTTGGCCAAGGCCCGGGTGGTCTCTCTGCTCGTGTTCACGGCTGCGGTTGGTGAGTTGCTGGCACCCAGCGGTATTCAGCACTGGCCCGCGGCAGTCGCCGGACTGCTGGGTATCGCCCTGGCGGGAGGTGCTGGCGGAGTGCTCAACCAGATCGTCGAGCCGGAACTCGACCAGCACATGCGGCGTACCCACCGTCGTCCCCTCGCAGAGGGCCGCATTGGTCGCAAGGGCGCTGTAGTGTATGCCGCGATCCTGCTCAGCGTCAGCATTGCGGTACTCTTGCTGTGGACCAACCCGTTGACCTTGGCGCTGACCCTGCTCGGTACGGTGGGCTACGGAGTGGTGTATACCTTGTACCTCAAGCCCAGCACGCCGTGGAACATCGTCTGGGGCGGGCTGGCCGGAGCGCTTCCTCCGTTGATTGGCTGGACCGCAGTCATGGGCTCGGTAAACCTTTTGCCGCTGATGCTGGTGGCGCTGATCTTCGTCTGGACGCCGGCGCATTTCTGGCCGCTGGCTATTTACTGTCGGCGAGACTACGCCAAAGCCTGCATCCCGATGTTACCGGTCACCCACGGGGTTGATCGCACCCGTAAGGAAATCCTGGTCTACGCGCTGGCGACCTGGCTGGTGAGTCTGGTGCCGGCTTTCCTTACCCATGACTGGGTTTACGGCGGAATTGCCTGGATCGCAGGTGCCTGGTTTGTTGGCATGGCCTTGCGCCTACGCAGACTGCCAGAAGGCGCCGAGATGGACCTTTACGCGCGCAAGATGTTTGCATTTTCCATCAGCTATCTGTTCCTCCTGTTCACCGCGCTCCTCGTGGGCAAGGCGTTGTTGAGTTATGGCTTCTTCTGAACGAAAGGGGCGGCGCCAGCGGCACGCGGGTCCGCCTATGACCGGGCAAGAAAAAAAGGCGGTTTTTGGACTCAGTTTCATCTACATGACCCGCATGCTTGGGCTTTTCATGTTGATGCCCGTGCTTGCCCTCGACAGCCATTCGATGCGCGACAGTACGCCCTTTCTGCTTGGGCTTGCCGTCGGCATCTATGGACTGGCCCAGGCCCTGCTGCAATTTCCTTTTGGTAGCGCCTCGGACCGTCTGGGACGTAAGCCGGTTCTGGTGCTTGGATTGCTGCTCTTCATTGCGGGGTCGGTACTCGGGGCGCTTACGGATAATATTTGGGGGGTGGTCTTGGCCCGTGTATTGCAGGGGGCAGGAGCGGTCTCCTCCGTACTGTTGGCTACCGCCGGCGATCTCACGGACGATGCGCATCGGACCAAGGCGATGGCCGCCATTGGTGGCAGTATCTCCATCGCCTATGTTCTGGGTATGGCGTTGGGACCCATTATTTACGGATTTTCTGGCCTTGCCGGAGTATTTTGGGGGGCGGCGGCCCTCGGTGTATTGGCTTTTCTACCTCTGTTCTTCGTAATTCCTGGTATACCCGAGGGGCAGCAGCGGCGCATGGGTTCCTTTCGCGATGCCCTGCGCATTTTCTCTCACCCTGCGGTTCAGGCCGCCAGTGTCGGCATCTTTATTTTGCAGATGGTCTTGGGCGCCAGTTTCGTTGTTCTGTCACCGGAGTTGTTGCGGGCCACGCAATTGACCCAGGGAGCAATCTGGGAGGTCTATCTTCCCGTCATGTTCGGCGGCATCGTCCTCATGCTATATCCGGTGATTTATGCAGAGAAAAACCGGGAGCATCGGCGCGTACTCGCTCTTAGCGGAATCATTATCGCCCTCGGCGCACTGTTCATGGGCATATTCGCAGGGCATTTCTGGGCAGTAGGCAGTGCTGCAATCATCTTCTTTGCCGGCTATAACATTGCGTCCGCAATTTTGCCTTCGATGATGAGTCGCTCTACAACACCGGAACAGCGTGGTGCTGCCAGTGGTGTGTATTCACTCATGCAGTTTCTGGGCATTTTTACCGGCGGTGTGGTCGGTGGATGGGGGTTGGGCTGGATTGGCGTTCAGGGTGTTTTTTATATCCTTACTGCCGTGGGTCTGGCTTTGGCCCTGCAGAGTGCTTTTGCTGGGGGGGCGATGAACAAATTGCTGGCTGCTGAAGAGCGCTCTTGATGGCGCTCTAGCTCGGGACGCTATACTTCTTACAGGCCGCCATTTCCCACGAGCAAAGCAAATGCGCCAAAGAGAATGCAGTAAATCCCAAAGGGTCGTAGCGCCTTGATCTCGTGTTGGTGAAAATAGCGCATCAAGAACCATACCGAAAGCCAGGCAAAAATCGCGGAAATGACTCCGGACAGGACAATTACACCATATAGTCCGTGACTCAGATGCTGATGGACGAGTTTGGGCACTTCGAGCAAGCCGGCTGCACCGATGATGGGGGTGGCCAAAAGAAAGGAAAAACGCGCCGAATTGGCATAGTCCAGGCCTACGCCAATCCCGGCGACCAGGGTTGCGCCCGAGCGGGAAAACCCGGGGATCAGGGCCAGCGATTGGGCAAAGCCGATGATCAGGGCGCGCCGCCAACTGAGTTTCTCCAGGGTATGGCTGGGCTCCCGGGCGCGCAGACGATCCCCCCAGATCAGCAGGGCGCCGTTCACCATCAAAGCGACTGCGGCAAAAGCAAAGCCGCCAAAGAGGTCTTTGATCCGATGGGCAAGGGCAAGGCCGAGCAGGCCGGCGGGTATGCTCGCCAGGATCAAGAGCCACAGAAGCCGGGTTTCGGCACTGCGTGGACGCCCCCGATCGCGCAGAAAGGCACCGATCAGTTCGACCCAATCGCGCCAGAAAAAACTCAACAGCGCCGCCAGCGTGCCCAAGTGCAAGACAACGATGAAGGGCAGAAACCACGAGGCATCGCGATTGATGGGCCAGCGGAACAGAGCTGGCACGAGGATGCTGTGGCCGAGGCTGGAGATCGGGAAGAGCTCGGTCACGCCCTGCAAGGCAGCCAGTAGAAACAGATAGAAATGATGGAGCATGGATTCGTTTCCCGTGGACGCCCCGGAGAGCGTGATCGCACTGCGGATCAGATATAGCGGACCGCGAGGATGCTGTATTCCCGGGTACCGCCGGGAGCGTTGACCTCGATGCTATCTCCTTCGTGTTTGCCGATCAGGGCGCGGGCGACAGGAGAGCTGATGGAAATTTTGTTTTCCTTGATATCGGCTTCGGCATCGCCGACGATTTGATATGTGATGGTTTGCCCATCCTGATCCTCGAGCTCAACCGTTGCGCCAAAGACAATGCGGTCGCCAGCATTGAGTGATTTTGGATCGATGATTTGCGCGCGGGCGATGAAGTCCTCGATCTCGCGAATGCGCCCTTCGATGAAGCCCTGCTGTTCTTTGGCCGCATCATATTCGGCGTTTTCTGAGAGATCTCCCTTGGCGCGCGCCTCGGCAATGGCTTCAATCACCGCTGGGCGATCCTTGCTCTTGAGTCTTTGCAGTTCTTCGCGCAAGCGCTCTGCGCCGACGACGGTCATCGGAATCTTGTCACTCATAGTTGCTTACCTCCGGGAAGGGGACTGGCTGGCCAGATCCTGCAAACAAACGACGCTGCGCTCCTGGCTGAGCAGGACAGCAAGGGCGGCAGTACCGGCTGTGGCGCCAGCCAGGGTGGTGTAGTAGGTGAGGCCCATCTGTAGGGCGGCGCGACGAATACTGAAAGAATCGCGCACCGATTGGCGCTCATCGACGGTGTTGATGATGATCTGCACCTTACCATTCTTGATCGCATCGACGATGTGGGGACGCCCCTCGGTCACCTTGTTGACCGCGGCGACACGGAGACCCGCACGGTCGAGATGCTGGGCCGTGCCCCGGGTAGCGAGCAGAGAAAAGCCGAGGCGGTGCAATTCGCGGGCGACCGGGATGATGCCTTCCTTATCGGCGTCGCGCACGCTCAAAAACACCGTGCCTTGCCGCGGAAAGTGCTCGCCGGCGGCAATCTGCGCCTTGAGGAAGGCCTCTCCGAAGCTGCTCCCGATACCCATCACCTCGCCGGTAGACTTCATCTCTGGACCGAGAAGCACGTCTACCCCGGGAAATTTGAGGAAGGGAAAGACCGCTTCCTTGACGCTGAAGTGCTGCCCGAGGGTGATTTCTTCCACCCCCTGCTGCGCCAGAGTCTTGCCCGCCATGCAGCGCGCCGCGATCTTGGCCAGAGGGATGCCCGCAGCCTTGGACACGAAGGGCACCGTGCGCGACGCACGGGGATTCACCTCCAGGACGTAGATATCCGATCCTTGCACGGCAAACTGGCAGTTCATCAATCCGACCACCCCCAGGGCCTTGCCCAGCGCTTCGGTCTGCTGCCGTAATTGGCTTTGTATGCTGCTTGGTAACGAGTAGGGCGGCAGACAGCAGGCCGAGTCACCGCTGTGCACGCCCGCCTGCTCGATATGCTCCATGATACCGGCCACCAGTACGCGTTCCCCATCGGCAACGGCGTCGATGTCGACTTCCAGGGCGTTGTTCAGGAAGCGATCGAGCAGGACCGGCTGATCTTCGGAAACCCGCACCGCCTCCTGCATGTAGCGCTCCAGGTCATCCTCGGCATAGACGATGCGCATGGCGCGGCCACCGAGCACGTAGGAGGGCCGCACGACCAAGGGATACCCGAGGGAGCGCGCATGGGCAAGGGCCTCGGTGCTGCTGCGGGCGATGGCATTTTCCGGTTGGCGTAATTGCAGGCGCTGCAACAGCTGTTGGAAGCGTTCGCGGTCTTCCGCCAGATCGATGGAGTCCGGGCTGGTGCCGATGATCGGTACGCCTGCCGCCGAAAGATCGTTGGCGAGCTTGAGTGGGGTCTGCCCGCCAAACTGGACGATGACCCCTTCAGGCTTTTCGATCTGCACGATCTCCAGCACATCTTCCAGGGTGAGTGGCTCGAAATAGAGGCGATCGGAGGTGTCGTAATCGGTGGAGACCGTCTCGGGGTTGCAGTTGACCATGATCGTTTCATAGCCATCTTCGCGCATGGCCATGGCCGCATGCACGCAGCAATAGTCGAATTCGATCCCTTGGCCGATCCGATTGGGTCCGCCGCCCAGGATCATGATCTTTTTGCGCTCGCTGGGCTGCGCCTCGCACTCGTCCTCGTAGGTGGAGTAGAGGTAGGGGGTAGGCGAATGGAACTCGGCAGCACAGGTATCCACCCGCTTATACACGGGACGGATGCCCAGCTTGTGACGATGTTCGCGCAGGGCCGCCTCGCGGCAGCCGAGGAGCTGCGCCAGGCGTCGGTCGGAAAAACCCATCCGCTTCAGATGCCGCAGCTCCGCTTTATCCAGACTTGCCACGGCACGCCCGCGCAGGTCATTTTCCATGTTCACCAACTCGGCGATCTGCTCGAGGAACCACGGATCGATCTGCGTCAATTCGTGAATGCGTAAAAGCGTCCAGCCGAGGCGGAAGGCATCTGCCGCCTGCCAGAGGCGTTCGGGGCCCGGGTTGCGCAGAGCCTGCTCGATCTGTGCGGTACTCCAGCTCTTGGTATCCAGTTCATTCAGCCCGTCCATCCCGGTTTCCAGGCCGCGCAAGGCCTTTTGTAGCGACTCCTGGAAACTGCGCCCCATGGCCATGACTTCCCCGACCGACTTCATCTGGGTGGTCAAGTGCGGGTCGGCCTCGGGAAATTTCTCGAAGGCAAAGCGCGGGATCTTGGTCACTACATAGTCGATACTGGGCTCGAAACTGGCCGGGGTAGCCTGGGTGATGTCGTTGCGCAGTTCATCCAGGGTATAGCCAAGGGCCAGTTTGGCGGCGACCTTGGCAATCGGGAAGCCCGTTGCCTTCGATGCCAGGGCGGAAGAGCGCGAAACCCGGGGGTTCATTTCGATGACCAGCATCCGGCCATTGCGCGGATTGACGGCAAACTGCACGTTGGAGCCGCCGGTATCGACACCAATGCGCCGCAGCACGGCAATCGAGGCGTCGCGCATGGTCTGGTATTCGCGGTCGCTGAGGGTCTGGGCTGGAGCCACGGTGATCGAATCGCCGGTATGTACGCCCATCGGGTCGATGTTTTCGATAGAGCAAATGATGATGCAATTGTCGGCGCGGTCGCGCACCACCTCCATCTCGAACTCTTTCCAACCAATCACCGATTCTTCGACGAGAATTTCATGGGTGGGGCTGGACTCCAGGCCACGCGCGGCGATTTCCTCAAATTCCTCGCGGTTGTAGGCCACGCCACCGCCAGTGCCGCCAAGGGTGAAGGAAGGACGAATGATGACCGGGTAGCCAATATTGTCGGCGATCTCCCGAGCCTCATCGAGCTGGTGGGCAAAGGCGGAGCGCGCAACCTCCAGACCGATTTCCACCATGGCCTTCTTGAAAAGACCACGATCCTCGGCCTCGCGAATGGCGGAGATGCTGGCACCAATCAATTGCACGCCAAAGCGGTCGAGGACCCCTTCGCGGTGCAAATCGAGGGCACAATTGAGCGCCGTCTGCCCACCCATGGTCGGCAACAGGGCGTCGGGGCGTTCGCGCTCGATGATGCGTGCCACCGTCTCCCACTCCACCGGCTCGATGTAGACGGCATCTGCCGTCTGCGGGTCGGTCATGATGGTGGCTGGGTTGGAATTGACCAGGATCACCCGGCAGCCTTCTTCGCGCAGGGCCTTGCAGGCCTGTACGCCGGAATAATCGAATTCGCAGGCCTGACCGATGACAATGGGGCCAGCGCCGATGATCAGTACACTTCGCAGATCCTCACGCCGGGGCATGGCTTTTCCTTGTGGCAAAACTGGCGACAAACTCATCAAAAATGATGCTGGCATCATGCGGACCGGGGCCGGCTTCCGGATGCCCCTGAAAAGAGAAGGTGGGCAGATGACGATGACGTAGCCCCTGCAGGCTGCCATCAAAAAGGGAGACGTGGGTGATCTCGACGCTGTTGGGTAAGGACTCGGCCGCCACCGCAAAGCCATGGTTCTGGCTGGTGATGAGGACGCGGCCACTACGCAGATCGCGGACCGGATGGTTGGCGCCATGGTGCCCGAATTTCATCTTCTGCGTCTTGCCGCCCAGGGCGAGTCCGAGCAACTGATGGCCGAGACACAGACCGAAGGTAGGGACGCCCGCCTCGACGACTGCCCGCATCGTGTTCTGCGCTTGGGTCAGCGCCGCAGGATCGCCCGGACCATTGCTGAACAAGACGCCATCGGCGCCGAGGCCGAGGATTTCTGCGCTGCTGCTCTGTGGTGGTAGAAGGGTCACGCGGCAGCCACGGTCGGCGAGGAGACGCAGAATATTCCGCTTGGCACCAAAATCTACCACCACTACATGGTGGGTCGTCGGCGCCGACTCCTGGCTGATATAGTCGTTTGCAGGGCTGGGGCTACGGCGGGTCCACTCCTGCCGCTCGCCGGCTGTCACCTCGCCGATCAGATCGGCCCCTTCGAGGCCGGGGAAGGCGCGCGCCGCCGCCAGGACTTGCTCGATATCTAGGTCGTTACCCACGGCAATGGCCCCGTTCTGGGCGCCGTGTTCGCGCAAATGACGGGTCAGCGCGCGGGTATCGAACTCCGCCATGCCCGGAACTCCGTGGCGCCGCAGATAAGCGTCGAGTTCTTCTTGCGCCCGCCAGTTGCTCGCTGCCCGCGGCAGGGTGCGCAGCAGGAGGCCGGCGCAAAAGATCTCGCGACCTTCGGCATCCTCCGAATTGATGCCGACATTGCCAATGTGAGGATAGGTCAGGGTGATGAGCTGCCCGCGGTAAGAAGGATCGGTAAGGATCTCCTGATACCCGGTCATCGCCGTATTGAAGCAGACCTCGCCCGCACGCAAGCCAGTAGCGCCGAATCCCGCGCCGTGAAAGATACGCCCATCGGCCAATGCCAGGACTGCGTCCAAATCCCACCCCAGGTTGCCAGAATTGAAGATGCAAAAATGGGAGGGCAGATGCCTCCCATGTACTCCAGGCATTCTAAATAACCCTGCCCAACTGGGTCAAACCCTGGGAAAATTCCCAACGCGATTGAGTTAAGCGTAGAAAATTGCTTTACTCCCGTGATGAGCCTCGGTAATATGCCGCCCTCATGATTGCGGCGCACGTTTCTACTTTGCTGATTTCCCGAGTTTCCGAGGCGGGGGATCGGTTGATTGGAGAGCCCGATTTTGCCCGTTGGGCCCGCTTGCTGCAAGCGGTGCAGCGGCTGGATTTGGCGTCCGTGGATTTGCGTTTGCAACGGCGCGGTCGGGTACTGTTGATCGACGGTGAGCTGCGCTTGCAGGGGCTGCTACGCTGTGAGCGCTGTCTGGGCGATATGCCTTGCGACATCCGCCAGCAGGTCCGAGTGGGTGTGGCGGACACGGAAGCGGCCCTGGTAGCCATTGACGCCGAGCGCGAGCTGGTGATGGCTGCGGATGGAAAATTGGCGGTACAGGATTGGCTGGAGGAGGAGGCGTTATTGGCGCTCCCACTCCTGCCGCGCTGTATGGAATGGTCATCCGGCATTTGTCCGGTGTCTGGAATCGAGGTGCCAAGCCTCGGTGCGAATCAGTAGTTTGTTGATGGAGAAGCGAGATCATGGCAGTTCCCCAGAGTAAAACCTCCAAATCCAAGCGCGACATGCGCCGCGCCCACGATTTCTTGACGGCAAGCAACCGGTCGACCTGCGATCACTGCGGAGCGAGCAAGCTGCCCCACCACGTCTGCCCGGAGTGTGGTTACTACAAAGGGCGCGAGATGGTGCGCAAATCCGTAGAAGCCTGAACGAATTCTCCGGTCTGAACTCCATTGCCGCAGATTGCCGTTGATGCCATGAGTGGCGACTCGGGACCGCGCACGGTTCTGCTCGCCCTAGCTGGCCTGGTGAAGAGCTATCCGGATGTGCAGTTTCATCTGGTCGGAGATGAGGCGACTCTCCGCCGGGAACTGCGGCGCAGCCGTCTTCTTAGGGATACGGAGCAGGTACAGATTCGGCATGCCAGTCAGGTCGTCGAGATGGACGATGCGCCCTCCCAGGCATTGCGCGGCAAGCGTGATTCGTCCATGCACGTGGCGATCGGTTTGTTGCGCGAGGGGCAGGTCGATGCGGTTGTCAGCGCGGGTAACACCGGTGCGCTCATGGCGCTGGGCAAGGTCTTCCTGCGTACCATCCCGGGGATCGACCGTCCGGCGATTGCCGCCTTCCTGCCCACCCGCAAGGGTCGGGTGCTGGCTCTCGATCTGGGCGCGAATGTGGACTGCCACCCGGAGCATCTGTTGCAATTTGCCGTGATGGGATCCATTCTTTTTGCACAGGTGACGGGAACGCAAAGGCCCCGGGTTGGGCTGCTCAACATCGGCTCGGAAGAAATCAAGGGTAACGAACTGGTGAAGGCTGCCAGTGCTCTGCTGCGGCAGAGTCATCTGAACTTCATTGGTAATGTGGAAGGCTCTCAGATATACCAAGACGGTTGTGATGTTCTGGTTTGCGATGGTTTCGTCGGCAATGTTTTTCTCAAGACCTCTGAAGGCCTGGCTGCCATGGTACGGCAAGAACTCCGCGCCAGTTACACGCAGGGATTGTATGGGCGCATGGCCTATCTCATCAATCGACCCATCCTGCAAAAATTGCGACGCCGGCTCGATTCGCGGCAGTACAACGGTGCAACTTTGCTTGGCCTGAATGGCATCATCATCAAGAGTCATGGCAACGCCGACCGTCTGGCCTTTGCCCGGGCCGTGGAAGTGGCCATCGCCGAGGCCCATCACCGCCTCACCTTGGAGATCGCCAAAGTGGTACAAGACGATTTGGCGCAAGTGATTCGCAACAGCGCCTGATGCCTAATTACAGCCAGTTGATTGCCACCGGTTCTTATCTGCCGGAAAGGGTGCTCGACAACCACGAGCTCAGTACCCGGGTGGATACGAGTGACGAATGGATCGTCGCCCGCACCGGAATTCATTCGCGACATCTGGCAGCGGAAGGACAAGGCAGTGTCGACATGGCGACCCGTGCTGCCGAGCGCGCCCTTGCTGCTGCCGGGTTGCAAGCGGCTGCCATAGACCTGATCATCGTGGCCACTACGACGCCGGATCAGATTTTCCCGAGTACCGCCTGTCTGGTGCAGGCCCGCCTGGGCAACCAAGGGGCGGCCGCTTTCGATGTGCAGGCGGTCTGTACCGGATTCATCTATGCACTGGCTACCGCCGACCAGTTTCTGCGCAGTGGTGCCGCGACAACGGCGCTGGTCATTGGCGTGGAAACGATGTCGCGCATCGTCGATTGGCAGGATCGCAGTACCTGCATCCTCTTTGGCGATGGCGCGGGTGCCGTGATTATCAGGGCAGCGCAACAGCCAGGCATCCTCTCCACCCACCTGCATGCCGATGGGCGCTATGCCGAGCTGTTACAGGTACCGCAAGCGGAGAGCCACTTGACGATGCAGGGCAATGCAGTATTTCGTATGGCTGTGCGCACGCTCGGCGACATTGTGCAGGAGACCCTCTCTGCCAATGGCTTGCAGAGCAGCGATATCGACTGGCTGGTACCGCATCAAGCCAATATCCGCATCATCCAGGCCACCGCAGAAAAGCTCGCCTTGCCCATGGAGCGGGTGGTGGTAACGGTGGGCGAGCACGGCAACGTGTCGGCCGCCTCGGTACCTTTGGCGCTGGATCATGCCGTGCAACGTAATTGTTTCCGCCCGGGTCAGCTTTTGCTGCTGGAGGCCTTTGGCGGTGGTTTTACTTGGGGCTCGGCGCTGCTACGCTGGACCTGAGTGTACAGCCAGCACATTCGCATCAAGGAGACTATAGTGCAGGGTTCGATTGCCTTTGTTTTTCCGGGTCAAGGATCGCAGTCCATAGGCATGCTCGCCGCCATCAGTGCCAACCGCCCAGTGCTGCGAGAGATTTTTGCCGAGGCTTCTGACCTCTTGCATCGCGATCTCTGGCAGTTGGCGCAGGAAGGTCCAGTCGAGGAGCTGAATCAGACCCGTTGGACCCAACCGCTGATGCTCACCGCAGGCTACGCCATGTTCCGCGCCTGGGAGGAGGAGGGCGGATCCAGTCCCGACTTCGTCGCCGGCCACTCTTTGGGCGAGTACACCGCCTTGGTGGTCGCCGGCAGCCTGGACTTTGCCGACGCGCTCCGGCTGGTTGCACGCCGCGGCGAACTCATGCAAAACGCCGTGCCCGAGGGCGAAGGGGCGATGGCTGCGGTTCTTGGTATCAGCGAAGAGGATCTGCGCGCCCTGTGTCAGCGCGAGGCGCAAGGCCAGGTCCTAGAGCTTGCGAATCTCAATGCACCGGGGCAAATCGTTGTGGCCGGACAGCGCGCTGCCGTCGAGCGGCTCAGTGAGCGGGCCAAGGATGCCGGGGCGAAGAAGGTCGTGATCTTGCCTGTCAGTGTTCCCAGTCACTGTTCGCTGATGACCGAGGCGGCGGAAAAATTTGCGCTTGATCTTGCCAAAGTAGAGTTCCGCAGTCCCAATGCGCTGCTGGTGCATAATGTGGACGCACAAAGTCATCGCGAGCCGGCGGCCATTCGCGAAGCACTGCGTCGGCAGATCTTTTCCCCGGTGCGTTGGACCGAGAGCATTCGCTTCCTGGCCCGGCAGGGGGCCACCACCTTTGTCGAGATGGGCCCGGGGAAGATCCTGTCTGGGTTGGGCAAGCGCATTGAACCGAGTCTGCGCATGCTGTCTCTCGATGACGAGAAGAGTTTCGCCACCGCGTTGGAGGATCTCTGATGAGCCATGCGCTGGACGGGCAGGTGGTACTGATTACCGGCGGCAGCCGGGGCATTGGCGCCGCGCTGGTCGAGGAATTCCGCAGCCTCGGTGCCCAGGTTGCCGCCACCGCGACCAGTGCCGCAGGGGCAGAGGCCCTCTGCGAAAAACTGGGGGAGCAGGGGCGGGGTTATGTTCTCGATGTGACCGATGACGCCGCTATGGATGCCACGTTGGCGCAGATCCGGACCGAGCTAGGGGCCCCCAGCGTCCTCGTGAATAATGCTGGGATTACCCGCGATCAGTTGCTATTGCGTATGAAGGACGAGGACTGGGACCGGGTGCTGCAAACCAATCTGCGCGCAGTCTACCGCCTCAGCCGGCTCTGTGTGCGCGACATGATCAAGGCGCAATATGGGCGCATCATCAGCATTACTTCGGTGGTGGGGATGATGGGGAATGCCGGGCAGAGCAATTACGCCGCCGCCAAGGCGGGGGTCATGGGCTTCAGCCGCGCCCTGGCGCGCGAGGTCGCGGCGCGCGGAGTCACTGTCAATTGTGTCGCCCCAGGTTTCATCGCCACCGATATGACCGCCGTCCTGAACGAGGCGCAGCGTGAGCATCTGTTACAACAGATTCCCGCTGGCCGCCTGGGTAGCGGGCAGGATGTGGCAGCCGCCGTCGCCTTCCTAGCTTCTGCGCAAGCTGCCTATATCACCGGCGAAACCCTGCAGGTGAATGGCGGGTTGTGGATGGGATGATGCCTTTTTCCTTTACAGGACCGCGCCAGCTGTGGTCCAATTCCGCCGAAAATAATTTTTACCAACTGAGGAGTTTCTCCCATGGATGATATCGCAGCACGTGTAAAGAAAGTGGTCGTCGAGCAACTGGGTGTGAATGAAGATGAGGTCACCAACGAAGCGTCCTTCGCTGACGATCTGGGTGCCGATTCCCTCGACAACGTCGAGTTGGTGATGGCCCTGGAAGAAGAATTCGACTGCGAAATTCCCGACGAAGAGGCCGAAAAGATTTCTACGGTGCAGCAGGCCATCGACTACGTCAGCGCGCATCTGCCCAAGCAGGATGCCTGAGATCATTTCTCCGTTCGGTTTGGAGTGTCTGCGTTGAAAAGACGTGTCGTGGTTACCGGTCTAGGGATCGTTTCTCCGGTCGGGATTGGTTTGGCCGCCTCTTGGGACAGCATCGTCCACGGCCGCAGTGGCATTGCCCGGGTCACGCGCATCGATCCGGAGGCCTATGCCTCGCAGATCGCTGGTGAAGTGAAAGGCTTCGATGTCGGCCAGTATTTGCCCGTCAAAGAAGCCCGCAAAATGGAGTTGTTTATCCATTACGGCCTCGCCGCCAGCATGGAGGCAATGGAAGACTCGGGACTCAAGATTACCCCGGAAATTGCCGAACGCGTCGGCGTTTCCATCGGCAGTGGTATCGGTGGCCTGCCAGGCATCGAGTCCGAGCACTCCGTGGTGACCGAGAGTGGGCCGCGGCGCATTTCCCCATTCTTCATCCCGCGCTGTATCGTTAACATGGTGTCTGGTCATGTATCGATACTGTACGGTGCGAAGGGCCCGAACATTGCCATGGCGACTGCCTGCTCGACTGCAACGCACTCCATCGGTGACGCGGCACGGCTCATTGAATACGGTGATGCCGATGTGATGATCGCTGGTGGTGCGGAGGCTGCCATCAGCCCTCTGGGATTGGGAGGGTTTTCTGCTGCCCGTGCGTTGTCGACCCGAAATGATGTTCCGGAGAAGGCGAGTCGTCCTTGGGACGAGGGGCGCGACGGCTTTGTTTTGGCTGAGGGTGCCGGCATCCTGATTCTGGAAGAACTCGAGTTCGCGCAACGCCGTGGCGCGAAGATCTATGCCGAGTTGGTGGGCTACGGGATGAGTGCTGATGCCTATCACATGACGCAACCCGCCAGTGGGGGCGAGGGAGCTGTGCGCTGCATGCAGGTAGCCCTACGCAATGCAGGCCTGCCAGCGGATGCCGTGGACTACATCAATGCTCATGGTACTTCGACGCCGCTGGGTGATCTGGCCGAAACCGAAGCGGTCAAAGCGGTATTTGGCGAGCACTCCAAGAGGCTCGCGATGAGTTCTACCAAGTCCATGACCGGGCATCTTCTCGGCGCCGCCGGTGGAATTGAAGCGGTTTTTACTACGCTGGCGATCCACAATGGCATCCTGCCGCCCACCATCAATCTGGAACAGCCGAGCGAGGGTTGTGATCTGGATTATGTCGCCAACGTCGCCCGGCAGCAGTCTGTCGAGGTTGCGTTGAGTAATTCCTTCGGTTTTGGCGGTACCAACAGCACTCTCGTATTCCGCAAGTTCCACGACTGAGGACCTGTGACGGTCCTCGCCTGCAGTGTCGATGGCGTCTTCCAGGACCCTGCCTACTCGCTCCCGTTCGCACGTGCCGTACAGTATGGCGATGGACTCTTCGAGACCATTGCCGTCATTTCCTCGCAACCTTTATTTTGGCAGCAGCACCTGCATCGGCTGAGCCAGGGTGCCGCGGTTTTGGGAATTGCCGTCCCGGATGTTGCCACACTGCTGGCCCATTGGCAGGACCTGCTGGAGGGGTCCCCTCTTATTGTGACGTCTCGGCGTTTGGTGCTGAAGATCCTGTTGCTTCGCCGAGATGGCCAAGGCTATGCCACGCCCAAGAAAAGTGCGGGACAGCTCATCTTCCTGGTGCAGGATTGGCCCACTCGACCCGAAACCCATTGGCAGGAGGGCATCCGTGCCGGTTTGTCCTCGGTCCCCCTGCAATGCGGTGCGCCCTATCTGGCGCTCAAGTCTCTGAATCGTCTCAATCAAATCATGGCACGTCGCGCGTTGCCGCAGGCGTGGCAGGAGGCTGTGCTCTGCGACCAGCAGGGATGCCTGCGCGAGGGTATCCAGAGCAACGTCCTCTGGCGTCGCGGGGACACGCTTTATACCCCGGATCTGCACAATGGCGGAATCCGTGGAATTCAACTGGATGCAATTCTACGTCAGGCGGAAGGCTGGGGACTTGCCGTACAGACCGTACGAGAAACGCCAACTGTGCTGGCAGAGGCAGAAGAAATCCTCTTTTGTAACAGTCTGATTGGGTTCTGGCCGGTGCAACGATGGCAAGATCGCAGCCTCCCCGGCGCTGAGGGTAGCTTGGCGCAGCGTCTGGCTGCTTGGCATCGCGAGCTGGGATTATTCCCGGAGGCAACGTGAGATCCTGGTTGCCACGCCTGGCCCTGCTTGTCCTCTTCACGATTTTTGCGCTGCTCGGCTGGGCGCTATGGAGTCTCTACCACCCCTTTGCGTTGCCAGCAGCGGGAAAGGAAGTGCCTATCCGCTTGGGAGCCAGCGTTGATGCGAGTATTCAGGAGCTGCACAGAAAGGGTTTGTTGCCGAACCCCGTGCTGTTCCGACTCCTCTGGCAGGTGGAGGGGCGTCCGCCTCTACACGCCGGCCTCTATAGGTTTCGCGGACGGGTGAGTATGGCAGAAGTGCTCGAGACCTTGCGGGCTGGGCGCTCGCGGCCGCTGCTGTTTACCATCGTGCCCGGAATGAATCTGCCGCAGGTGCTGCAACAACTGCAGCACGCCCCCTATCTGGACTCCAAGGGGATCCCCACGGCAGCACAATTGCCCAGATTGTTGGGACCGATGGCCGCCGCACGACAGCATGCCGAGGGTTGCCTGCTGCCGCAGAGTTATCGCTACGTGCCCGGTGAACCGGCCCTGACTCTACTACGCCAGGCCGCCCAGGCCATGCAGCAGACCCTGCACAAGTTGTGGGCGCAGCGCGCGCCCAATCTGCCACTGAACGACCCCTATCAGGCGCTGATTCTGGCCTCCATTGTGCAACGTGAAGGTGCCCCGTTGGCGCAGCAACAACGCATTGCGGCCGTCTTTCTCAACCGCTTGCGGATAGGGATGCCGCTGCAATCCGACCCCACGGTAATCTATGCGTTGGGCAAGGCCTATGATGGTCATCTCCAGCCGGCGCAGATGCAGGTGCAAAGTCCGTACAATACCTATCTGCATAGCGGCCTGCCGCCAACTCCGATCGCCATGCCGTCGCAGCAGGCCCTGGCGGCGGTTCTGCACCCGGCATCTGGAGACGACCTTTACTTCATCGCCAAGGGCAACGAATATCACTACTCAGCGGGGTTTGCGGAACATCAGCAGCAGATCCGACGCTACCTTCAGGCGGGTGTCAAAAATGACTAATGACTCGGGATTTTTCATAACTCTCGAAGGGATAGAAGGGGCTGGCAAGAGTACCGTTCTGCCTTTTCTTGCCGAGCAGATCGAGACGCTCGGCTATACCGTGGAGCGCAGTCGCGAACCGGGTGGTGGGCCACTGGGTGAAGCCCTGCGCGCGATCTTTCTCAATCCTGATCTGCAACTGGATGTGGAAGAGGAGCTGCTGCTGCTCTATGCCGGGCGGCGGAATCACCTGCGCAGTCGTATCCTGCCGGCGCTGGCGGCGGGCAAGGTCCTGCTCTGTGATCGTTACGAGGATTCGACTATTGCCTATCAGGGGGGCGGGCGTGGGGTACCCTTTGCGCGTATCGAGGAGCTTTCGCGTTGGGCCGGTATTTCGCGTCAGCCAGATCTGACGTTCTGGCTCGATATCGATCCCCAGGTTGCCGCTGAGCGCATTCGCGATCGTCGGCCCGATCGCATGGAACGAGAGAGCATCGACTTCTTCCGCCGGGCGCAAGCCGCTTTTGCACAGCGGGCTGCGGAGATGTCAAAGCGTTTTTGCCGCGTCGACGCCAGTCAGTCCCTGCCACAGGTCCAAGAGCAGCTACGGAAGGCTTTGCTGGCGCGGATACCCCCACGCCAATCGGATCATGGATAACGCAGCGATCTCCTATTTTAGCGCACCGGCCTGGCTGGCTTCCGATCGTGCGCGGGGGCTTCCACAGTCTCTGCTGCTCGAGGCGGCGGCGGATAGCCTCGCGGCTGCGTGGTCGGAACGACTCGTGCGCCTCTGGCTTTGTCACCGGGCTGCTGAGGAGGCCTGCGGTACTTGCCCTTCCTGTCAGTTGCTGGATGCGGGAAATCATCCAGACTACCTGACTCTGCAGGCAAGTAATGGCAAGACTCTGGGCATCGAACAAATACGCGAAGCGTTGGACGTCCTGGCTTACACCCCGCAGTCTGGTCCCTTACGGGTGCTGCGGATCATCGCTGCAGAACAGATGAGCATGGCAGCAGCCAACGCCCTGCTCAAGGGTCTGGAAGAGCCACCGCTACGTGCCCGCATACTGTTGCTGAGCGCTGCACCCGTGCGCCTTTTGCCGACCATTCGTTCGCGCTGCCAGCGCCTCGAGTCACCTCTGCATGAAGTTGACGCCTGTGCCCGTTATCTTCGCGCACAGGGAGTCGATGCTGCTGATGTAAACGCCCTCGCCCAGCGCTATGCCGATCGCCCAGCGCGTGCTCTGGAACTCGTCAACAGCGGCGTCTGGCCAGAGTTGCAGGAGGCACAGACGCAATTGCTCAGCAAAACACCGCGACTTGAGTTGTTATGGCGGCTGGTGGGGCAGTGGAGCAAGGATGAAGAACGCGTCTTGTTGCTGCGAGAGTTGATGTTGGGCTTGTATACGCAAATTTTTCGACTACAACAAGGTCTGGAAACCTCTTTGCGGGCGCAAGCGCTTTCGACGCGGGCGGCGAGTTGGTCGCCAACGCAGTTATGGAAAGAGTACCAGGCTTGGTTGCGTCTCGCTGTTGATCTGCGCCAGAATCTACAAATACCCATGCGTCTTGAGCGTCTGCTCTGGTGCTGGTTTTGGGGAGAAAGAGAAGAATGAGTACATTGGATTCCAGTGCCCGTGCGCTTTCGGTGGTACTGCGCGATGCCGAGTCGGTGCAGCGCTATTTTTTGCCGCAGGTACGGGGTGGAGGGATACTGATCGAAACCCCGAACCTGCTGCCCATGGGGACCGACGTGCTATTGATGATCACCTTGCCTGACAATGGCCAGCGTACTCCGCTGCAAGGTAAGGTGATCTGGGTCATGCCCAAGGAAAACCGTGAAGGTCACCCGCCAGCCATCGGCATTCGTTTCACCAACGACCGTTCTGGAATCCTGACCCGTATCCAAAGCATCATAGCCAGCCTGCCCAAAGGACAGAAGCGCGAGATCCTGGCCTTCTAGTCTCGATTGCTTGCGTCGCACAACTAGGCTACACTCCCGCCTCTACGGAGAGGTGACCGAGCGGCCGAAGGTGCAGCACTGGAAATGCTGTGTACTCCAAAAGGGTACCGTGGGTTCGAATCCCACCCTCTCCGCCAAACATGAAGCATAACTTCCTGAGTTTGATATGGTTTAAGTTCCGTGCAAGGGTGAAGTCTTACCCGGTGACATCGCTTGAGAGTTTTTCTGACGACTCTGGATCAGGTGTCGCGGCTCACCCCCGTCAGGGTGACAGACACAAAAAAGCTCCGGCAGTGTGGGTGCTGGGGCAGTGGCCTAGAAGGAGTGCCTCTGTTTCGGCCAGAAATAGCCTCGCTTGGGTGGTACATCCCCTCGCGCGTACAGCTGACAAAATGGCCGCTACCCTTACGCGCATGAGAATTCCGAATTTTTAAGCATCCGCGAGGTCTCAGAAGTTGCGCGGCTTTGGCGGCAACAACGGGACGGACGACACTTTTCTGGTACTCCAGTAATGCAGCATTCTGTTGCACTACTGGTTCCTCCTCAGCCATCCACGTTCCGTTTTCGGTCCTTGGTCGCCCCTTGGGCGCTGCGAACCAAAGCTCCGTTTGTAGATAGTCAGTAGGCTGTTGCCGCACTCAACTTTGGTTGACCGTGGGTCTGGAACAAATATCACGCGATCATGTTTCGTCATGGCGTCCAAGAGCTTGACCATATAGTTGTAGAGCTTACTCGGATCGGCCCTGATGTGGTCCAGGACGTTGCATTTTTTGACTACAATAGCGTGGTAAGAAATATCTGGCGTTTATTGGGAATGGCTAGAGCAGCTTTCGCAAACGCGCTGCGGCCAGTCGGGGTCATGGCTGACCATTTCTTTTCTTTGGCGCTACTCCAGCCTCGTGCCTTGTGAAGACCTCGGATGCACCTTTCTGTCACCATATCCTTGTCAGGTGGCGCAACAAGCGCTGCGATGACCAAATATCTACTTGATCCACCACGCTTGAATGGGCGACCAAACTGCCAACCAAGGTCTCCGCTTTCGTCCAAGTAAATGTGAGCTGTCATCGCCTCAAAATATAAAAGGCTCCGACCGACACATCAGAGCCCTCTATGAATAGGTAACAGACCCTGAATCCCACGCGTTTACACCGCGCTTAGGAGCCCTTTGCATCGGGGTCTGGAGTTGCTCAGGATTTACCTGCCGCGGTTGATTAACTTTGGTCAATTGCCCTCCGATTGCAAGCTCTTTGTAAAAGGAGTCTGACGATGTTCTATCCGATACCCCGCAAGCACCCGGGAAGCGCGCCCAGGAGGGAAAGATGAAGATCTACCAACCTACCCTGTCGGACCGTCTCCTCGAGGCGGTAGCGATGTGGCTCTATGGCAGCTGGAAGATCCTGCGCTGGACGGTGACCGGGCTGCTTGTTGTGGCGATCCCGGTGGGTCTCTATCTGGGGATCGTGGCGATTCCGTGGTGGCTCTATGGGTACGTTGCCGGATACTTTTTGCCGGAGAATTGGGCGCCGGCCCTGCGGCATCCGGAGTACTGGCATTTTGTGGGGCTCGTGACACTGTTGGGGGGACTGCGTCTGCTCTGGCTATTGCCAAGTCTGCCGGTACACTTTGCGGTACATTGGTCGAATGGGGATTACATCCGGTTTTCCCTGGGACGCAAAAAGGCTGGGAGAGAAAGCATGAATGCAGGGCAGGAGATCGAGACCGTCTCCGGGAGACGGGAACCCAAAGCGCGCCAGGAGAACTGCTGCACCTCGATGCTGACGCGGAATCGGGAAGAGGGGAGTGGCGGAGTTGGGTAAGCCCAGGCTGCCAGAGGCCCTGGAGGGACAACGCCAGCGGGTAGTTGCCTATCGCAAGCGCGCTCGGGAGGAAGGATTTGTGCGCATTGATCTCTGGCTGGAACCGGAGATGGAAGAGAAGTTCCAGCAACTGATGTCGATCCGGCAAATGGGGCGGAAAGAGCTGATCCGCTCGTTGTTGGAAGAGGCCGCAAAGACGGAGGTAAAGAATGATCCGGAAGAATGAAATCTCGCGGCGATGGCTATCGGCAGGCATCTGGCTGGCTTTGGGGATAGCTGTGGCGCAAGGGAATTGGACTTGGCATTGTAGAGACCCCATCAAGGTGATAACGTCATGTTGTAACCTGTAGCTTCAGGAGGGGAAAATGCAAAAGGTCTTTCATACCCGCCAATTCATGGCAGGGAACTCGCCAGCTGTACGCATCCCTGTGAGTATGGCGTTTCCGAAGCAGACAAAATTGGTCGTGATCCGGGAGGGGAACCGGCTCATCGTGGAGCCCGAAGTGAGTTCCCTGGAATCGCTTCCCGCGCTGTTTGCTGCATTGCGCCCACAGCACAGCGCTGAGCGACCGGAGTTTGTCGAGGCAGAAAGATCTTGGTGATGCTGCGCTACTTGCTGGACACCAATATCTGCATCTATCTCATGAAAGAACAGCCGGAGTCCGTCGTCCGGCGTTTCGCTGCCTGTCAACCCGGCGAGATCGGAGTGAGTTCGATCACTTGGGCGGAATTGTGTTGTGGCTTGAACGTCCATAACCGTCATCCGGAAATGGCCACGCTCTTGAGCAGGTTGATCGTCAAGGATTTTGACGTGGACGCGGCAGCCCTTTTTGGAGAGCTCTCCCAGCGGTATCCAGCCAGAAAGAGCAGCTTCGACCGTATGATTGCAGCACATGCCTTATCGCTGGAGGTCACTTTGGTGACCAACAACACGGCGGATTTCGATCTCTATGTCGACGCTGGCCTGATCGTCGAAAACTGGGTGGAAGGGTAGTTCCGCGCGGCGACCCTTCAGCAAAATCTACGCCACGGATTCAGGTGAGAGGAAAGGCTCCATGCTCGCCCCGTACGGATGATCGCTTAGCTGGGACAGGAGCGCAGCAGACTATCAGGACCTTGATGTCCGCAAAAAACTGTCTAAGTAATTCAACATGGGATCAATGAATTATTTGTATTTCCCTGATAAACCAGGAGCCACGGGATGCGGCCCGTTGCGGGCCAGGAGGAGGAAATGGACAAATCGGCAGCTTGTCACCAAGAAGTCCGGGAGTTGATGCAACGTTTTTCCACCGTGCAGGGCTGGGCCCTCATGAGTCGGGACGGCATCGTCATGCTTGCGCAGTTGCCCCCGACCGTGGATGAAGATTTCCTCGGTACTTTGGGGGCGGCCCTCATCTCCATCAGCGATCGGTGGGCCGAATCCCGCAGTGCCTGCGCTACGGAATATATTCTGCTTGGGGATTGCCGCTATCGCCATCTTTTCTTGCCTGCCGGCAGGGAGGGCATTCTCGCCCTCTTTCTCGACGTGAAGGGTGATTGGAACAGCGTCGTCGCCGCCTCCTGCATGCTCGCCGAGCGCATGGGGCAAGTGCTGGAACAGGCTTAGACTGAACAAGGAATGACTATGGACGCAAACCCCAGCGATGTGCAGACCCTCATCCACATCAGCGGTTTTTCCCTGGAGGACGAGGAGCATCTCCGCCATCTCGGCCAACATTTGGTGCCGCGCCTGCCTGAACTTACGGATCGCTTCTATGAACGTCTTCTGGCCGACGAACGCACCCGTCCCCATGTGGAAGGTCGTGTGGAGCAACTAAAAACATGCCTCTTAACCTTTCTCAGCCAGCAGCCGGACGGGTCTGTGGTCCATACACGCGTTGAGCAGGCGCAAGGGAAGCTCAGCTTCCCAGAAGCGGCGATTGAAGCGATAGACAAACTCATC
>JAQVDS010000045.1 GCA_028697715.1 Acidithiobacillus sp. | reverse complement strand
TGGGCACCGATTCTGAAAAAACGGCAAAAGTGCCCACGATCACACCAGAATCAGTGCCCACGATCGATCAGAATGACCGCCCACGATGCATCAGAATCGGTGCCCACGATGGTCCAGAATATGCACTTCAAGATCCTTTGGCAGTGCGCAAACGATGCCTGTATCGCCAAGGGCTATACCTCCCAGGTCAGTTTTTATACTGACCCTATCTGGCGCGGCGCGGGAGATAATTTCGGTACCTATTTCGGGCCAGGCGGGGGCCGCATGAGTACGGCCCGCCTGGACTCCCCCAACGGCTCGCAAACTTGGGTCTATTTATGGGTAGGTAGCCATAACGGTCCTTATGCTGGGAAAACCTACATCTACGCCGTACAGACCAAGCCCATGCAGACCGGTCTGGTCACCGCAGACCGGGAACTGCTGACGGCAGCAGAGATGGGTAGCGCCCTGGCACAGCAGGGTCGTTTCGCCATGCATATCCACTTCGACTACAACAAGGCAACTCTGCGACCTGACGCCCTGCCGCAGGTCCAGCAATTGGCGCAAACCCTTCGCCAACATCCCAACTGGACCATTGGGCTGGATGGTCACACCGACGCGGTGGGATCGGCGGAGTTCAACCAGCGCCTTTCGGAAGCCCGCGCCCGTGCCGTGAAAGCAGCCTTGGTTGCCGATGGAGTGCCCGCACAACAGATCGCTACGCGTGGCCTGGGGGCGACACAGCCGGTTGCCGATAACAGCACAGACGCCGGACGGGCCAAGAATCGTCGGGTAGAGGTGGTCAACCTTACCCCTGGATTTGTGCCGACGGCGGGCACGACGGGCGCGGGCGGAGCTCCCGCGATGGCAACTGCAGGCGCCGGGGGCGTGGGTTCGGCGCCTCCCATAGGGGGTACAGTGGGTCAGGGCTCCTCTCAGGGTTCTGCCAATCAGTCTGTACCTGCACCGGTGCGACAGATCACGGATACGGCTACCGATGCCGCGCAGTCGGAACTGCGTTATCAAATATATCGTGGTGTCAGCAATCTGGTGGGCGGTTTGTTCAATCACTAGGGAAATTTCATCTTCCGGGGTAATGCTCAGTCAGGAGGGCGTAACAGTGCAAAGTAAACGAATCGGCGCGAAGCGCCAATTTGGGCAAGGTATGACAGAGTATTTGATTGTCGTCGCCTTGATTGCGATTTCATCCATTGTGGTTTTCTCGCGCTTTGGTCAGACCATGCGCAATCAGGTGGCCGGTCTGGCTCACGAATTGGTCGGCACGGACTCTACCAAATATGGCGTGAAATATGCGAAACAAAAGGCTCAGTATGCGGCCGATAATGCTCAAAAAACCAAAAGTATGTCTGACTACAGTTCGTATAAGGATTTGCAGAAGAGGTAAAAGCAATTTGTCTTGCGTAAGCAAGGATCCCTTGTTGTAACTCACTCAACTGATGGAGGTGTTTTATGAAGCAGAAGTTCGTTGCAGTAAAGAAGTCTGTGCGTGAGGCTGGTCAGGGCATGACCGAGTATCTCATCGTCGTCGCTCTGATCGCGATTTCCGCCATCGCGGTGTTTTCCTTCTTTGGCCAGACCATGCGGCATCAGGTTGCCGGTATCGCCGCAGAGTTGTCTGGAACCGATTCAAGCACGAACGTGGGCAATGCGAAGACTGCAGCTAGTAATGCGAACAGCAAAGGCACAGTGCAGAAGAGCATGGGAGACTATAGCTCTGCTACCGTGCTAAACGGTACGGAGTAAAAGAAATCTTGCTTGTAAGCGACCGCTTTGGCGGTCGCATTTTTCCGCAAAGATGCGGAACATCCGCGTACTTGCGGAAGGACATGTTCATATTTGTGATTCTGTTGCGAGCAATTGTTAGTTGGATTTTTGTGGGGGGCGGAATGCGAGGCATAGCACGTAAAGAAAAAACTGGTAAGTTTCGCCAGAGGATGCGCTCTGTCAAAAATCGGGAGTCCGGTCAGGCTGCGCTCTTTGCGTTGCTGCTGATACCAGCGGCCATTGCTGGCGTTTTGCTGGTCTTCAATACGGGCCAGGTCACCGCCAGCAAGCTCAAGGTACAGAATGCCGCCGATGCCGCCGCCTTCAGCGGCATGGAGCTCCAGGCCCGGCAGATGAATCTCGACGCCTATCTTAACCGCGCTATGCTCACCAACCAGATCGCCATCGGTCAGGCTGTCAGCATTCTCTCTTGGTCGCGTTATGCTGAGTCGGCGGGGAAAAATATAGAACGTCCTCTGATATATATCAAAATGGCTGCATATGCGGTTGACTTAATCGTTCCCGGTTTTGGTCCTGCCGTCGATAGAGTGTTAAGCGCTTACGAAAAACTAGTAAAATACTCAGCTAAAGGATTAAGAGTACCGGGCGAGGCATACGCCAATGGGTTCATTTTGTTGGCAAACGGAATGGACCAAATCTACTCTGGCGCTTCTCAGGTTTTCAATATGACTCTAGCAGTGAGCACCCCAAACGGGGCTTTGCAAAAGACCGTCGAACAGGTCGTCAGGCTTAACGCCGGACCGGACGCGCAGGTGCTGAACTATACCGCTGCCGGCTATGCAGCAACTGTCGCCCCCTATTGGAATGCCAGACGAGGCTTTGTCACCACCTGGGGCGGCAGCGCGGACCCTAATGGGTCGGATCCGGGCGCTCGTGCGCGTATGGCTAGCATGATCAACGAGGGTTCCCAGGCGTTCACGGTGAATCGAGATCATGGAGTGGGATTTCCGCTTAGTTTCGGCTTGCACATAGATCTTCCTCCTCTTCTACCTACCTATCGTTTAGGCGCTCGCGTCGATACCCACAAATTTGGTGGTAGCCAGTTTGCGCAGGATGAGCGTGGAAATTACGTCTGGTCTGGCGCTGATACCGTTCGCTCAGGTGTCGATCTTGGGGGCAGTTGTGGTGGCGGCTGGTTTTCCCTCCCCAAACCTTGTTGGAAAAATATTTACAACGAGAGTTGGGGGTGGGGAGGGAGTTGGTCCTTCCCCAAATTCCCCGAGTACAGCAAATTCGACTATTACGACGGGGTCGGTAAGACGTGGACAGATACCGTGGTCAATCCAGGCGCAGAAGCGACGGCCAAGGCTCTGCAAAGCCGTTCTGGACAGGTCTATCAGGGCGCTTGGGCGGACTTCAGTGGTATGCGTAAAGTTATACAAGACTACAATAAGAAGCTGCCTCTGGAGCTCTACGTCCCGTTTGGAAGGGGAGATTATAAAGGTATATCCCCTTACCGCGACCTGGTTTGGAATGATAAGAATCGCCCGCGCGAAGACATGACCGACAGCGCCCCTCGCTATCTTGTGGTTGTTGACCTCCCCGTCGCTAAGGTCCGGGACTCGGTAACGGCTCTCGGTATTAGCCACGATCCTGATGCTAGCAATCCGCGCCTTGCTTGGTTGAACATGCATCTGCAGAGCAAAGGTGCCGGACACAACGAAGGCGTGCGCGCTGCCGCTGCGGCCCAGATCTATTTTCGTCGACCTCATTCCCTCTGGCCGCGAAGCGATGGCCTTGACGAGCGGGCGAATCTTTTCAGTCCCTTTTGGAGCGCGCGTTTAGTGGATCTCAACACCACTGAGAAGGCGCAGGTACTTGCTTTGAATACTATGGAGTAACGAATGGCTTTACTTCGGAAACGATCGATAGGAGTGCTGACTCTGCTTGTCGCCTTGTATGGCGGTCCTTCGGCTTTGGCAGCGGATCCATCAGTCAAGCATGAGCAAGAGGGACTGGAGGAGTTTTTGGCCAGGCCGGCGGCACCCAAGGAGGTACTGCAGTCGAAATCGCTGCAAGGGCCAATGGATCCCTACCCGGCTGCAGATGCCCTCATGCGGCACAACGCGGCAAGGTTTGCAGATCTGGACTGGAAAGGTATCCGATCTTATGACAATTCCAGTGCTGGCTTCTTGGGTGATTCGGTGGTCAATAGCCCGATACAGGCCAAGATTCAGCAAATTAACGCCAAATCCTTGATGAATTGTCGTCCACTCAGCCAGTTCGATATGCCCCAGGGCTTCATGCTGTCGGATGATCTGCACGATTTTGTAATCAATCCCGCGGCGTTGCAGGCGAGTCTCGCCCTGCAAGGGATGCTGTTTGCGCCAGAGTCCACCAAACACTGGAGGATTTTGCAGTTCTCCTGGCAACTTGCCAGCCATGCCATGCCCCACTGGAATGGCCCCAACACAACGGAATACACAAAGATGCAGTCCTTTTGGCGCATGGTGCCGTTTGTCGCTGCCGGATCCGTATCGCAGTTGCACAAGGCTTTCATTCAGGCCGCAGCAGTGCAGGGCTACGTTTTTAATCCTCCACCCAAGGTTCCGGGCTGGAAGGCAGGGGATGAGTTCATGACTTTCACCCAGCAGGTTACCCCACTGGTCGCGAATAACGCAGTGATCGTTATCAGTGATCCCGGCACGGACGGTGGTGATCCAGAATCAGTGGAAGACAAAAATCTGCTGCAGAAACTGCACAATACCGGCTGGCGCTGCCTTGTTTTCAATGACCTGGCGAAGGATTGGTTAACAAGGGTTAATCCAAAAACCAACCTTCCCTATCAGCTTAAAGATCTCAAGTTGGGGTATATTCTTCAAAGCTCGGTGATCCCTTTGGGAAAGAAGACCGAAGAGTTCACCAGGGCGCATCTGAAAGAACGCCTGGATAAGGAGAGGAAAATGACCCCGGCACAGTTGGCGGCCTATCGCAAGGCGGAAGAAAAACGTCTTGAATTAGACATGGTAAAGAATGCGCCAAAACTTAAGGAGCTTATAAATAAGGTTGCAAAAGGGTTAGAAGATTCCGCAGAGATGGAAAAAGATCTGCAAAAAAACTTTTATCCGAAAATCAATGCAGAAATGCGCGAGATCGGCATACCAGAGGCGCAGATTCGACAATTAAAGGCCCTGCAGGATAAGGGTGTAGAAGAGCAGTATGAAAACGGAAAAAAAGGCTCAAAAGCAATGCGCGAGTACATCCACCAAGCCAACACACAATGAGGGAGGCGTCCTTGGTCCAGTCAGGTACAGCAAGGGTTCCAGAAATAGTGGATCGTAGAGCATCCCGGGAAAGGGGGCAGGCCTTGACCGAGGTCGTCGTGGTGGCGGGATTCGTGCTCGTGCCGCTACTCATCCTCGGCGTATACGTGGGCAAATGGGGATATTTGCAGGATCGCAGCATCGAAGCCGCCCGCTATGCCGCCTGGGAGCGGGTGGTATCGCCGGCAGCGCCCCCCGCCGGACGCGAGTGGGCTTCTCTCAAGTCGGACGCTGACTTGCAGAAAGAGGTTTCCATCCGCTTCTTTGGGGGGCGGAATGAACGGCTTACCGCTGTCATCGGCAGTGCCGGGGCTGCGGGGCTGGCCACCGGTTCCAGCGGCGAGCCTCTGCTGCGCAAGCATGACGGGCAGCCCCTACTGGTGCAGCGCGAGCAGAACATCACCGTGGCAACTCGACAGGAGACCTTTGATGGCGGCTGGACATCTGGAGTCAGCAACGCCCTCAACCGCCTTGCTGGAAACCCTCTACAGATGACCGGCCCTACGGTAGCCGCGGTGACGGTATCGGCGGCTGGTCTGCCGCAGCGGATTTTTGCCGAGGTGGGGCTCGGTGATCCACTGCAGTTCAAAGCACAGGCGGCGGTCTTGACGGACCCTTGGACGGCCAATGGACCAGGAGAGGAAGAGCGGCTGCTCCGTGAAGGAATCATGAAGCGCCAGGAGACCCTGTCGAAGAAGAAGGTGGGCTTCAGCATCGCTGGCCAACTCTTTTATCTGGCAACTTGGCCACTAGGCAAACTGGCCGAAGAATTTGAAAAACATTGGAACGATCCCGATCGCGACCGACTGAAAATCGATACGGAGCAGCAAGTTGGGGATCGTTTGCAGCCCTATCCGCCGATTCCTCCGTACCCGGGGCCGTGATCCGATGGCCAAAATGCGCCTTTTTTTACATTCCTTGTTGGCGTTGGGTCTTGCGGCACTATCGTCCTGTGCACAGGCAGAGGACTTACCCCTCTGGCCCTTGCCAGAGAGCCTGGGCGAAAGACCTTTGGCCAAAGAAATGCGCCTCAATGGTGTACCCGTGAATATGGCCATTTTCGGCGGGAGGATGAGCGTTGACGAATTCCGTCGGGCTATGGAGCGCAGTTGCAAGGCAGAAAGCGGAAGTTTCCAAGCGATGGCGTTTGGGATGAAGCAGTTGTGGTCGTGTATTCACGAGCCTTATTCGCAGACGGCGCAGTGGCAACAGGTAGGCAATCACATCGAGGGGGAGCTTTCTACCTTGCGGATGGACGCTCACGCCGAGCCCCATCCTCTGCCGGTAGCTCTGCCTGATGGGACCGCCCTGCAGTCTGATCTCGAAACGCTGGATCCCGGTGGCCAAGAGGGCCGGGTTCTCGTGCTGCAAAGTGGGCTGAGCGTGGCACAACTGCGCGCCTGGTTTCTCCGGCAGGCGCAGGCTCACGGATGGAAAGTGGCGGACGCATTGAGCACAACCTCCACGCGCTTGAGTCTGGCGAGGGCGGGCGGGAGTTTGGATTTTGCCTTCCCCGCCCATGCCGGGATGGGGACGCAGGTTGTACTCGTTTGGCAAAAAAGGAAATGAGGAAGATCAGCTATGAGACCAGAAGCAAGAACCAGTACTGGGACCGGCAAGACGCAAAGAGGACAATCGATGATCGAATATCTGGTGGTCCTGCTTGCGGCGGTCGTTATTTTGCTCGCCCCCATTCCCTCAATCGTTCCGGGAACATTGCCAGACAACGCCTCAGTGCTGACGCAGCTTTCCGTGGCGCTACGCGGTTTCTACAGCGATTACTCCTGGGCGGCATCCCAGCCTGTGGTTGATTGACACTGAAAAAGGAAGGAAAGTGGCTACGCAACTCCCCAATGATTTCGAATCCGGAAACATTCAAAAAAAGCCGGCCCGCGCCCTGGGTGGCTGGCTGATTCTGGCCGTCGCCATCGTGGCTGGCCTGGCAGCTGCCTTCCTCGCCGTGCACACCTTGCGGTCTCGCGAGGAAGCGGTACTGGCAAGACTATATGCAAATAGAGCCGATAATATGATCCGCGCGGTAGTGCCCGTCCGCGACATTCCTGCAGGGACGATTCTGGATCTTGGTATGGTAGCAGCGCGGAACATTCCTGGTGATACGGCTCCTGCCGATATCATCACGCCGGAAACGTTCGACAGTTATTCAGGCCATCGGGTCAATGTTCCTTTGCTACAAGGAAAGCCGATACTGAGTTCCTATCTCAGCGGTCGGCGTACCCTGGCAGACATCATCGATCCGGACAAACTGGCGATGACCTTTACCGTCGATAGCATCAGCACCCTCGATGGCATGCTGCAGCCTGGCGACCACGTGGATGTGCTCTGGTTCTATGCCGGGCCAGCAAGTGATGAACCGCAGGGTAGCGGGCAGGGTCGGGCTCGGGATCGCTTTTTGAAAGCGGGGCAGGATGTGTTGCCATCCGCTGGCCCCGGCGCACTGGAGGGCCCCGCGGCGCTTACCGGTTTGGCTGGCAATACCGGCGGACCGCTCATTTTTCGTGCTGGAGGCACGGAGCAGGAGAGCAAGCTCCCCAAAGATGGGGTGCGATTCCTCGAGCGGGATCTCAAAATTGTTGCGACGGGGACACGCACCGTAGCCTCCGATTCTGCTGCCAATATGAACAACGATCCCGCCATGACGGGACAACCGGCACAATTCAACACCGTGACCGTGGAGCTGAAGCCGGAGCAGATTCAGAAGCTGGTTCTTGCGAAGCGACTGGGGGAATTGCAGCTCGTGCTGCGTAGCCATGATTCTCAGGTGGCCGCTTCCAACAAGGTCTACACTGTCCGCGACATCTTGGGAATTCGCGATCGCAAAGACGGACCGCTCTATGCCGCCGATTCCATCGAGTACATTGTTGGCGGTACGGGTCAGAACGGCCAGGTCAACAAGCGCCTCGACATCAGCGGGCTGCGCCGCCTGGCCGATGGGTCACGCCAGAAACAGCAAGGTCTTGCTCGTCAGGAAGTCTCTGCTTCTGGCGATGCAGTAACGCGTCCAGTTCAGATAGACAAGTTGCTGCCGCCCGTGGACGCTTCGCGGCCTTTTCTCCCCCGTTAACCTCTGCACAAAGGAAACCTCATGTTATTTGGTAAGAAACTGTTGCCTGTTCTTATCAGTACTCTGCTGGCTGCTCCCGCCTTGGCCGCAGAGGATCCCACCCTTGACCTGTACGCCGGCCAGGTGCGGGTGATACCCACCAAGCCGGTGAAGCGCGTAGCGGTTGGGGATGGTAAGGTGCTGAGCACTACCGTGGTTGACGGCAGGGAATTGCTGCTGCTCGGCGATGGCGAGGGCGAAACCAGTCTTCGGGTGTGGTTCAAGGATGGCGGAGAGGAGGCGTATCGTGTGTTGGTAGCACCCAAAAACGTGGGCCGTGCTGCCGCCGAAATGCGGGAGTTGCTCACCAACAGCAGTGTGCCCGTCACAGTCCGCATTGTTGGCGACCACGTCATGGTGGACGGGAAAAATCTGCCGGCTACGCTGTTGACCCGGATCACGCAGCTGCAGACTCTCTATCCCAAAACCATCGTTCTGGCCAGCCCGGCACCTTTCAAGATGGAAAAAATGGTTTGGCTCGATGTCAATGTTCTGGAAATCAAAAAAACGGCACTGGAGAATCTGGGTGTCGACTGGACTAAGCAGATTGCTGGTCCTTTCATTGGCTATGGCAAAGATTTTGTTGGCCCGCGCAATGTGCCCCTGGTTCCCCTGGGCCAGGATCTCACTCAACCGCCCGTCGCTGGGACCGGTATTCGCTTGACGCCTACGCCTCCGGGCCTGGATGGGGTAATCGATTTAACCAACCTGGCTCGACCCATCGCCGGCGTCTCGAATGTTGGAATCATCACCGGGATGTTGTCCAAAATTAACCTGGCCATGAGTAAAGGCGACGCGTATCAAATCGCCAACCCGCAACTCAGCACCCGCAGCGGCGGCGAAACCAAGTTTCTGGCGGGCGGGCAGGTTCCCATTCTGCAGGCGCTGGCGTCGGGTACGGCGGCGTTTCAAAACGTCACCTACAGGGATTATGGCATTCAGCTGGATTTCAGGCCCCAGGTCGATGACGACAACAACATTACCATGCACGTTTTGGCCGATGTATCGGAAATCGATCCGAGTACCAGTGTGGTTCTGAATGGTCTGAACGTGCCCGGTTTTACCACCCGGCGCAGTGAGGCCGATATCAATGTCGGAGACGGTCAGACCATGGTTATTTCGGGATTGGTGAACCCCAAGACTGCCAAGAGTGCCTCTCAGCTGCCCTGGCTCGGAGATATCCCTATCCTGGGCAACCTCTTCAAATCGACAGATTTCCAGGCTGGCAGCACCGATTTGGTCATCCTGGTGACTCCTCGCGTGGTATCGCCTGCCTCGCTTGAGAACATTCGTCAGGTTTCGCGAGCGGTCGGCATGAAAGACGAGTTCAAGAACACCTTGCCCAAAAATTCCCCAATCCGGGGCGCGGTGGATAAAACTCTTGGCTCGCGCGTGCCGTATCCCGAAACGCAAGCGCTGCCGGCACCGCACCCTCAGCCGCCGCTGGTGGTAACGCAGCCGCGCCCCAACCCGACTGTCACCGATCCTTCGACCAAGGAGTAGGACATGTTTCGTGTCGTCGCACAGCATCAAAAGCACGGACTGCTGCCCGTTC
>JAQVDS010000044.1 GCA_028697715.1 Acidithiobacillus sp. | reverse complement strand
GCGATGCAGGAAGCCCTTCCAGATTCCCCCGCGGATGAGGGCCTTACGCGCATCCAGACGCCCCGCATCACGCTCCTGCTGCAAGAAGTGTTCGTATTCCCGCGCCACATTGGGGCTCAGGGTCCATCTGCAGCCGGTTACTCATGGATTGCAGCTGTTCAATACGGTCAAGATACGGAATGGCGGCGAGCACCGGCTCGGTGTCGCCGGCGCCTACCAGCTCTACCTGTCCACGCGCCACCATGCTGCGCAGGAGTTCCATGGTCTGGGGATGGCGTTCGGCCAGATAACCCAACAGCCAGCCACTGCTGTGAAAGGCAAAGACAAAGTCGGGATAGCGATCGAGCACCTGCAAAAACGGGTGATAACAACGTGCTACCGCGTCGTCAACGACCTCGGGAAAATTACCAATGGGTTGGTGGGCATGGACTCCAAACAGCAGGGGCAGGGCATCGGGCATCGTTTGCTTTCCTCAGGTGTGGCCACGGCGCATGGTACCACCAGCCTCGGCGCTGCCGCCGCCCTGACTGATGGCCTGATCGAGTTCCGCTGGCGCTGGCTGCCCCAGCAAGTCGTAGAGTTGCCGCAGGTGATCGCGGTAGAGGCCATCAAAATCCCGTACGGCATCACCAGGGTTATAATCGCCAAACCACCAGAACCAGTCCGACCCCTCACAGCGGGCGAGCTGTTGGCGAATCGCTTCCTGGCGCTCGGCGGAGAAACTGCCGATCTTCTGGTCCACCGCCAGCTTGGCATGGCAGAGCAGATCCCAGGCACGATTCTTTGCCGGGTCACCAATCCAGGTACTGAAATTTCCATAGACCCAGCTACCCGCGGCGAGCTTGAGCAGGTCTTGGGCGGCATCGCCGTGATCGCGCACATAATCGCCAAAGGTACAGAGCTGAAGGTGCGGGTGGTTACTCAAGAGCCGGTAGAGCTCGCTGAGAAAATAATAGCCATTGTAGGGGTAGTATTCCCAGGCATTCTCACCATCGAGAATGACGCTTACCACTGGCACCGGCTGATCTTCGGTATCGCGCCAGATCGCCTCCAGACGTTGTACGAAGTCCGTCGCCGCATCATGTCCAGACCAGGTCTTGTAGTCGAAGCCGATGCGATCCGAGAGCGAATCATCCCGAAAGAATAAATGCGGTCCCTGGCCGGCCGAGCGATAAGCCTGATACAGGTACTCTGCCCGTCCCTGGGCTGGCGAGCGATCCGGAAAGGACTGATGCAGGCTGCGCCCGAGGACACCCTCCCCCGAGGCCGTCCACAGCACTCCTTCGTCGCCCAGCAACTTCACGAACTCTGCAGAAACCCCGCCTTCGGCCGGCCAGATTCCGCGGGGAGGCTCAGAAAAATGCTGGCGATGACTCGCCAGCGCTCGGCGCAATTGCCGTTGTACTCGCTCTTTGCCCCCCGGGTATTGCGGACACTCGGGCAATGGTGCATCTGGCAGCCCATCCCGCGCTGAGCGAAAGTCGAGCAGCAGCGGGGCAATCGGATGCTGGTACGGCGTCGTGGAAATCTCGATCCGGCCCGCCTGGGCCAGGGCCTGATAGCGCGGCAACAGGCCGGTAATAGTCTCCCCCAGACAGGCGAGCAGAGCTGTGCGGTCGGCGGTAGTGAAGCCGCTGCCCTTGGCCATCAAGTCCTGAATCGTTGCACTTTTGCGACGCAGGGTCTCGCCGGTCCAGGCCAGATGATACCAGACCAGGAGGTCGGCGAGATATTGCACCGAGAGGTAATCGCCCATCTCGGCAGCGTCTTGTCGGGCGTCATGCCGTCACCGCCTGGATACCCAAACTCTGTCTATAAAGATCAACGTTATTCATGCTATTCCAGTTTCTACGCTAAGGAACCTCTGAACTGGTGTAAAAATCGTCGTGATTTGGAACGAGTTTGTCTCGCAAAATCGATTTGGCGACGAAATTTCTCATTTTCCCTCCTCAGAGACGCCAAAGAGCGCATGGTGAGCACGGAAATCGCCCGCTTTCCGTCTTTGTGACGGATTACGCCCGTAGCCAACAGAGCTCCTTACGAACCAGATACAGGTTCACCAGGGCAAACAAGGTGCTCAGTTGCGCACCGTTTTTGGTCAGGCCTCGATAGCGAGTCTTGCGGTAGCCAAACTGACACTTCAGGACGCGGAAGGCATGTTCACCGCGCGCACGGATGCTTGCCACACGGCGGTTGAAACGCTTGAGTGCCTGTAGCCCCGTCTTCTGGCCGGGATGGCGACGTCGGGCCACGGCATCCTGAATCCCCTGCTTGCGCAAAAATTCATGGACCTGCGGGTAATCGTAGCCACGATCGGCGAGCACCGTCTTCTCGTTTCCGGTCAGCAGCTCTTCCAGCACCCGATGATCCGGGACATGGGCCGCGGTGACCTCGACGGCCTGAACCAGGCCTTGCGTGTCCGTCGCGACATGGGCCTTCATGCCGAAATACCACTGGTTCCCCTTCTTGGTTTGATGCATTTCGGGGTCCCGTTTGCGGTCTCGATGCTTGGTCGAGCTGGGGGCGTGAATCAGGGTGGCATCCACCATCTTGCCTTCCTGCAGAATCAAGTGGGAGGCTTCCAGCAGCTCCTGCACCTGGACAAATATCTGTTGCGCCAAGCCGTGCTGCTCCAGCAGGCGCCGAAAGCGCAGGATAGTGGACTCGTCGGGGATCAGGTCACGGCCCAAATCGATACCGGCAAAGGCCCGTAGCAAGGGGATTTCATACAGAGCCTCTTCCATGCCCGGGTCCGAGTAGGCATACCATTGTTGCAGAAAGTGAATACGCAGCATCTGCTCTATCGGCATGGGCTTGCGACCGCCACGCGGTCCAGCCTTGGGGTAGTAGGGAGCGATGCACTCAATCAACGGCTGCCAAGGCACCACCTGGTCCATCTCCCGAAGGAAACGCTCCCGCTTGGTCTCCTTGTGTCGGCGCGACAGCCCCATTGTCTCTGCAAATGTCATCTGGCCCGCCATGATCGCCTCCTGCCTTGCGCGTACCGCCTCATTCTATCAGCTCAGGCTGTGCAGAGCCTTCCTTAGAACAATCTGAAAGATGGAGAACCATATGGATTGACTCATGCAGTATATTGACAAGCTTTTCTGAAAAGGTTCCCTTCACTCCATAACGGTGAGTCGATGTGCCGTGCGGCGCTACCTGCGGGGAAGATCCGATGCTGTCTCTAGCGTAACCGCTCTCTGAGTGGCGTTCTTCAGTGATGGTTGCGGTACAAATCGGAGCGCAGGGGCTTGGCGGCGAATTGTTCTTTCCACAATCTGAGGGTGAGTTGGGCAACGTCCTTGGCGGGGTGGGTGGCCACACGCTGTCGTGCTCTACAAAGGCGGGCAGAGGCACTTCGATGGCGCGCTGGCTGCGTCGCCGCTCCGTTGCGCGAGCAGCGCACCTGCTAACCAGCCTCTACTGCCACCTTATTCACCCACTCTCGCAGAGCCTCGGGAGTACACCCGAACTTGGGCACAATCGATTGCAACGCCGCCGCAAGCGAGGAGTATTCCCCTCGATGCTCATCCGCCAATCGAACTGCGCGAGACCGAACCTCTTCCGAAAACTTCTGACCTGATTTCATCGTATCCATGGCTCCATTCTGTCACGTCACGGAGCCTCCATAGAAATCGGAGGGATTCACAGTCCACAAGAGCCAGACTACCTCAGCTCCGGTCCGACACCTTGGCCGAAACAGTACGGCGTCAGTGAACCGGATGCATCGGCTGCGCGACCAGGCGCACGCCCAGGGCTGCGCAAACGCGGCTGATCGTCTCGAAGCGCGGCTCACTGCCGGGCCGAAGGGCTTTGTACAGGGCTTCGCGTGCAATGCCGGAATCCTTCGCAACCTGTGACATCCCACGTGCGCGGGCAATGTCGCCGAGGGCGGCGGCCAGCAGCGCGGGGTCGTTCTCTTCAAGAACGGTCGTCAGATACGCCGCTACATCCTCGTCGCTGTTCAGGTACTCGGATGCATCGAACTCGGCAAGTTCAGAAACCTTGATTCTCTTGGTCATGGTCAATCCTCCAAAAGCTTCGCTAGCGCAATCGCTCGGCGAATGTCGGCCTGCTGAGTGGACTTGTCACCACCGGCGAGCATCACAATCAGCGTCTCGCTACGCTGGACGCAGTACATGCGCCAGCCAGGCCCGAAGTGTTCGCGCATCTCGAACACGCCTTCACCTACCGGTTCCATATCGCCCAGGTTGCCCAACTGGACCTTGCGCAGCCGCTTGTTGAGACGCTGCCGGGTCAGCCCGTCCTTCAGGCCCTCGAGCCAGTCGGAGAACTCACTGAGTAGTTTCACCGTGTAGGTCATAAACGTAGTGTAATCGAATGATTACTTGCAGTCAAGGGAGTTCTCTCGGTGTACGTCTGCCTTGGCTACCCGTCTTTCCTACACGGCCAATATCGACCGGATGTTGGGTTTTTGCCTTGGTCATGGCTTCGGTGAAATGTACCAAATACGGTTTTTTCGGCACCACCCTGATGGTAGCTGGCGCAGGGAGAGTGAGATATGGCTTTTCGGTATAACGACGAACAGTGCTCGATTCTGGACCACTTGCACTACCAGGATTCGCAAATTCTGGCGGTCAACGCCCTGGCGGGAACGGGCAAGACGACCACCCTCAAGGGCGCAGCCCAATATCCCTTGAAAGACGAACGGTTGGCCTACTTTGTGTTCAATCGTCGCAATGCCGATGAAGCCAGTGACGAGTTCCCCCGCAATACCCGCGTCAGTACCGCGCACGGATTCGCGTTTCATGCGCCTCATCCCGATGGCGGCGGCAGCATGATGGAAGTCTATGGCAGGTCCAGCAAGCGTCTGGTCAATGGCAGTCTCTATGGGCCTTTGCGCAGTCAGCTACAGCAGAGCACCGAGTTTCAGAGCAGGATTCGTCAGGTACGGCAGGAACTGCGTTGCTCGGAAGGACGCGCACTCATGGCAGTTCAGTCCATGATTCGCTCTTTCTGCCAGTCCGACAGCCGCGAAATCGGTCCCGAACACATCGTCCCGGACCTGGCCGAGTACTTGCATCGGCAGGGTCTTGCCGGGACGCCCAAAGCCCTCCTGGGAGCAAGCGCCTGGACCTGGGACCGTATGCGTGATCCTTTCGGCACCTTTCCTGTCGATCACGGCGTCTATCTCAAGCTCTGTTCTCTCGAACCGCCGAGGATTTCGGCAGACACCATTCTCTTTGACGAAGCACAGGACGCCTCACCGCCCATGCTGGCGATTCTGAAACATCAACTGCAATTCGGTACGCGCCTGGTACTCGTGGGCGATACCTACCAGCATATTTACGATTTCACCGGGGCCGTCGATGCCATGAAGGTCATGCAGCAAGACCATCCCGATGAAACCAAAACCTTGCCGTTGACCACCAGCTACCGCTTTGGACAGGACGTGGCGGACATGGGCAACCACTTTCTCCAGCTGATGGGATCGCCCTACCTGCTGACCGGCAAGGGACCGGAGAGCCAGGTGCTGGACGAAAATCCGGGGGCGGTCAATGCCGTGCTCTTTCGCGGTAATGCGGAACTCTTGCAAGCGGCGGTCAGCGCCGTGCGCGCCAATCAACGGATTCATGTTGTCGGCGGTACCGGGGAAATCGTCAATCTGCTGGAAGCCATGGGACGCCTGTACAAAAACGAGTTTGCCAGGCATCCCGAACTCAGCTTTTTCGACGACTGGTTTCAGCTCCATGATTATGTCAAAACCCCACTGGGTCAGGGCATGGCCCCCCTGGTCAAAATCGTGGAAGAAAAAAACGGCAATATCGAGGAAGTGGCAATGGCCTTGCGAAACACCGAAGCTTCCGCCCATTCCGCGCAGTATGTCCTTTCCACCGGCCACAAGGCCAAAGGCGGGCAATGGGATCACATCCTGCTCATGCCGGGTTTCCAGAAATCCTGGGAAAACCATGACGCAGCACCGCAAACCGCTTGAGCTCCCGCTCGCTCATCTCTATCCGCTCCTGCGTCATTCGTCCTTGCCTCTCTACTCTTCCAGGCGGACATTTCTAACGTGCCGAAAGCGGACATTACTAATTTGCTGCTACACATAAGAAATCGGAGGGATTCACTTCACGGTATCCTGTCCACACTGGACGCAACCGTCTCTGCAAAGCTGACTACCCGGCAGATATTTGGCGATTCCTTTTCCGAGAGAGGGCGTTTCGGCGATGAACAACCGCATGGCAACTCCTGACATCCAGCATTGACCAAAGCCCTTGTCTACCGCACTCACAAGGACTTCCTCGTCATGGCCTACCTGATCCTGGGTAAGCTGGGGCTCAGTACCCACATAAAACATCGATGAATCAATACCATATAATACGATATCGGTATCTTGTTATTTCTATACCAAGGATTATAATATAAGAATATAGTATGATTGTGTTGTATCTGTAGAAACAAGACCGGCGTTCTGCGTCGGCTTAATTCGGTTCGTCACAACGCGTATTTACAGGCAGGAGGCCTAATCATGGCTTGGCAGTTCCCTAAAATGACCCGCCGCAGTTTTCTCAAAAACACCAGCCTGGGGGCAGTCGGCGTCACCCTGTACCGCCCGAACTGGATTCAGATCGCCGGGCCCGACCACCCTGATCCGGAGGATCATTTCGCCTATTCCATTTGTAATTATTGTTCGTCTTTCTGCTCCCTACGCATCACGGTGGCCGAGCGCAAGGGCAAGAGCCGTATCATGAAGCTGGGTGGCAATCCCAACTCGACCCTCAACGGCGACAAGATCTGCGCCCGCGGTCAGTCAGGTTTACGCCAGGTCTACAGCGCCAATCGCATCAAGACACCCCTCATTCGCGTGGCGGGCAGCAAGCGGGGAGAGATGAAATTCCGCTCGGCAACCTGGGAAGAAGCCTGGGACTACATTGCTCGGAAGAGCAAAAACATCAAACCCTGGGAATGGACGGTTTACGGCGGCTGGAGCACCTGCTCCTTCTACGTGCCCCATACCATTGCCTTCACCTCTGCCATCCAGTGCCCTAACCTCATTACCTCGCCCACGCAAAACTGCGTCTTTGACGGTCACCTGGGCACCAATTCCATGACCGGCAACTTTGTGGTGCATGGTGAAAACATCGAGGATTACGAAAACAGCGATTATATCCTCTCCATCATCGGCAACGCCTGCATTGGCGGCGTTTCCACCTGCCGCGCCGTCCGCTTTGCCGGGGCTAAGGAAAAGGGTGTCAAGGTGGTAGTACTTGACCCCCGCGCCTCTGAAACCGCGGCCAAAGCCGATGAGTGGTACGCCATCAAGCCGGGCACCGACCTGGACTTCACCCTGGCCATGCTTCGCGAGATGATGCACCAGGGTTGGTACGACGAAGATTTTCTCATCAGCCATAGCAACCTGCCCTTCCTCGTCCGGAAAAACGCCCACAACGCATGGGAACTGTACCTTTCGGCCGACAAGGAGCCCGCAGTAATCGACCAGCACAGCGGACAAGTGGTCTTCCTCCCCGCGTTCAGCAATAGCAATCTCCGAAGCATCAGCGGCGCCGCAGTCAAACCGCAATTGCGCGCCCCGGCCAACTTCCAGCACGGGGGCAAGACGCTCGTCACGGTTTTCGACGCCCAGTATCAGGAACTGGAGCCCTACACGCCCGAGTGGGCAGCCGACAATACGGGCATCGCTGCCGGCGACATCCGCAAGATCGCCCGTGAATTCGGCACCGCCAAATCACCCATCGTCATTCCTGGCTGGTCCGGCGCCCGCTATGGCAACATCCAGATGTTGCGCCGGGTGCAGGCGATGATCCAGACCCTGAAAGGTGGTCTGGATGTGCCCGGCGGCTGGATCTTCGGCGGCGATTATCGCGAACAGGTGCGCAACATGTGGGCGCAAAAGGACAACCCCAAGGCCCCGCCACTGGCAAGCCTTGCCGGTATGCCTTTCGTCTACTGGTCCGCCAATGCGGCGGCCAATCCGGGCACTCATAACCATGGTTATCCGGCCTGGGCGGCGGTGCATCGCGATCAGACCCCCAAGGATTCCCCGGACTGGGCGGCCTTCCCTTTCACCACGGAGGTAGGATTGGATTCCGCCATCCGGGGCAAGCTCACCTGGAAGGGCGCGCCCTACCTGTGCAAGGCGATCCTCCTGAATGGTACCAATCCCATGCGCGATGCGCCGGAAGGGTTCTGGCAAGAGGCGTTCACCCACCCCAACATGGAACTGGTGGTGGTCATGGATGTCATGCCCGCCGATACTGTCGCCTATGCCGACGTGGTGCTGCCGGAGCTCACCTATCTGGAACGGGACGAGCCCGCCATTTACGGCAACGGCGTCAACCCCGACAACATGCTCATCACTCGATACCAGGCCGTCCCGCCCGCCTATGACAACGTCATTCTGACCGACGCCTTCCTGAAATTCACGGAGATCCTTACGGGCAGCCCCGAACCCTATTACCAGTCCGTGCAGAATTTGATGGGTATTCCTGCGGCGCGGCTCAAGGCCCTGACCGAGGAAAAGCGCGCCAAGGGTATCAAGAATCCCTTCACCATGGCCCTCCGCCAGATGGACTTCGAGGCCAAGGCTGAGGGCCTGGGGATCACCGCGCAAAAGCTCGATGTCGTATTGCGCGAGAAGGGGGTCTATCCCGTGGCCAAGGCGGAAGAACTCATCGCCAACTATGGGATGCCGCGCAAGATGGCACTGCCGACGCCCAGTGGCCGCGCCGAATTCTACAGCAATCTCTATGGCCAACTGCGCGAACAATTTGGCTTGTGGGACAGTCCCTATTTCTCAGTGCTGGCCACCCACATCCCCGCCGACTGCCGGCCGGGCAGCAGAGCACCCATGGCTGACGACGAATTCTATTTCACTTTCGGGATGGTACCGGTCGTCTCCCATTGCTCGCCCAACAACGATTTCCAACCTCTGGTAGGGATCAGCAAGTTCCGCGGCGAGATTTATACGGGTCTTTGGGTGCACAGCGCGCGTGCCGGCAAACTCGGACTGAAGGAAGGCGACAAGGTATGGGTGACCAACCAGCTCACGCAGCAGAAGGCGGAGGCTTCGGTTCATGTCACCCGTCTCGTCCGGGAAGATACCGTCTTTCTCTACAGCGGCTATGGCGACCAGAATCCGGCCCTCACCCATGGCTATCGCATGGGCACAGCCCTCAACAAGATCACCCCCAACTTCATCGAACCGGTGAGCGGCGGTTTCCGCTCCCAGGAATTCACCGTGCGCCTGGAACGCGTCTGAGGAATCATCCATGACCAAATATGCCATGCTCATCAATCTGGACACCTGCGTCGGCTGCAACGCCTGTATGGCGGCCTGCGCCATGGAAAACCAGACTCCGGTGTGGAACCCCGACAAATTCCGCACTTATGTCTATGACGAAGAGATCGAAGTGGGCGACAAGATCCTCCGCCAGTTCTTTCCCAAGCTCTGCAACCACTGCGACAACCCGCCCTGCGTGAGCGTCTGCCCCACCGGCGCCACCTGGAAGGAGGCCAACGGCATCGTCCGCGTCAATCCGGAGGTCTGCATGGGTTGCCAGGCCTGTGCCATGGCCTGCCCCTATGATGCCCGCTACGCTGCCGACCGTCAGGATATCAGCCAGGGCGAAGCCTATTACGGCAAAAACTTCCTCAAGCGTACCGTACCCAGCATCGACAAGTGCGATTTCTGCTATGAACGCCTGCAGGAGGGCCTGCAACCGGCCTGCGTGGAGACCTGCGTGGCCCACTCTCGCATCTTTGGCGATCTGGACAATCCCAACGACCTCATCACCAGGGTTGTCGCCACCGGCAAGGCCCAGGGTCTGCTCACGGAGTTGGGCACTGGTCCCAACGTCTACTATGTACATAAAATTCCGGAGGAACTGCTATGAGTGCCGTTCATTTCGCAACCACCTTCGCCACTCAGGATCGCTGGGGCGTGCTGGTCGCCGCTTACCTTTTCCTGGGCGGTCTAGGCGCCGCCCTCATCGCCCTGAGCCTCTTCAGCCACCGCTACTTTCAAGCGGGACGCGCCATCTCCCTCTGGGGCACCCTCTCCGGTGAGGCTTTCCTGGGTTTTGGTTCCGCC
>JAQVDS010000023.1 GCA_028697715.1 Acidithiobacillus sp. | reverse complement strand
TGTTCCACCCCATCTCCTATCGCCAGTGAGGGACGCTGGACCCGTCCAGCCCCAACCGCCAGCCGCCGACAAAAAAAGACTCAGATAACCGCAATTAGGGCAATAACGGCATGGTTTGGACGGTTACCGAAGAACTGCTGGAGCTCAACCAGCGCGTGGTGGCGCGTCTGAAAATGCTCGAGTCGATGCAGGCACACATGGAGATGATGCGATTTACTCCCGGCCAGCGCGTCAGCTTTGCCTACCAGGGCGGGCGCCTGCTGGGCACGGTGGTCAAATACAACCGCAAGACCGTCACCGTGATCACCGACAACGGCCGGAGCTGGAATGTTCCACCCCATCTCCTCTCGCCGGTGAAGGACGCCGGATCCGTCCAGCCCCAACAGCCGGTCGCAGACAAAAAACGACTGAAATAACCGGGAGTTGGGCAATAGCGGTCTGGTTTGAACGGTTACGGCAAATAGAGAAAAAACGGTTCAGAATTTTCGGTTCGTTTCCGCAAGGCGGTCTGCATAGCGTAGAGCCATCTCGCGCGCTTGCTGTGCATTGCGCCGCAATGCCGCAATAGTAGGACGCCGCCTCGGCCGATGGCGCTCCCGTTGCTGGGCGGCCTGCTGCAACACATCTTCAGAAACTCCGCTATCCAGAAACAACTGCTCAACCCGCTGTTCTATCCGCCGAAACTTCTCCCGTTCGGATTTATCCAGAAAAATCACCGGCGATCGTGCAGAGGAAAGATCCACACCCTCGATCCCCGCCTGCTGCAGTACTGTGGCGGCAGTTTCGGCATATTCGCGATCCTCGCTCAGGCGGTCGAGGTTGATGTCGATTGTGCAGAGGGGATGGTTCTGCATCAGGCTATACAACCAAAGGGCATAGAACACGAGATAGCGCTGCTCCCAACCCAGCGACACCCGGCGCATTTGCTCATACCCCGCCGCAAAGTCCTCACTCTCCAAGGCCGACACACCGATCTCCTGCCGCAGGCGCAGCAACACCTCGGGGGGATTACGGGCCTGCAGCACCAGCAGACTCACAATGTCGAAATAATCATTGATCTGATAGGAAAACCACTGACTCGCTGCATCGCGCCACAAATGGATATGCACGCCGCCATGGGTCTGCCGGAGGTAGGCTACCCGGCCAAAGGATCGGCAGCATTGCAATACGGGCATCTTGGGTGCGGCATCAATCAGGGTCTGCACATAGTCCTGCAAGCCCGGACAAACGCTTGGGTCGAAGAAAGACGCATAGCTCATGCAGGGCGCGAACTTACCGTGCAGGGCATCCCGCAGAGCATGGAATTCCCAGAAATATGGTCGGGTCAATGCCGGATGGCGTAGGGAGCGGGCAGTTTCGTCGGCAAAACCGAGCAGAGCATCAGGATCACCGTTCAACTGCGCCAGCGCCTCATGAAAGGGTTCCTGATAACACCAGTAGGCATCCCCGGCGCGACGGAAGCGGTCAAAGAGCCAAGTGCTCCCCGAGCGCCACAGCGAGTGAATGAAGATCGCCTCCCGGCTCATGTATGTTTCAGTGTCGGAAGTATTAGTCCCAATGGTAACACGAGCCACGCATCATCCTTCTTGCCAAGGGTTGAACACGTCGATATTGGCATGCGCGAAATCATGGACGTTGCGCGTCACCAGTATGCAGTCGCATGCACGTGCTGAGGCCGCGATGATCGAATCGAAGGCGGCCATGGATTTGCCTTGTGCCTCGGCCAGCACGACCATTTGCGCCCAGACTTCCGAAGTCTGCTGGTCAAACGACAAGATTCGGTCTTCGAAGCCGGCTTCCAGCTGCTGCAGCCAAACTGTCAATTCCGACCGGCGCTTGGATTGGGGCAGTCTGACGACACCCCGTTGCAATTCACCCCAGGTCATCGAGCTGATGAGCAGTTCATGGGGTTTGCGCGCCTGGAACCACTGAATCACCTTGGCGTCTGGTGCGCCTTTGATCATCTCCGAGAGCACGCAGGTGTCCAACAAATACCTCATAGAACGAGGTCCCGAATCGACTCTCGTGAACGGTCAATCACCAGAGGTTCGCCGCGCGGCGCATTGAGTAGGCAATCCATCAAGTTCGTCGTTTGCCCGCTTAGACGACGGTAATCGTTGGCCGCCAAGATGACGACAGCCTCTTTACCGCGTCGGGTGACGAGTTGTGGCCCCTCTTTCAGCGTGAGGTCCACGACCTCGCTGAACCGGCTCTTCGCTTCTTGTAGTTGCCATGTGTGCATGATGACCTCCCTATCTAGCCAGACTGGTCAGAAGAATCCGTCGTCTGACTTGAGTTGTCAATGGACGGGTATCCACTTAACAACCCCAGACAACCAAGTAGGTTGGCTGCACGCTTACAGCTAAAGAACGCTCACTCCACCCCAAGCATCCAGCGCAGAGTCTCGTGCAGAGGAATTTGCGGTGCCAGGCCCGTATGCTGGCGCAGCAACGCATTCGATCCCAGCAGGCGCGGCACTTCATTGGCGCGCACAAAAGCGGGGTTGACCCGCACCTCCATGGAATGCCCGCTGATGTTCTCCACCATCTGCAATATCTCGCGCGCACTGTCTTGGCCGGTGATGCCGGTGATAATTGCTGTTTTACCTATTATCTCAATAATCCCTCAATTAGGGAGCATTCATCCCCATCCTACAATATGGCTCGGCCACTCGGGGGCGGTGTGCAGCAAGTAATCCTCCCCCGGTGCAAAGTAGCGCTCCAGAAACTGGCGCGCAGTGGCATTGCGACCCGTATCCTGCCAGTCGGCTCGCAACGCCTCAGGTGACGGGTTTTCCGCCACTATCTGCGCCAAAAAAGTATCCTCCAATCCCAGGCCAAAGACCCGGCAGGAAAGTACCATCTGCCGCAAGCGTCCTGACTGCAACAACGCGACGCCAACAATGCCATGTTCGGCAAAACGATCTGCCGCGCGCAAGATCCACAGCCGTCCACCCGCTTCCTGAAATTGCCGCAGCTCCGCAGCGGTCCATCGCTGCCCAGTGGTGTTGAACTGATTGGTCCGATTGATGAGTTCCAGGGCACGATCAAAAGACTTGTCATCGACAGTAATCGAGCGAATCTCCGCCCGGAGTTGCAAGTCCCGCAGGTAGCCCTCGCGATCCGTTGCCGTGGCCGCCATCTGCTCACGTTGGACTTTTGCCTGTAACAACTCGGTGCGCCGCGCCGCCTCTTCGCTCAGCCGGGGAACCTGCGTGGGAACGCCGTATATCAGCTCCATGCGCCATCGGTGTGGATCACCGCTCAGGGTACGCATCTGGGGAAAGGCGCGCTGCACCTCGGCAATCTCCAACGGATTGTCGTCAATGAACAGGGCATGCTCGGGCAGGATGTTGAGTTCCGCCAGAATCTCGCGGATGTTCTCCGACTTGGGCCGCCAGTTGATGCGGATACTGGCAAAATCATCCAGCCGCAGCCGCCCATACCAGACCTTGTCGAAATTGACGCGGGTTTGCGCGTCATCGTTCTTGGAACAGATGGCGAGCACAATTCCTCGCCGCTTGCAGGTCAGCAGTGCTTCAGCATAGCCAATTGGCCAGCCCTCGGTATGATCTCCAGGGACGACCTCATCCATCTCCGCCAGCACCCCCTTCCACAGGGTATTGTCCAGATCGGTGATGATTGCCTTGACGGGTTGATGTTTATCTTTGTCCAGAGAATCCAACATGACTGATATCCGCTGATACAGGCTGAAAAAAAAAGGGTGCGCGACGGACCGCAAGCCTGAATGTGAAAAATACTCCCAGTAACCATCGTAAAAATTCCAGTCTCCATGTCTACGCAACAGATCATTCAATTCACAAAACCAAAGGTTCTGCTCACCATTACATTTTTCAGATAGGTAGTCATTTAGCTCTCTGACTATTCTGTATAGACCCCTCGACGAACGGGCATGGAACACTCCAGATTCTGTTGGAAACGGCTCCACGAAGGAAAGTATAAAAATTGGCACGCTTTCAATTGAACCCGAGATATTACTCAATAACTCATCAATAATTTCGCATGAGTAGCCCAATATATTTTGAGTCGATACGTCACGAAATATTAATAATTCATCCCAAACCCCATAAACTTTCTGAGCCACTTGTCCGAGGATCGACCGCAAGGTGAGCGATACCATAACCCCATTGTAAGCGCTGACATCAGTTATTACAGGCTTCTCAAAGCGATTGGACTGATAAAGAAGATGATCAGCGCGAACCGTTGGCAAGTTACGCGCCAAAGACTCTGCTGCGCAAGTACCAAGCAAAAGAAGAGGATGAGAACAGTCGCTCGCTGTGGTTTTAACTTTACTCGTTTTTTCCACCCATTTATCCATTATTCTGTAAAACGTATAATCTTTGAATTCTTCACTAGAAAAAATAATATCGCGCAACTCTCGAATTGATATATCAAGATTAATATAATGATCAACCACAGAATGACTCTCTGGCACTCTATCAAGAAGGTAAGCATATGCGTATTCAACAGCACTAACATCGACAGGCTGATCCAATTTATTGGTTTTCATATGTCTTTAGCTCCTGAGAGGTCTCTGGCATAACCCAGAAACTCGTTAGAAACGTTACCCCAGTCAAATGATTTTGCTGATAAAATTCCTTTACTGGATATTCTAGCTCTTATTTCAGCATCATTTATTAATTTTATTATAACAGCACCTAACTCAAATGGGAAGATTAATATACCGTTAACTCCTTCTTCAATAAGATCATTGAATGCAGCACAATCTTTGTTGGCTATCACTGGGCATCCAGCAAGCCACCCTTCCAATATAACCATACCGAAACTTTCACTAACGCTCATATTACAGAGCGCGAGACAAGACATCAAAGCCCCCCTAACCACATCGCGCGGTTGACGCCCTAGATATACTGCATTTGGGCTTTCAACCGGCCTCCCGTCGTCGTCCGGCCCAATCAAGACGGCCTGAACTTCTACGCCATCCCTATTCAATTTGTCGACGGCATCAATGACTAATTGGTAACCCTTTGCGCCAGCCTTCCTGCCTAACACCAGGATGAACGGCTTCCCTTGTTTATATACTCGCCGAAAAGCCTCTACATCCTGTTCTGTGAACTCCTCCGCCGTGTCGCAGCCTGCAGGAAGATATTTGACGTTGCACCCTTTCTCGGCCAAAAACTTACACGCCACTTTGGGCACGGCCAAAATCAAACTGGCGTTGCGAGCGCATTCCAAAACATCCGGAAAATGATAGAAGTCGTCGTCCAGGTGCGCATGAGGAATGAGGATCGATGGCACGCCGTGCTTTTTTGCCTGCTCGATGGCAACGACGGCCGGCCTGAATACATTGTTGTGGGTGATGACTAGATCGTATTCAGCCACATGTTCAGCGATGAAGCATTCCAGACTGCTGCTCCACGGCCCCCGACCATCCGTCAGACGCGCATCTAGACGCATTCGTGAAATCTCGGCCGCATGATCCAATAGGCGGATACTCTGCTCTGCCGGAAGCAAGGGGAGATGCCGTTGTAGCAGAGTAGGCGCGGAAAGGTCCATTGGCTGCCCACCTACTGCCAGTCTTGAAACCCGAAATGCTAGCGGGCGCGGATCAGCAGGATGCCGCAATGCGGAGGTCACCAAGTGCACCTCGCCTGCTGGTGCATCGAAGGAAAGGGAAATTTCGCCGTCCAATGTCCATGGGCCCGCGATGATTTGATTGTCATTGTAGGCTGTTGTCACGATGGCATGGCTTGCATAAGCCTCCAGATCAATACGGGCAGCATGATTAAGGTACACCTCGCACTCGGTGAAGGCCCAAAGTGTGGCATTTTCGCCATCCCCCTCTGGATAGCCCCAACCCCAGCTCAACCCATTTTCCTTGTATTGGTCGCGTAATGACCGGTCAAGCTCTTGCTCGAAACCTAGCTGAGCTAACCACGTCTTGCGCAAATGGATGTCAATAATCCGAGGATCTGGCGTATCCGCCGCGAAGCGCGCGAAACGAACATTGGGGATATCAACCGGCACACCCAGTTTGGAATCGAAGCTGTATCGCTCGCTGAAGCGCTCATGGTTGTGGATACCACTGATCTCAGGCGCAATCACATCCACATCGAAGTCGCCACTATTGCCCAGTGCAGTGATGAACTTTTCAATGTGAGCTTCCGCACCGCCAAGCGCAGGGAACACATAGCGGTAGGTAACGAAGAGGACCCGTTTCCTAGGCTTTTCCAAATCCTGTAATGTTAGTAAGAAACGCCGGGCGATGCCGGACATAGACAGCTCGCGATCAAATAGGGTGCGCCGGGTTAATATCTCTTCGTCCGAATAAATGGCTGGGTCATCCAATGCCGTGTGAATAGCCTCGGCAAACCTTTCCAGAGGGGCGATAGCCACATGTTTCTGAATGCTGTACGGATACCCGCGCAAGCCAAATTTTGTACTGACTACAAAGAGTCCATTACCTAGGTAGTCGGCTAATTTCACATTCGAGCCGCTGCCCGAAAGCATCGGATTGAGTGCCAGAGCGCATGACTGCATCACCGCGCTTTTAGTCGCCTCGTCCACAACACCCCAAAGATGAACATTGTCTGGCACTCGCTCCAACGCACTGCAAACTGAACCCAGAATATGAAAACGCACATCCGGACACTTTGATACCAATTGCTCCACGATGAATTGCGCAGCCGCGACATTTGGCATGTGAGCAGAGCCGACGAAAATGACGGCGCGGTCCCCTATGCGATCACGTAGTTCTTCCTGGGTATCTTCGACCAATGTTCCCACCGCAGGCTTGGCAGCACCATTGGGTACCACGATAACGGGTCCTACAGTACGCTTCCCCTTCACCAAGCTTTCCGCATCTTCACGGGAAACCGCAATGGTAACTGCCGAGCGCTCAACCGCCAGTCGCTCGATGCGCTCCACCACAGACAGTAGCTCAGCTTTGAGCGGGTGCCACTCCAACAAGCGTTGTTTGAGCTCCGTTTCGTTATTATGAGAGGAATAGACGAAACGGTCACCCCACGCCAAAGGTAAGCCTGCCATGTAACAATGCTCCGCCACGACACACCGAGCGGATTGTCGCAACATGCCATAGACAGCATTGAGCCATGGGTTAGCCGTGCAGTGACGGCTGGCGATGATGTCATCGGCTGATATATGGAACTGCGCATTGACGCGCTCCAAATCGGCAATGTGCTCGGTAGTCTTGGGCACATTGAAAACCGTGATGCTCCTGCCATACGGCCGCGCGCCGATCGAGCTGTCGCCGGAAAAAGTGACAAACACCACTGGGCACCAGCCCTGCACGGCATCGTATAGACCTTGTGTACGAGTACACCCGCCACCGATACAGGCGAATGAGTCGTAGTCATTTAACGCCAGAACGAAGCGACTCCTCCCCTTGCGAATTTTGCCGGCAACCAGTTTATCCACTCTCTTCGCCACCGGATGTGCGATAGCTTCCCAAGTGTAGCTTTTCAAGGCCAGCTCTTTGCCAGCAGTACCAACAGCCGCTAGCAATGTCGGATTTTTGGCCGAGTGACGCAGCACATGGGCAAATTGCTCCACGGTGGATTCCAGATAATGCTTACCCGCTTCGACCTTGATACCACGCATGCCGAATGAAGTTGACACCACCGGTAAGCCATAGGCGAAATAGTCCAGTACTTTCACATTTGAACCACTACCCGCCGCCATGGGATTCAGCGCCACATCGGCATTTACAAGAATGCGCGCCTTCGTAGCATCGTCCACAACGCCGTGCCGCTTTAGGTTGGCAGGGTACTGGCCCTCAGGTAGGCAGCTACCGATGACATCGAAAACAATCTCCGGCAGGGCTGGCGCCAACGAGTTAGCTATGAATTCCGCAGCATGAACATTGGGTGGGTGTCCGCTGCCCATAAAGACGGCTCGAACAACTTTGTTTTCAGCTGCGAACGATCGCTCCATCACGGCAGTGGGTGCCATACCGTTCGGAGCATAGAGGGAATCGTAATCGGCATCCGGCGCAATCTCTCTGAACGCGGCAAGGTCGCCTTCGTTACAGTAAAGCACCAAATCCGCTTTTTCGAGCATGCGCCGCTCAGCTGCAAGGATGAGTTCGTGGATGGGCCGGGACTTGTCGCCTGGATGAAGTTGCGCGTAAAGCTGGGATTCGCAATTATGCGAGTTATAGACACGTGGCTTGTCACCCAAGTCAGCAAACAAGTCATAATCAATGGTAAATGGAAAATCGTGGAAGACAATGTCTGCCTTCGGGTATTCCTCAAAATAGGCTTGATGCAACCGTGTCGGCAACCTACCACTAGCCGCAATGGCCGGGCCGGAAAGGTCGCCACCCCCAGAACTCTTCTCCAGCATGGCGTACTGGTTGACGAAATGATCATCCTTTGGGATTCGCTTTTCGATAAAATTGAGTCCGTGGTTGATTATCTCCTCCTCGACTCCGATATGCGTCGACGTGAGCAGCGTAACATGGTGCCAACGGCTAAGTGCCTGGTAAAGGTAGAACAGACGCGACTGACCACCATTGGAAGGCGGCACGAAAGCTGGAAAAAAACTGAAGGCCAATATCTTTTTCATAAAAATTGCCTTCAATCTACATACTTCTCAAGCGGCGTGCGATATTCTGATCCAACTTGAAACTCGCGCACCTTGCAAGCGGATCCTTGTTGGGATTCATCTGAAATGATTTTATTATTCATTATTTCATCCACTTTCACATCTAGTTCTCCAAGAATATCCGAAAACATTAAACCTCCGCGTATCATTTCTTCAATTAAATTCCTCGGCATTAATTTAAATAATCGTTCTCCAGCATTAGAAAGGTTTTCATTATAAATGTGTTCGGCGGATGTTGCCAATTCGTAAACAATAGACACCTTCCCGTATCCATTTGATAAGCAGCGCAAATAGTAGCTCAGAGTTACTTCATCCGGCTGCCGATTTAACAATTTTTCAAATGCCTCCCGGATCAAATGTTCACCCGACAGATAAAGCAATTCATCTAATGATTTTTGCGAGATTTCTAGAGATCTGGAAGAGTAATTAAAGGAGGCTTGTTGCTGCTGCTCATACAGGTGTTCGACTTTCTGGGCCTCCTGGCGGTCGGTGAAAGCGTTGACCCACTCCGTCCAATCAAAACGGACATCATCGTGACGGGTCTGTGTGAGGCTCGGCAGTAATTTCCAGCGTGCATCGCCCAAGGGTAGGCCGCGCAGCTTGAGATACCGGGCGTGAAGCGCGTCCAACTCCGATGATTTAGCGAAAAACGCCCTATCCTGGCCTTCGGCTGAATGGCGCATTTCCGCCAGGATCAGCTCGCGTGGCAGTCCCTTTTTCAGCCGCTCGATGTAATGCAGCAAACCACCAATATCAGGCTCACGACCGATGACCTCTCGGAAGGCACGCGGAAGGAATTCTTCACAGGGCGATTCCAGCAGGGAAATCAGATCAATAGTGTTTGCCGACATGAACGATACCTGTAACAGAAAATTGGTTATGAAAGGCTTTCATACTGGTGAATGGCATCTTCGACCGAATCGGCAATCTGCAGTTTGCCGTTTTCCAGCAGTGCGGCATGGTCGCACTGGGCGCGGATCACTTCTGTGTTGTGGGAGACCAGGATCATGGCGCGGCTCGATCGCTTTTGGAAAAGCTCATGGTTACACTTTTCCGTAAAACGGCGATCTCCTACCGCCATGATCTCATCAATCAAGTAGCAGTCGAACTCAATGGCCATGGAAATCGCAAAGGCCAGCCGCGCCTTCATACCCTCGGAATAGTTTTCTACCGGCTCGCCCAGATACTCCCCTAATTCGGCAAAGCCCTCCACATAGGTCAGCATCTTGGCGTACTCTAACCCATAGACCCGTGCGATCAGGCGTACATTGTCCTTTCCGGTTAGGCTGCCAATGAAGGTGCCGCCAAAAGCCAAGGGCCAGGAAAGCGACATCCCCCGGATGACCTCACCACTGTTGGCCGACTCCGAACCACTGATAACCCGCACCAGTGTCGACTTACCCGCTCCGTTGCGGCCCAGAATGCCCCATTTTTCCCCGGGTTTGATCGTCAGATTGACGTTATCCAAAATCACCCGCTTGGACCGCCCATGATGGATAGGATAATACTTGGTGAGGTTGCAAACTTGCAGCATCTGTCACGCCCCCCCATGCACTTTCACCCGCTTGATGGCCAATTCCGTCAGGGTATAGCCAAAGAGCGTCATGGCCAGTAGGGCAACGATAGTATAGGGGATGTGATAGTAGGTCGGCATCTGGCTGCCAAAGTACCCATGATGGAAATATTCCACACAGTCGATCAGCGGAAAATACAGCAGATAATGACGATAAGGCTCCGGCACCATATACATCGGAATAAAAACCCCCGAAAACGGCAGCATGAGATACAAGATAATATGCGAAGTCTTTTCGATGGTTTCCGACAGCTCGGCCAAGGCTGCCATGATCAACACAAAACCAAAAGAAAACCAGATCACCAACAGATAGCCCATGCCAAAGGCATACCAATGAGCAGGCAAATGGGTTACTCCAATAAAGGTAAAAATGGGATAAAGCACCATGAAGGCCGCCGCGCCACTCGCAAAGGTGAGAATGATACGGGCGTAGATGATGTCCATCGGGCGGATGAGTTGGTGATGCAGCAAGGAACGGTTGACATCAATGGCCTTAGTCACGCGCCCGGTGCCGTTGCGCCAGAACAACAGAGTTGGATAACTCATGGCCATATATTCCGCCACGGTAACGCCATTGATATAGGCTGCCTCAATATACGAAAAGATGATCATCACGCCAATCACGAACATCGCCGGCTCGGCAATGATCCAGAGCACTCCCAACCCTTCGCGGCCGTACATGGTGATGGTCTCGCGCATCACCAGCGCCCAGATGACCCGGCGCTGGATGGCGAATTGCCGCCAGAGACTCTCCTTGGGCAGGCTGCTAGCGGTCATGGTGCTCTTTGATGCCTCCCACCACCACCACCAGCACACCCCAGATCATCAGGCTGATGACCAGGGTGGCCAGAATACCCTCGATGCGGCGTGGCAACTGCGGCGCGTCTGGCAGGTTGGGGCTGCTGATGGTTTCCAGGAAGAGCTCCTGCTTTTGCGCGGTGATGCGCGCCTGCTGCAGGGCGGTGACGGCTGCCACCAGGAGCTTCTCGGCGATCTGCTGATTCACCTGGAGTGTTTCGTATTCCGTGTCCTTGCTGGCCAGGGACTGGTGATCGCCGGTGATCTGCGCCTTGGCGGCAGCAATCTGGCTTTCCAGGGCCTGCACGCCCGAACGCAAAACGGAAATATTAGGGTTTTGCGGCGCGTGCTGTTCGATGGCCTGCAACTGAGTCTTTTCCTGAATGAGCTGATCCTGCAGCTTGGCCACCAGAGCCAGTTGCAATTGCGATTGCTGCAGGGGGCTGATGACCCGCTGCCCGTTGCGGTAGTCGGCCAGGGCGATAGTGCTTTGCCGCAGCGCTTGCCGCGCCTGTTGCACGTCGGTCTCGGCAAAGCGTACGGCCTCGGCATGGGCGCCGGCGTTGAGTTGGTTGACGATATCCTGCCCCTTGGCGAGCAAAAAGGCGTTGATCTTTTGCGCCATGGCCGGGCTGTAGGCACGCACCTTGAGGGTGCTGATGCCATTGCTGGCATCGATGCTGTCGTCGGTCATCGACTGGTAGTAGCGCCACAGGCGCACATCATTGGTGAAGGGATGGAATACCCCACCATAACGATCGAGAATATCCACGCCATGGCTGTACTGTCGCTGCAGATCGACCGCCTGGTTGAGGGCCATCATGGCGTCCCAGGAACTGATGTAAGCCGAAATGGTCTGCGAGGCACTGGACGAGTAGTTGCCGCCAATACTGCCGATCAGGCCGGCCAGCCCGCCAGTGCTACTGAAGCGCTCGCCGGGGCTGTAGACGACAAAGTTGGCCTCGCTGATATAGACGGGAGAGGCGATGATGCCAAAATACAAAATCGACAGTCCGGTGGGGACCAGAACCACGAAAATGAACATCTTGCTGAGATTGCGCAGCCAGTTCCAGAACGCAGCGAACAAAGGGACTCCAGTGGTTTTCAGAATCAGGCGGGAACTTCGGTGCGACCGTAGATGTCTTCAAAGCGGACGATATCGTCTTCGCCCAGATAGGCGCCGCTCTGTACCTCGATCAGCACCAGGGGGATGACGCCGGGGTTTTCCAGACGGTGGGCGGTACCGGCCGGGATGAAGGTGGATTCGTTGGTCATCACCAGCCGTTCTTCCTTGCCCACCACTACCTTGGCGGTACCGGAGACGACAATCCAGTGCTCGCTGCGGTGGTGGTGCATTTGCAGGGAGAGTTTTTCCTTGGGCTTGACGACGATCCGCTTCATTTTGAAGTGGTCGCCTTCTTCCAGCACCGTGTAGGTGCCCCAGGGACGATGTGCGGTGACATGGGTGTCTACCAGCGGATTGCCCGAGCGCTTGAGACGATCGACGATCTTTTTCACGTCCTGATCGCGATCCTTGCGGGCAATGAGCAGGGCATCGGGGGTATCGACCACCAGCAGGTCGCCCACCCCCAGCAGGGCGGTGAGGCGATCGCTGCCATACACCACGCAGTCCTGACTCTGCTCCAGCAACACCTCACCATGGGCGCGGTTGCCCGAGGAATCTTCTGGTAACAGTTGTCCCATGGCACCCCACGCACCGAGGTCGTTCCAGTCGAAACTGGCGGGCACCACGGCGATGTTCTCGGCGTGTTCCAGGATGGCGTAATCGATGGAGATGTCCGGGCTCTGGGCAAATTCGGCACCCAGCCACCAGGTGTCGCCATTCACCTGGGCCTCCTCATAGGCCATCTGGGTGGGCACAAGCACTTCCGGGGCGTGCGCAGCCATGCCCTGCAACAGGGCCTTGGCGGAAAAGCAGAAGATGCCGGCGTTCCAGTAGTGGCGGCCATCGGCGACATAACTTTCTGCCTGGGCGCGCGCGGGTTTTTCGAGAAAGCGCTGCACTTGGTAGCCGCCCTCTAAAGGCTCGCCCACGGCGATGTAGCCATAGCCGGTTTCCGGCGCGCTGGGGCGGATGCCAAAGGTGACCAGATAGCCCTGGACAGCCAGGTCCATGGCCCGCGATACCGCCTCGGCAAAACTGGCATGGTCGCTGATGAGGTGGTCGCTGGGCAGCACCAGCAGCACGGCGTCCTCGCCCACCTGCTCCTGGGCCCAGAGGGCGGCAGCGGCAATGGCCGGGGCCGTGTTGCGCGCCTGGGGTTCGAGGAGATAGGAGACCTCGGAGCTGGCGCCCGGCGCGATCTCCATCAGCGTATCGCGTGATAGAAAATAGTAATCTCGATTGGTGACCATCAACACGCGACCGGCGTGCCTCAGGTTCTGTACCCGGCGGTAGGTCTTGCGCAGCAGGTTTTCGCCATCGGGCAGGGGAATGAAGGGCTTGGGCTGCTGCTTACGGGACAGGGGCCAGAGCCGGCTGCCAGTGCCTCCGGAGAGAATGACGGGAACGAGAGGTAGTGCCGTCTGTTTTGCGAGTTCTTCGGCAGCATGCTTCATGATCGGCTCCAACCAGTCTCGGCTTTTAAACGGTTGTAAACTACCATCCGCCATAAACCGGGTCAATCGCAAGGAAGCTCCCCGCCACCGTCAAGGGGGTGTCACCCCAGTTCCGGGGAAGCGAGTTGCACTTTGCACATCCTTAACGCAAAATTTTCCCATGAAAAGCCACTGGAATGTCGCAGAGATGTCCTCATGACCCAGGTCAGCTCAGAGTGGTTGAAGCCCCTGGCCGGCAAGTATATCTGGTGGAAAACGCCAGAGGATGCTGTGCTCACACCAGAGAGAGTAATGGCGCAGGTGATGAATATGGGGGACTACGCTGACGTTCAGGTGCTGGCCGGACAGGTGGACGATGCGGTACTTCGCGAGGTCTTGACGCACGCCGAAGCTGGTCAGTTCAACGCGCGCTCTTGGGCGTATTGGCACTACCGGCTTGGCTTGGCGGCTGTGGATCAAGTTCCACCTTTACCTACGCGGAAATTTTCATGACCAGCAAATTCAAACCTTGCCTGGACATTTTGCCGCGGGCACAGAGACGCTTGTGGCCGGAGCTCAAAAATGCACCAAACCTCGGGTTTACTCTGTATGGCGGCACCGCAATTGCCCTGCGATTGGGGCACCGGGAATCCGTCGATTTTGACTTCTTCTCCGACAGGCACCTTGATCGTGAACGGATTGCAATGGCTTTTCCGTTTATGAAGCAGTCCACCACGCTACAGGATCAAGACAACACCTGGGTTGTACTGACCTCTGCCGACGCCGAGGGAAACAGTGTCAAAATCTCATTTTTTGGCGCTCTGACCTTTGGGCGAGTGGGGGAACCCCAGTGTACCGACGACGGAGTTTTGCAGATAGCGTCCTTTGACGACTTGATGGCGACCAAGCTCAAAGTCGTTCTCCAGCGGGCGGAGGCTAAGGACTATCGGGATATAGCCGCAATGATCCACGCCGGTGTAAGCCTCTCCCGCGGACTCGCGTCTGCGCGACAACTGTACGGGCCAAACTTTCAACCGAGTGAGAGCTTGAAGGCACTGGTCTATTTTCAGGACGGCGATTTGCAAAGCTTGGGCGCGGATGAGAAGAAGACACTGATCAATGCCGTAAGCGCTGTGCGCGATCTTCCTCCTGTCGCGTTGGCCGCCAAAGTCTTGCGCGTGCCAAGTGCGTAGCCCTGCTCGGAGTAATGCTCGCTAACGCACCCCAATAACCCGCCGCAGGATGGCGCGGTAGGGCTCCTGCCACCACGGTTTGCGCCCCTGACTGCGCTCTTTCCAGTCGGTCAGCAGGGCAACCGCATCTTCCGCAGGGATGAGGCCCTGGGGGCCAAAATACAAGGGATAGTGAATCAGCGCGGCGGCGACCAGCTCGTCGAGACCTAGGCGTCGGGTGCGGCGTGGCAAAGGGCAGTGATCGACGGTGAGCCCCCAGCCGGAGTAGAACGGTTGCCCGTAGCAATGCACGGTCTTGCCCCGCAGCAGGGCCTCGAAGCCGGTCAGCGAGGTGAGGGTGTGGACCTCATCCACCTGCTCCAGAAGTCGCTCCATGGGGACATCATCGAGCCAGACGTCACAATGTTCGCGCGCCCGCGCCTCACCCTTGCCCTGCGCCCGCAACCGCGCCACTACGTCGGGGTGGGGCTTGTAGAGCAACAGGGCTTGCGGGTTGGCTTCGCGTACCCGGCGCAGCAGCTCCAGATTGCTGCGCAGGCAGGGGCTACCGTGGGCCAGGGCGGCATCGCTCTCTACCTGGCCAGGCACCAGAATCACCCGCTGCGCCTGGGAGGGGCGCTGCCAATTCTGCCCCCCTACGTTGTATTTGCTGATGCCGTGGCGAAGAATCTGCTCGCGCAGCTGGGCCGCCTGCTCGCGGTCTTGTAGCGAGAAGTCGTGCTGCGTCAGGAGCCACTCCAGATCCGAAGGACTGCGCGCGTCGTAGTACATGCCGCGGCTGTCAAGCACCCAGGACAGCGGGCGGGTGAGTTCCGCCCCCAGGCCCACCGAGCGCAAAAAGCCGTCTTCCATGCGCAATACCGGGAGGGGGACACGCAGATCGGGGACGGGACTGCTGCCCCAGAGGAGTAATGCCGCGGGACCGGGAAGGGAGGTTTCCTGCTCAACGAAGTGCAGGCGTTTCCCGGGAAAGCAGCGCCGCAGAAAGCGCCATTTCCAGCGCGGAAAACGCCAGACCAGGAGATCATCGGGCAGGGCCTGCAGGCGCTTGGGGATGGGCGCTGGCGCCAATTTTTGCTCAGTCACGCAGTCGTGCCAGGAAGGGATCGACCAGGGCGAAGTGATCCTCCCAACGCCAGGCGCGAAATTGGCGCAGGCGGGCACGCTGGGCGTGGTAGCGGGGTCCGCCGTCGCGATAGTCGCGCAAGGCGCTGAGCCAGGCTGGTCCATCCAGGGGGTCGAGATACTCGGGGATACTGCCAGCGGCTTCGCGGAAGGCCGGCAGGTCAGTGGCGATGACCGGCGTACCCACACTCAGCGCCTCCACCACCGGCAGGCCGAATCCTTCGGCAAAGGACGGAAAGAGCAAGGCGCGGGCGTGCGCCAGCCAGTTGCTGAGTTCCTGATCGGCGCAGCCATGCAGCTCCACTACCTGCCCGGCCAAAGCGGGGCAACGCTCCAGCAGGTCGATGACCTGCTCGCACTCCCAACCCCGCCGCCCCAGGAGTACCAGCTTGGGGACGACCTCGCCCAGACTCAGCCAGTGTCGCCAGAGCTGCAACAGAAGCAGATGGTTTTTCCGTGCTTCGATGGTGCCCAGCACCAGAAAATAGGGATCGGCGAAGGGCCGCTCCCGACAGGGCCGGGGCAAGGGTTCGGCGCCCAGGGGGGCGATGAGCTCGGGCATCTGGGGAGTAACCCCTTGCTGACGACGGTGTTCCCAACAGCTTTGCCAGGTGGCGGTAGAGTTGAAAATCAGACCGCGCCCGGTGCTGGCCATGGTACCCAGGCGCCGGCGATGGCGCTGGTCTTCACCGGGGCGGGCATATTCGGGATGGGTCATGGGGATGAGGTCATGAACGAAATAGACCGGATGCAGGTCCAGCTCGCCCAGCCAGCGGGCGTAGATGGGGTCTTCCAGGCCGCTGTGACTGAGATGAAAGAGCACACTGCCGGCCTTGGGCCGCAAGTTGGCCAGATGGGTAGCCGCCACACTCAACTGGATGTCGCGGCGGGGGTTGGCGGACTCGCCCAGCAGGGCGGCAAAAAGTCGGTCGGAGGCCCGATGGGATAGGCGCAATAAGCGTCCGCCGTGGCGCACCAGGGCCTGGGCGCGGGCGCGGTAGTGGCGCAGATAGGCCAGCGTCACCCGATCCACGCCGGTGGGCTGCAGTCCCTCCAGATGGCGGCTACAAAGACGGGTCAGGTCGATAAGCAGATCCCGGTCACGCATCTTGGGCATCTTCCTGATCCTCCTCCCGCACACTGAGCTGGCCAACGCTATGGGTTGCCAGGCGCTGGCAGGTTTCGATAACCGCCTCGCTGAGGCCCGGCTCCTGGAAGAATACCCCACGCACCTGCACCGTGGCAGCCAGGGCGGTAAAAAAATCTTCCCGTAGCTGCGGATCGGGCTCCCGGCCTTCGGTCCAGAACCGGTCCAAGCCACCCTGATGGCTGAGGCCAGGTATGTCGAAGACGGCACTGCCCAGCACCTGCAGCGGGCGATGCAATTGCAACACCCGCAGAGCGGTACTGCTGTTGACCAGCACCACCCCGCGGGCCTTCTGAATGAGCTGATTGAGCTGCCCGCCGCGCAGATAGCGGATACGATCCGCAAGGCCCAGTTCCCGGGCACGGCGGCGCACGTAGCGCTCCCAGTTGGGCAAGGCCGGGTCCCAGGGGTGTTCCTTGACCACCAACAGAGACTCCGGCGGGGCATGGCGGGCAAAGGAGGCAAAGACCCGCTCCAAGGCGTCCTCCATCTGCGGAAAGGGTGAGTAGGCAATGATCTGAAAATCGAAATTGAGCTGGATCGGAAAGAGATAGTAGGGCTGGGATCCGCCACTGATCTCTTCTGCCAGGCGGGTAACGCGCTGCTGTCGCAGCCGGTTGCCGAGCAAGCGCCAGCCACTGGCGATGGTATAGGGGATGGCCGGGGGACGGCGATCACTGCGCCGATAGCGGGGAAAGCCCAGTGCCCAGGTCAGCAGGTTGCTGAAATTGTAGCTGAGGTCGCCCACGGCCATCTGCAGGGCGTTGTCGGTAAAGCGCGCGCCCCAATCGAGGACCACTGCCTGCCGCGCCAGGGCGTGGATCTCCTGCGGATCCTTGGGAAAATGAGAGGCGCCGCTCATACCATCCCGCTCCAGGGTGATCCAGTCCGGGCGCAGATAGCCAAAGTCGGTAACCGTAACGCGAATGCCAAGTTCCTGGGCAATCGCCACCGCCTCGCGGTGGTAGTAGCGTTGTTCGCCCAGAAGCATCAGGTCGCTGACTTGCTCGCGCTGGAAGAACGCACGGATATAGTCCGACCAGCCGGCGTAACTGCCCCGATAGGAGAGGCTGTACTGGTCGTGCCAGAAGAGCCAGTCGCCCGGGCAGAGATTGATGCGGGTCACCCGCCAGCCCCGCTGGGCGAGACAGTGCCCTACGCGCCGAAAGAAGGGCGAAGGCATTCCCTGCAAAAAGACGATATGCGGCGTCATGTGGCCGGGGGCGTCTCCAGCCCCAGCGCCATTCGCAGGCTCTGGACATAAGGGATTCGTCCCAGAGGGGCGCCGGCAGCTTGCAGTTTTTCGATGGAATGGCCGCAGGTCCGGCCAAAGATCTGCACCAGCAGGGGGTGCAGCAAGGGCTCAGCGCGTAGGTGCAGCCAGCCGTACGGGGCGGCCATGACCTGGGCGGCGGGCATGGCCAGCGCGTGGGGCAGATTCAGCAGTAATCCGTGTCCCCGCAGGCTCTGGCGCAGGTCCTGCAGAAATTGCCGCCAGGAGACTGAGATCGGGTCCCGCACATTGTAGGTCTCCCCTTGCGTAGCGGGGTTGCGGGCGGCCCAGAGGGCGACATCGATGAGGTTCTGCACATCCAGATAGCCACAATCCACCTGTCCACCGTCGACCTTGAGCATCAGGCCGTTGCGAATTTCTTTGCCGATGCGCTCGATGAACGGACTGCCGGGCCCCATGACATTCGTTGGACGCAGGATGGTCCAGGGCAGGTTCATTTCTGTGGCCCGCCGGCACAGCAGCGCCTCGGCTGCCTGTTTGCTGTCGCCATAGCCAAAACCCGTGGACTGCAGGACGCTGCTTTCCACTGCTGGCTCCTTTGGGAAGCCGTAGACATCGACACTGGAGAAGTGCACGAAGCGCTCGGGCAGTTCCGTGGTTTGGGCAATGGCATCGAGCAGATGGCCAAGGCCGTGCACGTTGACCTGCCAATAGGATTCCCGCCGATCCCAGGTGTGGACGTTGGCGGCGCAGTGAAAGACCAATCCCACCCCACGCACGGCAGCGGGCAGGCTGTCTGGCTGGGTGAGATCCCCCACGTAGATCTGCGCGCCCTGTTGAAGTTCTGCCGAAAGGCGCTGCGGATCGCGGACCAGCAGACGTACCGGGATTCCCTCCCCTAGCAGGCGTTGGGCCAGATGTCCGCCAATGAAGCCCGTGGCGCCGGTAACCAGAACGGGCTTCATCGTTTGCCCTCCTCCTCTTTGAAAACCTGCCGGGCAGCGGGCCGTGGCACCTGGTTGAGCATTCGGTAGCCCCAGCCCACGAAGGGATTCATCCAAGCCCAGCGCGAGCGCAGGGCCATGGCGATGGGAAAGGCAGTGGCGCCGAGGTCGAGTTTGACGTCGTAGGTGGTCAACCCCAGTTCCAGTCGCTCGGCACCCAGCTCGATGGCGGTATCGACCACGGTGGCGGCCACATGCAGGTAGAGGCCATCGTTTTGTGCAGCATTTCGCCCCACGTACAGCCAGCGCAGCAAGGTTCCGTCGCGCAGCAGCAGGGCATGCGCCACCAGTTCGTCACCGCAATAAAAGAGCAGGACCAGGGAATCGTCGCCCATTCCCTCCGCAAAGCTCCGGTAGAACTGGGGGGTGAGGATCTCGCGTTGAAACTCCTTGGCGGCATCATGAACGATCTGCCATTGCGCGCTGAGGACTTCTGCCAGATCGGCAAAATCCTTCCGCAGTTCATGGCGCACCCCCAGGGCCTCATTGGCGCGACGGTGTTTTTTCAGCTTGCTGCGATAGTAGCTGCGCATGGCCTGATGGTACTCCGCCGGGCGGCGCCAGGGGAGATCCAGATAGGTATTGGGTAGACCCTCGATCCAGTGGAAACCATGGCGGGCGAAGTCCTCTCGATACGCCTCCGCCTCGGGCTCAAAGTCTCGCACGACCAGCAAGAGATGGCCTTCGGCACGGGCGAGGCGGCGCATCTCAGCTGCCAAGCGATCGACCAGCTGCTGCCGCGGCAAGTCCTCCGCCTGCGCGATGGGGGGGCTGACGATGGTGATGGGCGTGCCACACTCCAGCATCGTCCATTTCAAAAAGCCCGGCCAGCGGCGGCGAATGGGGGCGAGAATGCGCTTGAGGAAGGGCGGAGCAAAGATCGCAATATCCGTGACAACCGAATACAGCCCAAGAAAGGCCAGGGGCTCACCACGTTCGTCCTGCAGCACCAGATAACGATAGGAAAAGCCTGCCAGTTGCGACGCCTCCAAGACCCGCCAGAAGCGCGGGTCCAAGGCTGTGGAATAACCGCTGCCAAGACGCTGCCAGATGGATTCTGGTACTTCGTCGATGGTGGAGTAGAGTGTGCTTTGCAGGATTTGTTCCCCTTATCATAAGCAAAATCTATTATCTGGTTGAGCGCGGGGAAGTCTAGCACCGTTACAGGTTCCCGTCAGGTCTTGACAGTTTCTTCTCCGTGCCGCGGGATAGCACCCCATCATGGCGAAGATTCTGATTGCCGCCAAGGGCGGCTTTGGCGACGTGCTACCCCTGCTCGCGGTGCTCCTGGCCCTGCGCGATCGCGGGCATCATCTGCTGCTGGCCGGGGACCGCCAGCACGCTGTCCTGGCGCGCGACGCCGGCGTGCCCTTCCAGGCCCTCGATGGCGTCAGCGAACCCTTTGCGCCGCCTTCCGAGGAAGGAATGACGGTGCTGCGGAATCTTGTTGACCGAGCCGACCTACTGCTGGCCAACCCTTTGGTACCCGCCGCGATCCTGCTCGCCAGAAAACTGGAGAAGCCCTGGATCTATGCCTCGGCATCGCCATTGGCCTTTGCTACCCGCGCCGATCCCCCCTGGTGGCCAGTGCTGGCTCGACTGCAGCGCTCTTTGCCGGATTCTTCTGCCATGCAGCAAGTTGCCTTCAGACTGGCACGGTCACGGGCCGCCTGGCAGTTCCGCCGCCTGACCAACCTCGCGCGCCGCCTGGGGGTCCAGGTGTCTGGGCATATTTGTTTCGAGGGACTGCATTCCCCTTGGCTGAACCTTCTGCTGGCATCGCCACGACTCGTGGAGGCTGACGCCCTGCCTCCCCAAGTGCTGCTAACCGGCTTTTGCCCCCAGCTTCCACCCAGCCTGGAGAATGTGGCGGCCTTACAGCGCCTGCAAGAATTTCTGGCGGCCGGAGCGCCGCCCGTAGTGCTGGCGCCCGGTGGCGCAGATCGTCGCGACCCAAGTGAGTTTGTGGCGGTGACCCAACGCGCCTGCCAGATCGCCGGCCAGCGCGCGCTATTTGCGCTGCGCCCCAGCCATCATGGGCTGGTAGGGGAAAAGCAAGACTTTCTTGCCCTTCCCTATCTGCCCTATTCGCAGCTCTTCGCCGGGGCCGCGTCCGTCGTTCACTCCGGCGGCATCGGTGCATTGAGCTGGGCAGTGGGCTTGGGGGTGCCCTCGGTCTTGCTACCCTCGGTCTGGGATCAGTTCGATAACACTCGCCGCGCCCTGCAGCGCGGCTTTGGGCAATGGCCACAGCGCCGTCCCGAAGCCATTGCCCAAGCTCTTGCGCAGAGCATGGATCGATCCTGGCCAGCTCTGACCAGGGTCGCGCCCGCGCTGGCAGCCGAGGATGGCGCGGCGGTGGCCGCCACAGCCATCGAGGCGCTCCTGGCACGATTGGCGCTTCGGCACATCGACTTGTCAGTCGTTGGCAGGGGCGGTAGCATTGCTCATAAATTGGCTGAATATCCTTAGCGGCACCGTCCAAAGCTCAGACAGGATCCCATAATTTGCGCCCTTTCTCTTACGCCGCCGCACTGCTGTTGCCTGCCCTGCTCGGGGGCTGCAGCGCCTACCTACCCTATGCTGGTCCACGCGCTGGTCCTGTCAATGACGTCGAGCATAACAAGGCTCTACAGGGCATCCGTCTGGTAGACGTGAACTACGCCCTGGCCCGGGTGTTTCACCAGGAAATCTACCAGCCGGACCTCGCCCTCCTCGACCAATTCCGCAATCCGGCGCCGAGCCTCTATACCGTGGGCCCTGGTGATGTCTTGGAAGTGCACATCTGGGAAGCACCCCCGGCGATGCTGTTTTCGCCCAGCGTCGCCTCGACGACGACGCCGTCGGGCTCCATCATGACCACCATTCCGCCGCAGATGGTCAACGCCGGCGGGCAAATTTTCATGCCCTTTGCCGGCGAGATCCCCTGCGCCGACAAGACCACGCAGCAGATCGCCGCAGAAATTCGGGCCGGCCTGCAGGGCAAGGCCCACGATCCACAGGTAGTGGTGAGCCTAGTGCGCAATCGCGCGCAAAGCATCTCGGTGGTGGGTAATGTGAAAGACAGCAAACAGGTGCCCATGGAACCCGGTGGGGTCAGTGTGCTGCAGGCCCTGGCGGCTGCTGGTGGGGTGGTACAACCCGTCAGCAAGGTCACTATCCAGCTTTCCCGCAGTGGTCAGGTCCTGCGCCTGCCCCTGGAAGACATCATCGCCAATCCTAGGGAGAACATCTCTTTGCGCTCGGGGGATGTCCTGACTGCGCTCTATCAGCCCCTGCATGTCACCATCATGGGGGCGACCCAGCAAAGCAAGGAAGTGGACTTCGAGGCATCCGGTATCAGCCTGGCGCAGGCCCTGGTTCGTGCCGGCGGCATCAATGGCAACGAGGCCGATGCCAAGGCGGTTTTTGTGTTTCGCCTGGAATCTCCCAAACTCGTACCGGGCTTGGCCAAGGGGCCGCTGGTCGATGGCAAGGTACCGGTGGTATTCCGCTTTGACTTCAGCAATCCGGCGACCCTCTTTGTGGCCCAAGAATTCCCCATTCAAAACAAGGATCTGATCTACGTGGCGAGTGCTCCAGTCACCGACCTGCAGAAATTTCTGGGTCTCATCGTGCAGATTGTCTATCCCATTCAGGGTCTGACCACGGCCGGCGTCATCAAGTAAGTATGGCCAAGAATGCCGTCGCTATCATTGGCCAGGCGACACGGCTGCCGCAGCGGGCCGACACCCGCTTTTGGCAGGCCCTGGTCGCTGGAGAGTCACTGCTGACTCGGGTGGCCCCCGACCGCTGGGGGCAATCGGCCTTTTTGCATGCGCTGCGCGGACATCCCGGTACTTCCGTCACTTTTGCCGCGGGGAGCTTGGGCGATGTCGCTGGTTTTGACGCCGGCTTCTTTCGCATTTCACCGCGCGAGGCGGCGGCCATGGACCCACAACAGCGGCTGTTGCTAGAGATGACTTGGGAGGCTCTGGTCCAGGCAGGGCAACCCCTCCGGCGCCTGCGCGGCAGCCCCACGGGCGTGTTTCTGGGTCTGGCGAGCACCGATTATGGCTACCGCTTTGCCGACGACCTGGCTGCCCTGGGACCAAATTCGGCCACTGGGGTCACTGCCAGCATTGCCGCCAATCGGCTCTCCTATGTCTTCGACTGGCGTGGCCCCAGCCTGGTCATCGACACCGCCTGTTCCTCGGGGCTGGTGGCCTTTCACCGGGCCTGTGAGTCTCTGCTGCGCGGGGAGTGTGAGCTGGCCCTTAGTGGGGCCATCAATCTGCATTTGCATCCCTTCGGTTTCCTCATTTTTTCCAAGGCCTCGATGCTCTCGGCCAGTGGTCGTAGCCGACCCTTTCAGGAAGGCGCCGACGGGTACGTGCGCGCCGAGGGCGGCGGGATCTTTTTGCTGAAGACCCTGGAGCAGGCGCGGCGGGACGGTGATCCAATCCTGGCGGTAGTGCTGGGCACCGGCAACAATACCGACGGGTATAAATCCGGCCTGACGGTGCCCAGCGCGGCGGCCCAGGCGTCCCTGCTGACCCAGGTATACAACCAAGCGGGCATTGATCCACGCCAGTTGGACTATGTAGAGGCGCATGGAACCGGAACGGCGGTAGGGGACCCCATCGAGCTGGAAGCCATTGGCGCCGCTCTCACCCCAGAACGCAGCGATCCTTTGCTGGTCGGCTCCGTCAAGAGCAATCTGGGGCATCTGGAAACGGCATCGGCGGTACCCGGACTGCTCAAGGTCATCCATAGTCTGCATGCGCGCCAGGTCCCTCCCACCATCGGCGTGGAATCCATCAATCCGCGTCTGCCCCTGGACCGCTATCCCCTGGAGATCGTTCGCGAACTGCGCCCTCTGCCTGCCCAAGGTACCCTGACCATGGGCGTCAACTCTTTTGGTTTTGGGGGGGCCAACGCCCATGCCATCCTGCAAAGTCCACCGCGTTGGCGCGCAACACGGCGGAAAGACGCTCCGACCCAGATCTCTCCCCGTCGCCCTCTCCTGCTCACCGCCGCTACGGAAGCCGCACTTCAGGCATCGGCTAGCGACCTGCTGGACTTTCTCGCGCCCCTGTCGCGGCGGGACTGGGAACGAGCCCTCTATCAACTGAACTTCCGGCATCCAGAACTCGATCAGGGCGTCATCCTTTGGTTCACTACGCGCGAGGAACTCCAAGGACAACTCCGCGGGCTAGCCGACGGTAACGGCCCCTCCCCCGAGACAACCTTGCGTCATTGGTACCAGCCCGAGGAAGCCTTGCCGGTGGCTTTTGTCTACTCAGGTAACGGCTGCCAGTGGGTAGGCATGGGTCGCGATCTGCTGGAGGTCCCTGAGGTCGCCGCCGCCATAGACGAAATCGACCGGACCTTTGCGCCGCTGGCGGGCTATCGCCTACGCGATGAGTTGCGGGAGGAACAGGCGGCAGACCGCTACGACAGCACGATGCATGCGCAGCCCGCCCTGTTTGCCCTGCAAGTGGCGCAAACTGTCTGGTTGCGTGCCCAGGGGATCGAGCCAGCAGCGGTGATTGGGCACAGCGTTGGCGAAGTGGCGGCTGCCTGGGCCTGTGGCGCACTATCGCTGGCCAACGCCACCCGCGTCATTCACGCCCGCAGTCAGGCGCAGGAAGGCACCCGGGGTCTAGGGCAAATGACTGCCGTTGGCTGCGCGGCCGAGTCGATGGCCGCGCGACTCGCCGATACTGGCCTGGAAGATAGACTGTGGCTGGCCGCCGACAACAGTCCCAAGGGGTGCACCGTGGTCGGTGATCCGGAGTCCCTGAAGAAGTTGGAAGAGCAGCTGCGTTCCGAGCAGATCCCCTGCAAGCGTTTACCGGTCGACTATCCGTTCCATGGTCCCGCCATGGATGCTTTACGGGACGATCTTCTCGTTTCCCTGGCGAAGTTGACCCCCAAGACCGGTGACATCCCTTTCTTTTCTACCGTGACCGGAACCCGTCTGCTCGGCTCCGAATTGGGGCCGGAGTATTGGTGGCAGAATGTACGTCAGCCTGTGCGCTTCCGCGAAGCCACCATTGCCCTGACAGAGCACTGTGAACTACTGGTGGAGCTCGGCGGCCACCCCGTATTACGCAACTACTTGCGAGAGATTTTCGAGGCACAAGGTCGCAGTGGCAGGGCTCTGGCAACGCTGCACCGCAATGTGGCAGAACAACGGACAGCCCTGCAAAAAACCCTCGACAGCCTGTGGCTGAGCGGCCTGCCGCGCCAGTGGGATCGCTTTTATCCGCGCGTTCTCCCCCCCCTGGAACTTCCGAACTACCCTTGGCAACGGGAACGCCACTGGCAAGAGGCTACAGCAGAATCTTGTGCTTTGCTGTACCGCTACGAACGTCATCCCCTGCTCGGTCATCCGGTGGCTGGTCATCCTGGCCTTTGGGAGCAACGTCTGGATACCACCCTGCAGCCCTGGTTGGCTGACCATCAGGTGGGTGGCGATGTGCTTTTCCCCGGCGCGGGCTTCGTGGAACTGGTCCTGGCACTGGGCCATCAACAGTTTCCCGAAGCACCAGCCCTGTGCATTGAGGACCTGGAGATTCTGGCGCCCCTGGTATTGGAAGCCGAGCAGAGCCGAATCATCCGTACCCAGTGGCTGGAGGGTCGCCTGCGCGTGCAATCGCGCAAGGAGATGCACGAGTCCTGGACCGAGCATCTGCGGGCGCGTCTGCGGCCACTGAACGGTCCGGCACCCGCAGCCATGGACCCGCTGGCGAGCCAATCCCCACAGGAGCTCATGCCTGCAGCCCACTACCAAATGGCGAGCCGGCTTGGGCTGCAGTATGGGCCCAGTTTCCAGACCGTCCAGAGCGGTCTCTGCACACCCGTGGGAGTGGACGCCGAGCTGCGCAGCACGCTCCCGGAGGATCTGCATTCCCAACTGTTCCTGGATCCCGGCATGCTGGACGGGGCCCTGCAACTGTTCATCGACCTGCTGGCAGGCGAACCCCGGCAGGGAACGTCCGCCTTTGTGCCGGTGCGCATCGAGCACCTGGAGTACTGGCCCCACCGGGAGACCAGTGCCAGCGCCCGGGTACGGCTGCACCGACGCTCCCCCCATTCGCTGCTGGCCCGGCTTCAGCTTATCGGCGCCAGTGGGCAAGTACGCGTGGATGCCCGCGGTGTGCGGCTGCAGGAACTGCGTCTGCCGGGTAAACAGCAAGTGGTGCCGCGCTATTTCACCCGCAATCTGGTGGCCCTGGACCGCGCCGAAAGCAGCACCCCTTTACAATTGCCAGTCATCGCCGCGTGCTGCCGGGAGCTGCTGGAAAGCAGTCCCATCCTCACCCGGCGGCGCGAAGAGTTCCTGCCACTGCTCAACAGCTACCTGCAGATGGACGAGGGGGAGCAGACAGGGGCATTGTGGCAGACCCTCCTGCAGGACTACCCAGAAAGCCTGCCCTGGACGGTAGCAGCAGGCCGTTGGAAACTGCGACAGCAGGGTCTTGGTGAAGGCGACGATCCCCTCCTCGCGGGGGATTGGTGGCGACGGGACCTGCAGGCCTATTTGCCGGATCTGACAGAGACCCTTGCCAACTGGTTGATTGGCGAGACCCAGTCGCAGCGGGTCTGCAGTGTTGCCGAATATAGCGATGCTGGCTGGGAGTTGCTGCCCCGGCTGGAAACCCAGGATGGCCGGTTTCGGCGCTGCGGATTGCGCCCAGCGATACTGGAAGACGAGCGCGCGGGCTGGCCCGTTCACACCTTGACGCAACTGCCGGAGCCTCTGCGGGGCTTCGATGCACTTCTGGCGCATGTCGGCTCGCTACAAGCCAACGCCTGGGACGACCTCCTGCAGCGGGCGCGCGGCTTGCTCCGGCCACGAGGAATCGTGCTGCTGGCGGGAACCTCTCCGTTGCGCAGCGACTTGTCCGATGGCTTTCCTTTGCCACCCGCAGAACTGGAGGAAGCGGCCCGGTTGCAGGGTTGGGAGACAAGTCTGCTGCGCCCCCATGCCGAAGAACCCGCCTGGATTCTGCTGCTGCAAACCCCTCCACCGCACCAGCCGGAGGCGCAAAAGTCCATCGCATTGCTGGGCGCTATACCGGAGGCGTTACCCACAACCCTGCAGAAGCTTGACGCGCCGTACCGGCGGTGGTTACCCGATGAATTCACCGCTGCATCCCTGCACGACAAGGCTCCCGCCGTTCTGGTCTTCGCGCCGGAGCTACACGCTGCCAACCACGCTTCCCCAAGTGCAGCCATCGCTACTGCCGTCCTGAACCTCGGCGAGCTGCTGAGGATTTGTCGGGAGCACTCGCAAGCGTTACGCGTCGACTTGATTCTGCCCGGTGCCCTCCAGTCCCGCGGGCAGGCAACGGACGTGATCGCTGCGGCGTTAGCCGCTTTCGTCCGAACCCTTGCCAACGAGTGGCCTAGCCTGCGACTGCGGATATTGGACGGTCTGCCGGATACCCCGCAGGCAGCCGAGGCCCTGGCCCACGAGATTCTCGACGCCGATAACGAAAGCGAAATTTTTCTCGATGCCGATGGCCGCCGCCAGGTTTTGCGGGTGCAAGAATGGCACGACGTGGCTGCCGTTCCTAGCGGACAAATCCAGTATCTGAACAATGCCCGCGCCGGACAGTTGCGCTACCTTGCCTGGGAAACGCGATCTTCCCCCGCGGAATTACCTGGGAATTCCGTAGAGGTCGAGACCATGGCAGCAGGGCTCAACTTTCGCGATGTGATGTATGCCTTGGGACTGGTGGGCGACGAGGCGCTGGAGGCGGGCTTTGCCGGCCCAGGACTGGGGCTCGAGTTTGCCGGCACGGTGCGGCGCGTCGGCCAAGAGGTATCGCGTTGGCAGGTGGGCGACCGAGTGTTGGGATTTGCCCCCCGCAGCCTGGCCAATCGGGTTCTGACCCCAGAACATGCCTTGGCCGCGATCCCGGAAGGGCTCGACTGGGTTGCGGCAGCCGGTCTGCCCACCGCCTTCTTCACCGCCTGGTATGCCCTGATCGAGCTGGGACGCATGGCCCGCGGCGAGCGGGTGCTCATCCATGGTGCTGCCGGCGCCGTCGGCCTCGCGGCCATCCAGATCGCCCAGTTTCATGGTGCGGAAGTCTTTGCCACTGCCGGCTCTGCCGCCAAACGCGATTTTCTGCGTCTACTGGGCGTGCAACGGCTCTATGACTCGCGCAGCCTGAATTTCGCCGATGCGATTCTGGCCGATACCCATGGCGAGGGCGTGGATTTGGTGCTCAACAGCCTCGCCGGCGAGGCCATGGATCGCAGCCTACACCTGCTCAAGCCCTTTGGACGCTTTCTGGAACTGGGCAAGCGGGATTTTTACAACGATACCCTTCTGGGGCTGCGCCCCATGCGCAATAACCTGAGCTACTTCGGCATCGACGCGGACCAGCTGTTGGCCCTCCATCCGCAGCGGACGCAAGCGATCTTCACGCAATTGTTGGAGGCCTTCGTGCGGCAAGAACTCGTGCCACTACCCAGCACCGTATTTGCCAGCCATACAGCCCCGGACGCCTTCCGTTACATGCAGCAATCCCGGCAGATCGGCAAGATCGTTATCGACACCCGCGGACCTTTCCTGCCGCATCCGACGCCAGCGCCGCTTGTCCCCACGCCTCTGCAGCTCGACCCCGAGGGCGTGTATGTGATCAGTGGCGGAAGCTCAGGCCTGGGCTTGGCAACGGCGCAACGCCTCCTGCTTCGTGGTGCGCGCAAGCTTGCGCTACTCTCTCGTCAAGGCAGTCTGGGTCCGGAAGCCGAAACAGCTTTGCAGCCGTACGGGTCAGCTGCGGAAATTCGCATACGCGCTGTGGATGTGCGCGACCGCGCTGCCGTCGCCACGCTCTTCACCGAACTCGCCGCATGGGGACCGCTGCGCGGCATCATCCATGCCGCTGCAGTCATCGAGGACGCCTTGGCGGACCAGCTGCAGCCTGACGGACTGGTGCGAGTTCTCGAACCGAAGGTGGATGGCGCCTGGCATCTACACGAACTGAGCAAGGGTCAGCCGCTGGAGTTTTTTGTGCTCTACTCTTCCATTGCCAACTTGCTGGGCAATGTAGGACAGGGCGCGTATGTGGCCGCGAACGCCGCCCTGGAAGCCTTGGCGCGTCACCGACGCGCGCTGGGGGTACCGGCCACTACCCTGCAGTTTGGACCCATTGCCGATGTCGGCTATCTGATCCGGCACCAGGAGACCCAGGAGCTTTTGCAGCGCCGGCTGGGCGACCGCGCCATTTCTGGCAGCCAGGCACTGGACGCCATGGAGTGGGCCATTGCCCAGAACCTTCCCGAGCTGGCGGTGGCCAATCTTCACTGGCAGGTGCTGCGCACCTCCTTGCCTTGGGTGCAAGGCTGCTCTTACGAAGAGCTCGACCAAGAGCCCGCTGGCAGCAAAGTTGCGACCAGTCAGCACGACTGGCGTACCGAGCTTATCTCTCTGTCCAGAGAGGAGGCATTGGTGCATTTGCAGGGCTGGATTGCTGCGGAGGTAGCGCAGATCCTGCGTCTGTCTGCCGAACAGATCGATCCACGCAAGAAACTGACGGATCTAGGATTTGATTCCTTGATGGGCATGGAGCTCGTCATGGCGCTGGAGGAGCGAACGGGTTTGAAGATCCCCGCCTTTATCATGAGTGAGGAGCCCACGGTTTTTGCTCTGTCTCAGCGCTTGCTGGCTGAATGGTGCGAAGAGCAGAGCGCTCCCAGCGGCAAAGAGCAGGTTTTGGACATGGCACGCCGGCATGGCGTGGCCGGGGAATATGCCGCCCGGCCGGCGGCAAGCGAGGTCTGATCTGTGCGTCGTCTGAGTGCCGAAGAAAAGGCTGAACTGCTGCGGGAATCCTCTACTCCGCAACAGATCAACGCAGAGCTGCCCCGTCCGGATCAGAGCGACAGGCGTACGGACCTGCGCAGCACTCCGGGCTATCAGCAGGTTTCCTTGATGCGCCAAGGCGCCGCGCAGTTCGGGGTCGTCAGCCCGTTCTTTCGTTTGCGCGAGGGAAGTTCCGCCGCGCATAGCCATATTGCAGACCGGGAACTGATCAATTTTTCCAGCTACAACTACCTTGGGCTGGCGGGCCACCCGGAAGTCAGCGCGGCGGCCAAAGCGGCCATCGACGAGTATGGAACTTCGGTATCTGCCAGTCGCATCGTCTCCGGCGAACGGCCCTTTCATCAGGCACTGGAGCGCGCGCTGGCAGATTTTTACGAGGTGGACGATGCCCTGGCTCTGGTTAGCGGCCATGCTACCAACGTCAGCGTGATCGGGCAGCTCTTGGGGCCCAGGGATCTGATCCTGCACGACGAGTATGCCCACAACAGTATCGTTTTGGGGGCAAAGCTCTCGGGAGCCCAGCGTCTTCCCTTTCCCCACAACGACTGGCAATCCCTGACGGAGCTGCTCCGCACCCACCGGCGGCAGGCGGAGCACTGCCTGATCGCGGTAGAGGGTATTTACAGTATGGACGGCGATTACCCCGATCTACCCCGCCTGCTGGAAATCAAACAGCGCTTTGCCTCTTGGCTGATGGTGGATGAAGCGCATAGTCTTGGGGTACTGGGGCCCAGTGGTGGCGGCATCGCCAGCCATCTCTCCGTGGATAGCCGAGAAGTCGACATTTGGATGGGCACCTTGAGCAAGACCCTGGCGAGCTGCGGCGGCTTCGTTGCCGGCAGTCAGGAGCTCATCGAGCAGTTACGCTACCTGGCGCCAGGATTTTTGTACAGCGTTGGTATGTCACCTGCCGATGGTGCCGCCGCCTTGCAAGCGCTGAAAATCCTGCAGCGGGAGCCCGAGCGGGTAAGCCGGCTGCAAAACAGCGGACGGCGCTTGCTGGAAGGTTTCCGAGAGATCGGCATCGACCCTGGACCCAGCCAGGGCTTCGCCATTGTTCCCTGGATCGTTGGCAGCTCTCTGCGCGCCGTGCAGCTTTCAGAGCAATTGCTGCAGGCGGGCATTGACGTGCAGCCTATCCTCTATCCCGCCGTTCCCGAGCGTCGCGCCCGTCTGCGCTTTTTTGTCAGCAGTGAACACAGCGCCCAAGACATCGAGAAAACCCTGACCCAGGTCGCGGCCTTGGTCTAGCCCTCTCGGAACCCGTGCAAAGGCTGAGTTTGTTGACAAAAAGGGGTACACTGAGGCAAACACTTCGAGGGACTTTCGAGGGGCTTATGAAAGAATTCGACATCGTCATCATTGGTAGCGGACCGGGCGGATACCGTGCCGCCGTGCTGGGCGCATTGCGGGGCAAGAAGGTCGCCATCATCGAAAAAGGTACCTGGGGTGGCACCTGTCTCAATCGCGGTTGCGTGCCCAAGAAAGACTGGCATGAAACTGCCAAGTGGATCGAAAACAGCCGTCATTTTGCCGGGCGCGGAATCGTCGGGGAGACGCTGCGCGGCGATATGGCGCAAGCCTGGCAGCATCAACATAAGGTCGTCGAGACCGTGCGCGAGAGCTACACGGATTACCTCAAGCGCTTGGGCGTGCAGTTGTATCAAGGCCTTGGCAGTTACCGTAGTGCACACGAAATCGCTATCCAGACGGATGCTGGCGAAGAATTGATTCATGCGCAGAATAGTGTGATCGCCACCGGATCCGTACCGCATCTGCCCGAGGGTGCCCAGTTGCAGGCCGGCAAGATTCTGCACAGCGACATGCTCTTTGATAATGGCGTACCCGCGGGAGACCGGGTCATCATTGTTGGCGGCGGCGTGATTGGCACGGAGTTCGCCTATATTTTCACCCAACTGGGTAAGGAAGTACGCTGGCTGGTCAATTCTGCTCCCTTGCACCACCTGCGCTACTCGCCACAGGCCAAGGATGCGCTCATGGACGCCCTCAAGGAACTCCAGATCGAAGCGCGGCAAGACTTTGCAGTGGCCGACTCCGGCGTCGATGATGGCAAGGCCTGGGTTGCCAATGCCGCAGGCGAGCGGGAGTCGGGGGATTGGGTGCTCTTTGCCACCGGGCGTTCCGCCCATACCGCCGGGCTCGGCCTGGAAAACACCCAGGTTGCTACCCACGCGCGAGGTTTTGTGGAGACGGACGCGCACCTGGAAACCGCAGAAAGCGGTATTTACGCCATTGGCGATGTGGTCGGCCCGTATATGAATGCCAATCAGGCCCTGGCCGACGCCACCCTGGTGATCGACAATATCCTGGCGGAAAATTGCCGCGAGCGCAGCCCGCTCTGGGTACCAGAACTGGTGTATTCAGCGGTGGAACTCGCCCGCATTGGCATGGACGAGGATGCCGCGGAAGACGAAGGCTTCGAGCCAGCAGTGGGCTTTGCTGCCTTTGAAACCTCACCGCGCGCCCTGGGGCAGGACGATACTCGCGGCTTCGCCCGCATCCTCGCCGACATGGATAGCGGAGAGTTACTGGGCGGCGAGATCGTCGGGCGCGATGCCGGGGAACTGATTCATCTGCTCTCCCAGGGCAGTGACCGCGAGGAGATCCTGCGACGCATTGCCAACTCGCCCGTCAATCATCCCGCCCGTGCCGAGGAACTGCTCAACGCCACCGAGACCCTGGCCGCACGCTGGGGGCTCGGGGAATTCATCTTCGCAGAGTGATCAGGTCAGCTGGATGGTACTGGCTGCGAGAAACTCCCGCGCCGCTGCGATTTCCTCTGGAACGATGCTGTGCCCCATCGGGTAGTCCCGGCGGGTCACTGCATAGCCTTGGCGCTGCAGGATCTCCTCGCCCCACTGTGCGTACTCCAGCGGTAGCACATCATCGTAGGTGCCGTGGCCCCAGAAAATGGGCGCCGCGTTGCCAGAAGCCAGCGGGGTATCCTGACGTAAGGGCAGGTAACCACTGAACACCAGGACGGCGCGCGCAGCAAAACTCGCATGCAAGTGCAAATACAGGGATAAGGCTGCACCTTGGGAGAATCCACCCAAGATCAAGTCCCTACCGCGCATCACCGGTGCCAGTGCAGCGTGCAAGGACTGGGCGATTGCTTGCATCCCGGCGTCGTCTTCCGCCGAATCAGGGCCGAGGCCGAGAAGATCATACCAGGCTGGCATCACATAACCACGATTCAGGGTCACCGCCCGCCGTGGTGCATTCAGGGTCAACAGATAATAGCGCCGCTGCGGATCAAGAAGCTCCGCCACCGCCTGCATGTCCTCCTGACTGGCGCCGAGACCATGCAGCAACAACAAAACCGGGGCATCTGTCTGCGCTCCCGGTCGTTGCCAGGAACCCGGCGCCCAGTCGAGGGCAGGCAAAGAATCATCGGCCATGATCAGATTCTCTTTTCTGGCCGGGACCATCGATCGCCTCCAGCTTGCGATACAGGGTACGTTCGCTCAGCCCCAACGAGCGGGCCAGACTGCGACGGTCCCCTGCGTGATGGACCCGCGCCCAGCGCAGGTAACGGGCCTCCAGTTCCTGCAACGGGACTACTGCCGAGAAATCTGCTGCCGGGGAGGCGTTCGCGGTGGTAGGCTCCTGCCGTAAAGTCGGGGGCAGATGCTCCGGCAGGATCGCCACATCATCGGTCAACAATGCCGCGCGGTTCAGAATGTTACGCAGCTCTCGGACGTTACCCGGAAAGTCATATGCCAGCAGCAGCTCCAAGGCTTCTGTGCTCAAGCGCAGGCGCGGGTACCCCAGGTTGTGGAGCAGGGACCCCGCCAGTTGCGGAATATCTTCACGCCGCTCGCGTAAGGGCGGCAGAGTGATGGGGAAGGTGCTGATGCGGTAGTAAAGATCCTGGCGAAAAGTCCCTTCGCGCACCATCCGTTCTAGATCGCGATGGGTGGCCGAGATCAATCGGAATTTGGAACGGATCAGCTCGATGCCGCCAACCCGCCGAAACGTCCCGCTTTCCAGCAAGCGCAAAAGCTTGACCTGCAGAGGCAGAGGGATGTCGCCAACCTCGTCGAGAAACAAGGTCCCGCCATTCGCTGCCTCCGCAAGGCCGATTTTCCGACTATGGGCACCCGTAAAGGCACCTCTCTCATGGCCAAAGAGCTCGCTCTCGAACAGCGTCTCGGAAAGCCCCGAGCAATCCAGCACCACGAAAGGCCCCTGCGCCCTCTGACTTGCCCGATGTGCCATGCCAGCGGCAAGCTCCTTACCCGTTCCGGATTCACCAAGTAAAAGTATTGGCACATCACTCGGGGCGGCCCGGTGCAATGCGCGGGAAAGCTCCTGCATCCGCGCGCCCTGTCCCACCAGCCCATCGGTAGAGGTACTCTGCTCTATCAGCGGGGTAAGGAGCTCGAGGAAATAGGCGGGTTTGCCATCGGCGTTGCGTATCGGGAACAAGACCACCTGCAGGGCGCGACCATCATGCAAGCGCAGCGCATGCGCCGCCTCGTTACTCTGCTGGCAACGCGCCATCGGACATTCATTACCAGCGTCATCACAGAACACCCCCGCGGTACGCAGGATCTCGTCGCAATGCCGCCCCTGCAGCGGCTTACCATCGCCAAACTGTTTGCGATACGCCTGGTTGGCGGCAAGCACCGTATGGTCTGCCTCGAGCAAAACAGCAGGCAATGCAAAACAGTCGAGCAGCGAGGTCAGTTCCGGACGCAATTGTTTGAGCATCGACAATCCCCCCTAGCGGCAGTGCTCTGCCAATTATAGCAGCTCTGCCAAATGATTCTGCCATTTTTGGCAGTTTTTCTCTGCCGTCACCCTTACCAATCGAGCTTCGTCCGGACCACGCCAAAGTACATCAGCCATCCCTAGGGATCAACCAGAAATTCCGACATTGGCATAGTCTTTGCTGAATATCTCTGCAATAGTTACGAGGCTCATCTCATGATTTTTCGTCAGATCTGCTCCGAGAAAGAGGGTTCTCTCGCCTACATCCTGGGCGATTCGATCACCCGTGAGGCGGTGGTGATCGATGTTGCCGAGACCCATCTACCGGCGGTCGAGGAATTTTTGCGTAGCCGGGGCTTACAACTGCGCCTCATCCTGGTCACCCACTGGAACGTCAGCCACGAGAAAGCTGCCGAGACCCTGCGCGAACACTGGGGGGCCAGACTTGCCGCCCACGAGAGCATCGTTGCGGCCAGTGTCGACATGCGTATTCGTGATGAGGACGTGCTGTATTTTGGTGAGGAGTCCCTGCGGGTATTCCATACCCCCGGTCTCACTCCATGCGCCTTAATGTATGCTTGGAATGATCGCCTCTTCACCGGAGAAACGATCTTGGTACGCGGTCTGCATCCAAAGCTGCGGCGGCAGGCCAAAGCTCGCTTGCTTGCTAGACTGCACACCCTGCTGGAGCATTTTCCTGAAGAAACTCTCCTCTATCCGGGAGCAGAGAATCAGGGCCGCCGCCTGAGCAGCATCGAAGAGTTTCGCCGCCGCAGCCAGCTTGGTACTGGCGGGGATTCTGCAGGTCTCTTGCATCGATACAGTCAGTTGTTACCAAAAAAAAATGTCGCAAAACAAGGGGAAAAAGTGCGGGCAGAAAAAAATCTGCACCGTTATGGGCCGGGACAGGACGTACCGGCGTCTTCGTAGGAGGTAGTTCATGGATATGCTGATTAATCCGACGGTCGTCGAGCTGTCACGCTTGCAGTTTGCGTTGACAGCTCTCTACCACTTTCTTTTCGTACCCCTGACCCTGGGGCTCACCTTCATTCTCGCCACCATGGAAACGGTATACGTGGTGACCGGGAAGCAGATCTATAAGGAGATGACCCAGTTCTGGGGCAAGCTCTTCGCCATCAACTTTGCGCTCGGTGTCGCCACCGGCCTGACCATGGAGTTCGAGTTTGGCACCAACTGGTCCATGTACTCGCATTTCGTGGGCGATATCTTTGGCACCCCCCTGGCGATTGAAGGACTCATGGCCTTTTTCATGGAGTCTACCTTCGTCGGCGTCATGTTCTTCGGCTGGGATCGCATGTCGCCCAAGGCGCATCTAGTGGTCACCTATCTGGTCGCCCTAGGTTCCAACCTCTCCGCCTTGTGGATCCTGATCGCCAACGGCTTCATGCAGGACCCGCGGGGCGGCACCTTCGATCCCAACACCATGCGCATGCAGTTCACCAGCTTCGTGGGGCTGATCTTCAACCCCGATGCCCAGGCGAAGTTTGTGCATACCTCCATCGCCGGTTTTGTCACTGGCTCGATGTTCGTCATGGCAGTATCAGCGTACTACCTGCTGACCAAGAAACGTCGGGATATCGCCCTGCGTTCTTTCCGCCTGGCGGCCATCTTCGGCGTGATCTCCACGGTCGGTGTCATCACCCTTGGTGATGCCCTGGGGTATATCGACGCCCACGCGCAGCCAACCAAGCTGGCGGCCATGGAAGCCATTTGGGAAACCAACCCGCACACGGTCTCGGCATCTTGGAATTTGATCGCCTTCCCCAGTCGAACAGAGCAAAAAAACGTGTTTGAGATCGGCATTCCTTACGTGTTGACCCCGTTATTGACCCATTCCGAGGACACCGTCATCCCCGGCATCAAGAACCTGGAACAGGATGCCAAGCCGCACATCGAAAATGGCATCAAGGCGATGATTGCCCTCAAGGCCTACAATGCCGATCACAACGACACGGCAGCGCTGGCAACCTTCAAGCAGTATGAGAAAGACATGGGCTATGGCTTCCTGGCCAAGGAATTTGCCCCGGATCAGGATCTCGCCAAGGTCAACGCCAGCAACCTGCCGAGCGTGCTCGACAAGACGGCCAAGGCGACCATTCCCAACGTCTGGGTCGAGTTCTGGGCGTTCCGTCTGATGGTGGCAGCCGGCTTCTTCATGCTGGTGCTCTTTGCCTTCGCGGCCTACTACAGCCTCAAGAACGAGATCGAGAAACACCCGTTGTTCCTCAAGATCGCCTTGTGGAGTGTGCCGTTGCCCTGGATCGCCTGTGAATTCGGCTGGATTACGGCGGAGAATGGCCGTCAACCCTGGACCGTCTATGGTTGGCTGCCGACCTTCGTATCGGCCTCCAGTCACAGCGTCAGCTACATGATCTTCTCTCTCATCGGCTTTGTACTGCTCTATAGTACCTTCATTGCGGCAGAGCTCTACCTGATGTTCAAGTATGCGCGTCTGGGGCCGCAGGAAAGCCATCATCATGGAGAGGAACCGGCGGCAGGTGGTGGTATGGCAGGCAAGCCGGCCTTTGCCAAGTCGAGCATGAACCGGTCCTGAGCAGCATTGGCGAGGCCCGCGCCTCGCCGCACAAGGAGCAGATAATGGATGCATATGTTTTTCTGAAAGTCTTGTGGTGGTTACTCTTGGGCGTTCTGCTCATGGGCTTGGCCATCATGGTGGGTATGGATATGGGTGTCGGCGCGCTGATGCGCTTTGTCGGCAAAACCGATGGCGAGCGGCGTGAGGCCCTGAACATCGTCGGGCCGCACTGGGACGGCAATCAGGTCTGGTTCATTCTGGGTGGTGGCGCCATTTTTGCGGCCTTCCCCAGCCTCTATGCCACTTCCTTTTCGGTCTTTTACATCGTCATGATTCTGCTGCTGTTCAGCATGATCATGCGCCCGGTGGCCTTTGAGTATCGCTCCAAGGTTCCCACCGAGAAATGGCGCAACACCTGGGACTGGGTTTTCCTGATTTCTGGTGCCCTACCCATGATCATCTACGGCGCGGCCATCGGGAATATCCTCGAGGGCGTCGGATTCCACTTTGGCTGGGATGGCCAGTACTACCAGACTGAGTCCTTCATCTGGTACCTGCTGAATCCCTTCGCAATTCTCTGTGGTGTACTGGCGCTGACTATGGCCATCTATCAGGGCTCTGCCATGCTGATGATTCGTGGTGTCGACCCAATCTACAGCCGTGCCAAGAAGATCGGCTCGGTGGCGGGCGTGTTGAGTGCCATCCTTTTCGTCGTCGGCGGCATCTGGATCTCTGCCAAGACCGGCTATGTGCTGCATGATGCGGACCCGAGCATGCCTGCCAATATCTCGGCGGCGCAGAACGTGACCCGTGAGGCAGGGGCTTGGCTCAACAACTACCATAGTGCGCCGATCCTGTGGATCGTCCCCTTGATCGGCATCCTGGCCATGCTGGCTGGCTCCTTTGCCATGCGGGCACAGAAGGCTGGCTTGGCTTGGTGGTTAGGCGCCATTTCCTGGATCAGCATCCTGGGTACGGTGGGCATCTCGATGTTCCCCTTCCTCATGCCCTCCAGCGACAACCCGGCGCAGAGCATCACCGTCTGGAATGGTACGGGTAGCCAGTACAACCTGATCTGGATGACGATCTTCACCGCAATCTTCGTCCCCACGATCCTGGCATACACCACCTGGTGCTTCAATGTCATGCGCGGCAAGGTCAAGGCACCTGCCGCCAGTGACGACCACGCGTACTGATAGGAGGCCAATATGAAAGGCTTGCTGACATTTATTACCGGTTTCGTAATTCTCGCCTTCGCTCTATTTTTGGCGGTGATTACCGGCGACTATGGCCCCTGGTACTTTGCCTGGCTGGTAGGTACCACGATGATCGTTCTGATTTCCGCTTCTGGCGCGGCGATGTTCGACCGCCAGGATGAAGAGCTGAATCAGAAAGGCATCTCTTCACGCTAGGAGGCGACCATGCATTACACGGATCTGGAAGACATCATCTTCTTTTTGCCATTGGTCTACCTGAGCATTGCCGGGATCATGTATCTCTATACCCGCAAGCGCTTCAAGTAGTCACGAGTTCCATCGGTAGCGTATCCTTGGGGCCTTCGGGCCCCTTTTTTTATTGGAGGAAATCATGCCTCAATTTGCCATCTGGCAGTTTTTTCACTTGGTTGCGCTGTTCTACTGGATCGGCGGGCTGGTGTTCCTCGGTTTTTACCTACTGCCGCGCTGGCTGCGCCTGGAGCATACGCCCCAGTCCTGGCACTCGCTTGCGCAAGCCATCCAGGCCTTCTCTTTCGGGGGAATCTTCGCTGCTCTGCTCCTGCTGCTGAGCGGTTACGCCATGGTGAGCAGTATCGGCGGCTTTGGCAGCCTCGGGGTGGCGGTGTGGATCATGGTCGTGCTGGGGACGATTGCCGCCCTCGGCGCCTTTCACCTCGCCTTTGCACCAATGAAGCGTCTACGCCGCGCCCTGACTGGACAGGATTGGGCAGCGGCGGCGAAGGCGCTGCGCGGTTATGGGCTCTTCGCCCGTTTCCTTGCCGCCCTTGCCCTCATCCTGACCTTTGTCGGGGTGCTCGGCGTTTATCTCTGAGCCAAGGCTCAGGATTTGAGATAGATGTTCTTACCGAGGCGCTGAAAGTCCGCCGATTTCTCGCGCATTCCCTGCTCCGCGTACTCCTGCAAATCCTGCGTGATCTTCATCGAGCAGAAATGGGGACCGCACATGGAGCAGAAGTGCGCGAGTTTGGCGCCTTCCTGGGGCAGGGTCTCATCGTGATAGGCCTGCGCCTTTTCCGGGTCGAGACCCAGATGGAACTGATCCCCCCAGCGGAATTCGAAACGCGCCTTGGACAAGGCATTGTCGCGCACCTGCGCACCGGGATAGCCCTTGGCCAGATCTGCGGCATGGGCGGCGAGCTTGTAGGCCATCACCCCTTCGCGCACATCTTCCTTGTCCGGCAGGCCCAGGTGCTCCTTGGGCGTGACATAACAAAGCATGGCAGTACCGTACCAACCGATCTGCGCAGCCCCGATAGCGCTGGTGATGTGATCATAGCCCGGCGCAATGTCCGTCGTCAGCGGTCCCAAAGTATAAAAAGGCGCCTCGAAGCAGTGCTGTAGCTCTTCTTCCATGTTGGCGCGAATGCGTTGCATGGGTACGTGCCCCGGTCCCTCGATCATCACCTGTACGTCGTGCTGCCAGGCGATCTGGGTAAGTTCACCGAGGGTATGCAGTTCGGCAAACTGGGCCTCGTCGTTGGCGTCGGCAATCGATCCTGGGCGCAATCCGTCACCCAGCGAGAAGCTGACATCATAGGCCTGCATGATCTCGCAGATCTCGGCAAAGTGAGTGTAGAGGAAATTTTCCTGGTGGTGCGCCAGACACCATTTGGCCATGATCGAACCACCGCGGGAGACGATGCCCGTCAGACGATTGGCCGTCAGCGGCACATAGCGCAGCAAGACCCCCGCATGGATGGTGAAATAGTCCACCCCCTGCTCCGCCTGCTCGATGAGGGTATCGCGGAACAATTCCCAGGTCAGCTCTTCGGCCTTGCCATCGACCTTTTCCAGCGCCTGATAAATGGGCACCGTGCCAATGGGCACCGGCGAGTTGCGCAGAATCCATTCCCGCGTTTCGTGGATGTGCTTGCCGGTGGAGAGATCCATGACCGTATCGGCCCCCCAGCGGATGGCCCAGACCATCTTCTCTACCTCTTCGGCAATGGAGCTGCTGACCGCCGAGTTGCCGATGTTGGCATTGATCTTGACGCGAAAATTGCGGCCAATGGCCATGGGTTCGAGTTCGGGATGATTGATGTTGGCGGGGATGATCGCCCGACCTGCGGCAATCTCCTCCCGCACAAATTCCGGCGTGTAGCGTTCTGGTAATTTTGCCCCGAAGTTTTCGCCGGGATGACTGCGGAACAACTCCGGATGGGTCGCGCGCAGCTGCTCCAGGTTCTCATTTTCGCGGATGGCGACATACTCCATCTCAGGGGTGATGATGCCAAGCCGCGCCGCATGCATCTGCGACACATTCCCGCCCGGTGCCGCGCGGCGGATCTCGGCGCGGCGCTGAAAGCGGATGGCAGCGGTCTTGGGATCTTCCTGGCGCTGGCGACCATAGGCAGATGAGGGCTCGATGCTGTGCACCAGCGTATCCGGAAAGACCCAGGACCAGTGCCAGCGCTGCGGCGTCAGACCCGCGCGGATATCGATATTCACCGCCGGATCGGTGTACGGCCCGCTCACGTCATAGACGGGAATAGCGGGGTTCTGCACTAGGGAATCATCCCGCTGCCGGGTTGGAGTTTGGTCGATCTCGCGGTGGGGCACGCGCAGCTCGGGGAAGAGCGTGCCGGAGGTGTAGCACTTCCGCGATCCAAGAATGGGGCCGGTAGTTACTTCGCTATCGCTCGGAAGAGTATTGACGTCCTGCGGACGAGTTGCCATGGCGTTGCTCCTTTTACAATCCGCGAACGCCAGGAACTGGCCGCTTCCCTACGCCGGTCTGAACCGGATCAGGTTCCAAGGGTACTTCTCAGCCCCAGTCGGGACGCCCCTAGCGTTCTCCAAGCCTTGAGAATAGCGACAAAGGCCAAGGGAAAGCAAGGACTGAGAGACCAAGTCATTCGCAAGGGCTATGTCTCGGTCTTGGCTACCTTTGTCGCCGCCGCACTAAAGCACGACAAGCATGGGACCGCGCCGCAGGAAATTCACGCGCTAGCCGGGCCATAATCAATCCTCAACTCCGACAAACCCTCCCCAAAAGGGCAATATTAGATTGGCTAGGTACTCGCAGATGCGGCTCTCCGCTTTGTAGAGCTATTTCCACCTTTTCTGCACAACCGCCCATTCCGTGTTGGATCATTCGGCCTCGGCTTGCAAAGATTCGTAGCCGCTGCACACTATTAACCAGGCCCTTAAATATACGATATCATTATGGTATACTCAGGGTCATGGAACGGATAGATGTGCGTAAATTGACGGTAGAAGGGCGCAACATGCTGCGGCAGATGGTGCTGCGATTGCGC
>JAQVDS010000043.1 GCA_028697715.1 Acidithiobacillus sp. | reverse complement strand
CGACCTACCGCTTAGGAGGCGGTTGCTCTATCCACTGAGCTACTGGGGCGTGATGCCAATGGTAGCAGCTTGGGACGCTCTGCGCCTAGCTCAACACCGCAAAATACGCCATATAGAGGACCCCATTGAAGAGGAAATGTAGGGGCCGTAGACGCACGCCACGCCAGACGAGCAAAAAAGTGTAACTCGCTGCGCACAAAGTCAGCACTGCCCCGAGCAGCACCGGTGGGGTAGGTGACCAGGGGGTCAGAGAGACGCCAATGGCGGGCAACAACGACCCCTGAAAGACCAGCGCACCGGTGATATTACCAAAGGCGAGAGTGTCCTTCTTGCGCCGTATCCACAGAATACTGTTGATTTTTTCCGGCAGTTCGGTGGCTACGGGCACGATCAACAGGGAGAGGATGAGCGCAGAAACCCCCAGCCAGATGGAGAGATGCTCCACTCCATGCACAAAGAGCTCGGCGCCGAAGATGATGCCGGCCAGTCCCAGTGCCAGTTGCAGGAAGATGACCGGCAAGGCATTGGGAAGGCCCAGCCGGGAAAGGTAGAGCGGTGCTTCTGCCTCGGTGGCGTGACCATCGGCGACCAGGGCTGCCGAGGCACGAACCGTGAGCAGAATGTAAAAGAAATAGAGCAAGACGAGGATGGTGGCGATAGCACTACGCACGATGGCGGCGTGGTGCGGAATGAACAGCGCAATCGTCGCCAGGGCGAAGGCGGCCAGAAACCAGGACAGATCGCGACGCAGGCCGCTGCGCTCGGGCAGGAGCTCGCCCCGCCAGCCGCGCTGTCCGGCAGCAAAAAGCGCCATTAGGAACAGGGTGAGGGTGGACAGCATCATCGGTGCGCCAAGAATGGCACCGACGCCAACCTCCTCGCCAAGTTTCGGGCTGGCCAGACTGCTCGACGCAAAGACCGCCACCAGTGGTACCATGGTCTCCGGCAGCGCAGTACCAATGGCGGCAAAGATGGAGCCGGTGACTCCCTCCGAAAGCCCGAGCCGGTGGCCCAGATGTTCCAGGGAGTTGGTGAACAGCTCGGCGGCGAGGAGAATGAGAACGAGGGCGAGAAGAAGCTGGACGATATCCATAGGTCGAGATCTCGGTGGAGGATAAAGTGGCAGAATAAGCGTTGCGTTTTGTGGCGCCCAGTCCTTGCGCGCAAAGAATTTTTGCGCCAAGGTGAATCCCTCCAGACTGGAGAGGTGTTATGCAGGAACTCTGTCGTTTCTTTGACCGCAGTATACATCATGTGGAGGGTGGAGAGGACACCCCGGCGGTGTATTACATCGCCGACAAGGATGCCGGTGGCATTCTGGTCAATGCCCCACGCTATGACGCCGCGCTCTGGCAAGAACTGGAGAGGCTGGCGCCGCCGACCGTACTGTTTCTGCCGAGTCGTTTCGGTGCCCAGGATCTCTCCAGCTGGCAGGACAAAGGTCTGCGTTTGGTGGCGCAACCCATAGAGGGAAGGGCCATGGGCGTTGAGCTCGATGTCGCTCTGGACAGCAAGCTGCGCCTCACCCGCACCATCGACTTTCTGCCGATGTCAGGTCGCACCGCCGGCTCCTGTGCCCTGCGCTTGCGCAACAAGCCCGGCGCAATCTTTTTTGGACCCATTCTCGAACCTGCTGCGGCGTCCGCCTGGCCGACGCTGGTTCCCCACGCCGATGATCAGTCTTGGGAAAACCGCCTCTTTGGCAGTCTGGGCTTGCAGGACGTGAGCTTCGATTACGCCTTTTGCGATCGCTTTACGCCCGGACAAACGCCGTATGGCCCCGGGGCCGACACGGGCATCGCGGCGGCATTGCAAGAATTGCTGGCTGCCGACTGAGTCATGCACCGGCGCCAGATTTGGCGTATAGTGCGCAATCGATTGCGTAGGGGGTAGGAATGGGACAGGAAAACACACAGCGTTTCGGCGATTTCGCGCTTGCCGAGCCGCTCCAGCGCGCCGTAGCCGAGATTGGCTATGAGCAGCCATCGCCCATTCAGGCCCAGAGCATTCCCCCGCTGCTTGCCGGCAAGGATGTCATTGGTCTGGCGCAGACCGGCACCGGCAAGACTGCGGCCTTTGCCTTGCCGTTGCTCAGCCGCGTTGATTGTTCGCAGCGTTTCCCGCAGATCCTGGTGCTGGCGCCGACGCGCGAGCTGGCCATCCAGGTAGCCGAGGCGATGCAGAGCTACGCCAAATACCTGCCTGGATTTCACGTCCTCCCGATCTACGGTGGTCAGTCCATGGGCCTGCAGTTGAAACAACTGGCGCGTGGGGTGCAGGTGGTGGTGGGCACGCCGGGGCGCATTCAGGACCATCTGCGTCGCCGTACCTTGCAGCTCGACCGACTGCAGGCGGTGGTACTGGATGAGGCTGATGAGATGCTACGCATGGGTTTCATCGATGCTGTCGAAGATATTCTCCAGCACACCCCGGAGGAGCGCCAGGTGGCGCTGTTTTCTGCGACCATGCCCGAGGCCATCCACCGGATTGCGCGCACGTACCTGCGCGAGCCTGTGGAAATCAAGATCAAAAGTGCCACGAAAACCGTGTCTGCCATCCGCCAGCGCTATTGGCAGGTGAGTGGCACCCACAAGCTTGATGCCCTGACCCGTATTCTGGAAGTGGAAGACAGCAATGCCTGGATCATCTTCGTGCGCACGAAGACGGCTACCGTCGAACTGGCAGAGCGCCTGGAGGCACGTGGTTACGCCTGTGGTGCCCTCAACGGCGATATGAGTCAGGCGTTGCGCGAGCAGACCGTCGAGCGGCTCAAATCGGGTGCCCTCGACATCGTCATTGCTACGGACGTTGCCGCCCGTGGCCTGGACGTCGAGCGCATCACCCACGTCATCAACTATGATATCCCCAACGACACCGAGGCTTATGTGCATCGGATCGGTCGCACCGGGCGGGCCGGACGCAAAGGGGAGGCTATTCTTTTTGTTGCCCCGCGTGAGCGTTATCTGCTCAAAGCCATCGAGCGGGCCACTGGGCAGAGTATCGAGGCCATGCATTTGCCCAGTCTTGCCGATGTTGCCGATCGTCGGGTGGCGCAGTTTAAGGAGCAGCTCCTCGCGGTGATTGAGGGGGAGGACCTGGAGCCCTTCGAATCCTTGATCGCCCAATATCAGGAGGAGCATGATATTGGCCTGGGAGAGATTGCCGCCGCTTTGGCCTTTTTGGTGCAGAAGGACAAGCCGCTCTTGCCAGCGCCGGAGACCCGACCCTCCGCAGCGCTGGACACTGTGGTGCCGCCCGCACGTCCACGTCGCGAACGGCGTGATGGCGAGGGCAAGCGGCAGAGGCCGCAGGTGCGCCGCGAGTCCTCTGCAGCTGAGGGGGAGCCCAATATGCGCATGTATCGCCTGGACGTGGGTGAAGAGCACGGAGCGCAGGTAAAAAATATCGTGGGCGCTATTGCCAATGAGTCGGGCTTGCCAAGCCGTCTGATTCGCAAGGTACAAATTGCCCATGATCACAGCACGGTGGAATTGCCCGCGGATCTCCACGACGCCGTGATCGAGCACCTGAAGAAGACCTGGGTCTGCGGCCGCCCCCTGCAGATCCGCCCACTATCGTCTGGCGACGCCGGGCGGGAGAGCTATCCCCGGCGTCCGGCAGTGCGGCGGAAAACGACCGCTGAAACTGCTGAAAAAGAGCGTCGCGTGACCCGGCCGAGTACCCGTAAGCGCGAGCGGCGGACATAAAAATACCGGCTCAGTAAACCGGGCCGGTAAGTGTTTTCCCCGCAAGGGGGAGGGCAGTTGACACTGCCCTGCGCGGGCTAATTAGGCCCGACGGACCTTCTCGGCTTGCAGACCCTTCGGGCCGCGAGTCACTTCAAAGTTGACGCGCTCACCTTCCGCCAAGGTCTTGAAGCCGGAGCCTTCAATGGCGGAGTGATGCACGAACACATCTTCCTTGCCATCTTCCGGCGTGATGAAACCAAACCCCTTGCTGTCGTTGAACCACTTTACCGTACCAACCGCCATGTTACACCCCAAATAAATAAAAACAGCCGAACTGGCCAAATTCAGTATAGGCTTTCCGCTGGAAATATCAACCGTCTGTAGGTAATTCTTGCAAAGGTCCTAAAAATTCTGCGGGTCTACGTCCAGGCTCCAGCGTACCCGCCGCGATTGGGGCAATTTGCCAAGGGGATCTACGGCCCGAGCCAAGGCACGATGGAGTGCGGAGCGGCTTTTGCCCTCGAGCCACAGATAGGCACGGTGATAGCCAGCGCGGCGTTCGAGTAGAGCTGGAATCGGACCGCTGCACTCCAATTCCGGGCCAATGCAGGCGTGTGCTGCGCGCAGAAATGCATAGACGGGTTCGGCACGCTGCGCCTCGGCCTGCAGCAGAGCGAGGGCGCGAAAGGGGGGCAGGCCTGCCTGCTGGCGTTCGCGGAGGAGTTGGCTTGCCGCGGTCCCGTATGCGCCACCTTGCAAGGCAAGCAGCAAAGGATGTTCCGGAAGGTGCGTTTGCAGGATGACCCGTCCCCGAGTGCCGCCGCGGCCGGCACGACCGGCCACCTGTATCACCGTCTGGGCCAAGCGTTCCGGAGCGCGAAAATCGGCGCTGTACAGCCCCTGGTCCACATCCACGATGCCTACCAGGCTGACGTCGGGGAAATGGTGACCTTTGCTGAGCATTTGCGTGCCAAGTAAGATGGCCGGTCGAGTGTGCAGGACCTGTTGCAGGCGCTCCGCTAATTGTTTGGCGCTATGTACCTCGTCGCGGTCGATACGCAGCAGGGGCACGTCGGGAAAGCGCTCGCGCAGAAAATCTTCGAGGCCCTCCGTGCCCATGCCAATGCCGGTGATTTCGCTGGCACCGCAATTGGGGCATTGGCTAGGTACGGGGGCCTCCAGCCCGCAATGATGACAGCGTAGACGTGCCTGACGTCGGTGCCAGGTCAAGGGTGCCGAGCAGCGGCGACAGTGGGGTACATGGCCGCAAGCATGGCAGAGCAGGGCCGGGGCAAAGCCACGTCGATTGAGAAAAAACAATGCCTGCTGACCGCTGGCGAGGGTCTCTGCGCAGGCGCCCAGAAGGACGGGATCCAGCCCCGCCAACAGACGCTTTTTGCGCAGGGGTAAAATCTCGATTTGCGGAAGTTGCCGGGCGCTGGCGCGCTCGCGCAGACGCAGGTCGCGGTAGCGGCCACGTTGGCGATTGTGCAGGCTCTCCAGGGATGGCGTGGCGGAACCGAGCACGATGGGAAGCTCCTCGAGTTGCGCGCGGCGCAGGGCCAGATCGCGGGCAGAATAGAGCCAACCGCTGTGCTGTTTGTAGGAGGGATCGTGTTCTTCGTCGACGATCAACAGAGCGGGTTGTAACAGCGGCACAAAAACGGCGGAACGCGTGCCGATAAGGACGGAGATGCTACCCTGGCGTGCCTGCGCCCAGACCCGCAGGCGTTCCCCGTCACTCTGGCCCGAATGATAGACGGCGACGCGATCAGCCCCGAAGCGGGCAGCGCAGCGCGCCTCGGTCTGGGTGATGAGTCCAATCTCCGGTACCAGAAACAGCACCTGTTTTCCCGCCAGCACCAGTGGCTCCATGGCCTGCAAATAGACCTCGGTCTTGCCGCTGCCGGTGACCCCATCGAGTAAAAAAGGTTGAAATGCGGAGGCCGCACGGATCGCGGCGACCGCGCCGGCCTGCTCGGAGTGGAGGTGAAGCGGCGACTCCCGAGTCTGAAAAGTGGGCGGGGCCTCTTCTATCCATCCGTCCGCGAGAAATTGGCGCAGGCGCTGACGATCGCTACTGTCGAGTTCTGCGCTAGCTACCCTGCCTTCGCGTAAACGCTGGAGAAGATCGATTTGCCGTGCCCCCAGCCCCTTTTCTGATGGGCTGGTGTCAGACCGCAGGCGCCAGACCGTGGGAGTCAGCGCGGGGAGGGGATGCCCCTGGCAGAGCCGCGCCGGCAGAGCGGTTTCCCATACCGCCCCAAGCGGGTGGTGATAATAGTGGCTGCCGAACTCCAGTAAGGCTTGCAGGGGGCGGGGGAGTAGGGGCTCGCAGTCCAGGACGCTGGCGACATCCTTGAGGAGGATGTCCTGCGGACAGACACATGGGCCAATCGCGATAGCAATGCGCTCCCCACGCCCAAAGGGCACGCGTAGACGGCAGCCAGGCGCAGGCAAGGGAAGGGCACAACGATAGCTGAAGCTTTGCGGCAGCGGGCCGAGGATAACAACTTCGATACAGGGTGTTTCACGATTCATGAGTTTCCCACAATTTCTGTGGATAAGTCTGTGCAGGAAATGGGTCCAACTGCGTAAAGAGTTTGAGCTAACTATCTTTTTTGTCGATGCCTAAAAAATAGGCATTTATAACTCATTGTTTCTCAACTTGATTTTCGTCTTTCGTGCTAACTGCTTGATTTTCTCCTGCCAGCGTCAGTACATGGCTAGACTGTGTATAAGTGATTCTTGATTTTTCCTTCAGGAATGGCCGAGAGATGCCACCAGTCCCCAGAAAATCCATAATCCCACCCAGTTGTTGTGCAGAAAAGCACGAAAGGCCTTATCGCGATCGCCGTCGAGAAGACTCTGCTGGTAGAGAAACAGCACTGCTGCGCCGGTCAAACTGAACCAGTACGGCCAGTGGAGCTGCAGCTCTAGACCGATGACCAACAGAATGGCAAGCATGACCAGCTCGAAAGCCGCAATGGCAAGCCAGTCGAAGCGTCCAAACAAGATGGCGGTAGAACGAACTCCGGCGCGCAGGTCATCGGGCCGGTCGGCCATGGCGTAGGCGGTATCGTACGCGATCACCCAGCAGGCATTGGCGAGCATGAGCCACCAAGCCATGGGCGGTATATGATCCTGCACTGCTGCAAAGGCCATGGGGATGCCAAAGGAAAAGGCCAGGCCCAAAAAGGCTTGGGGTAGATGGGTGAAGCGTTTGAACAAGGGGTAGGCGGCGCTGATGGCAACGGCGATGATGGCGAGATAGAACACCAGGAGATTCAGAAACGGCAAGAGCGCGGCCGCCAAGAGGCACAACACAAAAAACAGCAGCAACGCTTCCCGGGCGCGAACCTTGCCACTGGCCAGGGGGCGGTTACGGGTACGGGCGACCTGGCGATCGAAGTCGCGGTCGAAATAGTCGTTGATGACGCAACCGGCCGAGCGCATCAGCCAGGTTCCCAGGGTAAAGATGAGAAATAATTCCAGGGGTGGCGTGCCGCCCGCTGCCAGCCAGAGCCCCCAATAGGTGGGCCAAAGCAAGAGCAGGGTGCCGATGGGGCGATCGATGCGCATCAGCGCCCCATACGCCGCCAGACGGCTACGCCAAGCGCTGTTCATCGGCCCCGCCCGCGCCAGCGCGGCAGATCGGGCAGGAGATGTTCTTCCACCCAAACCCGGCGCGCTCCGCGCTGCAATATCGAGCTGCGCCGCCAGCGTCGGCGCTGGCCATAGACTGGGGAGATCTCGATCTGGATGGGGCTGCGCCGCAAGCGCCGATGGCGGAACAAGGTATTGCCAATGGGACGGCTACCATGGCGGGTAAGGGGTTGTAGCCCCTGACTGATGGCCCGCAAGGGAAAACTGGAGCGGGCCCAGATGGCAGGTTTTTGCGGATCGGGGCCATGCAGCTCCACCTCTCGCCAGTAGACCCAGGCCGCCCGATTCAGGCCCAGGGCGCGACGTTCCTCGGGATGGGGGCGGGCACGACCACAGCCGAGCACCCGCGCGCGAGGCCATTCTGTTGCCCCGTAGGCACGACGCAAGGCCGCGGTGAGGGAGGCGGGAAGACATAACCAAGGCCAGAGTGCCCAGGCGGCATGACGACGGTGGCGACGCGAAGGGATCATGGATCACCATGATCCTGCCTTTGCCGAAGGTGGTCAATCGCCGAAGTGAAAGCAATCGACCCGTGCTGGCGGCAGGTTGCGCCATACATAGCTGGCTCGCTGGTGGGCAAATTTGGCGCTCAGGCCCGTACAGGAGTGCAAGGGGTGATAGGTAAACTGAATGAGGGCGGTACCGCGCCGCGCGCACCTGGGAAATTCCGCCAGAATGCGTTCGACGATCTTCGGCGGGATGCTGCGCAGGGGCAGACTGGAAACGATGGCACGTACCGGCAGGCGGTCGCCAATCAGGGTGGCCAGTTCGGCGGCATCGCCATGAATGACCTCTACCCCGGGGAATTCCTGCCGCAGGTGTTGGACCATGTTGGCAGAGCGTTCAATCAGAATGAGATCGGCTTTGGCGATGCCGCCCTCCAGTAGAGCGCGAGTCACCGGGCCGAGTCCGGGTCCGAGCTCGACTACTGCTCCCTCACCGCTAGGGACCAGCCCAGCCATACGTCTGGCGAGAAATGGCGAGCTGGGAAACAGTGCACCGATACCGCGGGGATCACGAAAAAATTCGCGAGTGAAGTGCCAGAATCCGGTATTTTTCTGCTGTGTGTTCATGCCAATAACGTTTCCTGTCGAGGGTGGGTGCCTTGCTCCGGCGCCTGGGTATGCGGTATTTTCTCCTACAAGCCTAGCAGGAAGAAGGGAAGCGCGGCAGAGAGTCACTATACTTAATTTCAACGGAAGTCTTTTGGGCCACCTGCCTCCGGAGTCGCCAATATGTCCGAAGCCCTCAGTAATTCACCGCGTTTCGTCAGCAATCTCACCAAGAATACCCTGGCCTTGGTATTGGCGGGGGGGCGTGGCAGCCGCCTGGGACCGCTGACGGATTGGCGCGCCAAACCTGCCGTACCGTTTGGTGGAAAGTTTCGCATCATCGATTTCTGCCTCTCCAACTGCATCAACTCCGGTATTCGCCGAGTAGGGGTGTTGACCCAATACAAGGCCCACAGTCTGATTCGCCATTTGCAGCTCGGCTGGGGCTTCCTGCGCGGCGAGTTCAGCGAGTTCATCGAGATCCTTCCGGCGCAGCAGCGCATGAACACCGGCTGGTACAAGGGTACCGCCGACGCCATCTTTCAGAATATCGATATCTTGCGGGCGCATCGCCCCCGCTATGTGATAGTCCTCGCCGGTGACCACATCTACCGTATGGATTATGGCCAGATGTTGGCCGAACACGTGCAAAGTCAGGCGGATATGAGCGTGGCCTGTATCGAGGTGCCACTGCAGGAGGCCCGCTCCTTCGGCGTCATGTCGGTAAACCACGAGGATCGCATCGTCGGCTTTACCGAAAAGCCGGAAAATCCGACCCCGCTGCCCGGCCACCCTGAAAAGGCGTTGGCCAGTATGGGGATCTATGTCTTCAACACCGACTTCCTCTACGAGCAGCTCATTCGCGATGCCGACGATCCACACTCCAGTCATGATTTTGGCAATGATCTGATCCCCTACATGATTTCCCGCTACCGGGTGATGGCGCATCGCTTTCGCCACAGTTGCGTGACCACCGGTTTGGGCGGCTCCGACAGTCATCGCTGCTACTGGCGCGATGTCGGTACCATCGATGCCTACTGGGCCGCCAATATCGATCTCGTGCATGTGACCCCGGATCTCGATCTCTACGATAGCCGCTGGCCGATCTGGACCTATCAGGAACAGCTGCCGCCGGCCAAGTTTGTCTTTGATGATGATGGTCGTCGCGGTGTGGCGCTCGACAGCATCGTTTCTGGCGGTTGCATCATCAGTGGTGCGACGGTGCGGCGTTCGCTACTGTTCTCCAACGTGCGGGTCAATGATGGTCACACCCTGATCGAGGATTCGGTCATTCTCCCCAATGTGCGGCTGGGTGAGGGCGCGCGGCTGCGCCGGGTAGTGGTGGACAAGAGTACGGTCATTCCGGCTGGTCTTGTTGTTGGAGAAGACCCGGAAGAGGATGCGCGGCGTTTTCATCGCACGCCCAACGGCGTGACTCTGATCACCCCAGAGTCTCTCGGACAGCAGCTACACTTTGTGAGATGACGGCATGACGCCCGCGCGCTCCCTGCACGTCGTCTTCTGCTGGCATATGCATCAGCCGGATTACCGCGACGCCCAGGGGACATATCGTTTCCCTTGGACCTATCTTCACGCCTGCAAGGACTATGCCGACATGGTCGCGCACCTGGAGGAGAATCCTCTGGCGCGGGCGGTATTCAACTTCGTGCCGGTGCTCCTCGAGCAGCTCGACGACTATGTCGAGCAGTTTCGCACGCGCCAGTTTCGCGACCCCCTTTTGCGGGCCTTGGCTACCCCCGATCTCAAAACTCTCGATGTAGGAACGCGGCACAGCATACTCGACCAGTGTTTTCGTCTGGACCCCGAGCATATGCTCAATCCCTTTCCCGCCTACCGGCGCCTCTATGAGCTATGGCAATTCATCCGACAAGACGCTGCCGAGATGGGCGATTACCTCTCGGTGCAATATCTCGCCGACCTCCTGGTCTGGTATCATCTGGCCTGGACCGGCGAGACCCTGCGTCGCAAAAGTGCAACGATTCAGGACTTG
>JAQVDS010000022.1 GCA_028697715.1 Acidithiobacillus sp. | reverse complement strand
CACAGTGGATTACCGAAGCGGCTTGGTTTCTGCTGCATCAGCGGCTTATAATGGTAGCCCTTTCGCCATAGGGCGGGAGGGAATGGTCCGGCCGATGGTGAAAGCATGACAAACAATCTCTACTCTCAAGATTTTGAACGCGATTCTTGTGGTTTTGGCCTCATTGCCCAGATGGACAACCAGGCCAGTCACGGCATCGTGGCCACGGCCATCGGCTCGTTGGCCCGCCTGACGCACCGTGGAGCGGTTGCCGCCGATGGCAAAAGTGGGGATGGTTGCGGCCTGCTCATCCAGATGCCGCAGGAGTTTTTCCGCGCCGTGGCGACCGAGTCGGGCATTACGCTGCCATCACGCTTTGCCGTTGGGCAGTTTTTTCTGCCTCGCGATGTGCAGCGGGCGGAAGGAATCCGCCAGATCGTTGCAGAAGAAGCGCAAGCCCTGGACCTTACCCTCCTTGGCTGGCGCGCAGTGCCCACCGTGGCCGAAGCCTGCGGTGCGGAGGCGTTGAAGACTCTCCCTGGCGTCGAGCAGGCATTCCTCAGCAGTAAGGAAGCAGACGACGATGCCTTCGAACGCCTCTGTTACCGTCTGCGCCGGCGGGTAGAAAAACGCTGTGCGTCTGACAGCGATTTCTTTGCAGTCACCTGCTCCAGCCGGGTGATCGGCTACAAAGGGCTGGTCATGCCCGAGCATCTGCCGGATTTTTATCCTGATCTGCGCGACCCACGTTTTGCCTCGGCGCTGGTCAGCTACCATCAACGCTTCTCCACCAATACCTGGCCGGAATGGCGTTTATGCCAACCCTTCCGGATTCTCGCCCACAACGGCGAGCTGAACACTATTCAGGGCAACCGTAACTGGGCCCGGGCACGGGCCCCCCTGCTGCAATCCGATCTCCTGCCCATGGACGAGGTGCTGCCAGCGGTGGGTGGCGGCAGTGATTCCTTCAGCTTGGACAACATGCTCGAATTGCTGGTGCAGGGTGGGATGGACTTCTTCAAGGCCCTGCGCCTGCTGGTTCCGCCAGCTTGGCACAATGTCCCCAACATGGCCCCGGAACTGCGCGCCTTCTATGAATACCACTCCATGCGCATGGAAGCGTGGGATGGCCCCGCCGGTTTGGTGCTCAACAACGGCCAGATGGCGGTCTGCGCCCTGGACCGCAACGGCCTGCGACCGGCGCGCTACGTCATCACCCGCGACCGCATCATCAATATCGCTTCGGAAGTGGGGGTGTTCGACTACACACACCAGGATATCACCGCCCAGGGACGGGTGGGGCCGGGGCAAATACTTGCGGTAGACCTGCGCAACGGCCAGCTACTGGACAACACCAGTATCGACCTGCGTATCCAGAACAGCGTCCCCTACGGCGACTGGCTGGCAGAATATGCCGAACATCTCGATGTAGACGACGATGCACCGGAAATCGCTCGTCCCGTAGCGGATCTGGTTGCCTGGGAAAAGGCCTTTGGCGTGAGCATGGAAGAGGAAGACCAGGTCATTCGGGTGCTCGCCGAAGGAGGCCAAGAGGCAGTTGGCTCCATGGGGGATGACACCCCGGTGGCAGTGCTTTCCACCCAGCCGCGGCACTTGGCCGACTATTTCCGCCAGCAGTTCGCCCAGGTTACCAACCCGCCGATCGACCCGTTGCGGGAATCCTTGGTCATGTCCCTGAATGCCATTCTGGGGACGGAAAGCAATCTCTTTGCCGAGCGCCCGGAGTATGCGCGGCGTATCGAGGTGCACTCCCCAGTACTATCCGATGCGGCCTTTCAGGCGTTGATTTCGCGTTCGGAGCCCGCCTTCCGGGCGCAGATTTTCAACATCTGCTATCCGAGCAGTGCTGACCTCGAATCGGCGGTCAGCAGCCTCTGTGCCGAAGTCGTGGCCGGGGTGCAAGCTGGGGCCGTCATCGTGGTACTGGACGACAGCGGATTGCAGAAGGATCAGGTCTATATCCCCGCGCTCATGGCGGTGGGTGCGGTGCATCACGCTCTGATCGACGCAGGCTTGCGTACTCGCTGCAACATTCTCGTTGCTACCGCCCACGCCCGTGATCCCCATCATTTCGCCACTCTCATCGGCTACGGCGCTACTGCAGTGTATCCCTACCTCGCCTACGCCATTGTGCGCAGCCTGGCCGAGCGCCGTGCCTTCAGCCAGCCTGTGGGAGTAAGCAAGGCCTTGGCCAATTATCGCAAAGGCATCGACAAAGGCTTGTACAAGATTCTTTCCAAGATGGGGATCTCCACTCTCGCCTCCTATCGCAGTAGCCAGCTCTTTGAGGCGTTAGGCCTATCGTTGCGGGTGGTGGAACGCTGTTTTCGCGGTACAGTCAGCCGCATTGAGGGCGCGGATTTTCGGCATCTGGAGGCGGACGTACGGCGCCTGCTGGCAGATGCCTGGCATCCGCATCGACGAATGAGTGCCGGCGGTCAGCTGAAATATATCTATGGCGGCGAATACCACGCCTACAACCCGGATGTGGTTGCCAGTCTGCAGGCCGCCACCCGTTCTGGCCGCCAGGAGGACTATCGCAGCTTCGCCGAGCTGGTGAATGGACGGCCGGTCACCAATCTCCGCGATCTACTGAATCTGCGCGGTGGAAAGGCGATCCCCTTGCATGAAGTGGAACCGGTCGAGGCCATTACTCCGCGCTTTGATACCGCCGCGATGTCCCTGGGTGCGCTCTCTCCCGAAGCCCACGAGGCCCTGGCGATTGCCATGAATACCATCGGTGGGCGCTCCAACTCCGGCGAAGGCGGTGAGGATCCTGCCCGCTATCACAACAACAAGGTCAGCAAAATCAAGCAGATTGCCTCTGGCCGTTTTGGCGTGACGCCGGAGTACGCGGTTAATGCCGAAGAGCTGCAAATCAAGATCGCCCAAGGCGCCAAGCCCGGCGAAGGCGGTCAGTTGCCTGGTCACAAGGTCAGCGGCATCATCGCGCGCCTGCGCTACGCCAAGGAAGGTGTGGCGCTGATCAGCCCGCCACCGCACCATGACATCTACTCCATCGAAGACCTGGCACAGCTCATTTTTGATCTCAAGCAGGTCAATCCCGGCGCCTATGTCTCGGTCAAACTGGTCTCCGAAGCCGGGGTGGGAACCGTTGCTGCCGGGGTAGCCAAGGCCTATGCCGACCGCATCACCATTGCTGGCTACGATGGCGGAACCGGTGCCAGTCCACTGACTTCGGTCAAGTATGCCGGTTCCCCCTGGGAGCTAGGGCTGGCGGAAACCCAGGTCACTCTGCGTAAGAACTTCCTGCGCCATCGCGTGCGTCTGCAGGCCGACGGCGGCTTCAAGACCGGGCTCGATGTGGTGAAAGGCGCCCTGCTCGGCGCCGAGAGTTTCGGCTTTGGTACCGCACCGATGATCGTGCTCGGCTGCAAGTATCTGCGGATCTGCCACCTCAACAACTGCGCCACGGGCGTGGCTACCCAGGATGAGACCCTGCGTAAGCATTTCAAGGGACTGCCGGAACTAGTCATCAACTACTTCCGTTTCGTTGCCGAAGAAGTGCGGGAGATCATGGCCGAACTCGGCATTCGTCGCTTTGACGACCTAGTCGGACGTAGTGACCTGCTGGAGATCGGCAAGGCTATTACGGAAAAGCAGGCCGCCCTGGATCTGCGCCCCCTGCTCGGCAATGCCACGCTGGAAAATGCTGATCACAACATCCATCAACAGGATCGCAATCCGCCTTTCGACCGCGGTGAACTCGCCGAGCAGATCGTGGCCGATGCCCGTCCGGCCCTGGAGGAAAAGATCCCCACGCGGCTGCACTACCACATTCAGAACACCCACCGCTCCATTGCCGCAAGGCTCGGAGGCGAGATTGCCAAACGCTATGGCAATGCCGGCTTGCCCGATGACTGCATTCATGTCGAGCTGCACGGCACCGCTGGTCAGTCCTTTGGTGCCTTTTCGGTACAGGGCATGACCCTGTGCCTGCACGGCGATGCCAATGATTATGTCGGCAAGGCCATGAATGGTGGGCGCATCATCATCGCTCCGCCCGAAAATGCCCCCTATGTTGCCGCAGAATCGGCCATCATCGGCAACACCTGCCTCTATGGCGCCACCGGTGGCATGCTGCACGCCGCCGGCCGCGCCGGCGAGCGCTTTGCGGTGCGCAACTCCGGTGCGATTGCGGTCATCGAGGGCGCCGGTGACCACGCCTGCGAATACATGACCGGCGGTCAGGTCATCATTCTCGGCCGGGTTGGCGTCAATTTCGGTGCCGGCATGACCGGTGGTCTCGCCTTCGTACGCGATGCCGACGGCCAGTTTCCCAATCGCGTCAATGGCGAGCTGGTCAATGTCCATCGTATCGATACCGAGTCCATGCGCGGCTATGAAGTCTTACTGAAGCGCCATATCAAGCGTCACGCAGAATGGACTGGCAGCCTGCTGGCCCAGGATTTACTGCACAATTGGTCGCGTTTTGTTGCACAGGTCTGGCTGGTGGTGCCCAAGGCGGCCAAGCTCGATGTGTTGCTCGAAGAAGCCAGCTGACCCTGTCCATCGCGAGGAATTGACATGAATAATTTTGCTTTTTTGGAAGATGGTCGGCAGGATCCCAAGAAACTGCCGGTGGAGGAGCGTCGCGAGGCCTTCCGCGAGATCTATGAAGTCTTCGATCTCGACAGCGCCCGTTTGCAGGCCGACCGTTGTCTGCATTGCGGCAATCCCTACTGTGAGTGGAAGTGCCCGGTGCACAACTATATTCCCAACTGGTTGCAGTTGATTGTCGAAAACCGTATCGAGGAGGCCGCAACCCTTTCCCACAGTACCAACACCCTGCCGGAAATCTGCGGTCGTATCTGTCCCCAGGATCGCCTTTGCGAAGGCGCCTGTACTCTCAACGAAGACTACGGCGCGGTTACCATCGGCAACCTGGAAAAGTTCATCACCGAGGAAGCCCTGGCGCGCGGCTGGAAGCCGGTACAGGAGCCAGTTGCGCGTTTGGGCAAGCGCGTGGCGGTGGTGGGCGCCGGGCCGGCGGGCCTCGGCTGTGCCGATATCCTCAACCGCAATGGCGTCGATGTAGTGGTCTTCGACCGCTACCCTGCCGTGGGTGGCCTACTGACCTTCGGTATTCCCCCCTTCAAGCTGGAGAAGGAAGTGGTCGCGCGGCGCGCCGATCTGCTGCGGGAAATGGGCATCGAGTTCCGTCTTGGGCAGGAAGTCGGTAAGGACGTCCCCTTTGCCGATCTGTTGCGCGACTTCGACGCTGTGTTCCTGGGCATGGGCACCTACAAGGCCAAGCAGGGACATTTCCCCGGCGAGAAGCTGCCGGGCGTCTACAAGGCCCTGGACTTCCTCAATGGCAATATCTCCCATCTGATGGCCCTGCCCGATCCTCTGCATCACTATATCAACCTTACCGGCAAACGCGTGGTCGTGCTGGGTGGTGGTGACACCGCCATGGATTGTGTGCGCACGGCCATCCGGCAGGGTGCGACGGCGGTCAGTTGCGTCTATCGCCGTGACGAAGAAAATATGCCCGGGTCCCGCCGGGAAGTCAGTAACGCCCGCGAGGAAGGAGTGAAATTCCTCTTCAACCGCCAGCCCGTGGAGATTGTTGACAGCCCTGAGTCTGGCCTGCAAGGGGTCAAGGTCTTGCGCACGCAACTCGGTGCGGCCGATGGCAAAGGCCGCCGCTACCCCGAAGTCGTGCCCGGCTCAGAAGAACTTTTGCCCGCCGATGCCGTGATCATTGCCTTCGGCTTCGACCCCTCCCCCGCAGCCTGGTTTGACGACTTTGGCATTGCCACCGACAAGGCCGGCCGGGTGACGGCCAACAGCCAGTTCCAGACCAGCAACCCCCAGGTCTTTGTGGGCGGTGACATGCACCGTGGCTCTGACCTCGTGGTGACAGCGGTGGATGAAGGACGTCGGGCAGCCGACGGTATCCTCGATTTTTTGAGTGCCGCAGAATGAGCAAGTCAGATCGCTTCCTGCGGGCCTGCTGGGGACAGGAGGTGGATCGCACGCCGGTCTGGCTGATGCGTCAGGCCGGGCGCTACCTGCCAGAGTATCGCGCCACCCGTACCCAGGTATCGGGTTTTCTGGAGCTCTGCCAGACGCCGGAGCTGGCCTGTGAGGTAACACTGCAACCTCTGCGACGCTTTGATCTCGACGCCGCCATCCTCTTTTCCGACATCCTCACCGTGCCCCACGCCATGGGCATGGAACTGGATTTCCTCGAGGGCGAAGGTCCGGTATTTCGCGATCCATTGCGTCAGGCCAATGATCTGCGGCGCCTGGGGCAGCCCGATCCCGAGCAGGATCTACGCTACGTCATGGATACAGTACGTCTCATCCGCCGGGAGCTGGACGGTCGGGTCCCGCTCATTGGCTTTGCCGGCAGCCCCTGGACCCTCGCCTGCTACATGATCGAGGGCCGAGGGAGCCGCGACTTCCTGCATGCAAAGGCTTGGATGTATTCCGATCCGGAAAGCCTGGAGGCATTGCTCGAACGCTTGGTGCTGGCGCTGACAAACTACCTGCACGCGCAAGCTGTGGCGGGCGCTCAGGCACTGATGCTGTTTGATACCTGGGGTGGTACGTTGACGACTTGGGCCTACGAGCGTTTTTCTCTGGCCCCCATGCAGCGGGTCATCGCTGGACTGCGCGCCACACCAGAGGCCAAAGAGCTGCCCATCATCCTCTTCAGCAAAGGCGGGGGTAACTGGCTGGAGCGCATGGCGGCGAGCGGTGCCAACGTCATCGGCTTAGATTGGACCATCGACATCGACGTGGCGCGCACACGTCTGGGTAAGAAGATCGCCGTACAGGGCAATCTCGACCCGATTGCGCTTTATGGTCAAGCCGCCCTGTTGCGCGCTGAAATCGAAAATATCCTTTGTGCGAATGCGGGAAGGCCAGGACATATCTTCAACTTGGGCCACGGCATCACGCCGCAAACACCAATAGACAATGTAGAACTGCTGGTAGAGACCGTACACGCCTGGAACGGCTGCAGCAACGACAGCGTCTACGAAGAATACTGATGTGGCCTGAAGCCCTAGCGGGACTGACTACCGTGACGCCAGGCCTTCCAGGCTTCGCGCAGGCGGTGGCGATACGGATCCAGATAGGTCACTGCAGCGCCCTCCTCCATCCGCTGTAACGACTCGCGAATCAGACGCTGGGTCTCCTTGGCGAGCTCTCTTCGACCCAGCTGGGGCGATAAGGGCGAACCGAAGTGGATGCGCAGGGTGAGCGGTGCCGATGCCGTGAGCCGCCACAGATGTCCCGCAAGGGTATCGTCGCCAATGAACGGGCAGACCCGATCCGCATGCCCGGGACGCAGGACATCCTCATAACGCAGGGTAACCGGTACCACCATACTGCTGGCACTAACGGCAGTCTCGAAAGGAGCGGCAAAAAAGTCGCCAACGTCTGTACCATCGCTTGTCGTTCCCTCGGGAAAGATGGTCAGGATACGGCCATCACGAAGGACCTTGGTCGCCTCTTTCAACACCCGCTGGCTGGCCCGGGCATCGCCACGGTCAATGAAAAAGGTTCCCAGGCGATGCGCCAAGCGTCCAAAGAGAGGCCAGGACTCCATCTCCTTTTTGGCGACAAACTGACCTGGCCGGATCGCGGCAAGCGCAAGAATATCGAGATAAGAGACGTGGTTGGCCGCCAACATCGTCGGTGCCACGGGTAAGGCTCCCGCTACCCGCAGCCGAATTCCCAGGATGCGCAGCGCAACGCCACACCACCAGCGAAATACCGCCAACGCAGATCCATCAATTTCCGCCTTGCGCCCGTAGTACCACCAGCTCAGGGGAAATGCCAAAGCCAGGTGCAGGGCAAGGACGGGGATACGCCACAAGCGGCGATAAAAACGTGGTTTGCTGCGCCGCAGGATGCGGTCGCTGGGATAGGGAATCAGTTGCGCTTGTGCAGACGAGGAAATACGTCGCCGACGAAAGATCATTTGCCTTGGACCACAGGATCCAGAAAACGCTGCTGGTAGCGCGAGGTAATAAGTCGCGAATCGCACCACACAAAAAAGTCAGCACAATGGAACTGGGGGTCCCAATACGGCTCGCCCCCCAGCCGCACCCCTGCCCGTAAGTAGCCTTTCAGCAATGCCGGCAACTCGACGGGCTCCACCTGGGCGTCGGGATCGAAGCCGGGTACCTGGCGCAGGGGAAAGACGCGCTGCTCTGCTGGCACCATCTGCTGCTCCAGCGAGCGATACAGGGCGCCAAGCGCCGGACCATCGGTGCTGTGCACGCTGGCGCAACCCATGAGATGGTCGATGTCCCACATGCCCATGGCCTCTGCCAAGCCAGACCATAACAGCACGATCACGGCTCCCTGACGATAGTCTGGATGTACGCAGGAGCGACCGAGCTCCATGACCCGTGAGCCCAGGGCCAGGGGACGCGACAGGTCAAATTCTGTCTGCGCATAATAGCGGCCTACGTTGGCTACTTGCTCGGGCAGGAAAAGACGATAGGTACCAACCACCTCCTGACGGACCTCATCCTCGACGATCAGGTGCTCGCAGAAGGGATCATACTCATCCTGATCGATTCCCGGCGGGCCACTCAGCTGGGCGCCATACTCCGCACTGAACACCCGATAGCGCAGCCGTTGTGCGGCCTCGATCTCATCCTGATGGCGGGCGAGATACAGTCGCAGCGAGCGCTCCCCTTTTTTCGTATTACGACCCATGTCCTTCTGAACTTGCGTTTCGAGCATCCCTCAATCCCCCTGTTCGGGTTGCAGCAAACAATAGTATGACCCAAAACCATGACAATAGTGCGACAGTTTTATGACACTTTGATGACAGCCACTGGGAATGATAGGCCACATACTACGCAATGCAGATAAGAAAAGACAAGAAACTCAAGCTCATAAAAACGCCTCACGGAGGATCGTGTGGGCTCGGTCCGGCCCGGTAGAAACAATTGCCAAGGGCCGCTCCACCAGCTCCGCCAGGGCTTCAAGATAGCTTCGCGCGTTTTGTGGCAGGTCTTGCCAACGTTGAACACCGGCAGTGGAATCCGACCAGCCCGGAAAACTTTCGTAGACAGGTTCACAATCCGCCAGCGATTCGGCGCCGCCAGGTAGCTCACGACACTCCGCACCTCGTACCCGATAGCCGGTAGCGACACGAATTTCTGCCAGGCCATCGAGCACGTCGAGTTTGGTCATGCATAGGCCGCTCACCCCGTTGACTCGACAGGAAGCGCGCAGGGCCACGGCATCGAACCAGCCACAACGCCGCGCCCGCCCGGTCGTGGCGCCTACCTCGCCGCCCTTCTCTGCCAGCCAGCGTCCGGTGTCATCGAAGAGCTCGGTTGGAAAAGGGCCGGAGCCGACGCGCGTGGTATAGGCCTTGGTGATGCCGAGAACGTAGCCCAGTTCGCCGGGCCCTACCCCGGTACCGGCAGCAGCGGCCCCGGCCACCGTGTTGGATGAGGTGACAAACGGGTAGGTGCCGTGGTCGACGTCGAGCATGGTCCCTTGCGCCCCTTCAAACAGAATCCGTCCACCGGCCGCTTGAATCTGGCTGAGGCGCAGAGAGACATCGGCAACCATGGGTGCCAGGCGTTCCGCATAGGCGAGACTCTGCTCCAGCGTCTGATGGAAATCCTCTGGTTTTTCCTTGAAGTAGTGCTGCAAAACAAAGTTGTGATAGTCGAGCGCCTCGCCCAGTTTTGCCGCGAAACGCTCCCGGTGAAACAGGTCCGCCACCCGCAAGGCCCGCCGCGCTACCTTGTCTTCATAAGCGGGCCCAATCCCTCGCCCGGTAGTCCCTATGCGCGCTTCCCCCTTGGCCCGTTCACGGGCAAGGTCCAGCCGCTTGTGATAGGGCAGGATCAGCGGGCACGCCTCGGAAATGACTAGGCGCTGGGCCGCATCTGGCACGGTTTCCAGCAATGGATCCAATTCTTCGAACAAAGCCACGGGATCGAGCACCACGCCGTTACCGATGAGACACTGTACCTCCGACCGCAGGATACCGGACGGAATGAGATGCAGCACCGTCTTTTTGCCCGCGATGACCAGAGTGTGACCGGCATTGTTGCCGCCCTGGAAGCGCGCAACCGCCTGACATTGCTCGGTAAGCCAGTCGACAATCTTGCCCTTGCCCTCATCACCCCACTGGGTGCCTACTACCACTACGTTTCTGGACATCGATAGCGACTCCGCAAAAGATCAGGATGCAGAAAAGGGAAATTCAGGCTCGCGGCCGGCCAGTGTCCATCGCCCCCCCTCCACTACCAGGCAGGCGTCGAAGCCTGCCGGCAGCGGTTGCGCGGGGACGCCACCAGCCAGGTCCTGGACAACGGTATACCCTTGTGCACGCAGATCCTGTATGGCCTGCCACAGGCTGGGGTCGGAACCACCCGGGGCCCAGACCCGTGGAGAATTTCTTTCTTCGCTCAGATCGCGCAACAAGGGACGTAAATCGAGACTGAATCCGGTCGCCGGACGATAGCGGCCAAAGGCCTTGCCGACACCGTCATAGCGCCCACCGCGGGCAATCGCCGCGCCCCGTTGCGGCGAAAACAAGGCAAAGAGCATGCCGGTGTGGTAGCGATGCCCCTGCATTTCCGCCAGATCCGCACGAATGCAGAGCTGCGGATAGCGCTGGGCAAGTACTTTCCAGACAAAATCGAGCTCTTCCAGGGCGCGCAGAATGACGGGATAAGATGCAAAGCGTTGCCGGGCGCGATCCAGGATTTCGTGATCGCCATGCAGTTCGGACAACGCTCGAAATGCCTCGGTCTGTTGCGGAGGCACCGCATCCGCCTGCAGAAGCTGTCGCAGATCCGGCCAGGCCTTGCGTTCCAGGAAACGTAATAGCTCCTCTCGGTCCTGCTGACCAAGCCCGCACGCTTCTGCCAGGCATTGCGGAATTGCGACATGCCCCAGATCCAATACCAGTTCGCTACCTGGACAGCAGCGCTGTACGCTCTCCACCATCAGGCTCAGAATCTCGAGATCGGCATCCGCACTAGCGACGCCAAACATCTCGGCCCCCACCTGAAAGGGCGCGCGGCTCCCGCCCAAGGCATCGGGGCGTGCGCGCAACACGGTGCCGGCGTAACTCAGGCGTCGCGCCTCGTCACCGCGTGCCATCTGCACATCGATCCGCGCCATTTGTGGCGTCATATCCGAGCGGAAGCCCAGCACACGCCCACTGGCCTGATCGAGTACCTTCCAGGTTTCCAGATCGAGATCGATGGCGCTACCAGTCAGCAAGCCCTCCAGATGCTCCAGCATGGGCGGGATCACCTGTCGGTATCCCCAGGATGCAAAGAGATCCAGCAACTCACGACGCTTTCCTTCGAGCGCTGCCGCCTGCTGCGGTCCCATATCCTCAAAACCGGCGGGCAAGATCCAACTCGCCAGGGTATCTTTACGTTTGCTCACGGCTTGCCGCCTCCTTGCAGTCCCTCATGGAGATAGCGGAGTAACGGAGAGTTGGCAGGCAGGACCCAGACGTCGCCTGCCTTGGTGCTATCACGCAATACCTCGAGACTGCGATAAAAGGCATAAAAACGTGGATTTTTTCCGTAGGCATCGGCATAGAGCTTGGCTGCCTGTGCTTGCGCCTTGCCCAAGGTTTGCTGCGCCGAGGCATAGGCCTGGCTGAGGACTTGCTGGCGTTCCTTATCAGCGGCATTTTTGATCTGCTCCACCCGCTCCTTGCCGGCCAGCTCTTCCGCCGCAAGCTTGCTCTGCAGTTCCGTTCGCATTTGCCGATAGACGTCCTGTTGCGCCTCTGCAGTCAAGCCAAGTTCCAGAAAATGCAGCTCATCCAGAGAAATGCCATCGCGCGCGAGAGAATCTCTCACTTGGCTACGCAAGGTTTGCTGCCAAGTGTCCAGAACGACATTACTTGGCGTCACGCCAGGATTTTTATCGACGATGCGCGAGAGAGCGGCTTGCACGACATCACTGATCTGGCTCTCGGCCAAGGCAGTGTTCAGTCCCCGCTGGTAAAACTTTTCTGCGTCGCTCACGTGCCACTGCACAAAACAGTCGAGCTGCAGACTCGGTCCCGTAGCCGGCGTGACTGTGACTGCCTTGGTGCTCTGGCTGCGTCTACGGGTATCAATGACCTGCACCGATTGTAAAAAAGGCCAGTGGACGTAGAGGCCTGCCTGCGAGCGCTCCGCTGCTACGTGCCCGGCGTTGAGAATGACCGCACTCTGCCCTGGACGCAGCTGGTAGAAACTGGCGGATAGCAGGTAGAGCAAAACAGCAACTGCCAGGGCTATCCAGCCCCAGGTCATCGGTTTCATGAGGCCTTATCTCCACTGCTGGTGGGGGCACTGGCTTTGCCTGCCGGGGCTGACTGGGTAGGTGCAGCAACCTGTACTGCCACCTGCGCACCATTTCCATCCGCCACGACGATCTTGCCTGCCTTAGCCAGTATGTCCTGCATGGTCTGCAGATACATCTGCTTGGTGCTGATTTGCGGATCCTGCTGATAGGCCTGGTAGACGGCATTGAAACGTGCGACGTCTCCTTGTGCCTTACCGAGCAACTGTTCTGCCTGCACGCTGGCGCGATCGGTCATCTTGGCGGCCTCAGTCTTGGCGGCAAGCAGTGTCTTGGCGGTATCTGCCTTCGCCTGCTCGGCTTGCTCTGCAGCATCCTTGCGCGCCTTGGTAATCTTCTCGTACTCGGCATCCAGCGCCTTCGGATGGGTGAGTTCGATGATCTGCACGGATTGCAGGCTGATGCCACTATCGCTGCCGGCCAGGAGATTTTGTGCCTTCTGCAGAAGCTGCTGTTCGAGCGGCGCGTGTGCCATGGCAAGCAGCTGTTGAGAACTCATGCCGCTAGTCACCTGGCGCAATGCAGCGCTCAATACAAAAGCCAGATATTGCTGCGGATTACTGCTGGCAAAAAGAAAGTCGCGGGGATGCGCAATGCGGTAATCCGCGGCATAGCGCACATCGACTACCTCATTATTGCTGGTGAGGATGCGACCTGGGCTGAGTGCCTCTCCCGAATCCCCGTAGCCCAGGACCAAGCGCCGGCTGCGCCCAACCTCGACGGTCTCAACCATCTCGATGGGACTGGGCCAATGATAGTGGCTTCCCGGCGGCACGGTGGCGACCACACGACCGAAGCGCAGCACGATGCCCTCCTGACCGCTGCCGACTTGATAGAAGCCGGAGAGCAGCCAGACGCCAATCAGCACAAGCACCACGATTAGGGGAAACCAACGAAGAAAAGGAATTTTTCGTCGCGGTCCAGATCCGGGAGACGACGACAGTTTGCCGCCGAGCTTGCGCAGTTCTTTGGTGATCTTGTCGATATTCCAGCTTGCGCCGGAATTTCCGGGACGCCGTCCCAAGGGACCCTTATTGCTGCCGTTACCGTCTTGTTTACCGTTTCCGCCTGGATCACTCCACGGCATCCCGCTCTCCTTACCCCGGACTATGGGCGCATTGTAGAAGGCAGATCCTCCCGCTGACAACTCTCTGCCCCGATTTCTGCCTGCAAACCGGCCCAGGTTTGTTGGTCGATTTCGATGAGCAGGTGATCACTCCCCTCGCTATCGAAACGTTCCTCCAGGACCGCGGCCTCACGAAAGAGGCGTGCGCGCAGCGCCCCCGCCTCTGGTCGCAGCGTACAACGCAGACGCAGGCGGGTACCGTGCAAGCGCCGAGTGATTACTTCCGCCAGGCGGGCCACGCCGGCACCGCTATGAGCACTGAGCCAGAGATCGCTCACCTGGCCAGTTTCATCTACCCGTTCTCGCGCCTCCTCACCCAACAGATCGATCTTGTTGAATACGCGTAGACGCGGCACGCCGGCCGCGCCAATCTCGACAAGAGCGTTTTCCACCGCAAGAATTTGCGCATCGCGATCGGGCGCCGCTGCGTCAATGACGTGCAGCAGCAATTGGGCCTGCCCCACCTCTTCCAGGGTAGCGCGAAAAGCGGCGATCAACTCCGTCGGCAGATCGCGCAGAAATCCCACGGTATCAGCCAGCAAGCTAGTCGGTCCATTGCCGGAGAGGCGACGAATAGCAGGATCCAGTGTGGCAAAGAGCTGATCGGCGGCATACTGATCATTTGCCGTCAGCACATTGAAAAGCGAAGATTTTCCAGCGTTGGTATAGCCAACCAAGGCAACCGTGGGCGCAGGTGCACGCAGCCGAGCGCGTCGCTGCGTGGCTCGCTGGGCAGCGACCCGTGCCAACCGCTCGCGCAAGATGCGAATCCGCACACCAATCAAGCGGCGATCTGTTTCCAGCTGCGTTTCGCCAGGTCCGCGCAGGCCGATGCCACCCCGCTGCCGCTCGAGGTGGGTCCAGCCACGCACAAGCCGGGTGCGCAAGTGATCCAGTTGTGCCAGTTCGACCTGCAGTTGTCCCTCGTGCGTACGCGCACGCCGGGCAAAAATGTCGAGGATGAGTCCCACCCGGTCGATGACCCGCGCAGCACAGGCGCGCTCCAGGTTCCGTTCCTGAATCGGACTCAGCGGACGGTCAAAAAGAATCAGATCGACCGCGTTGGCACGCACAAAATCGGCAATTTCCTGAACTTTGCCACTTCCAACACAAGTGGCGGGATCCAGGCGCGCGCGCGACACCGTCCACAGGCCCAGTATTTCGGCACCAGTGTCTGCCGCCAACTGCTGAAACTCCTCTCCACCATCGTCCGCCGGACCCCCGGGCGTAGAAAGGTGAATCAGTAAGCAGCGGTCCCGATGCGACCGCTGAATCCCTGGGCTCTGACTCAGTCTGCGGCCTCATCTCCGGCAGTCGCTTCGCCTTCCACTTCCGGCAGTGGCAAGCGCACGTCGCGACTGGGGACCACCGTGGAAATCGCGTGCTTATAGATCATCTGGCTGACATTGTTGCGCAACAGCACAACGAACTGGTCGAAGGATTCGACAAAGCCCTGCAACTTGATGCCGTTGACCAGATAGATGGCTACCGGAACGTGCTCCTTACGCAACAGATTGAGGAAAGGGTCTTGCAAAATTTGCCCTTTTTGTTGACTGGCCACTATTGTCTCCTTTTTTACGCAAATTGTGCCATCGGCTAGTGTCCTTAGCCTAACTCAAAAGATGTCGGTGCGCTATGGGGAAGAGACCGTGCTGACAGCATGCCAACACCCCCGTCGCGTAGACTTCGTCAGGACGGGTCTTTGACCTTTTGCCGGATTGCCGATAAGTTCTCTGCATTACCACCCATGCCAACATTCCGTACCGGGGAGAGTTTGTGGACGCCAAAAAACTAACCAGCGACCGCGCGTTGCGTGCTCGCGTAAAACGCTTGGGAAACATTCTGGGAGAGGTGTTGCGCGAGCAGGCCGGCGAGCGGGTATTCAGCGCCGTAGAGCAGCTTCGCCAGGGCTACATCCGCCTGCATCGCCGGGAAGATGCCAAGCTTCGTCAGCGCCTTGCCCGTTTCATCGATGCCCTGCCCCAGGATGACCTCGTACTTGTCATCCGTGCATTCAACACGTACTTCAGTTTGGTCAACATCGCCGAGGAGGAGTTCCAGCATGTACAGCGGCGTCGCTTGTTGCAGCGCGGCGGCGGGCTTTGGGTTGGCTCCTTTGAAGATACCTTCCGGCGTTTGCAGGAGGCCGGCATAAATGCCGGACAGCTGCAGTTTCTGCTGGGCCAGCTGCGCTACCTGCCGGTTTTTACGGCGCATCCTACCGAGTCCAAGCGCCGCACCGTACTGCATGCTCTGCGACGGATCTTCCTCACCAGCAAGGCCCTGGATGACCCGACCTTGACCGAAGAGGAAGAAGGTGACGTGCTGCGTCAACTGCAAGCGCAGATTCAGATCCTCTGGGAGACGGAGGAGGTGCGGACTAACCAACCGCAGGTGCAGGACGAAGTCGAAAATGGCCTCTTCTATTTTCGCGACAGTCTCTTTCAGGCAGTACCGATGACCTATCACGCCGCCCGGCGTGCAGCGCGCCGGGTGTACGGCGATCGGCAGGTCGATATTCCCGCTTTCATTCGCTTCGGCTCCTGGATCGGCGGGGATCGCGATGGCAACCCCAACGTGACCGCGGCCATCACCGGCTGGACCCTGCGCACGCAGAGTATCGAGGTCCTCCGCGAGTACCAGCGGCGTCTCTCCGAACTCTATCCACTATTAGGGCACTCGGCGCGCTTTTGCAACATTTCGCCGATCCTCCTCGCCTCCCTGGAGAAGGACGCCGACGACTTTCCAGAGCTTGCGGAATGGGTGAATCAACGCTTTCCCAGCGAGCCATACCGGCGGAAGTTGCGCTACATGATGACCCGGCTTGATCTGCGTCTGCACCAGCTCGAAAATGGTCAAAGTGGCAGCGGCTTTGCGGCGGATACTCCGGCGTACATCAGTGACCAGGACTTTCTCGCCGATCTGATATTGGTTCGTGACTCTCTGCGCGGCCACGGTGATGAATACATCGCCAATCATACGGTGCAGGACCTCGTTTGGCTGGTAGAAACCTTCGGATTCCACCTGGCGTCGCTGGATATTCGGCAAGAGTCGACCGTACATACCCGCACCCTCACGGAACTCTTTGCAGGGATAGCGGAGTTTCAGGGTTATGCCGAGATGGAGGAAGAACAGAAACTTGCTGTGTTGAGTGATGCCCTGCGCAAGCCCGGTAGACTGGTCGAAGGCGTGCCCGACCAAATCTCTCCAATAGCGCTGGAGACCTGCGCGATGTTCAAGTGTATCGGCCAGTTGCGCCGGGAGGTCGGAGAACGCGCGTTTGGGAATTACGTGGTATCGATGACCCACGAGGCCAGCCATATTCTGGAAGTCCTGGTCTTAGCAAAAGAATTTGGCCTTGCCGGCTGGTCACGCCAAGGCTTGTATAGCGAGATCGCAGTCACTCCGCTGTTTGAGACCATCCACGATCTCGAACGCATGGAAGCCGTAATGGGAAGGTTACTCGACAATCCGGAGTATGCCGAGATCCTGCGCAGCCAGGAAAATGTGCAGGAAGTCATGCTGGGATACTCGGACTCCTGCAAGGATGGCGGCATTCTCTCCTCAAGCTGGTCGTTATACCAAGCACAGCTCGAACTGAGCGCGCTGGCAGATCGCCGGCGCATTCATATCCGGGTCTTTCACGGCCGCGGCGGGAGCGTCGGCCGCGGCGGTGGACCTACCCACGAAGCCATTCTGGCGCAGCCGGCCAATACCGTCCGCGGGCAGATCAAGATTACCGAGCAGGGAGAGGTGCTTTCGTTCAAATATGCCAACCTGGAAACCGCAGTATATGAGCTAACCGTCGGCGTGACCGGATTGATGCGCGCCAGCTTTGGTTTGATACAGGCGGTGCCAACCGATAATCCCAGCTTCCTCAAAGTCATGGCTGAACTCACTAAGGCCGGCGAAGCGGTCTACCGCGAACTGATTCAACAAACTCCGGGCTTTATGGATTACTTCTACGAAGCCACTCCGCTGAACGAGATCGCCCATATGAACATCGGTTCCCGTCCCTCGCATCGTCAGCGTGGCGACCGCTCGATGAACTCGATCCGCGCGATTCCCTGGGTCTTTGCCTGGGCACAGTCGCGGCATGTTTTGCCGGCCTGGTTTGGACTGGGCTCGGCCATTCGCAGCTGGCGTGGCGAAGACCCCGAACGTCTGGAGCTTCTGCGAAAAATGTACCAGCGCTGGCCATTTTTTCATTCCTTGCTGGGCAATATCACCATGGCGATGGCAAAAGCGGATATGACACTTGCCGCGGAATATGCGACGCTACCTCGCGATCAGAAGTGCGCGCAGCAGATCTTTGCGAAAATCCATGCAGAATTTATGGTTAGTATGCAGGAGACCCTACTCATCCAGGAGAAGCAAGAGTTGCTCGAAGAAAACCCGGTACTGGCCTTCTCCCTGCAGCGCCGCAACGTCTACATGGAGCCACTGAACCATATCCAGCTTGCCCTGCTCCGGCGGTACCGCAACGAGGATACCCCTCCCGAGTTCCGCGAAACCTGGCTCGACCCCTTGCTGCGCAGCATCAACGCGATTGCCGCCGGGCAGCGTAATACCGGCTGATATGCAGCTTATCCTAGCCTCTTCCAGTCCCTACCGACGGGAATTGCTCGCCCGCCTGGGCATCCCCTTTACCTGGCAGTCGCCGGCGATTGATGAGAGCCGCAAGACTGAGGAAGCACCGGAGGCACTCGTACAACGCCTCGCCCATGAAAAGGCCCGCGTGGTCTGGCAGCAACACCCGGAAGCCTGGGTCATTGGCGCTGACCAGCTGGTACGTTGCGACGGCGCCCTGTTGGGCAAGTCGGGTTCTGCCGAACAGGCCTTTGCCCAGTTACAGATGATGCAGGGAAAAAAAGTAGAGCTGTTGAATGGTCTCTGTCTGCTGGGTCCGTCCGGTGACGCGCAGACCGAATTGATTCCCTACCACGTGTTGATGCGCAAATTTGGCGAAGACGAGATTGTCCGCTACATCGAGAAAGAGCAACCATTCGATTGCGCTGGGAGCCTGCGCTCCGAAGGACTAGGTATTTGTCTGATCGAGCGCATGGAGGGAGAAGACCCCAATGCCATCATTGGCCTTCCCCTCATTCGCTTGTCAGCCATGTTGCGCGCGGCGGGGTTTACCCTTCCTTGAACTAACTGACGAACTAGCTTTTATTGGTAAGCGCCACGCTTACGCAACTGCTGCACCATCAGCCAACGCCCGAGCAATATCAGTCCCAGTACCACCATGGTAATCAAAAACGCTGCCGCAAAGGCGAGGATGTGGGCCTCTTCAAAAGGCTCGTTGATAAAAGTCCAGATGACGTAGGTCAAGTACCCAATCGGCTGGTTGGTCAACTGCCCATTCCACATGTAATTGGACCATCCTGCGGTATAGATCAGCGGCGCCGTCTCCCCCATCGAGAGGGCCAAGGCGTAAAACAACCCCGTCATGACCGCTGGCATGGCTCCGGGCAGAAGAATCTGTAATATCACCGTGCCTTCGCCCGCGCCAATACCAAAGCCCGCCTCTCGCACGGCTTGCGGGATATTGCTCAGCGCCATCTCGGTGGTACGGGCAATATACGGTAACAGCATGACACTCAGGGTAATGATGCCGGCCGCCACGGAAAACTGCCAACCGAGATAGATCACCATGGTGATATACCCCACGTAACCCAACACAATGGATGGAACGCCCACCAGAACATCGGACAGAAAACGCAGGGATTTACCGGCGAAGCCGCTACCGAACTCGCTCAGGTAGATACCCGCCGCAATGCCGATGGGCGCCGAGATCAGCAGGGAACCGAGAGAAAGAACGAGGGTACCTTCGATGGCATTTTTCAGGCCACCGCCCATCCCCGTGCTCACCTCGGTCAGAAGACTAAGCTTCAATCCGGGCAATGCCTTGAGGAATACATCCAATATGATGGACAGGAAAGCAACGGCAACGATGACGAAACTGAACCAGACAAAGGCGGTGCCGAGGGTACGAAAGAGATGACGTTTCCAGGAAACGCGGATTTGCCGGCGGGTAGAACCGACGCTGGCGGTCATGGACGTCGTGAGATTGGATGTACTCATGAGCGCACCTTCGCTCCCCAGAGGATCATACGGGCAATGATATTTACAATCACGGTAAGCAGGAGAAGCACCAGAGCGATCTCCGCCAAGGCTTCCACCGCCATGTTGGTGGGATCCTGCAGGGCACTCTCCAACTGCGAGACGATAAACGCTGCCATGGTGGATATCGGGGTGTAGATGTTGTTTGGCAGATAGTTGAGGGCATTACCACTGACCATAACGACAGCCATGGTTTCGCCGAGGGCACGTCCCAGAGCCAGAATGGAGACGCCGACCAGGGTCGTCTTGAGCTTGGGCAGGATGATATTCCACAGCACCTCCAGGCGATTCAGCCCGAGGCCCAGCCCCGCTTCCTTGAGAGATGGCTCGATGGCGCTGATACCTTCACGCATCGTCGCCGAGATCAGCGGCACGATCATGAACGCCAGGACGATGGCGGTGGTCAACAAGCCGTAGCCACTGCCTGGGCTGCCACCCAGATAAGGAATAAACCCAATGTGCTGGGTCATCCATGGAAATACCGTCTGACCCAAAAGGGGGATCAGCAACACATATCCCCACAGTCCGAAAACCACACTGGGGATGGCCGCCAACAAATCGACCAGCAGTGCGAGCGGTCCGGAAAGCCATTTGGGCATCATCTCGACGAGAAAATAGGCGGCACCCACCGCAATCGGAAGTGCAAACAGAAGGGCAAGGAAGGAGCTAGCCAAGGTGCCAACAACAAGAAACCAGATTCCGTAGCGTGCACCCGGCATGACTTGTTGGCCGTGGATCATGACCGGATTGCCATAGAGATTGCCGAGATTCCAATCGTTAGTCCACAAAAATTGCAGGCCATTGTAGTGAATCGCAGGCCAGGAATAGGCCGTCAGAAAAACCACGAGAAGGATGAGTGATAACGGCAGAAAGCTGGCCGTGCCTACTAATCCAAAGCGAAAAACGGAAACCTTCATGTTCACCCTCCGGTGGAGCAGGTCTCATAATAAACGCGCGGCACTTCCGACAAAAGGGCCGCGTCGTTTATTCTGTGGAGAGCCCGGGTCGCAGACCCAGGCTCCCGGGCCGAAAATTTACTGAATCTCGGCAACCTGCTTGCGGGACAACTCCACAGCACTCTCCGGTAGCGGTACGAAGTGTACCTTTTCCATGAAGTGCAAGGCGTTGCCACCCTTGGGATCGAGCGCCCAGTTGAGGAAATCCTTCAGGGCCGCAGCGGTTTCTGGATTCGGCTGCTGCTTCTTCACGATGGCATATTCATAGTTGATGATCGGATAGGAGTTCTTGCCCGGGGCATAGACCAGGCTGATCCGCTCATCGGCCGGGGTCTTGCTGACCATTTCGCCGGCGGCCGCCTTCGCGTTCTCCACGGTGGGCAACACAAAGTTACCGTCACGATTCTTCAGCATGGCGATACCCAGACCCGCCTTCTCTACCGGCTCCTTCCAGCTGATGCCGATGTAGGCCACACCATAGGGGGTGGACTTCAGGGCTTCGACCATTCCGGGGTTGCCGACGGCGCCGATTCCGCCCTGTACGGTCGGCCAGCTCACCGTGGTGCTGTAGCCAACGCTCTTGGCCCAGGTGGCATCGGTGTCGGAGAGGTAGGTGGTGAAGATGAAGGTGTCACCGGAACCATCGGTACGATGGATCGGGATGATCTTGTGATTGGGCAGCTTGATGCCGGGATTCATCTTGGCGATCTCAGGATCATCCCAGTTGGTGATCTTGCCGGAATAGATGCCCGCCAGCACCGGCCCGGAGAGCTTGATGTGCTTCTTGTTCAGACCCGGCAGATTGTAGTTGATCATCTGGATGGAGATGGCCAGGGGGATGTTCAACATCGGATGCATCTTCACCTGGGCATCCGACATGTAGGCATCGGACGCACCGATCTGGGCCACGCCAGAGATGGACTGGGCAATACCCGTGCCGCTACCGGTACCCTGGGTGGTGATCTTCACGTTGGGATGCATCTTGGTGTACTCCGGCACCCACAGGTTGAATAGGGGGTACAACAGGGTGGAACCGGTCTCCAGCAGGCTAACCTGCGGAGCCGCAACAGCGGGCGTAGCGGCGGTGGCAGCAAGGCCGAGGAGGGACGCAACAACGGCGCCCTTCATGGCGTGAGCGACGGTCTTCTTGAAACCTGGCAACATAAAACCTCCGAAGATGGCGTTATCAAAGTCACTGCAGCATAGTAGGAGACTTCACAATCAGAAATCCCTATGCGCTGCCAATCATACCGAAAGTTCATGACACTATCATGAACTTTTTATGACACTTTTGTGACACTCGACTTCGCGTGATGCTAGAGGATATCGCGCCAACTGAAGTCTTTCTTGATATAGGCGTTACTCTGATACCCATCCCGCTCCCAGGTGCCCTCGGGTCTCTCGGCACTCAAATCAACACGATTCAGCCAGTTGACGATTTTTTAGCCATACATCTGGGGACCAGCAAACGCAACGGGTAGCCACCCTTGCGCAGCAACGGCTGTCCTGCAATATGCATCGCCAGGATATGCCACGGAAACGGGGAAAAATGTTGAAACTAGAAAGCAAGAATCGAGTCGAGCAACGCAAAGTTGAAAAGTAGAACGAGCACCAAGTGCAAGACGTGCGCCCCGCGCGGATACGATATCGTTTGCGATTTTTCTACGATTCGGAAAGCCGCCATGCTCGCTCCGTCCTGATCCTGTCCGTAACCACATAGACAGTTCCCGAATGGATGCAGGTGTGCCCGCGATTCGCGGGCACTGCAATTTACCAGGTCAGAACGCGGCCGGCAGCGCCCAGGGTGGGCAGAGCAGAGCTGGGATTCAACAGTGGGATCTCTTTTGCCAAGTCATCCTTGGTCATTCCGTTCAACTCCAAAGACTGCAGACAGCCAATGATCCGCACATCGTTGTCTTCCGCGAGCTTCATGAAGTCGGCAACACTCTTGCCGCCGGGCATGGGGAAAATCGACTCGGCCTTCCCCTTGGCGAGAAGCTCGGTCGCTGGGCCGGTGAAGTACATCACCACCTTTTGTTCACCCGCAGCGGCAGTCGCTGCCAGAAAAAAGGCCGAAGGCAAGCGCTTTGGATTCTCTGGCCCGGTAATGAGGATAATCACGAGATCTGGGGCTTCACTTTCCGACATAAGTCATCTCCTTTCGAGGGTACGATAGATGATGGAACACGGGCGCGAATCAGTTGCTCCCGTTTAGACACCTTAGCACGCTCACGGATTTTTTTCAGAAGGGTTTGCAGCTGCGAAAAGCTCTGGACGAAAGTGCCCGAGAAAGTGAAATCGCCCGCCGGAAGTCTTTTCGTGCAAAAACGTCACGCTGGCTTTACCTATCGGCAAGTGGATGCCCGCCAGTTGCGCAATCCAGTCGCCGAGCAAGGGCTGGTGTCCTACGAGAATCACCTGCTCTGCCAGGCATTCTTCCCAAGCAAAGCGCAAACGGGCAAGGTCACCCGAGATGAGTGCCTCTTCGGGGCGATACACCGATGCCTGCAACTCTGCCTGCAGCGCCGCTGCGGTCTGCCGTGTACGCACTTTAGGGCTGTACCAGATTTCCGCGTCTTGCAGGTGGAAATGGTGCAGAGCCCCAGCAACAGCAGCAGCCTGCGCTTCGCCGCGTGCAGTCAAGCGGCGCCCGGCATCGCTGCCGTCGGCACTATGCTCTTCGGCTTCAGCGTGACGAATAAGGACGAGATCCAGGTTGCACCTCCTGCCCAAACCAGAGCTTGCTCCACTTTCGCGGCGTGAAGCGCGCCAGAATCGAAACGATGGCGATCCCGATCAGCGCTGTCATCCACGTGTCTATGCGTTGCGCCGAGGCCGGCCCTGGCCCGGTGAATATGTCGATCGCCGAGAGAATCGCGCCCAGAAAAATCACCAGCGGTCGCCAGCCGTAGGGCGTGAGTTTCGGCCAGCTGCGGGCAATGGCGCCCAGGGCCAGGGCGGCCCACAAGGCATAGGCGATTGCCAACCCCCAATGCCACGCCGGCAGTTGCAGGATGCTGAAAAAGTGTTGCAACAAGAAGGCGGCGTAGAGAATCCCGGCGGGTAGCCACCAACGATAGGATGATGAGAGGTTCATGCACGTGCTCCACGACTGGCATAGGGATTCTCCCCCTGACGAAAGAGCAGACGGAGGGGGACCCCATCAAGCTTCAGCGCCGTGCGAAACGCCGTCTCCAGATAGCGCTTGTAAGCCCCGGGCAAGCGGTCGAGCTGATTGCCGTGAAAGACCAGAGTGATTGGCTGGGTACCACCCTGGTGGCAATAGCGCAGTTTGATCCGTCGACCCGCGACCAGCGGCGGCTGATGGCCGCTGACGATATCCTCCAGCAGGCGGTTGAGTTCGCCAGTGGAAAAATGTCGCTGACTGTTTTGCCATAGTTTGTCGATGCTGCGGTACAACTCTCCGACTCCACTACCATGCAGGGCAGAAATAGTGTGAAACGGCGCGTAGCGGAGAAAGGCCAGCCGTCGTTCCAGCTCGTCCTTGATGCGCTCTCGCGCGCGGGATTCCAAACCATCCCATTTATTCAGTACCAGAACGATCGGGCGGCCGAGTTCTACCGCGACACCCACCAGATGCGCATCCTGATCACTGACACCGGCATGCGCGTCCATGACCATCAGCACTACGTCCGCCTCACGCAGGGCTGCGAGCGTCTTCAGCACGGTCAGCTTCTCCAGCCCCTCTCCTACCCGCGCGCGCCGTCGCACTCCAGCAGTGTCGATCATTACGTAGCGCCGTCCCGCACGTTCATAGGGAATGCGGATGCTGTCGCGAGTGGTCCCCGGCTGATCAAAAACGATGACCCTTTTTTCCCCCAACATGGCGTTGACCAAGGTGGATTTTCCGACATTCGGACGTCCTAGCACCGCAATGGCTGGGCCATCCTCCAGTTCACTCGACGTTTCGGCTCCAGTCGGTGCCTCGGCTAGCAGGGCTGAAATGGCGGCCCATAGCTGTTCCATCCCGTGACCATGGGCAGCGGAGAGGGTGATGGGTGTTCCCAGTCCGAGGCGATGGAATTCCGGCAACTCTGCCACTGCATGCCGCGCATCCATTTTGTTGACCAGCAGTAGTACCGGCTTACCGCTGCGCCGCAATTCCCGGGCGATTTCTTCGTCCTGGCCAGCCAGCCCCTCTTTGGCATCGACTAGGAACAGGAGGACATCGGCCTCGGCAATGGCTTGCCGCGTCTGGAGAGCCATGGCAGCGACCAGTCCCTCGCGCTCCTCCGGCTCGAAACCACCAGTATCGATAAGCAGATAATCCCGCTCTTGGTGCCGTGCCGTTCCATAGTGCCGATCACGGGTAAAACCGGGCATGTCTGCGACCAGCGCCTCCCGAGTACGGGTCAGCCGGTTGAATAGAGTGGACTTACCCACATTGGGGCGACCAACGAGTGCGAGTATTGCCGCCATGGCAACTACGGCTTCGCAAACTGCAGCTGATAGAGGGTTCCGACGCCACTCAATACGAGAAAACGATTTTTGCCAACACAAACCGGCGCGGTTTGGATCCCACTGCTGGAGACGGTTTCCTGCCCCGTACGATGGCCGGTTTGCGGGTCGATGGTGATCACCTGACCGGCATAATTGCTGAGCAACAGTTTGCCATCACAGAGGGTCATACCGCTCAACGACTGGCCCTTGAAACGCGTATTGCGCCACTCCACGGTACCGCTGGCGGGATCCATGGCGTAGATCTGGCCATCGCTGCCAGCGACAAAGAGCCTGCCATCGTGCAAAATCGGGGTGAGGATCGTTGACATTGGGCGAGTCCAGTCTTGCTCCCCACTATCCTTGCTAAAGGCTGCTATATTCCCCTGATAGGCGGCGGCAATGACGCGATTGCCATCCAGCAGCGGAGTTGCGGCGACGTCCACCATGCGCGCGAGTTCGTTGTTGCCATGGGGGATGGCAATGGTAGCGCGCCAGAGCTCGGCGCCATCGTCGGCGTTGAGGGCAAGCAGTTTACCGTCGGCAAAACCGGTATACAGAGTCTGGCCGGAAACAACGATGCCGCTGCTTCGCCGCAGCAGCAAGGACGGTTGTGGAAGGGAGAAGGTCCAGTCCACCGAGCCATTGTGGGTATCCAGGGCCAGCAAATGCCCATTCGACAACTGCAAGAAGAGGCGCTGATTGGCCACGGTAATGGGGCTGGTTGGCTCTGCGCCCAGCTGCACATCCCAAAGTTTCTTGCCCTGTGCAGCGGAGACCGCATAGAGCGTGCCGCGATCGGTGCCCACGTATACCACACCATCAGCAACTGTGGGGCCACGCGGACTCTTACCGTTCAGACGGGACACCCAGCGCAAACGCCCGCTACGGGAGAGAGCGAGCAGATCACCAGCGTCGTCGCTGAGATAAATTGCGCGGTCCGTCACGCAAATCTGCGTGGCGTTATAGGGGTCCAGGCGCCAGTTGCCATAGAGACGCGCCTGCCAGTCGGTGGCAAAGCCGACGGTGACCTTTTCTTGGTGCATGGCCGCCATTGGCTTGGGCGCCGGCGCGGAAGGGCCAAAGGCCCAATTCCAGACACCACAACCACCCAGCGTGAAGATCGTTCCGAGCATAGCGATGGCACGCAGTCCAGTACGCATGCCGCCTGCCGTAGCATAGCTCATCAAGAAACTCCCAAATTTGCCATTTTCATTTGAAGGTATACCACATAGGGGTCACTTGCAGGCAGGTGTGCGACGGCTTTTTCGTAGTCGTCGCGAGCACGGTCATAGTGCCGCAGTTTCGCTTCCGCATCGCCGCGCAACTCCCAATCCACCACCGCAAAGGAGCCATCGGGCTTCTGCAATAACTCCAGTGCTTGCTGATTTTTTCCGTTATCCACATACAATCGCGCCAGCGCGCTACGCGCCAGCCCCTGCATCCCCTTTGGCAGGTCAGATTGTCGGGTCAGCTGCAGAAACTGCTCTTCTGCCTTGTTATCCTGCTTGGCATCGATGTCCAACCGGGCCAGATAGAACCTCGCCATGCTGGCGTAGGGGGTAGCCGAATAATCATGGATCAGGGTTTCGGCGCTGGCGCGGGCCGTGGCGTCGTTGCCGCTTGCCAAGCTATCACTCAGCTCGCTGTACAGGACCGCTGCGCGTTCGACTTGATGCCGCTGGTATTTGTCGTAGGCAAAAAACGCCAGCACCCCGGCGATGATCAGCACGAAGACGACGATCAACAGCTTGCGATGACGTTGGAGGAATTCAGTAAAGTCAGGGCCAGTCATGAAGTTTTTGCCTGTGGCGTTCGCCACGTAGTATGGAGGGGGAGCTAGGGAAAATCAACGCCGAGGGTTGCCAAAGCGCGCGGCAGTTCTGCCCAGGGGCCGCGCCACTCGCCCTGCCCCTCTTGTTCCTTGAGGAAAATGTCGCCGCCCGTCAGGTCGCTACCGCCCAGCAATACCTGGTAGCGCGCCGCGCTGCGCTGCGCCTGTTTTAGCAAGGATTTCACCGAGCCCGGCCCGGCTACCACGACACTGTACCCCTGGCCGCGCAACTCCTCGGCGCGCTGGAAGACGGCTGACAATGCGGGCTCATCCAGGGCGCCTAGAAAAAGTGCGGGACCCGTCGCGGATTTGCCCGCTTGCGTCAGCGACCGCAGCGCGAGAATCCGCTCCATACCCAGGGCAAAACCGATAGCCGGTGTTTCCGGACCGCCCAGTTGCGCCACCAGACCATCGTAGCGACCACCGGCAAGGACCGTACCCTGCGAACCCAACCCGTCTGCTACCCATTCGAATACGGTCCGATGGTAATAGTCGAGACCACGCACTAGGCGCGGGTTGACCGTATAAGCAATACCCATGGCCTGCAGCAGTTCCTGCAGAACTACGAAGTGTGCGGCCGACTCCGGATCGAGATGCTGCAGCAGCTGCGGGGCATCACAGGCGACCTTCTGACAGGACTCAATCTTGCAGTCAAGCACCCGCAGGGGGTTACGCTCCAGCCGCTCCTGACAATCGCTGCAGAGTTCTTGCGCGTGAGGACGCAGGTAAGCAAGAAGAATTTCGCGGTAACCGGCGCGCGACTCGGGCGTGCCTAGGGAATTGAGCTGTAGCTGCGCAGGAATTCCGGCGCTGGCCAGTAGTCGCGCCGACAGGGCAATGATCTCGGCGTCTGCGCTGGCACCAGCAATGCCAAAAAACTCGACGCCGAGCTGATGAAATTGGCGATAGCGGCCACGCTGTGGACGTTCATGGCGAAACATCGGCCCCATATAGTAAAGCCTGGGCGTCTGTCCGCGCAGGGCGCCATGCTCGATCAGCGCGCGCGCCACACCAGCGGTGCCCTCGGGACGCAGGGTCAGGAAGTCCCCATTGCGGTCGGCAAAGGTGTACATTTCCTTCTGCACGATATCGGTGACATCACCGATAGCACGGGCAAAGAGTGCGGTTTTCTCGACGATGGGCACGCGGATCTCTGCACAGCCATATTGCGCCAACACACTGCGGAAAGATTGCTCGAGTTGTTGCCAAGCGCTGCTTTCCGGCGGCAGGATGTCATTCATCCCCCGCACGGCGGTAAGGGTGGTTTTTGCCAAGGAGAATCGTCCTCAGACTTCGTTACGGGCGGCGCGACGCTCTGCCACTTCGGCGCGAATCCGTTTCTCGAGGACGTCGACGATATCTTGATTCTCGATCCGGTCCACCTGCTTGCCGCGGTAATAGAGGATGCTGCGTTTGTCTCCGCCGGTCAGTCCGATATCCGCTTCCTTGGCCTCGCCGATGCCATTGACCACACAGCCGATCACCGACACGTCCATGGGTTCGAGAATATCCTCCAGGCGCCTTTCCAGGGCATTGATGGTTTTGATGACGTCAAACTCCTGTCGGGAACAGGACGGACAGGCGATCAGATTGATGCCCTTTTGGCGCAGGTGCAGACTCTTGAGGATATCAAAGCCGACGCGAATCTCCTCGACCGGATCCGCCGCCAGGGATACGCGGATGGTGTCTCCAATACCTTCGTTGAGAAGTAGACCCAGACCGATGGCAGATTTTACGGTCCCGGAACGCAGGCCGCCTGCCTCAGTGATCCCCAGATGCAACGGGTAATCCACCTTCTGCGCAAGCAGGCGATAGGCATCCACGGCCAGAAAGACGTCCGAGGCCTTGACGCTGATCTTGACGTCATGAAAATTGAGCTCGTCGAGGATGGCAACGTGCCGCAAAGCGGACTCCACCAATGCTTCTGGCGTTGGCTCGCCATATTTTTCCTGGAGGTCTTTTTCGAGGCTGCCGGCATTTACCCCAATGCGGATGGGAATGCCTTTGTCTTTCGCCATCTCCACGACCAGCCGCGCCTTATCGATCGAGCCGATATTGCCGGGATTGATGCGCAGACCGTCCACTCCATCCGTCATTACCTGCAAGGCAATGCGATGATCAAAATGGATGTCGGCAACCAGCGGGACTTCGACCTGCGTGCGAATGGCCTTGAATGCCTCGGCTGCCTCCATACTGGGCACGGATACGCGAACGATGTCGGCACCCACTGCCTCGAGCCGCTGAATCTGCGCGACCGTGGCAGCCACGTCGCGGGTTTCGGTGTTGGTCATGCTTTGCACGGAGATCGGCGCGTCGCCCCCAATGGCGACCTTGCCTACATGGATCTGCCGGCTTTTACGACGCTGAATGGGTGACTGATGTTGCATGCGCTACCTCGCTGAAAGTAGATATGTCGCTTGCCACCGCTGCGCCAGAAGAAGAGGCAGTGGTGGCGGAGGGACGAGAAGACTGCTGCGATTGTGCCGCGGCCAGAGGGATTGGGGCAAGTTTTGCCGAGTTTGACGTGGCCGTGACCGGAGCCATACCCACCTGCATCCGCGCCACATTCAGGGCATTGGCCGGAAGGGTGATGGGTTTCCCCGCATAGGTAATTTGCACGGCACTTGCCTTACCTACCAGTATACGATACGGCGGCTGCCCTTGCGTTACCGAAACGTCCTGTCCTGCCCTGCCGAGGGTGGAAAGTACAATGTTGCCACTGGCATCGCGCACCTGTACCCAACAATCTCCGGTAAAATGAAAGGCCAAAGCGCCCACCTGGGAAGACAGTGTGCTTGCCGTTACCGACGTTGTCGCAGCGGTTGCTGCCGGTGAGAAGGCCGAGCCGGTAAGTGCTGCCGGTTCCGCTGGGGTTGACATGACCACTTGTGCGGCACTGTGCTGGACAGCCGATACACTGGCCGCAGTCGCAACCGGCGCCGGGGAGGAGGTCGATCCACCTCTGCCCCAGAGCCACCACCCAAGAAGAATCAGGGCAGCGGCAAGCAGAAGGGAAAAAAACAGCATCTTGCCGCTATAGTCGAGAAGCGGGAGTTCGCTGCGCGGCAGCACCACCTTGCTTGCCTCTAGGCCAGAACTGCCTTGATAACGGTCATAGGCGGCCAGCACGCGCTCTACGTCGAGATCGAGAAGACGTGCGTAGTTGCGCAGATACCCGCGGGCAAATGCGGCGCCCGGCAATTCGTCGAAGCGTCCCTCCTCCAGTGCCGTGATCTGGGTGCTGGTGATGTGCAGTTTCTGTGCGGCCTGCGCCAGATCCCAGCCGCGCGCGACTCGGGCCGACCGCAGTTGCGCCAAGAGTTCGACAAATTCTTCACCCATTGCTGCCGGCACCATGCTGCAAGAGTAGCGATTGCGCTGCTTTCCCTGCTGCAGAATAGGGGTTGGCATTGACACAACGCTCCCACAGGGAACGCGCCTGAGCCGGCTGCCCTTGTTGCCAGGCGATCCGGCCTGCGAGGAGCAGTGCCTGAGCATTGTTCGGTTCCTGCGCCAGCACCCCCTGCAGATGCCCATAAGCGGCCGGGAAATTTTTGTCCTGGTATTCCATTTCTGCCCATAGCAACAAGGCGGGGGGGTAGCCAGGCTTGAAATAGAGCGCCTTCTGCAAGGCAACAATGGCCGAGTTGTCTTGCTTCAACCCGCGGTAGGCCGCCGCGAGATTGGTCCAGGCATACTCCGGCGTATTGTATAAAGGATCTTTGGTGGCCTTGCTGAGCTGTTGTACCGCAGCAGAGAATTTACCCTGTTCCAGGAGGAACGCACCATAATTATTCAAAAATTCTGGGTTGTTGGGCTCGTCACTCAGGGCACTCTGGAACGCGCTTTCAGCCAGCGCTGCCTCGCCCAGCGCCTGATAGGCCAGACCCAAGACGTTATAGGCATCGCCGTGCTTACCTGGCAGGCTGATGGCCTGTTTCAGCTCCCGCACCGCCGCGCGGGGATGCCCACCCTGGAGATATGCAGTCCCAAGAGAAGTGTAAATGGCCACCTGATCTGGTGGCCCCGAGCGCAGCGAGGCGGCGGGATTCGGTGGTGCATTGCGTGCCGCCGCCGCTGCCTCCTCTGCGGGAGTGAGCTTTTCGTGACCGGAAAACAGGGCACAGGCACTGGCCGAAAGAACCATACCCGCTAACAGGAGCGTGCGGATACGAGTAGAATCACGTCGTTGCATGGGTCAATTGAGCACCTGAAGAGGAACGCTACGCCGCCCTTGCTGGACTTGCCCGGCAAGCTGGCCGCAAGCGGCAGCGATGTCGTCACCGCGCGTCTTGCGCGTGACGGTCATCAGGCCGGCACGCAGAATGATCTCACGAAAGGCATCGATGCGGGCGGGAGAGCTGCGCCGGTAGCGCGATTCCGGGAAAGGATTGAAAGGGATCAGGTTCACCAAAGCCGGGATTCCAGCCAACAGGCGTACCAGCTCCCGGGCATGCTGATCCTGATCGTTGACACCTTCCAGCATCACATACTCGAAGGTGATCCGTCGCCGTGGCGGGAGAGGATACGCACGACAGGCCAGCAGAAGCTCAGCGAGGGGATAATGGCGATTGATGGGGACAAGCTCATCGCGAATGTCATCGCGGGTGGCGTGCAGACTGATTGCCAGGTTGACTGGGCTTTCCCGCCCCAACTGCGCCAAGCCCGGCAGCACCCCCGCGGTACTGACGGTCACCCGCCGCGAGCTGAGACCGTAACCGTAGTCATCCAAGAGCAGACGGATAGCGGGCAGCACCTGCTTCAGATTGAGGAGCGGTTCGCCCATACCCATGAAGACGACGTTGCTGATCGCATCAAGACCAAGGACGCGCCGCGCAACGCGAATCTGCGCAATGATCTCGTGCGTTTCCAGATTACGACTGAGCCCCTGCGCGCCCGTGGCGCAGAAACTGCAGGCTAGGGAGCAACCGACCTGGGACGAGATGCACAGGGTGCCACGCTCCTCTTCGGGAATGAAAACCGTTTCAATGGCATTCCCGTCGGTCAATCCCAGCAACCATTTGCGCGTACCATCGGCGGCGAGCTGCTCGCGCAGCACCTCGAGTTCCCTGGTTTCGCAGCTCTCCTCCAGTCGCGCACGCAAGGCCTTGCTGACGTTGCTCATTTGCGCAAAGTCGCTGACCTGCCGGGCGTGCAGCCATTGCAACACCTGGGAAGCGCGAAAGCGCGGCTCGCCCCACGAGACGAACAGCGCTTCCAGACCGGCCCGGTCAAGCCCCAGGAGTTTGGGGCGATCAGAGGCTTTCACCGGCGCAGAAACGCTCATGAGCGTGGGCACAACTCCCGTTGTGAGAAGAAGTAGGAAATTTCCCAAGCCGCCGTCTCGGCACTGTCGGAGCCATGCACGGCGTTGGCGTCGATACTTTCGGCAAAGTCCGCGCGAATGGTGCCGGGGGCGGCATCCTTGGGATTAGTGGCACCCATCAGGTCGCGGTTTTTCGCAATGGCATTTTCCCCCTCCAAAACCGATACCAGGACCGGACCGCTGCTCATAAAGGCGCACAATTCGCCGTAAAAGGGGCGTTGCTTGTGCACCGCATAAAATCCACCAGCGTCTTCGGCGCTGAGCTGCAGCATGCGGGCCGCAACAACCCGCAAGCCCGCATTTTCGAAACGACTGAGAATGGCTCCAATGGCATTTTTCTGGACGGCATCGGGCTTGATGATGGAAAGGGTGCGTTCAAGAGCCATAAACATCCTCTTAAGCTAGGCTATAAAATGGCGCAATCCTATCATCAGGCGCTTCCCGGAGCAATTTTCCTGGGCGATGGCCGCAGTCTTTCTCGCGGCTAGGCGGCGTCCCTGGGCAGTACACCGGCCTTCTGCAGATAGACCGGCAAGACAGCCACCACACGCATGCCACGCTGTACATCCGGGTCTTTCAACATGTGGTAAAGCCCGGAAATCCCGCCAGCGCTTCCCTGAGCTTCGTGTTCTGCAGCATCTTCCAGGGCCTTGGCCATCGCCTTACCGGAATGCAGCAAGGTGGCAAGGGTAGTCATCAGGGGGCCTTTCTCCTGTTCTTGCATGAGCTGTCCGAGCAATGACTCCAACGGGATGGTCTCCGCCAGCAAGCCAATCTGGCGACTCAAGTCTGCCACCCGCTGCAGATTGCCGTCCTCCTGCAGCTGACGCAGCAAGCGCAGGGCAGCGATGATGCTCTCATCGGCACGCGTCTCTTCCCAGAGATCTCCCAGCTTCTTGAGTTGTGCTACCAGATCATTACCGGCACTCGTCTGCAGGAACTCCTGGAATGCCTGCACCTTGGGCATCACCTCGCCAAACATTTGCATGGCCTGCGCCAAAGTTGACCAGGGAATGTCCCGTACTGCGTCCAGAACCTGCGGGACGAAACCGCGGATCAATTCGACGTTGTCGCGCAGAAACCCGACATTATCCGTTACCCACTGCAGCACCCCCGCGCGACGCAGCGCGTACACGGCGGACAATAGATCTTCGATGGAAGCCTCAAGTTCATAGCGCTCGTTCCATTCTCCAAGCCGCAAGGCCATACCCAGCACAGCACTGCTTGCCGGGCTACCGAGAAAAGACTCAGCGCCATTGATCATGCCTCCCAAGCGCGCCAGACCCGCCCATTGCTCTGAACTGAGACTGGGTGCCATATTCTGTTGCGTGGTCATTCTGCTCTCCTTTTTTGTTTGGACAGGACAGGGGGCTAAAGAGCCCCCTGCGTCTTGCTTCAGGCGGCGAATACCTTTTCTGCCAGGAGCTTGGAGGCATCGAGACCCCACTCCGGCATCTTGCCGCGTGTCTTGAAGAAGAGATTTTTGTACTGCATCTTTAGCAGGAAGGGGACATGCCCCATTTTCAACACCTGATCGGGACCGCCAAACCAACTGTTCGAGCGAATATAGAACGCCTGATTCGCGCCCATGTCACCAATGCAGTAGACCACGGGCTCGAGCTCTTTATCGGCTTCCGCAGCACTCATGCGGCCAAGGTCCTTGGCGATTTGCTTGGCGACGATTTCCCCCTCGGCATGACCGATTCCGCCCAGTTTGGGGACGGTGATCGCTGCCGCATCACCGGCCGCGAAGACATTGGGATATTTGGGATTACGCATGGTGGTGTCGGTAACCACAAAACCCTCACTGTCAGAGATCGGCAAGCCTTTGAGGAAGTCGTGGGGCACCCAATCGGGAAAGATGATTTTCAGTTCCGCCTCGATGTTCTGGCCGCTCGCCAATTCCACACCGTCTTTGCTGATCCGGGTGATGTCCTTACCGTTGTTGACATACTTAAAACCCATGCCAGAGGCAATTTTCAGCAAGTTGCCAACCACCTGCTCGCCGGCGTCCTCAGCAATCATGCCTGCAGGAGTGAACACGGTGACCTTCTCTGGACCACCCATGCCATGCTCCTTGAGCCAAGTAGCCGTTGCCAACATGGTTTCCACTGGTGGGCCCTCGCAAGCGGCTTCGGCACTGGGGAAGGCATGGCCACCATAGAGCTTGATGTCCTTCGTGCCATCCCCCTGATGGAAGCGCGCCGAGCCGATGGCCACCGGTCCGCCCTTGTATTCGTTATGCAGATAGCGGCGCAACTTGTTGCCATAATAAAAATCGGTGCAGGTATGACCATGCTCGGCAAAACCTTCGATCTTGTCAAAGGCCAGACGATTGCCCACGGCTACGACAACATAATCGTAGTGGAGAGACTCGCTAGCCGCTCCAGGCCGTTCATTGGGCACAAAGTCCACCCGTTTGGCATCCACATCCAGCGCTTTCACTTCACCCTGGATGAAATCGATGTCATCTTCCGCCAGCGTGCTGCGTAAATCCATAGACAAGGTCTTGCTCGGGTCCCGATCCTCATAGACTTCCGCCGGAATATTCGGAACGAAGAGCAGATAATCCTTGCGGTCCAGTACGGTGATGCGCACCGTGTCGCCACAGTATTGCCGGATCTTTTGCGCAGAACCGAGACCAGCAAAGTTACCTCCCAACACAACGATATGCGGTTTCATTCGTTACACTCCTCCGTTTTCATCGGAAAAAACGATCTACCTTTTTACTATAGTCCAGAAATTTCGTTTGTGTCGGAGAAACAAAATACAAATAATAATGAGATATCGTTATAGGCTTACTCTTTCTTCCATAAGAGCAGTTTTTCTGCGGGAAGCTGCAGATACAGCGTACGCGGGGGGTCGCTGCGGTCCTGGGCAAGAAAACGACCGCGCAAAGACAACGGCGGCGCCGTCACAAAACGCTGCCAAAGTGGCTGCCGGTGCCACTCCACCACTTCGCTGACGATCAGATTTTCGGCGTCAGCGTCTTTGGCATCCCGCAACAGGACGTGCTCGGCACGGATGCCGAGGATCACCTCCTCCCCCGGAGAGTGATCCGCCATGCCCGTTGCCCGCAAGCGGCGCGAGTGTACGCGGACCAGATATTCCTGCTTGGAGAGCTTTTCTTCGATCCTGCCGGTAAAAAAGTTTTCCATCCCGAGCATTTGTGCAGCCTGTGGATTGGGTGGACAGGAGAAAATTTCGGCAGGCTCCCCGTCGGCCTGGATTCTTCCATCCTGCAAAATGGCCATGCGTTGCGCTGCTGCACAAATACTTACATCGTGAGTAACTACGAGTAGTGGGATGGAAAAAATGGCGGATTCCTCGCTAAGGGCAGCGATGATTTCGTCGCGAGTCTGTGGATCCAGTGCCGATGTGGGCTCATCCAGCAATAATAGCTTCGGTTTGCGGGCGATGGCCCGCAACAAGGCGACGCGTTGCTGCTGGCCACCGGAAAGAGCCGCGGGATATTGCTCCGCGAAGCGCGACATGCCAATCCGTTCGAGCAACTCCAGTGCCGCCTGGCGCCGGTCACGCTCGCGCATGGGGAAGGCGATGTTCTGCCAGACCCTGAGGTGGGGAAACAGGCGGTATCCTTGCGGCAAGTATCCCAGCGGACGCTGTTCCGTAGGCAGATGGCCCCAGGGCTCCACCCGTGCCGGCAGGAGCCCGAGCAGGGCACGCAAAAAGGTCGTTTTGCCTTCGCCGGAGCGCCCGAGGAGCACGGAGAGGCCCTCCACCTCCAGGGAGATGTCGAGAGCAACGGGTGTATCCGTTTGACAGTGTAGGGCCAGCATTTAGAGCAGGGCCTGCCGGCGGCCGCGTAAGCGAATCCATAGCGGCAAGGGAATCGCCACCAGAAAGAATACCCAAAGCAAGGGATAGACGGCACTCAGACCAATGTCTTCCAGGTTTTGGTAGATCTTCACCGGAATCCCCATGGGGTAGTAGGCAACGATCAGCACCACGCCAAATTCACCCATCGCTCGTACCCAGGCCAGGGCTATTGCTGCAGTCAAGCCGTTGCGAGCCATCGGTAGCGTAACCAGCCAGAAAGTCTGCCAGGAAGATTTGCCCAAAGTATGGCTGATTTCTTCGAGATCGGTGGGAACGCCTTCGAAGGCAGCACGTGCCGAGAGGACATAATACGGCATAGCGGCATAGACCTGGGCCATGATGAAGGCTGGTGCGGTATTGACCAGTCGCAGTCCCCAATGTGAGAGAAATTGTCCTGCGCTTGCATAGGGTCCAAAAAAAGAGGCCAGGAGAATGCCGAGCGCCAGTGGCGGGGTGAGCAGCGGCAGGAGAATCAAGGCGTCGACGATGGGACTCCAGCGATATCGGCGGCGCGCCATCCACCAAGCAAGCGGCGTACCAAGCAATATGCAGAGGAGCAAGGCGGTGCCGCTGTATACCAGAGAAGTGCGGATGGCGTGCAGGTCGTTGGGAGCAAACTGCAGGTGCTGCCAGTCCAGGCCAAAGAACATCTCGGAGAAAGGTGCGATCAGGATGACCAGGATCGCCAGGGAAAACAGCAGTAGGGGCGCCTCAAGGGGAAGGCCACGCGACGACCCGATTCGCTTCATCGACAGAGTAACGCTATATTGTATGACATATAGCCATTATTTCCAAAAAAGCGAACGGGTGTCCAGTCAAGAAAGCGCTCCACGATAACACCCGGCTCCCTTGCACAGCATGTCCCTTGGATCCGTGCCTCGTCATGAATTCGCCGTTGTGCGGATAAGGTCCACCCAAAGGACTTCTTTTTCCGGCAGAGCCGCTTTGCGCAGGTAAAAGCCGGGAATCCAAAGGATTTCCTCTGTGTCTGTCCACAGAATGGGCACGTCGTCGCGCAGGAATGGGGGGATGCCAAGTTCCAGAAAGAATTTCTTCAGAGGACGTTGATGTCCGCTAGAATTCCGATAGCGTGCGCCGGCTCGCCGCGCGCTCCAAGTTAGCGTGCGTCCGCGCAATTCTGCCCCGCCGACAATGACTGCGCCTTCACTGAGTCCCTGCGCTGGCCCTGTTGCCTGTCCCCAGCACCAGCGAAACCCAGCGCCCCGTCCGCAAGGTACCTGCGGTCTCCACTCCTGGGCAGGAATTTTATGGTGGGGAACATTTTGCCATACTTGGACCCGCTGTCCCTGACGCCAAGCGCGCAGATCCGCTAGCTCCACCCGTCTGCCGCCTTGGGATGGGCCAAACAGCTGCCGGAGTCGCTCCAAGGACTGCCGGTCTGGGACATTCATCCCCAGGTCGCGGAGCCAACGACGCAGAAAGACTCGCTGCAAGGCTGGTGCCCACTCTTTCACAAAGTCTACGGACAAGACTCGCTCAACTGCGCCGCCGGGCCAACAGAGCATGGCCTGCTGGGCGTACCAGGCGTCTTCCACGGCCAGCTGGTCGGCGATGTTTGCAGCGCTACGGGCGATACTCACCGATGCCTGCGACCAGCCGAGCTCGTGTAACAGTGGCCATATCCTCTGGCGCAGACGCGCCCGGGCGTAGCGCAAGTCGCTGTTGGCAGGGTCTTCCAGCCAGCGGATACCCTGCCGACGCAGATACTGGCGAAGCGTCGCCCGTGTCAGCTCCAAAAAGGGCCTCCCGAGGGTACCTGCCCCCAGTCGACGCCGCTCCGGCATGGCCGCCAGGCCGTCGATTCCGGCACCGCGCAAGAGCTGCAACACCAGGGTCTCCGCCTGATCATCCAGATGCTGGGCGCTCAATATCCAGTCCCCTTCCTGCAACTGCCCGGCAAAGAGGGCGTAGCGACCGCGGCGGGCGCGATCCTCTGGTCCCTCACCCTTCTGCTCTGCCGGCAAATCCAGGATCTGGCAGGGATAACCATAACCAGCTGCGAGTGTCGCCACGTGCTCCGCCCAGCGCGCGCTATCTGGGTGCCAATGGTGGTTGACGTGGAGAACTTCAACGCGCAACGCAAGCGCATGGGCGGCATGCAGAAGGGCGGTGGAATCGACACCACCACTACAGGTCAGAAAAAAGTGTTGCTCTGGGGATAGCTGCCAGTCGAAAAAAAGTTTCTGCCGTAGTTCTTCCTCCGGCTCAGGCAGCGCCAACGACACCATAGTGCATCAGACGTTCGTAGCGATGGCTGAGGAGCCGCGCAGTTTCCATCCCCTTCAATTCCTGTAGGTGGCGCTCCAGGCTCGCAGCGATGTTCTCATACACGAGTTGGATATTGCGGTGGGCGCCACCGAGGGGTTCGTCGATCACCTCATCGACCAGTCCGAGGGACTGCAAGCGACGGGCAGTGATGCCCAGGGTTTCCGCCGCTTCTGCAGCCTTGGCAGCGTCTTTCCATAAAATCGAGGCGCAGCCCTCCGGCGAAATGACCGAGTAGACGCTATATTCGAGCATCAGTAGGCGGTCACCAACGCCGATTGCGAGAGCCCCGCCCGACCCCCCTTCGCCAATGACCAGCGAGATGATGGGCACCGCGAGATCAGACATGACTGCCAGATTGCGGGCGATGGCTTCACTCTGGCCGCGCTCTTCGGCACCGATACCGGGATAGGCGCCAGGGGTGTCGATAAAGGTGAGTACGGGCAGGCGAAAGCGCTCTGCCAAGCGCATCAGGCGCAGGGCCTTGCGATAGCCCTCGGGACGCGGCATACCGAAATTGCGCTGGATCTTTTCCTTGGTATCCCGCCCCTTTTGTTGCCCAATCCAGAGGATGGCCTGCCCCTGAAAGCGGGCAAGCCCCCCAACGATGGCAGCATCATCGGCATAGGCGCGATCGCCAGCGAGCACTTCTACGTCGGTAAACAGCGCATGCACATAGTCCAGGGTATAGGGGCGCTGCGGATGACGCGCTACCTGTACAGTCTGCCAGGCAGTCAATTTACTGTAGAGCCGTTGCAATTCCTTGCGCGCCTTGTTTTCCAGACGCTTGATATCCTCCTGAATACCCGGCTGATTGAGCGCCTTGAGCTCCTCTACCTTGCCCTCGAGTTCGGCGATGGGTTGTTCAAAGTCGAGATATTGCAGTTTCACCCGTTCTCCTTATCAGGCTGTACGTTGTCGCCGCTGCCGCTCGTCGCGCAGAGAGACAACATTGGCAAGCAGATTCATTGGCGAGGCATATTGCCACTCTTGCCGATCGCGGTCGAGCAGGGCATCGAGTGCGGCGCGGAATTCGCTGCTGGCAGAGATTCCTTGCGGGCAATCGAGTATGGCCCGCGCCTGTCCATCAGCAACGGTCAGTGCGATGCGCACCTGGCATTCGCCGGGATGCATTAGCAGTAATTCTTGTAGTTTCCCGATGTTGAGTGGCGACGCGTCGATGTGCAATACAAGGAGGCGTGCCAAGGCAAGCTGGGCTTCTTCCCAGCGCAGCAGACGCTGGGCGGTCAGTCGCAGACCTCCAGAGTAGCTGTCTTCGCTGGCCTCCGCCAAAAGCAGCAGCGGCTCATCGTCGGCAATCTGACCATTGAACTGCCGCCAGGTTTCCGCAAATACCACCGCCTCGGCGCGCCCGCTTTCGTCTTCCAGGGTGAGAAAGAGCATGCGATCGCCGCGCTTGGTGCGCATGTTGCGCCGGGCCACCGGCATACCCGCAGCGAAGACCGGCTCGCCAATGGCAATCTGACCTATCTCCTGCACGCCAAGCAGCTGCAAGTCGGCACGGACGACCCGCAGCGGATGATCACTCAGATAGAAGCCGAGGACCTCCCGTTCGCCTGCCAAATGATCCCGATCATCGATCTCTACGGATACCAATGCCGGACTCGCTTGCTGCACCTGACTTTCTGTATCGAAAAGGCTGCATTGCGCGCTGGCTTCCTGACGCTGCTGCTGTTGCGCCGCCTCGAGAAAGCGGTCCAGGGAGGCCAGCAATTGCGCCCGTGGCAGTCGAAAGGCGTCCAAAGCTCCTGCCTTGATCAAGGCCTCGAGACTACGCCGATTGACCCGCTGCCCATCGAGACGGCACAAAAAATCGAAGAAATCCTGAAACTCACCTGTCTCGCGGCGCGCCTCGACGATGGCCTCCACGGCGCCCCGACCCAAGCCCTTGATGGCCCCCAAGCCATAGCGCAACCCGTCGCCCTCGGGCCGAAATGCGAGTTCACTGCGTTGTATGCAGGGTGGCAAGATGCTCATCCCCATCCGCCGGCATTCGCTGATCATTGCCACCACTTTGTCAGTATGATCCATGTCGGCGGTCAATACGGCGGCCATGAAGTGACGCGGATAATGGGCCTTCAGATAGGCGGTCTGGTAGGATACCAGGGCATAGGCGGCCGAGTGCGACTTATTGAAGCCATATTCGGCGAACTTTTCCATCAGATCGAAGATTGCGGTCGCCTGATGCACATCGATGCCATTCTTCGCGGCTCCGGCCAGAAAAATTTCGCGCTGCTTGGCCATTTCTTCCGGCTTCTTTTTGCCCATGGCGCGGCGCAGCAGATCCGCGCCACCGAGGGAATAGTTCGCCAATACCTGGGCGCACTGCATCACCTGTTCCTGATACACGATTACCCCGTAGGTTTCCTTGAGGATCGGCTCAAGCAGTGGATGGGGATAGACGACCTTGGCCTTGCCGTGTTTGCGCGCAATGAAGTCATCGACCATGCCGGATTGCAAGGGTCCGGGCCGGAACAGGGCCACCAGCGCGACGATATCCTCGAAATTGTCCGGTTGCAGGCGGCGGATCAGATCACGCATGCCCGAGGATTCGAGCTGAAACACCGCCACCGTATCAGTGGATTTGAGTTGGGTGAAGGTGGCGGCATCATTGAGGGGCAGCTTGGCAATATCCAAGGGCTCCTGCCCTGCCGCCCTGCGCTCGGCGTTGATGCCGCGCAGGGCAATGTCGATAATGGTCAGGGTCCGCAGCCCCAGGAAGTCGAACTTCACCAGCCCCATTTTCTCGACATCGTCCTTATCGAGCTGGGTGACGTTGCCGCCGCCCTCCGAGCCGTCGGTAAACAGTGGCAGTCGGTCGGCCAGGGGCTCGGGGGAGATCACCACGCCACCTGCATGGGTGGAGGCATGGCGCGGCAGTCCCTCCAGGCGCAGGGCGATGTCCAGCAGCTCGCGCACATCGTCTTCTTCCTGCTGCCGACGCCGCAATTCTTCGGATTCTTCGAGCGCCTTGGCCAGGGTCATGCCGAGGTCGCCGGGCACCAGCTTGGCGAGCTGGTCAACAAAGCCATAAGGCAGATTGAGCACCCGACCCACGTCGCGTACCACCGCCCGCGCCTTCATGGTACCAAAGGTGATGATCTGCCCTACCCGATCACGGCCATATTTTTCGGCAACGTACTGGATGACGCGATCGCGTTGCTCCATGCAGAAATCGACGTCAAAATCGGGCATGGAGACCCGTTCCGGGTTGAGAAAGCGCTCAAACAGGAGGGCATTGGCAATGGGATCGAGATCGGTGATCCGTAGGGCATAAGCGACCAGGGAGCCGGCTCCGGAACCCCGTCCTGGCCCCACGGGAACACCGTGGTCCTTGGCCCACTGAATGAAATCGGCAACGATGAGAAAATAGCCGGGAAAGCCCATCTGCAGGATGACGTCGACTTCGCGCAGGAGTCGCTCGCGATAGGGCAAGGCTTTCTCATCATGGATACCCAGGCTCTGCAACCGCTCTGCCAGCCCCTGCTCTGCCGCCTTGCGGAAGTAGACCTCGATGGGACTGCCATCGGGAGTGGGAAAATCCGGCAGGGTATATTGGCCGAGGGTCAAGGTCAGATTGCAACGCTGGGCAATTTCTACCGTATTGGCGCAGGCCTCGGGGAGGTCGGCAAAGCGTGCCAGCATCTCGGTAGCGCTGGGCAGGCGATGTTCCGGCGTAAAGCGGCGGGGGCGGCGCTCGTCGCCGAGCGTGTATCCAGCGGCGATACACTGTCGAGCGTCGAAGGCGGGAAAGTCTTCGGCGTCGAGAAAATGGGCGTTATTGGTGGCAACCAGCGGCAAGTCCAGTTCCAACGCCAAGGCCACCGTGGCCTCGTTCAAAGCCTCTTGCTCCGCCTCGCCATTACGCTGGATTTCGATGTAAAAGGCATCGGGAAAGAGTTCCTGATACTGCCGGGCAAGCGCCCGCGCGCGCATCGGATCGCGCAGCAGAACTTGCCCGATCTCACCTTGCCCGGCCGCCGATAGGGCAATCAGGCCAGTGCGATCTTCTTGCTCCAGCCAGGAGCGCTGGATCCGCGCCTTGCCATCTTGTAACCCCTCCAGAAATGCCCGGCTGAGCAGATGACTCAGGGCACGAAAGCCATCGCGATTGCGACACAGCAGCACCAGACTGCTGCCGCTCTCCGCGCCCTCGCCTTGCAACCAGAGTTCTGCACCAATGATCGGCTTGATGCCTTGGGCGCGTGCGGCGTTGTAAAACTTCACCAAGGCAAAGAGATTACCGTGATCGGTGATGGCGACCGCTGGCATGCCTTGTTCGGCGCAGCGTTGCACCAGTTTTTTAACGGGGATGATCCCGTCTTCGAGGGAATATTCCGAGTGCACGTGCAGGTGGACAAAATCCGTGCTCATTGTCTCTCTTCCAGTATCCCTTCCAGTATCCGCGCCACCGGCGCAAAGCTGCGGCGATGGATGGGAGTAACGCCAAAACGTCGCAGCGCCTCCAGATGCGCGGCGGTACCATAGGCCTGATGGCGGCTGAATCCATAGAGAGGATACTGGCGGTCCAACAAGGCCATCTCCCGGTCCCGTGCTACCTTGGCGAGGATACTGGCGGCAGCGATGGCATCCACGCGATCATCACCTCCTACCATAGCCTCCGCCTGCCACTGCGGCAAGACACGGTTACCGTCCACGACGATGTGTCGTGGACGAATCGGGAGCGCTCGCAGGGCGCGATCCATGGCCTGCAAAGTGGCCGCGAGAATATTGTGCCGCCCGATCTCCCAGGTGCCAGCGGAAACGATAGCCCAGGCACGCGCCTCGGCACGGATCTGCTGCGCCAGACGTTCTCTTTGGGGGGGACGCAGCTTTTTCGAGTCACGCAGGCCCGCTATCGGTCGGGCCAGGATCACCGCCGCGACCATCACCGGTCCCGCCAATGGCCCCCTGCCCGCCTCATCAACGCCGGCGACGTCGCTGCCCCTATGCTCCATCATTCCTGACCCAAAAGAGTGCGCCGCAATGCCGCGGCGATGCTGTCGCTATCGTCTCCCTGCAGCAGCCCGCGCAGGGGCTTCAGGGCTTGCTCCTGCTCCGCAATGGGCAGCTTCTCCCGCTCCTGCACCACCCGCTCTGGGGTGATCTCTGACTGCAGGAGCTCGGGGTATACTCGACGCTGCAGGAGGATGTTGGGCAGGGCGATATGCGGTACGCGAACCAAGCGT
>JAQVDS010000042.1 GCA_028697715.1 Acidithiobacillus sp. | reverse complement strand
CCAAGACCCGCCGCTGGGCCGTGGGCATGGCGCTATCCCGGCTGGCGAGGTTGAGGTAGGCATTGCCCATATAGACCCAAGGCTGGGTGGCCTGGGGCCGGGCCACCTCCAGAAAGCGTGCCGCCTTCATCAAAAAGACCGCCCGCGCGTTGGGATTGACAATCAGCGAATTCAGCCAAGCATTGTCACTGAACAGCCCATAAACTGCCGCATCCAGGGCCAGAAACCAGCTCGCCAGCAATACCACCAGCACCATGGCTCCCTGCACAATCTTGGGATGATTGATACCAAGGCGCGGTAGCAGGGGCGCCGTATCCCCCTGCCGGTGGTACAGACGCCACGCCTGCGCCAGAAAGATCCCCGCCAGGATGCTCAGGGGCAGATTGTAGAAAATGAAATTGCCCAAGGCATGGCCAGTGATGGCAAAGACCCCCAGGACCAGCCCCAGGGCCCAATAGCGGTTTTCCTCACTGATCCCCAGGCGCGCCGGACGCACAATCAAGCGATACAGGGCATACATCAAGGCCCCAGCAAAGGCCAGCAGAAAGCCGAGATTAATCAACCCTCCTTCCGCCAAAAACTCGATGAAATCGTTATGGGCATAGGTACCCGCCGACGCCAACTCGCCCGGCAGACGGTAGGCGGGATAGAAGAGGAAATAGCTGCCCAGCCCGGTACCCAGATAGGGATGGCTCAGAAAAATGTGCCAGGTGGCGATCCACATCAGACTGCGGGAGACCGTCGCAATATTGGAAGAAATGTAATGAGGATTGAGTTGCCCCAGGATGTCGTAGCCCTTGGGATAATTCATCAGCAAAAAGGCAATGAGCACCAGGGCCAGAATCACCAGCCAGCGTCCCAGCATCCCCTTCCGGTTGCGAAAGCCCAGCACGGCGAAGGGTAAGGTACAAAACCACGCCAGCAGGCCGCCACGGCTACTGGTACTGAAGTCCGCCAGCAGCACGACGGCAATGGTCACCAGGTAACCCAGGGCCGGCCAGTGAATGTTTCTGGAAAGAAAGCTCCGATCCTTGCCGCTGTCGAGTACAAAGTAGCGGGCGATGAGAGGAAAAAACAGCAGATTCATCCAGGCCGCATAGCTATTGCAATCCATCAGTGGCCCCTGCGGCCGCAACCCCTGCCAGCCTGTGCCCAAGCCTAGCAAATGATAGTATTGCCAAAGCCCGATACCCGTCAGAATCCAGGCACTCGCCACAATCCCCCGCCAGAACCACGGCCAGACCGCCCCGATATCCTTCTCCGACAACATCACCCAAGCCAGAAACCCCAGCGGCACCGAGCCCAGGGTCCAAAAATAGAACCAGCTACTGTAGGGCACATGGCTCCAGAATAGGGTCAGCCAGAACCACAGCAACCACAGCAGCATGAACACCGGCAGGTACCCCCTCGGCCACGGCAGGCCCTCGCGCAGCCGGGGCCAGACGGCAACCGTCGCAAAGACCAGCAGCAGGACGCTACTGATAACGAGCAGCGGGATCAGGGAACCGTTGTAGTACCAGCTGAAAAGATAGGCCAGAATAGAGGAAGCAAGGAGAAGCAACAGGCGAGCAGTCGATTTATGCATGAGATCTTTAGGTCACTCAGGGTGGTCGCCTGGATTCTAGCAGGCTATCCCATCGCGAACATCCACCACAGCGCGCCTCGAACCCAACCTTGACACGCTCTTGCATAGTATCTAGTTGACCGAGCAAGAGCGTTGTAAAAGTGACACAGCGCACTTGACAGAATGGAAAGGGAGATGCCAATATTTGCCGAACTGATTACAAACGAAGGAATACGTTTGCGCTCGTTTCTTAGACGTTGTTGTTGCCCGTCAGTGGCGGGCGTTGACTTTCCTCTCGAGCAATTGCGAGAGGGTGAAATCCGTGGGTACCGCGAGTGTCGGCACGGCGCCGTGCTGGCAAGTAGCCTGATGATATCCATGGTGGGCGTTCTGTTCGGACGCCTTTCGAGGCCTTGAAGTAGCAGTTCATCCTACCTTGTTTAGTGAGGAATCACGCATGAAAAAGCAATCTGTTGTAAAATACAGTCCACTGGTAGCAGCTCTTGCCCTGGCACTGTCGGCACCTGCCGCCATGGCCGCGCTACCAAGTGTCGCCAGCAACCAGCTTCCTGGTAGTTTTTCCAGTAATAACAGTGTTACCTATACTGCTTCTGACTCTACTACCGCGACCATTACGGTCCCCAGCAGTGCCACGATCTTGCAGTGGGGTGGAACTACACAGACCAACACCGTTGCCGCTCCTCCCGGTATCAACGCCCAGGCGGGATTCAATGTTGGTTCTGCCGCTAGTTTGACCATTACGGCCGCAACTTCCACCTCGACCACTTTTGGCGTCCTGGTGTCAGATCAGACGGGTAATCCATCTCAGATTTACGGGAAACTCAACGCAAGCGGTGGCGCGGCAGTTTTTGTTGCCAACGGTAATGGTGTTGTCGTGGGTAGCAATGCCACCGTTACCCTGCCCAATGGTGGCGGTTTCATTGGCGAGAATGTGACTATGGGCACCACTGGCACAAGTGCCGGTGTGATTACTAGTGGTACGGAGACTGGTGCAGTCACCATCAATGGCACGGTGTCCAACTCTAGTGGCTTCCTGCTAATAGCGGGTAATGGCAATGTAAATGTGGGCGGAAACCTCACCAATGCTAGCTCCGTCAGCGTTGTGGCTGGGTTTTCCTTCACGGCTAGCTCTACTACTGTTGCGCCCCTCATCGGATCGCAGTATGTCAGCAACAGCTCGGCTGTAGTCAATCTTTCTGCGAATGGCGTAACGGCCGCGGTAAACGCTGCCGGCAACGTGAACCTGACTGGCTCTGACATTGATGTCACTTCCGGGCAGATCAACGGTGCCCTCGTCAACAACGGCTCGGCTACCGTATCTGCCACATTAGGCGGGGCCCTGACCAACAATGGGGATTTGACGCTCACCACTACCGCTGCCAGTGGCGCCGTGACCAACAATGGCACAATGACCCTTGGTAGTCTCTCAGCCGCCAGCATCACCAACAGCGGTACGATGAGCATTACTACTGGCTTCAATCTGACTGCTACGGCCGGGAAAATTGTCAACAATGGATCGATAAGCGCTGGGGCGAACAAGGCGACCTTTACCGCCGCTGCCAGCTCGGGTGCAGGCATTGTCAATGCGGGTACCATCACCGCTAGCAGCCTGACCCTCCGCGCTAGTTCGGGAGACGTACTGAACTCCGGCACCATTTCTCTAACGGGCACTGATGCGCTTACGATGTCGGCAGCGACGGGCAATGTGACCTTGAATGGCTCGGTATTGATTGGCACCAGTGCCCCGTCCTCCAATAGCCCTCTTACCAGCGTGTCTCTCACAGCGAGCGGCGGTAACGTTAGCTTGGGCAGCAACCTGCTCTATGTCACATCTACCGACCTCTCCGGTGACAGCGTCACCATTACTAACGGTGGCGTAATCGGGACAGGGACAGTTACCGCCGCGGCAGCAAAGGGCAATGTCGGTCTGTACCAAGGAACCACGCTGGCGGGCTCTATAGTTGATGTGAGCGCCGCTGGCAACCTCGTCCTTGCGGGCAACATTGGTGACAGCAGCACGGACACCATTAACGTCACTGCCGGCAATATCTATGCCGGCGCGCACGCAGTTGGCGGCTTCAATGTTTCTTCTGCTGGCGCTGGGGTGGCATTGACTGTTGCTGGCAACGTAGTGAACCAAAACGGCGTTACTTCGGCAGTCATCAACTACCAGAAGGCCATCCCCATCAACGTAGCCTCCTCCGGAACCGTAACCTTGGCAGTTGATCCGACCAGCGCTGGTACGGCCAAGCAGTACATGAACCTGGCAGTGAATGGTAACGTCACTGTATCTTCCACCACGACTGGCCCCATTTCGGTGGGTACAGCCAATGGTAATGTCATCGCCAACTATCCGTGGGGTGGCTTCACCCTTCAGGCTACCGGTAATATCGCTACCGGTAATATCGCTACCGGTAATATCGCTACCGATAACTTCTACTACCCCGGTCAGCTCTTCTTTGCCAACGTCCAGCAGGTTGGAGGTAGCAGCTTTGCGCTGAGCAACACCGGTACCATCATCGTGGACGGGATTCTCTCCAACGCGGTTACCAGTAATCTGACGGGTATGGGCGGCATGGCCTTCCTGACCAACCAACAACTTGGCGGGGTGGGAACCGTAATCACCAACACCAACGCCTGGATCAATTTCCCGGGCGGTAGCGGTGCCTACTTGGCCAATTACTACAATGCCGAAAATTCTACCAGTAATCGGTTCTATGGCCTGAAGTATGCCAATGGCAGCTTCACGACCCAACTGGCGGGTGGTACCAATACGGCAAACAAGTTCAATAGTGTGACCTTGCCGTAAACAATCGCTGTTTTTGTAGCTTACAGGGGGCGAAAGCCCCCTTTTTTTTGAGAAGGAGAAATGGTGATGCTTGCCGGTTCAGGCCCGGATTTTGTCGCGACCGATCCGCACGTGTGGGATCTGGCGCGCAATTCTTTTTATCTGCCCCATTTACATCTGCATTATCTTGCAACTCCCAAAGCCGCCTGTACCAGCTGGAAATGGTGGGTGGCAGCCCTACTGGAGCTCAGCCCCCCCCAGGACAACAGCCATTGGGCCTGCCTGGAGGCCAGTCCGGACCTCATGGTGCATCAATGGATTGGCGCAGCAGCGCCGCTCGTACAAAATTTCGATCTGCAGGCGCTCTCCCGGGCCTGTTCCGATCCTCAGGTATATCGCTTCGCTCTAGTTCGCAATCCTTTTACCCGCATTTTTTCTGCCTGGTCTTCCAAGATTCTGCTGCAGGAGCGCGGACAGATACCCGATGACCTTTGTGCCGCCGCGCAGGCCCTGCCCAAGACCGATGGCGAAGTAGCCGCCGCCTTCGAAGCCTTTGTGGAGGACATCTCCCTACGGGACCTGCAGCAAGGCTGGCGAAATGTTCACTGGATGCCGCAGTCTTTGTGGCTCGACTTCTTCCAAACCCACTACGACGCGATATTTCCTCTGGAAGATATGGCAAAGGCCCAAAACGAAGTGGCCCAACGACTGGCAGCGCAGGGCCGTAACTTTCCCCCTCTTGGGCACTTTCATGAGACGGTCCTCCCCTATCAGCGCCGTTTTTTGACGGCGCGCACAATACAGTTGATCCAGGAACTCTACGCCGAAGATTTTGCACGCTTTGCCTATGATCCCGAGCAGGTACCAATGGGTAGCGATTTGGCCCCGGCGTATATCGAAGGTATCTTATCGACAGTGCCGCAAGTGCGGGCTCGACATGAACGGATCTCCCAAATGCATCGCGCCTTTCAAAACGAATATAATGCCCATCAAGAGCTTCAGAAATGCTATTTTCCCCTGCTGAGCAAAAATAAAAATCTGCAAAAGGAATTCGATGATCTTCTTGCACGGTTCCAGCACCAGACTGCGGAGTTTGATACTGTTCGCATGCAACTCACGGAATTGACCTCCTCTCGCTCTTGGCGTTGGACTGCCCCCATACGGCATTTGCGTGCCCGGCTACGCAGACAGTAAGCCGGCGTGCTCCACAGCGAAGAAATCATCATGAAAGTACTGTTTGTCTCACCAGAAAGCCCGCTGCTCGAACAAACGGGCGGTATTGCCACCTATATAGCCCAAGCCATGGACGCGCTGCTGCAGGCCGGACACGAAGTTGCCTTGCTTTCCTGGGCCTGGGAGCGCGAACTGGATAGTCTGGATGAAAGATGGAAATATCGCTTGGGGTCAAATCTGTACTGGATCCCGATCCGCACAGAGAATATCGAAAAATACCCCGGATTCTCCTACGATCAGTGCGTAGCGGAGACATTGCTACTCCTACTGAAGGAGGCAATCACGCGCTTTCGCCCCGATCTGATCGAGAGCACCGATTATACCGCCCCGCTGCACGCGGCACTCGAACAAAGTCGAGCAGGCCTGTGGCAGGCTCCATGCCCTATCCGGGTGTTCCATCATGGCCTGAGCATGGACGTATGGCATGCCGATGCGAACTGGCCCTCCGACATTCGCACCCTGGAGGACTTCAACCGCGAATACTGTCAGCTGCACTGGGCAGACACGGTGGTGTATCCATCGGATCGAGCCGGGCGTCGCCTGCACGATCTGGGCATAGCAGAGCAGGTCCGGCGTAAGGTACCGGAGCCCTATCGCTTTCCGCAAATCGGTCATCATCCATCGAGCGGCGCTTTGCGGCACTTTGCTTCGGTAGGTACCTTCAAGTTTGGCAAGGGGGCGGACGCCTTTCTTTTTTTCCTGAATCAGCTCATGGGCACGGCCTACGAGCCACAGCAGGTGTCAATCATCGGCGGCACGAGTCCCTCCACATTTAAGGATGAAAATTTTTGGGAAAGGTATCTCCGGGTAATGCCGCCAGAGCTGTTAGACAGAACCAGGTACACGGGTTCCTACGAGAGGAAGGATCTCTCTTCTCTCCTTGGCGGTGTGAGCTATGCCGTCAACTTATCGACGGAGGAGACTTTTGGCTACACCACGGTAGAAGTGATCGCCCACGGGGTGATACCCATTGTCGTCGCGGGGTCGGCCATGGCCGAATTTTTCCCCAACGAATTGCAGGAGGGTATCCTGTCGAGTCCTTATCCCACTCAGGAAGAAATTCTGCGGGTATTAGCATTTTGGGAGGACGCCAGAGATGCCAAACGGGAACGCCTCAAATTCCACGTGTGGGACATTACCAGACCTGACCGCTATGTTCGCTCCCTGGAAGAATACATAACAAGCGACATTCCGGTCCGCTCTCGTTCCAGCGTGCGCCCTTCCTCCCGCTCACTTACCGAAGAAGAAAGCATCGCTGTCCTGATACCTCATCACAACGATCTCGATCGTCTGGATGAGGCTCTAGTCTCAGTCTACAACCAAACCAGAAAGCCAGATCAGGTTCTTCTCCTGGACGACGGCAGCACCGATCCCAGATCTGTCGCGCATTTCGCCGCCCTGCGTGAACGCTATCCCGACTTGCAATGCTTGCATCAAGGTAACCTAGGGCTTTGTTCTGCACGCAATACCCTGCTTTCCCATTGCACTACCCACTGGGCAGTTTTTCTTGACTCAGATGATCTTCTCGCACCGGAATTTCTGGCTGCCTGTCTTTCGGCAGTGGAGCACGCAAATGCAGATGCCGTAATTCCCAGAAGAAAAAATTTTTCCGCATCTGACGAGCTGTATGGCAATACCAATATCCATACGCCATTTCACTGGGTATACAACCACTACCGCATGACGGCCCTGATAAAAACCGCGTGCCTTCGCGACATTGGATTTCGTCCGGCGATTCGTAACGGAGAGGCGGATGATTGGCTGTTCTGGCTGCAATTCAGTCTGCGCGGGTACCAGGCCATTACCTTACCGCAGCCACTTTTTCACTATCGCTTCCGTAAGGGAAGCATGTCTTGGCCCTGGTCCAAGGGACAAGCACTACGTACGCAAGAGTCGATAGTCGAGTTATTGGCAGAGGCAATTTCTGAAACCAGCCATAATCAGCAGACTCCACGGCTTGCACAGTTGGGACTCTACTATCGCTCGCGTACCGAAGCAGTAACCCAGTTTGATTTATATCATCCACGGCCACAACACGATGAAAACCACGGATAGCAGCAGCCGGGCCTTTTTTCTTTCTTGCATGATCGGTATTGTCAACTATGATCCCTTTCCATGACTATTATCTTTGGCGGCAATGGCAACGCGTACGCCGCATCGTTGCAGACGCCCCGAATATGCAACAGGACTCCTCTTATGTAGAGGCAGTGAAGATTATCAAAGAGATGGCCGTCCAGCCCACTACTGAGCTACAGGACGCCAAGACTCAGATAGCTTCCAGCCAACTCGACTTGGAGCCTCTGCGCGTATACGTCGACCAATCGATAGAGCCATCCTTAAGTATCCGCCGCTATTTTGACTTTCTCGCACCGCAGCTCACTGCCCTGGGAGTGATCTGGGGCAGCGATCGAAGCACAGCCGACTTGGAATGGAATCCCTATGGGGGATGGACCGCTCCTCCCCCTCCTGCGAACGGCAACCTTCCCTATCTATGTACCTTTCATGGGGCAAAAGGCTGGTTTGTAGATTGGGACTGGGACTATCCCGATCGGGATTCCGCCTTACAGCTACAACCTTATGTAATGCGGCAGTTTCAGTCGTGGCGAGAGCGGATCGATAGTGTCGACGCATTCATTGTGCCGAGTTTCTATGCCGGCGCCGAACTATGCGAGTCTCTGGGCTGTCCCGAAGATCTGATCAGCGTGATCCATCATGGTCTCGACCACACGGTATATCTGCCAGACGGACAGAAAAAAGAGAGCGTCGGCTTTTTACATGTCGTCGCGCACTGGCGCGCGATCAAAAATATCGAACGAATCATTGCCGCTCATCAAGCCAGCAAGAGCCCGATTCCTTTGACGATCATTGCCCATAACTGGAGTCCAGACAAACTGCCACCGCTGGTGAATCACGTGCAAGGCCCTCTCACTCCACAGGATCTGGCGTCGTATTATCGCGGCGCTACTGCACTGGTTTTCGCGACCTTATCAGAAACTTTTGGGTTACCCGTTGTCGAAGCCATGGCCTGTGGCTGCCCGGTCATTACGTCCAACAACAGTGCCATGAGAGAACTCTTTGAAGGTTCGGCAATTACCGTTGATCCATTTAGCGAACAAGACATAGCCCAAGCCATGCGCAAGATAACTACTACCGAGCTTGCGACAACCTATCGGGAGCGTGGCATTCTGCGGGCCCGCAGTTTTACCTGGGAGCGTAGTGCCAGGGCGCACCTTCGTCTGTTCCGGAGACTACACCAAGAGCACAAGGCGAGACAAAACCCGGGCCAGGAAAAATCCATTGGACGCTGGTGGAAAAAGCTACGACATTAGTGCTTCGGATTTGCTTCCAGCCAACGCAAAGCTTTCGCTGTGTATCGGGGTATTATCTCGCTCTTGGGCTCGTTGTACGTACCACCGGACGGATTGTATTGCAAAACAGGAGCCGTTTTCTGGCTATCATTCCGCAGCACAATGGCATCGGCACCCAAAGCGGCGGCCTTTTTTTCCAATGCGGCCAACACCTGGGATGACGGCGTTCCTGCAGGGCCTTCGGCCGCGAGCTTGGCAATAACGATGAATGGGCGATTATCAGGGACTTTCGAGAAGACTTGGACAGTGGTACTAGGAGAAAAATGCAGCCGGCTGACGCTCTGGACACTGACTTGCGTTTCGGAAGCGCATCCACTCAGCACCAAAGGCAAAGCAATTGCGATATGGTACATCCAATGTTTCCTGGCCATGACTACCTCGAAATATGGACCTGATACTTGCCCCAGAGTTTTTGAATATAGGCCTGCTTCTCTTGCTCTTCAAGCTGCTTTTTCAGTGAGGCCTCGACATCCTGCAGGGGTAGGATCTGAGCCCTCCTTTTGCCAAGCAGTTGTACTAGACCCCACCCAGAAGGCAAGTTTATAGGACCAACCACAGATCCTATGGACGCCTTTTCGAGTTGCTGGAGGATCGGGGCATCCAACCCGGTATCATTTACCCAACCCAATTCTCCGCCCAACGCGGCATTAGGGCCATCGCTACCGGCAGCCAACTGCGAAAAGCTCGCTCCCTTGCGCAGATCATCCATCATCGCATGCGCTTTCTGGTAGCTGGGCACGATGATCTCGCGGATGCGATACTGCCATTTCGGCGCAGCACGCACCAGCTCCTGATATTTCTTTTCTATGTCCTGCTGCGCAACCGGGTGCCGCTCGACATATTCATCCAACACTTCTTGCATCAAAAGCTGGTTTCTGTAATTTTTTACCTGTTCGCTGATTTTCTTATTTTTCTGTACATCCATCTTCTGCGCTTGATCAAGAAGGATTTTCTCATTGATAAATGATTTCAATGCATTCGCCAGAATCCCGAGGTCGCGGTCCACCTCAGGATATTTAGCAGCAACCTGTTTGTATGTAATCGCTTCACCACCCACGGTGGCCAATACCTGTGCCTGAGCACAGTCGGCAGGACCAGCCAGCACAAAAAAACTAAGAAATGATAATAAACGAATGTTCTTCATAAGATCAGCCTGTCAGAATGTTTGCGTAAACAGAAAATAGGCATCGATTCGGCTATTACGCACGGCAGCCAGTTCGGAGGAAGAAAATCCATTATGACCGACAGGTATCGCGGTCATGGCGTTGATGGACGTACCCCAGGGACTGGATAACGTGACCCCCAATCCTATGTCTGAGAGGCTTTTCCAGGGTCTTTGTCCGGGGGAGAGATAATGATCGGTAACTGCGACATCCTCGCCAAACAGAGAACCCGTAGCCGTGAATTTCCCCAAACGAACGGAAGGTGCCTGCACGCTGATTCGTCCGGCATAGCCTGAATCGCCCTGTATAACTCCTGGCGTATATGCCGACAGGTTGCCAAACCCGCCAACTACATACTGATTATTGGCCGGCATGGTCTGATTTGACCATTGGCCACTGGCACTACCTTGCAAGGAGAAACCCAGGGGTAAGCTCTGCATCGCATTGATTTGTAATGTCAGGTACGTGAATTTTGGGCTGGGTGCTCCAAGGGAGTCAATGAAACTCCCATGATAACCACTGACTCCATGATTAATTGTCGCGGCCAACGCCAGATTACCAGCACGCTGAAAGAGCTGATACTGATGATTCACATTAGCGCCAAAGGTGTAATACTGATAATTCTGGTCACTCAAGGTATATAATCCATCCAAAACTGTTTCCTTGTAATCAGAAAAGGTGTATGCCTCATTTACTGAAATTCTATTTGTAGTATTGGCAAACAACAATTGCGAGCCGGTCAATGAAGTAATGGCAACATTGCCCGTA
>JAQVDS010000021.1 GCA_028697715.1 Acidithiobacillus sp. | reverse complement strand
CTTGGGGTGCGTTCCCGGAACGCACTACCCGTACTCATCTAAGCCGTTCCGGGAAGCACCGTACCTACAAAGCGGTCCTTCGAGGTTGTTTCACCGCTAAGAATGGAACGCAAGATAAAGGGGAAATGGTATTCGTGGTTGTAGCGTTTTTCTGCTGGAGCCAGCCTGGAGCCTACGCCCTGGCTCCAAGTCTTGGGGTGACTGCCGGGCAGTCACTTGGGTCCCGTCGCTGAGGCTTTGGCCCCTGCGTCGGTCTTGGGGTGACTGCCGGGCAGTCACTTGGGTCCCGTCGCTGAGGCTTTGGCCCCTGCGTCGGTCTTGGGGTGACTGCCGGGCAGTCACCTTCCAGTACAGCTATCCCAAATGCGCTATCTCCGACCCTCTCGGTCTATACCCTGACCATGAAGAGGATTCTCCAGGTTCTTGCCCCATTCCTGTCAGGCTCTGTGATCGGCGCCCTGGCATGGCCGCACCATATCTGGATAGCTCCGGATGCTCTCATCGCCCTGCCTTTCTTTGTGAAACGAAACTGGCTGGCCCCTTTCCTGCTGATGTTCGGCTACCACCTCTCGACTACTTACGGGCTGATCCGTGGCACAGTCGAGTTTTTCCCTCATGCTGGCCTGTTTCTGGGGATAGCCTTTTGGAGCCTTTCTTCCCTCGCGTTTGCCCTGCCCTACCTTGCCTACCGCTGGCTCTCTCGTTGGCTTTCTTTCGGAAAACCGTGGCTAGGTAATCTTTCGGCTACCATCATCACGTCCGCCGTCTCCACCATCCTCCCGCCGTTGGGAATCATTGGCTGGACAAGTCCGTGGATTGGGGCGCTGCCTGCGGGACTGGTAGGTCTTGGCCTAGTTTTGGTGGCTGTAAGATTTCCCAAAGACAAGCCCGTGGACGGGATAGCGGTTCTTGCTTCGTTGCCAATCCTTCTACTGATCTTTGCCCGTTCCCCTGCCCTGCTTCCGAAAGACTGGACGGCCATACAGACGACCTTTCCAAACGGCATATCCGCTGCTGGCTCGATCCCTGCGAGTGAAAAACTGGTCCCGCTGGTGATGGCCGATCTCAAGAAAGGCGCCAAGGTTATCCTGCTGCCAGAGACCACGGCGGGCTACTGGTATCCGGGAACGAGGGCTGCATGGCAACCCGTTTTCCACTGGACGGCCACGCATCCCAATCAAGCAGTCCTAGTCGGTGCGGCGGCCCCCTATCATCGAGGATTGCTGGATGCGCTGGTCAAAATCTCCCACGGCCACGAGCAAATCCTGCCCGACCGCATCCCTGTCCCCTTTTCGATGTGGCATCCCTGGCAACCTTGGCAATCGTTCCGCATGCGTGTTTTCGGGAACCCAGAGACGGCCACCGTGGACCACAAGCGCGTTCTCTATCTGATCTGCTATGAGCAGTTGCTGATGTGGCCCGCTATCTCCGACCTGCTCGGTCTATACCCTCACGTGCCCCAAGTCCTTCTTGCTCCGGCGAATGACTGGTGGGCTGTCGGGACGGATATACCGACAATCCAGAAAGCGTCTGTCGAGGCTTGGGGAGAGTTTTTGGGTATCCCTGTTTTGCGGGCGGTGAATCGATGACTGTGCGACAGATGGTGAAATTGGCAGACGAAAAGCTCTTGGCCTTTTTCGAGCGCCCCGCTCCAAGGCGAGCGGCGGAGCGGGCACTCTGGCTGGTGACTCACGTGGAAACGCTGTTTTTTCTGCCCTTCAAGTTTTTTGTTTTGCCCGCTACCTGGCTTCTGGAACGCCATGCACGTCGGGCACAACAAGTCCGGGATAAGGTGCGCAAGGGTGGGGGATTTTTATGAGGAAGAACCTGGTTGATCCCGCTTTGTTGAAAGAGGCGTGCCGCTGGGCCTGCTGGGTATTGGATAATACCGACATGCCAAAGCGAAAGGTTTTGCAGCGGGCTTCTCACAAATTCAGCGTCCCCGCCGCCGCCGTCGAGCGGGCAGTGATCGTGGCAAAAGGCAAATATTATCTTGGCGAACGTGCAGAGCGGATGCTGGCACGGTATCGCCCCAACTATGCCGCCGACTCTTGTATTTCTGCCAGGGCAATGCGGCCTTTCGATACCCATTGGAAGAACCTATGAACCGCGTTTGGCGAAAGCGGCTGCTTTGGGGATTCGGTGGAGCCATTCTGGGAGCGCTTTGCCTCAATGCTGGGGTAGGCATCTGGATGCGGCACGCGCACTTGGTAGTCAATGATTCCACCTGTGAACCCTTGGGCCTCTACCGTCTCACTGGCAATCCCTATCCCTTGCATGATGGCGAACTGGTAGAGGTAGAGCTACCTAACCCCGCAACCCATCCCGCCGTTGCAGAGGGCATCCGTTATCATTGGTTCCCCAAGGGCCAGCCCTGGATCAAGCAAATTGCCGCCCTTCCCGGCCAAACGGTGAAACTCACCTGGCAAGGTGTCTGGGTGAATGGGCACTATCTGCCGAACTCCCACGTGGACCGCCGCACGCCGGGCCAGCGGCACGCCATCCTGCATTACCCGTTTGGCACCTACCACCTGAAAGATGGTCAGGTCTGGCTCTATGCCCCCGGCAACTATGCTTTTGACTCGGCCTACTACGGTCCTGTTTCAGAGTCTCACATCCTCCAGGCGGCAAGACCCTACTGGACAATCCCGGGGTCACAATACTGGCTTACACATGAATCCGTCGGGAAAAAATGAAATATCCCTACACCTGCCGGTGAAAATGCACCTGTATACCAAGGCGCTGGCATTTGCGTTGGGGAAAACCATTCAGTCCACGTACCAGGACTGTGCGGAACTGTTTTTGACAGAACGGCCTTGGATGCGTGGCCTCCGTTGGCGTCCGGCCATAACTTTGGCTGACCGTGCTCTGGCGACAGGCATCAAATCAGTGGATGGATGGACCCGGGTATCTGTGCGTGTACGGCAGGAAACCACCGTCCGTCTGGAGGCCTTGGCAGATCAGGAAAACATCAGTCTGTCGGACCTGTATTACACGATGCTTTACTGGTGGGTCTGGTACCAGTACCCGCCTGCCTATGAGCGGGAACGGCGATCAAAGTTGCAACAGGAGAGCAAATCATGACGAAGTGTATCACGGTGACAAACCAGAAAGGTGGAGTCGGAAAAACGGCTTTATCCGTTCACATCGCGCAATTTGCTGCGAAGGCCATGGGGATGAAAACGCTCCTGGTCGATCTGGACGGCCAGCAAAACTCCAGCTTTGCCGCTACCGGAAAATCCAGTTTTGAACATACGGTAATAGAGTTATGGGACGGTGAGGCAGAGATCCCCGCTGGTATTTCTACCCGCTTTGATTTTGACCTGTTGCCGGGACCTGCGGCACCGGATGCGACAGGAATTGATGAAGAGGAAACCCGATCACGCGAGAGCGGGAAATCGTCGTCTCCGGCAAAAGTGGCATTGTCCCGCTTGTTGACGACAGAGTACGACCTGATCGTTTTCGATACGCCGCCTGCTCCAGGGCCACGACAGATCGCGCCGTTGGGCTTGGGCGGCTTGCTGCTGGCCCCCATTGAGCCTGACATTGCCGCTTTCCAGGGGATCACAACGCTATACAAATTGTACCAACGGGTTGCGGCGGGAACCGATTTACAACTCAAGCTCGTCATCAACAAGCGAATACTGAACTCCGCGAATCAAACCCAGGTGATTCAGGCCCTGCGGGGCTCGGTAATTGGGAAATATATGATGATGGAAGAATTGACCTCTCGGGTTTTGGTGCAAAACGCCATGCGGGAAGGCAAGGCCATCTGGGATGTGGATCGCAAGGACCCCCTGTCGGCCATCCTTGCGCAAGTATGCAAAAAGTGCGTTGAGGGTTTGAAAGTAGAAGAGGGACAACCTCCAGAGCAACAACCGGAACATCAACGGACACAAGTTGGTGGTTTATTGGTCGATTTGAATGAGGAGGTATGAGATATGGCCAAAATTAAAGGAGTAGACCTGTTGGCAACGCTTGCCGCCGACTTGGAAAAGACGGAAGCGGATGCCGAAGCGAGACGACAGGCACGTACCGCAGCGATAGGCACAACTAACGGCCTGCTGCATCTTCCACTGGACGCCATCGAGCCGGACCCGGATCAGCCACGGCGGATCTCCGGGATGCGGGACGAAGACGACCCGCATGGTCTGGAAGATTTGGCAGGCAGTATCCTGGCGCATGGCGTCATTCAACCCATCACGGTACGTCCGCTAGGCCAGGGCCGGTACCGGATTGTTACCGGCGAGCGGCGCTGGCGAGCTGCGCAAATTGCTTTACAGTCGGGGCAACCCTGTCAACGGAAGGGCTATGATCTTGCCAGGATATCGGCAGTTTTAGTGGCGCCAGAATCAGCGACCGACCAACTGGAAATGCAGATGGTGGAAAACCTGGCACGGGCCGACATGACACCACTCGATACAGCACAAGCCCTGCAAAAGCTCCTGGACGCGACGGGCGTATCCATGCGGGAATTGGCTCGTCGGTTAGGACGATCTCTCGGCTGGGTCCAGCAGATTTTGACCGTTGCCAGTCCCGAAGCGCTGGAGATTTCCAGGAGAATCGGGGTGCCGCTGGAGGCGATCGGTCCGAGGGACCTGATGAGCATGAAAACTTGGCTTGCGGATGGTCGGCAAGCCATTCTGGATACGGTACGGGCGCGTATTGCTGGAGGGGAGACCTATTCACGCTCCCTGATAGACGAGGAAGCCGACCGCTACGAGCTGGAGACTTCTCTTAATCTCCAGGGGCGTAGTTTTTCCCTCTCTGACCTCCGACTGCTCAAGTCCTGGCAAGGCGATCCTGAGAAAGCCGCCCCATTATCTCGGGTACAGGGCGGCATGGGTATTTCTGATGCCTTGGCTGCCAGCAGTACCCTTGCGGACAATACTGTCATTGCACAGGTATCACCTGTCGAGGAAGAGCCGGAGCAGGGCCAGGCAGAAGAGGCTGGAGATGAGGAAGACGGTGAGTCTGTCCCGGCAAGCTGGAACGAAGATCGGCCTGTGGTGGTGTCAGAGCAGGTTGCGGCAGCGACTCCAGAGGACGACTCTACCGACACGGCACCCATTCCAAATATGGATATCGAGCCAGAGAGCCAAGGGCATATTTCCGCCTTCACGGTACAACTGCCCGGTGATCTGATTGTGCAAATCTTTGAGAAGGGAGGATTGCCGCTGCCCCAAGAACTGGACACAACATCCTTGCTCGATGCCTTACGCAACGCTCTTGCAATCTGTAATGCCTAACATAAGGTCAGGAGGTATTGTTCCCACCTAATCAGGGCCTCGCGCTTCTCGTCGATCCGGTCATATCGGTCATAGTGACGGTCTTGAATACCGCCGAGGCCATGGGACAACAGATGTGCCCGCAAATCTTTTGAAAACCCCATGCGGGCCATTTCTGTTTCGACGGTCCGACGCACATCCCGCACCTGGAATGGAGCCATATCGAACCGTTTCTGGATCTTCGCAGCGTGATGAATCAGGCTGGAAGGCGACATGGGAGTTTCTCCGTCCATGCTGAACCAAAGTGGACTCGATAGCTGCCCGCTGCTCACCCACGATTCAATCAATTTCTGTGCCTTTGGTCCAATGGGAAGGTGATGAAGCCTTGGGGTTCTGCGCTTGCCTTTGGGATCGCGCAAAATAAGGATTCCCTCATCCTTGAGGTAATCCGCATTGCTGAGTCTGGCTACCTGTAGTGGCCTCTGCCCTCCCGCAAACAGTGCTAACGTGAGACAATGGTTGACATATCCTGTTCCTTGCAGCAACGCAGACAGATACTTTCCTATCTCCTCTTGGTTCAAAACGCGATTCCTGGCTTCCCCGTGACCGGCAGGTAGCGCCAGCACCGGATTGGCTTGGACGTTGAACCCCAATAGAGACTTCGGTAGTCCGGGATGAAAAGGAGCCTGAAATGCAGCCTGGAAAGCCGCAGCGAGCATGGAGCGCAGTTTTGCGGCCATCCTGATCTTGCCCCGCTCATGAATGGGTCGTATCAATGCAGCGATGTCTTCCGAACGGAGTGCAGATGCAGCCATCTGGGCGAGGGTGGGTGAGCCCTCCAGGATGTAACGCTTGGTTGTATTCCTCACATCCTGGGCATAGGCGACCTTTCCCTCCTGTTGCTTCCATTCAGCATACGCACCCATGAGATCAGCAAGGGTTTTTTCCCTTTGTTCTTCTGTGGCATTGCCTTTGTCTGTGGGCTTACCTTTGGCCGCCTTACGTTTGATGCCTGGATCAATTCCCTGAAGCAACTCGGATCGTGCCTGTTGCGCCAAGACTCTAGCCTCTTTTAAGGAGCAGCCATGATAATCTCCAAAGCTCAGGACCTTTCGCTTCTCCTGGAAAGTGTAGCGGAATTGCCAGACCTTCCTGCCCGAGGGCAGAATACGGATCTCAAGGCCGTCGCCATCACGCAGATAGCGATCCTTGCCGTCTGGATTGGGCTTGGCAGACTCAATTGTGCGGGTAGTCAGTTGGTGCATGGGCGTTTTTCCTGTTTACCGCGACGTTTACTTTTGCGGCGCGCTTGCATGATAGCCCATGAGAAAGCATGAAACAAAGGTCGTTGTTTTTCATTGCATTATGACAGGTGATGAATACCCATGAGAACCCATGATTGGGCTGAAAAATCGCTGTTAATCACTAGGTCGGCAGTTCGAGCCTGTCCCGGGGAGCCAAAGACCGAGGCGCTTGGAAATGTTTCCAGGCGCCTTTTTGTTTACCCTGCTCCATCATCGGGAAATTATATTTCTAGTCCTTACTCCGACGTAGCCGGAAAATAAGTTCGTCGAAGCGTGCAAACTCCGCCTTACCCTCCTGGCTACGAAGGTCTCGCCTTTCCAATTTTTGGACCGTCCATCCCGGTTCATATAACGCATGAACTTCCGCTCCCCCCACGGCAAATGGCGGACCATCTCGGGTTTCTTGCGGATAATCAAGCGTAATCAGCAGGATAGGCGGGCGGTTTGGCAGCAGTTCGTGCAGCTTGCGGACGTAGTCGCTACGGGTCTCCGGCGGCAGGGCAATAAGCGCTGCCCGATCGTAAACAGCCACCGTGTCAGCCAGATCCGCTGGCGAGAGGGCAAAAAAATCTCCGCAGAGAATTTCGATGCCTTCGCAATGGTAGCGCTGAAAAGCGCCTCGGCTTTCAACTTCGGATATCAGACCGTGCTCCGCAAAAAATGCCTCGACAGCAATGGGGCTGAGCTCGACTCCCCGCACCTTGTACCCCTGCTTGGCCAGCCACAGCAGGTCCAGGCTCTTGCCACAGAGGGGCACGAAAACCCAGCCATCGGTACTTGCGCCGAGCTGGCTCCAATAGCGCACGAGTTGTGGATGGAATTCCGCACGATGAAAACCAATCCGGTTTTCCTGCCAGCGCTGCAGCCAGGATTGCGCGTTCATGATTCTACTCCGTTGTCCGTTGATTGGGCCCTCAGCCAGCCCCCCAATTCATCGCGGGGCATAGCTTAGCAAAGAGATAACCCTGCGGATCCAATGCTCCATACGGTCTTCGGGCAGGAACCACTCCCAGGTGCCATCATTAAACGCTATTACCATGAGGACAGGCCAGGACATTGGCCGCATGGGTGCTGCGGATCCGCGCCAGGACCTCGAGCCCCGTTAGCAGAAGAGTTCCAGCGCCATCCGGGGCAGCGAGGAGCAATCGCACTCATCCACGTAGCGCAAAAAATCATTCATGGTCATGACTGGGTCGCATCCTCAGTATAGAGAACTTGCCGAATCATGGGTATTTTTTTCGCATTTCCATCTTGACAAATTATAAAACTCCTCTCGTTTACCAGGTTTCGGAGCAGGTCACGCCGTTTTCGTGATACTCCGAATGCACATGCAGGGTAACGATTTTCTGACCTGTGACGGATTCCACGACCCCATCAATGAGGCCAAAGCCAAAATGGCAAAGGGCGTGATTGCCCGCAGGGATTCCCTGCTCGCGCAGGGTGAGCCCAATCTTACAGCCTACAAGCTCTGCTTGGCCGTCTTGCAGACAGACTCCTTCCATGAATTCCTTGTTGCGGAAGAAGTCGGAGACCAGGGTCCGCGCCTCCTCAACGCTTTTACCGGAATGGCCTTCCCCGATTTTTTTGCCCATTTGCTTGCCTGCAAAACGGAACACGCTTACCGCTCCTTTATCACCAATCAGCACCCCCACCTGACTGGCAATGCTGTAGAGAAGATCGACCACATCCTTGGTATCCATCGCACATTGCTTGACCTGCCCTGTCATGAAATTTCTCCAGCAATCCGTTCCAGAACGCTACAACCCCAAATCACAGACAATTTCGTTCCACCACTACCTCGGTATATGCGTCGCCTTGGGCAACACAACAAGTCTGTCGGCCCCAGAAGCCATCCTTGCTACGATTCACCCGATAATAGAAGTCCAGGGTAAGATCCGGCTTAGTGGTGATATCCGCGGTGTAGAGTAGGTTCATGAGTGAGGCGCCGATGCCGGTCATCAAATAATCGATGGGGTGGTCGGAGTAGCTGCCGTTGATACGCAGGTAGCCCAGCGATTCATAGGGATACCACGCGCGCAATACCAAGCGTTCGTTGGGAATGATCTCGGCAATCCGCCAGATTCCCCAACCCAAGGCATTGATGCAGGCAATGATCCCTGCCAGCCAGTCTTCTTTGCAACGAAGCTGGGGGACAATGAGCTGATACCAGGGATCGGAGCGCATGATTCCCCCCATGGTGTTGAAGCCGCAGATATGCCCTGCTTCGATCAGCAGGGTTTGCGCTAAGGCCTTGCCTTGCAGGTGGCTAAACTTGTCTTTGTAGTAGAATAGGCTGGGATATTCATACCAGAGCATCTCCCCCAGGTATTTATGGGTGGACAAGGCCTGCGCCAATGCCTCCTCGAAGCGGAAGGAAACTAGATTGTAGTAGTCGGCATAGTGCCGAGTCAGGTAGACACCAAAAGCCGGGATCAATCCGTTTTCGTCACCAATTAGGGGCAGCGTTCCCACAGCAGCGATGATGGCATCTTCGTCTACATGGAGACTCTGCGTACGCGGCGGGATTTGCTCTGCCCCTTCTGGGAGTATCGGCTGCGCGATGGCGGGAGTCTGTGATGGGTAGTCTCCCTCCAGACGGGGAGTGATCCGGAAAACCGTAGCATCACCGCCTTTGGAAATGGGTTCAGGACTCGTCTGCATGGCACCCTGCAGGGGACGCTCCTGAATGGCGGAAAGGCTGCCCACGGCAAAACCCAGGTCAAAATACTCGCCAGGATGACGGCGAATTCCGTAATTCAGCCGTAGGGCGCTTCCGTAGTGAGAATGCTCCTCGCGGACATCCACCCATTCCTCTTTGCTCAGAACGGCGGGGGTGATGGCCAGATCACCGAATCCACAGTAGCGGTAGAGCGTTTCTGCGCAGGCGGCTCGTTCCTCTCTTCCCCATTCTGGATGCCTGGCAAAAATCCCCCGAAGCTGGCGAAAAATGACCTCCGTGGCTGAGTCTTGCAGGATCGGCTCATGGGCAATGTAATGACAGTCCTCCACCACGAGCTGCAGGAAGCGGTTGTAGTGGTTGCAATGGAAAACCATCGGTTCTCCATCGAGCGTCACGACTCCGGTCTTGGCATTTCGATCTGGCTGACAAGCGTACATAACAAGGGGACCCCTGGCATATCGACGGACCGATTCGTCAGATAGGCGATATTTTGGGATCCCGCCATTCAACAGAAAAGCGGGGCCTGACAGATTAGCTGCCCAGCTCAGCCATCCAGAGCCATAATCTGCTGACCCAAGCCATGGGCATTAGCATCGGCGGGGAACACAACCATCAGCAGGGTATCGGCACTTTGGGGGAGAAACAGGGCGACGTGCTTCTGGCAGCGGATGATGATCTCCTGCGTTGCACATTCGGCAAGGCCATCTCCAACAAGTTCTGCCACGCGCATTACCGCCGCTCCGGCCACCCCCATGAGCCGCTCGTCGGCTACCTTTTCCCCTTCGTAGTGCAGAATTGCCCCATCGCTGGAAATCAAGGCGATACCGCGAACGTTGGCCACAGCGGCGTGGATCCGGCTCGACAAGCTCTGAAATTTCTCTGGACTCATAGCGGTTCTCCGTTGGGGATAGGGAATCGGAAATCGTCTTCACGCAGCAGGTCGAGGCCACATTCCAGCTCGGCAAACCAATCGAGAAAGGCATGGACGGTCTCTTTACTTTTGAAAGAAGCGCCATGCTGCGGCACGATCCAGTCGACATCCATGCTGCGCAGCATCTGTGCCCAGAGTCGACAAACCTTGTTACCCCCCATGTAGCGGCGATGGAAGGCATCCATGCCCGATGCCGCGCGGTGTGCATGGAAGGCTTCTGCACCCTCGATGGGATGCATGGCCGCTTCGCCGCTGACCAGATTGGCGCCAATATCTCCGGAAAACAGGATCTTGCTGCGCGGGTCATAGACCTGAAAGTTGCCTACTGCGTGCAGGTAGTGGGCAGGAATGAGATGCAAGTCTTGCCCCGCGAGGGAGACCACAGCGCCTTGCGCGGGAATGCCAATGACCCGCCCGGCAGTCATCCCTTTGGAACAGAAGTGTGGCAGAAAGCGGGTCCACTCCTGGGCAATGAGAATCTTGGCATCGGTGATCAGAAGCCAGCCATTGGCCGAGGCAACGATATCCGGATCTTCGTGGGAGGCAAAAACATAGTCCAGATGCGCTGGCAAAAAATAGTCGGCCATGCCGGCAAGAAGGTTTTTATAGGTCAGATTGCCACCCGGATCGAGCAACATCCCCTCACCATGGTGGACAATCAAAAATTGGTTGGCCTGGATGCCTTCTCCTTCCACCAGGTCTGTAAACGCGACGCACTTGTGTTCACCGTCATCGTACAGCAATACGCTCATAAATATCTTTCCCATTCCATATAATCAGATGTAAAGGTAATTAGCATAATCCGATAGGATTGCAAGGCGGTGGGGCCAGAAAGCACGGCGAGCAGCATTGACCAGCGACGAGCGGTGACTCTTCAGCCAGATACCGGTGCCAGGGTATTGAGACTATGTCTCCGGCACGAAAATCCGCAGGATGCGCGGGTTTTTCAGGGCGTGCAGCAAGGCCATGGCGATATGTCCGCCCCAGTAGGCCCACAAGAGATTTGCTACCAAGGAATGAATGCTTCCAGATCGCATGCATTTTCAACTGACTGAAGAGCTGAAACGTTGCTAGAACCGCCAGGGCGGTATGCAGTCATTTCAGTTGGGATGGCCAAGCGCTTTCTTCCATATCATCCTCGCAGAGACTTGTGAAAAACCGGAATACAGAACGGGCGCCAGCCACAGCGTCATCAGGGTGGCGACGAGCAATCCACCCATGACAGCGAGCGCCAGGGCTTGCAGAAGATCGGTTCCGTGCCCAATGCCCAGCGCCAGCGGCAGAAAACCGAGGACATCTGCCAGCATGGTCATGAGAATAGGGCGCAGGCGCTGGCGCGCCGCCAGTGCGACCAGGGATGGCCGTGGATGATTACCCCCCAACTGCCGAGCCCGGGCAAAGATCAGGATGACGTTGTTCACCGCGATGGCGAAGACCAGGAGAATGCCCAAAAACGCCGTACTGTCCAGATCGGTACCGGTAAGCAGCAGCAGGAGCAGCGCTCCGGGGGCGGACAGTGCCACCGAGACCAGCGCCACCCACGCCGCACGCTGGCTGCCAAACTGGAATCCCAGCAGGACCAAGAGGATGAGCAAGGCAGCGCCCAGAATGATGAGCATCTGCCGAAAGCCCTGCTGCTGTTCCTGATAATAGCCGGCGATCTGGCTGGTGACGCCCACCGGCAGGCCCATCTGCGCAATGATGGAATGCGCGCGACTGGCAGCCGTCGACAGTCCCTCGCCGGCACGGGGCTGGAACTTGATTTCGGCATCCGGCACCAGGTTCTGATAGGTGGCGTAGGGCACCACTCCCCGCAGGTAGGTATCGGCACTCAGCGCCAGCGGCGCCAAAGTACCGTTCGGCAAGGCGAGGAGCGTCTTGCCCAGGGTTTGCGGCGTAGTACCCGGAGCCGGTGCCACGTGGACAGCGATGGGCAGGATCTGCTCTCCGTGTAACAGAAAGCCCGCCGTTTCCCCCCAGAACCGCGTCTTCAGAGCATTGGCAATCGCTTGCGGGGGAAGTCCTTCCATCGAGGCGAGTGCAGTGGGTCGTATCTGGATCTCGGGTCCGGCGGATGGCGCCTTCAGGACAATCGACTGAAACGCATTGCTGGCTTGCAGTTTCTTGGTCAGGGCAGCGGCCACGGCCTGCAACTGGCGGGAGTCACTGCCAAATAGCTGGATGACCAGTGGGGCATGGGAACCCGACAGGTTTCCCAGCCGATTGATCATGATCTGCTGCGTTTCCAGCGTGGTCAGATTGGGTTCTGCGGCGCGAAACTCCCGGCGCAGGGACTGCATGACCTGCTCGGTCGTTTGCCTGCGATCATTCTTAAGCAGGATCGTCAAACCACCCTTGTTGGGCGTGGCGTAGGCATTCCCCAAGCCCCGTCCGACCACCAGCGAGACCCGCTCCACATTGGGGTTGCGCTGGGCAATCGCCATCAGCCTTCGGCCAACCTGCGTGGTCTCACGAACACTGCTTCCGACGGGCGTCCGAAACGGAACGACAAAGATTCCTTCATCCCAATGGGGCAGGAAGGCCGTGGGAAGCTGCGTTCCCCCTACCCCGGCAAGCAGCAGAAGGGCGAGCACCAGCGGTACCGCCAGCCAGGGACGGCGCATGCCAGCAAGTAGCAGGTGCCCATAGTGGCGCCGTAACCATCGCTCGCCCCATAACCGATGCTGCCGCCGCGCACGCCCCGCCACCCACAGGGCCAGAATGGGCGTCACCGTCAGCGCAATGATCTGCGAGGTAACCAGGGCAATGACAATCGCCAGCGCCATACTGCGGAACAAGAGCCCTACGGTCCCCGACAGAAAAACCAACGGCAGAAATACGACGCAGGCGGTGAGGGTGGCAAAACTCATCAGCGGCAGGATGTCATGAATCCGTTGCAGGGCACGCGCTCGCCGGGCTTCGGCATCTTCCTCATGGAGGCCGTGAATGCCGCGCTCGATGATGACGATGGCATGGTCCACCAGCGCGCCAATGGCTGCGGTAATCCCCCCCAAGGTCATGATATCGATGCCAAAGCCGAGGGCGTGCAAGGTCAGCAACGTGGCCGCCAACGCAAGTGGCACGACCGCCAGGGTCGACAGGGCCGCGTCCAGGCGCCCAAGAAAAAGTAGTACCACCAGAAAAGCGAGGGCGGTGCCCAACGCCAGCGCAATCCAGACATCCCGCAGACTGGAATGGATCAGATGACTCAGGTCATAGATAGGAACCAGATGCATCTGCGGTGGAAGGTGCTGTGCAAGCTCCCGTAGTTTTGCCTGCGCTGCGCTTGCTACTTTGACCTGATCTGCGCCCTGCTGCGCGGAAACATCCAGAATCAGTGCATGCGGCCAACCCAGCACGGCCGCATCGCGCATACGTGGCGGCGGTCCAATCTGAATCTGGCCGAGGCTACCCAAGGCGAGAGGCGCGCGGATACCCTGGGCATTGGCCGGTCCAATGGGCAAAGCAAGCGCGGCCAAAGCAGTGATACTCTCCGGCCGTGGTGCCGTCGTCAGCAGAAATTGCTCATGGTAGGCGTGCAGGACGCCGGAGAAATACGGCCCCTGATAGGCCCGCAAGGCATTTACGACCGCTGTACTGCTGAGGTGGTATTGCGCCAGACGACGCGGGCTGAGGGTCACCCGAACCTCGGGCCATCCGCGCCCCGTCGCGTCGACATGATAGACACCCGGAAGGGACAGAAGGGCAGGCCGCAGGGTGAAAGCAAAGGTCGCCATCATGGCGGAGCTGTCCAGGTGACGGGAAACCAGGGCATATTCCAGTAGGGGATAGATGTTGGGTGTCATCAAGCGCACGGACAGGGTCGCCCCCGGGGGGAGCGGGATCTGGGACAGACGCGCTTGCAGAAGGAGGTAGGCTTGTTCCGGGGATGTTCCTCGGCGGAAATAGATATGCAGCTTGCTCAGGCCATTGCCGGTCTGGGCACGTACCAGGGTAACGCCGGGCTCCCCCTTGGCCGCCTCTTCCAGAGGTCGCGTTACCTGCAGCAGCATGACCTTCACCGGCAGGTCCTGGGTATGCACCAGCACCGCCACCTTGGGAAAGGCGACGGGAGGGAAGACACTTTCGGGCATGTTGAGGAAGGCGTAAGTGCCAGAGGCAAGCAAGAGCAGTACCAGAAGGAAGAGCGTGCTGCGCGTTTCCCAGAGAAACTGCAGGTAGCGGCGCATCATGGTTGTACCGCTACCGCCACGCCTGGGCTGAGCCGGGTATTGCCACGGGTGACGACCACTTGACCGCACTGCAAGGCCCCTCGGATCAGCACCCTGTTTTCCGTCCGCGCGACGATCTGTACCGGTACTGCCTGCGCCCTGCCCTGGTCTACGCGCCAGACATAGACCTCAGCACCGCGCATGACGACGGCTTGTGCCGGCACCGCGAAACGTGCAGGATGCGAGAGAACAACCGGCAAATGAAGCTCCACCCATTCCCCCGGAAGCAGATTGCTCTGCTTGGGCAGATTGATGAGCACGGCTACCAGGCCCGATTGGCGCGCACTTTGCCCCACGCTGCGCACCCTGCCGGCAAGCTTGCGGCCCATAACTTTGATCTGCACCGTATCGCCCACGAACAAGGTTCCTGCCACCTGGGGTGGGACCAGAGCCTGTATCCAGGGCTTGCCACGCCCCTCGATGCGGGCGATGGGTGTTCCTGCCGCCAGCAGGGTACCCACCGGGACCAGATACTGCAGCAGCCCTGCAACCGGCGCCGTGATTTGTAGTTGTGCGGACTCCTGCTGCAAAGCGCTCAGGGCGTCTCCTGCCTGACGCGCTGCCAGGCGCGCCGCATCCACTTGCTCCCGAGCGATGACCCCGTCGTCAAACAGTTTTTGCGCCCGTTGCAGCGCGTTCTTGGCGTAGTCCTGCTGCTCCTGCGCCGCCGCCACCCGCGCCGGGAGCCCTGCGACCTGTATCCGCCCCAGCAACGCTCCCTGCCGAACCGGACCATCCGCACGCAATGGTCCGAGTAGCCGACCCGTGACCGGAGCCACCAGCGTGACGGCCGCACGACTGCGTACCTCCCCCAACGCCAATACTTTGGTCTGCGCCGCCCCAGCCTCTACTCTGGCCACCTGTACCGTGATCTCCGCTGCCAGCACGCTGGGCGACGGTATCAGCAACAGGAGGAGCAACCAGGGCCAGAGGTGACGATCGAAGTTCATGGCAGTTGTCCTGTGTCGAGGAGTAATTGCTGACGCGCAAGGCTCATACGTAACCCCGCTTGCAAGGCCGTCAGTCGTGCCTGAATCCAGGCATTCTGCGCCTGCGCCAGATTCAGAGCGTTGAGCGCACCCGCGCGGAAACCTTCCTGAGTCATGTGGTAGACCAGTTTGGCTTCCCGGCCAATCCTTTTAGCGTGGCAGGCATTTTCTTGGGCGGCTCGATACGCGCCCCAATCCTGATTGAGGCGCGAATGCATCTGCAACAGCAATGCCGTCCGGTCGGCGCGCAGTGCCTGCACATTGGCATCGGCGGCCGCCACCCGATCCTGACGCCGTCCAAAAGAAAACAACGGCATCGTCAGACCCAGCCCGGCCTGCCAGCCGAGGTCCCGACCAGAGGGAACCCCATTGGCATCAATCCCATAGGCAAGTTGAGCATTTACTACCGGCAGATACGCGGCGTTTTGCACGGCCTTCGCGGCCCGCGCTACCCCAATCTCTTTTTGGGCGAGCTGTAACAGAGGCTGACGGGCCTGCATCCGTTGCCAAAGTTGGGCGAAGGAGCCAAAAGCGCCAGCAGCGGGGATCGAGTGCTTTGCAGCGGTCGCGGCAACGTCGTCAGGAAGCCCCAACTGCAGGTTGAGTTCCCGTGCTGCGGTCTGCTGCTGCACCTGGGCCTGGTCCAGTTGCGCGCGCGCCTGAGTCAGGAGTAGTTGCGTCTGCACGACGTCGATGCGCGCCGCCGCGCCCGCATGAAAGGCTCTGGCACTGTGGGCCACGAGCGTCTTGTCATACGCTACGGTCTGCTGCCAAAAGGCGACCTGCCCCTGCGCCAAGGCAAGTTGATACCAAACGTTGGTAACACTCGCTGCCGTCTGTAATTGGGTCAGCAGAACCTGATACCGAGCAGCGGTGGCGCTGGCCCGTGCCGCCTTTGCCAGCGCTTGCAACTGCGCATCAAACACGGGGGCGGTAATCACAATCTGACCAATCGCCTCCCGACGCCCATTGGCGGCAACAAAAAGTGGCCGGCCCTGACGACTTTCCGTCCAGATGCTGGCCAAGCGAAGGGATAATTGCGGCAGACGATTGGCAGCTGCCGCGTCGGCCAGATCCCGACTACCCTCCGCCCGGTCTTTGGCTGCGGCTACCTGCGCCCGCTCGGCAATCCCGCGCTGCACCGCTGCCGATAGTGTCCACGATTCCGCCGGCACCGCTGGCGCGATGCAGAACACGGTCATGGCAAGGCCGATTAGAATGGCCCAACGGCGCCAAGTAACGGAAGGCGATGTTTTGCGGATCATGCCTCAGAGTATGACAAGGAACTCTTAGTCGCCAATTAGCCACCGGCGCTCGGAGGCCGTCGCAAGACCAAAAATGGGCACCGGCGCCCACTGCGCCGACGCCCTACCCTACTTATCCGCGATCAGAAATGTGCGGAGATACTGCCGTAAACGGTAATGGGTGCACCTGGAAGGGCCAGCACCTGACCGGCCGAATCACCACCCAACAAACCACCAGAACTGATGTACTGGAACTCGTTGTAATGGTTGTTGGTGAGGTTGAGGATATTGAGACTCAAATCCACATGGCGCAGGAAGGGCACCATGCCGATCGTGGGGATTTTTTCGTCAATACCCAGATTCAGGGTACCGTAGGCTGGCATCTTTTCTGCACTCGGGGCGCCGGTGTTGTTGTTGAACATGCCCTGCGCTCCCACATACTGATACCACAGGCGCGGCTGCAATACCGTACCAGCTAGCGGCATACGGTAGGTAACGCCGATATTGAAGGTCTTGTTCGGCACATTCGACACTGGCAAACCATCATAAGAGACGCCACTGGTCACATAATGGGCAAAGACAGCCTTCTCGAAGTTGGCATTCATAAAGAGATCGAGGTTATACAAAATCTCGTCATCCAACGCTAGATTCACACCCTGATAGATCGAATCGCCATTGGCGTCGCCAATATAGTTGCTATTGGAGTCATATAGAGGGATGTACTGGTTGCTGTAATGCAAATGATAAAAGCTCGCAGTAAACAGGAAATGGTGCAAGAACGCCGCATGATCAAAATGGATTTTCACGCCAGCGTTGTAATCTGCGCTGCGCTCCAAGTTATAGATAGGCGCCTTTTTCTGGTACAGACCACCGCCACCACCCACCTGTGGTTCCTTGTAAGCCTGCGCATAATTGGCAAACACCGCTAACCAAGGAATGGGGCGCCAATTGAAATCGACGGACGGCTCGACCTGGGTGAAACTGGTATTCGCCGCTGGCAATACACCCTGATCATTCTGCGGATACAAAGCATAGGCCTCGGCAAAATCGGATTGGCCGGCTGGCGTATACCGGGTCTGATAATTGATGACCCGCACCCCTGGGGTGATGTGCAGGGTCGCCATGGGACTGATGCGATCCTGAAAAAACGCGGCCAAATCAGTTTGGTCGAAATAATCACTCCGATAATGCGCATTCGGAACCAGACGCGAGCCAAAATATGGAGCGTTGGTATTATAGAAGGCATTCCTCGTGTTGTAGTTACTATTCAGGAAGAAGCCGCCAAAGCTGACCTCGTTGTAGGGCAATTTGGCCGTCAGAAACAGCTTGTCGCCATAGACCGAGTCATGGGGGTTGTTGTACTCGTACAGATTGCTGGGATTAGACAATCCATAATTGTTGTAGTGAAAATGCAGACGATGGCCGTAGCGGTACCAGATCATATTGTGTACCGACCAGGCCTTGTCCAGATCCACATTCAGTTTGCTGTAGAGCAGCCAGGTGCTATTGCTATCCTGCTTGAACCAGACATCTTTTGGCAAGGACGAATAAAAGCTACTGGTGGCCTGGCTGTAGAGCGCAGAGCCAGCGGTGCCATCCATGGTCACCCCGGCAATGGGGTTGATAGGGATAGGTACCGGACGATAGCCAGAACCCTTCGCCAGATATGCCCCCACCGAGAAATCACCATTGCTGAACGTCTTGCGCGTTTTCAAAAACCAGGCGTAACTGTAACTGGGGTTATTGAAGCCATCCGGACTTTGGCGGTAGCTATTGGAGGAACCTGCGCCGCCAGCAAGGATGGTGGACCAGCCATCAACATTGCCGGTACGAATATTGAAAACGATGTTTTTGGAATCATAGCTGCCATAGGTCAGCTTGATGTCACCACCCGGTTTTGCTGTCGGTTGCAAGGGTACGAAATTGATCTGTCCACCGATATTGTTGTACCAGCGCTCCTGCGGGTTTCCGGGACCATAAGTTATGCCGATGCCCTGCAAAATGCCGGTCTGCGGTACCTGCGGCGACTGCCACAAACCGGTGGAGGGATCGACCATGGGTACACCATCAAAGGTGACGGAAAGGCTGCCATCATCGATCTGGCCACCGGAAAAACCACCCCAACCCTGCTTGATGCCATTGATGCTGATGGAGGTTTTGGTGGCACCGCTGGAACCATAACCGGAAACGCCAACACCGGGCGCGTAGCTCAGCGCCTGGGCACTGCCACCCATTGGGCCCGTCGCGGCCATTTGCGCCTTGTCCAACACCTTGATGGACTGCCCGGAATGGAAATTATGCTTTTGGGTGAGACTCTTGGCCTCTTTGCTGCCGAGGTAGGTGGATGCCTCTACCGCGGCGCTGACCTCACCAATGGAAATGGCGGACTGGGTTGGGGCAGTTACCGAGTCCGTAGCGAAAGCGGCATGGGTAGTCAAAACACCAGCGGCCAACAAGGCCACTCGCAGAACCGAAAAACGGGGATAAGCGCACTTAGAAAGGCGCGATGTGTCCTTTTGTATCACGTTGTATCTCCTGTAGCTAGTTGCGCATTGATTACAATTTGGTTGCTAAACAACCAGCTTAGCAACGTAGCACAGGAATATTACAGCTTAATGAACCTTTTATGACACTTTTATGACAGACCCTCCAAAACCGATCAAAAATTTCCCAAAGTAAAACGATTCGCAGAATACCGCCGCTTTCTTAGGAAAAGATTAGAAGTTCTGGAGTCAATTTTGGCTTATATTTAGGGTATCCGGAGCCGACGAACTCTTGCGTGGCGCAACACCACACTCCTCATCCCAAGCTAAGAATGCTCTGCTAAGCTTCGGTCCCAGGTGCAGGAGCGAGACTGCGAGGAGGAAATATGCGTATCTTACTGGTTGAAGATGATCGGATGCTAGCCGAGGCGCTCTTACTGGCCCTACGCGACGGCGGCCATGCGGTCGACTGGGTTAGCAGTGGACAGGCGGCCCGCAGCACTCTTCCGCACAGCGAACATGAGGTACTGCTGCTGGATCTCGGCCTTCCCGACGACGACGGTATCCAGCTCCTGCACGATTTGCGGACAGAAGGCTATACCCTGCCCATACTCATTCTCAGCGCTCGCGATGCCCTGGAGGAGCGTCTGCGCGGTCTGGATGCCGGCGCCGATGACTATCTCATCAAACCGTTTTCGGCGCGTGAACTACTCGCCCGCTTACGGGCAGTGCAGCGCCGCCAAGGGGGACAGGCAGGACCACTGCTCAGTAATGGCGTACTCAGCCTCGACCCGAGCAGCCGCGAAGCCTGGCGCGAGGGCGGGCCAGCACAACGCCTGTCGGCGCGGGAATTCGCCCTGTTGAGCGCCTTACTGCAACGACCCGGCCGCATTCTCAGTCGCGAAGAGCTGGAAACCCGCATCTATGGCTGGGGAGAGGAAGTGGAGAGCAACAGCATCGACTTTCTCATTCACAGCGTGCGCAAGAAATTGGGTGCGGACAGCATCAAAAACCTGCGCGGGGCGGGTTGGCTGGTAGAGAAGGACGGATGACAAAGCGCATTCCATCGCTGCAAAGACGCCTGTTCTGGACCCTCAGCTTCTGGTTGCTCCTTGGTGGCTTTATCGCCGCCAGCGTCGATTATGGGCTGGCCTACGAAGACGCCAAACAGTTGCAGGACGCTACCCTGGCAGAAATAGCCAACTGGGTGGATCCCAGCCACCTGCCCGACCATCCGCTGCAGGTGCCCTGGTTTCAGGGCAAAGAGAAGCATATCCGGCACGATGAAGAATTCGGGACGATCATCGTCGAGCGCATCAGCCCTGGCAAGATAGAAAATCCCTTGCCGCTTCCCGGACACTGGCGGCCCGGTTTTCATCATCTTGAGAAGAACGGCAAGCAGTGGCGGGTATTTCTCGCCGCCCTACCGGATGGTGACCAACTTGTCGTTGCCCAGCCCACCTCCGTTCTGCAGGAAGCCGCCTGGGATGGTGCCCAGCGCAGTATCTGGCCCATCCTCATCTTGCTGCCCATACTCCTGCTTGCCCTGCGCTGGCAGGTCTACGCGGTCTTTCGCCCCCTCCGCCGCCTAGCCCAGGAGCTTGCAATATTGCGGCCCGAGAGCAGCCGGATTCACCTGCCCGAAACTCATGTACCGCAGGAACTCCTCCCCTTCTGGTTGGCCATCCAGCAATTGCTGCAGCGCGTCGCCGACTTACTGCAGCGTGAGCGTCGCTTCATTGCCGATGCCGCCCATGAATTGCGAACGCCCCTGGCGGCCCTCTCCCTGCAAGTGGAGAATGCCCAACATGCAGAAAGCTGGGATGCCTGTCGCGAGCGCCTACTCGCCGTCGATACGGGCTTAGCGCGCAGCCGCCATTTGCTCGATCAACTGCTCACCCTGGAGCGTCAGCTTGCCGGGCCAGCAAAAAAGGAAAGTATCGATCTGGGCGATCTGCTGCGGGAGCTCCTGAGTGAGCGCCTGCCTCTGGCCGAAAGCAAGGGTATCGAACTGGAATTACAGCTCAGCCCTACCCGTCTGCCATTGCGCACCGATCCCTTGGCCCTGCGCGTGCTCATCAGCAACGCCCTCGATAACGCCCTGCGTTATACGCCAGCGAACGGCTCGGTCGTTCTGCGTGCCATTGCCGATGGCGAAAGCCTGACGCTCGAAGTGGAAGACGACGGCCCGGGGATTCCTCCGGTCCAACGCGAGCTGGCCTTTTCGGCCTTCCATCGTGCCACTGATGCTCAAGGCGAAGGTACCGGTTTGGGCCTGACCATCGTTGCCGCGGCGGCAAAACGCTTGGGAGGGCAGGTGCAACTGCTGGATGGCAGCGCCGGCAGGGGCTTGTTATTCCATTATGAGCAGCCTCTGGAATCTACCCAGCAGGAGGACGGCACATGCACTGGCTGACGCAGAGATTTTGTGGCGGGATTCTGTTGACACTACTCGCCGGTTGCGCGAGTTACCGGCCCCTCCCCCTCGACCAGCAGCTGTCACAGCCAAAAACTCTGCAGGCAGCCCTGGCCCAGGCCGATGCCGGCGCGCCGATACGCAGCGACAAGATTGATCTGCAGGCCCCCCTTTCGGGTACCGCCCTCGCGCAAATCGCGGTCTTGCTCAATCCGGATCTGCGTGCCACCCGCGCCAAGCTCGGAGTAGCCAACGCCCAGGTCTTTGCCGCGGGATTGTTGCCCGATCCGCAGCTTTCCCTCAGTGCTGACCTGCCCACGACTCCTGGCTACTATTCCGCCTATAGTATGGGCCTACAATGGAGTCTGGCGAGCCTCTTCACCCGCTCTGCCAATCTTGCTATCGCCGGCGCCCAGGCCCGTTCCGTCCGCTATGACGTGGCCTGGCAGGAATGGCTGCTGGCCAATCAGGTCCGCATTCTGGCGCGCAAACTCTATTTTCTGCAGCAGCAGGAATCCATTGCCGCTGCCGCTACCCAAGTGAGTCTGGAGCTTTATAAAAAATCATCGGACAACCTGCGCGCCGGAGATACGACCCTGCCCAACCATGCCTTACGCCAGATCGCTTATGTAGACAGTCGGGATCGGGAACTGGCACTGCGCCGCCAGGTAGCCAAGACCCGACAAGAACTCAATGCACAGTTGGGCCTGCCCCCCGGTTTTCACCTCGAACTGGCCGCACCGCGGACCCTAACAAAATTGCCCCCAGTGGAGGAACTCGTGCACGAGGCTCTGAAGCATCGTCTCGATCTCGCAGCTCTGCGCGCCGGGTACGACGCCCAGGAGGCGCAGGTGCGGCGCGCCATCCTCGGTCAATACCCGGGCTTCAGTATCGGCGTCAGTCACGCCGCCGACACCTCCAACATCCATACCTGGGGACCGAGCATTACCTTCGACCTGCCGCTGTGGAACCGCAATCGTGCGGCCATCCGGCAAAGCGAGGCAACCCGCGCCGAACTGCACGCCGCCTATAGCGCCCGGCTCTTCCAAACGCGGGCGGAGATTGCCAGCCTAGTGCAGGACCTGCAGCGTTTGCATCCGGAGATCGCCCTTTTGCGCACCCAGTTGCCCGGGCTCGCGCAGGCGGAGAAGGTGCTGCGCCAAGCAGTAGCCGAGCACAATGCCACCCTCGTCGAATACGAAAGCGTCCGCAGTCAGTTGCTCGACAAAAAATTGCAGCTTCTGACCCTGGAAGGGACAGCGGCAGAAGATCAGGCAGCCTTGGAGCTGGCTGTAGGAATTCCCTGGGAACGATGGAGAAAAAACCCATGAACTGGCAGCGCGCGCTGCAACGCACCGCCCTCACCGCCGTGCTTGGTCTTGCTTCTCTGATCTGCGCCGCTGCGCCCTCGGCCCTGGTGCAGATCAGTCCGGTGCAGAGCAGGCTGTTCACTCACACCTTACGCGCCTACGGGACCGTAGCCTTTGCCAGCCAGGCGGCAGACCTGCTCAGCGCACGCTGTGAGAGTGTCGTGCAGCAGGTCCTGGTGGTCCCAGGGGAAAAGGTACGAAAAGGACAGGTTCTACTGCGTGTCAGCCCCTCGCCTGCCGAGCGACTGCAGATCGATCAGGCCAAAATCGACCTGCGTTTTGCGCAAAACGAATGGCAGCGCCAGGAGAGTCTACGGCAACGGCAATTGGCCACCAATGCCCAGGTGCAGAGCGCGGCCCAGAACCTCGCTAAGGCCAAAGCACTACTGCAAAGTCTGGAACAGCGCCAGCAATCCTTAGAGGGAGGGGCTATCCGCGCCCCGATCTCCGGCGTCGTCACCGCCGTACCGGTACAGGCGGGCAACACCGTCCCGGCGGGGCAGTCCTTTCTCACCATCAATCCGGCGGGGGCACGCGTTGTCGTCTTCGGCGTGGAGCCGCAGGATCTCGCCCAGGTTCATCCCGGAGCGAAGGTCGTTCTACGCCGCCTGGACGATCGTGGGCAATCCTGGTCCGCCAAGGTGCAACAGGTCTTGGCACAGGTCGATACGAGCACCCGTCTTGCGGGGGTGATCGTGCCCCTGCCGGCGAACGCCCAGGCCCTCCCCGGCACCCTGCTCAGTGGCGAGATCACCCTTGCCCAACAGCAGTCCCTGGCCATTCCTGATTCCGCCGTCCTCAGCGAGCATGGACGGTCCTACTGCTTTGTCGATCAGCACGGAATTGCGCAAAAACGCTGGATCGAAACCGGTTGGCAGGACGGAAAATGGATCGAGGTGCGGCGGGGTCTGCAGGCAGGAGAGTCAGTCGTGAGCTTGGGCAATTACGAATTGCAGGAGGGCATGCCCCTGCGTCTGGAGGGGAAATCCTGATGGGTGACTGGCTGCTTCGACACCGCCGTTTTCTGCTTTTTCTGCTCCTGCTCCTCACCCTCGGTGGTCTGCTGGCGGCGCAGAAACTACCGGTGGCACTGTTTCCGCAAGTTTCTTTTCCGCGCATCGAGGTGTCGGTGGATGCCGGCAACATGCCCATCGAACAGACCCAGATCGCCCTGACCCTACCCTTGGAGCAGGCCCTGCGTGCGGTACCCGGGGTACGCAAGATCCGTTCGACCACGGCGCGGGGCGCGGCCGATATCTCGGTGCAATTCGCCTGGGGTAGCGACATGCAAAGCGCGCTCTTGCAGGTCCAGGCCGCCATCAACCAGGAGCTGCCCAAACTCCCCGCCGATACCCAATTCCGCGCTCGTCGCATGGACCCGACCGTCGATCCGATTCTGGGCCTCGCCCTGACCTCGTCACAACAGGACCCCGTGGCCTTGCGGCGGGTTGCCTACTATCAACTGCGTCCACGCCTGCTGAGCATTCCTGGGGTAGCGCAAGTGACGGTACAGGGTGGCGCCCAGGAAGAATTCCAGGTGGTCGTCGATCCCTGGCTTCTGCAACACTACGGCCTGTCCTATGCCGATGTCGAAAAGGCCCTGGCCGGTTCCAACATCATCGAGGCGGTGGGGCGCAGTCAGCGTCATTATCGCCTGTATCAGATCCTCAGCACGAGCCATCTGGTCAATGGCGAGGAAATCGGCAAGACCATCCTCAAAAGCGGTCCCGAAGGCATTGTCGATCTGGCCGATGTGGCCAAGATCAAGCAGGGCAAGCGTCCCGCCTGGACCACCGTCACCGCCAACGGCAAAAACGCCGTACTCCTCAACATCCTGCAGCAACCCGGCGGCAACACCGTTGCCATCGACCGGGCCCTGCGCAAACTCTTGCAAAGTAGCGCGGCATCGCTGCCCGCGGGAGTGCAGATCAGCACCTGGTACGACCAGAGTCAACTCATCACCGCCGCCGCGGGTAGCGTACGTGACGCGATCATCATCGGTGCCATCCTCGCCGCCCTGGTGCTCTTCGCCTTTCTCCGCAATCTACGTCTTACCCTGATCGTCGCCATCACCTTGCCCAGTGTCTTGATCGCCAGCGCATTGGTCCTCTATGTATTGCACCAGAGTTTTAACATCATGACCCTGGGCGGTATGGCGGCAGCGGTCGGGCTGGTGGTGGATGACGTGGTCGTCATGCTCGAGCATCTGATGCGCCGGATCAGCGAAGAGCGCGAAAACTGGTCCATCCTGCATCTCGCCCAGGAGCTTAGCACCCCCTTGGCCGGCTCCTCGGCGGCGACGCTGATCATTTTCATTCCCCTGGCCTTTCTGTCTGGGGTCACCGGCGCGTTTTTCCAAGCCTTGGCCATTGCCATTGCCGCCGCTCTCCTCATTTCCTTTCTCGTCGCCTTCCTGGCCGTCCCGGTATTGGCGCAATTGCTGCTGCGGCAGAAGGACGCCGACAAGGCCGAGCATCAAGGGTCGCTGCAGCGCTGGGCCACCGAACGCTATCGACGGTTTCTTGCCCGTTTCCTGCAAAGACCCAAGTGGCTCCTGCTGTCTGTGGGCCTGTTGATCGCCCTGTCCGGTTGGTCCTATACCCAGGTCGGCAGTGGCTTTTTGCCCCCCATGGACGAGGGCGGCTTTGTGCTGGACTATCGCGCGCCTCCGGGCACCTCCCTGGCCGAGACCGATCGCCTGCTGGATCAGGTGCAGCAGATTCTGGCGCAGACCCCGGAGGTCGCTACCTACTCACGACGCACCGGACTGCAGTTGGGTGGTGGGATTACCGAGGCCAACGCCGGCGACTTTTTCATCCGCCTGAAGAGCCAGCGCAAACGCAACATCTGGCAGGTCATGGACAGCGTGCGGCAACAGATCAAGGAACAGGTGCCGGGCTTGCGCGTGGAAACGGGGCAGCTCATGGAAGACCTGATCGGCGACCTCACCGCCGTGCCGCAACCCATCGAAATCAAGATCTTTGGCAATCATCCCCAGGAATTGGAACCCATTGCGCGGCAGATCACCCGGTCGATCGAGGGCGTCCCCGGGGTCACCGAGGCCTTTGACGGCATCACCATTGCCGGGGATGCCATCGACATCCACGTCGATCCTCTGCGCGCGCAGGCCATTGCCGGCATGACCCCCGCCGAGGTCACCCAACAGCTGCGCACCCTGCTGCAGGGGCAGGTGGTCACCAAAATCCCGCACGGCGAGGAAATGATCGGCGTGCGGCTGCGTGCCCCGCGAGACCTCGCGCAACGGATCGAGCAGTTGCGCCATCTGCCGCTGATTGCACCGAACGGACAGACCTTTTTCCTCAATCAGATAGCTACGATCTCCATCCAGCCCGGCCAGGCGGAGCTGGATGCAGAAAACCTGCAACCCATGGTTGCCGTCACCGCACGTATCGAAAACGGCCATGCAATGGGTACGGTCCTCGCGCAAATCCGGCAGCGTCTGGCCAAACTCCAACTGCCGTCCGGAGTGTACCTGGAATACGGCGGCCTCTATCAGGAACAGCAAAAGGCCATGCACGACCTGGCCCTGGTCCTGCTGGCAGCAATTCTTCTGGTTGCGGCGCTGCTCCTCTTCCTCTACGAAAACTTTGCCATCGTGTTCAGCATCCTGATCACCGCACTACTGGCATTGGGGGCGGTATTCGTGGGCTTGTGGCTGACCGGCACCGAGCGCAATCTCACGGCCATGATCGGCATGACCATGATCGTTGGCATCGTCACCGAAACGGCGATCTTCTACTTCGCAGAGCTGCGTAACCATAATCCGGAAGAGCTCGTGCGGGCTGGCGCCATACGCCTACGCCCAGTGCTCATGACCGCCATTATCGCCATTCTCGCCTTGTTACCTCTGGCCCTGGGCATTGGCGCCGGTGCCGAAATGCAGGCACCGCTGGCGGTTGCCATCATTTCCGGTCTGGTGGCCGAGATTCCCTTGGTGCTGTTGGTAATGCCAGGAATCTATGTCACCCTGCAGAAGATTCTGCCGCTGCGCAAATCCAGGAGTCATGAATGACGACGATCGATAGATGAACACCGATTGGCTGGAGCAGTTTCCAGACCTTCGCGCTTTGCAGCAGACGAAAACTGGTGCGGTGCTGTTGGCTGCAGCCAGACAGCTGCGATTTGCCGCCGGTAGCCTCATCTTTCAGAACGGGAGCCTTTGCGAGCAATATCTTCTGGTGCAGGAGGGTCAGATTCGTGTGCAGCAGGTCTCTGTCAGTGGCCGGGAGATCGTGCTGTATCGGATTGGGCCAGGGGAGTCTTGCATACTGACCACCGCCTGCCTGTTTAATGGGCACGCCTATCCCGCGACCGGGATCAGCGAGAACGTGGGCAGCGCCGTAGCGTTTTCACGCCAACACTTCCAGGCCGCAATCGCAGACAACCCGGATTTTCGTAGTTTCGTGTTTCGCGCCTACGGCGACCGCCTGACACAACTATTTGCCCTGGTCGAAGAAGTGCTTTTTACCCGCCTGGATATCCGTCTGGCCCGCCTACTACTGCATCAGGGCGCAGAGGGGGATACGCTGTCCATAACGCACCAGGCCATTGCCGCCGAGCTTGGTTCCGCCCGTGAGGTAATCAGTCGCAGCTTGCGGGACTTCGAAGCACGCGGCTGGATTCGACGGCAACATCGACAAATTCATTTACTGGACCGTGAGGCACTGAAAGAGCTGGCTAACAGCCCCTAATTTTGTGATATTGTCACTGACGTCTTGCCCCTGCCCTGCAATCATGAAACTCCTTTCCAAGGGTAATGGGGGTAAGGTCATGAACATGCAAACATTACACAATGAGGGCGGACTGGATCGCGGCATACGCATCATTATCGGGGCGGTAGTCATCAGCCTCGTATTTTGGGGGCCGCAAAGTCCTTGGGGTTGGTTGGGAGTGATCCCATTGGGCACCGGGCTGATTGGCTGGTGCCCAGCCTATTCCCTGTTTGGAATCAAGACTTGTAAGTTGCGTCGCTGAAGCCAAAAAGGTGCGCCACCCTCGGTAGCTCGAGGGGGCGCCAAGCCAGGTCAAACGGACCGTTTTTCGACACTTCTCCCACCACGATCGGGAATTCCCTAATTTTCGCCTAAGCTTGCCACGTTATCCTTGCAAGTGGTCGAACAGGCTCTGCTGCCGCTCTTCATATTGATCAGCAAGCGTTGGCGTCTTCCGCTAGCCCACATGAAATCAGAGCACATCCTATTGAAAAATGAAAAAACGCAAGAGAACGAGTTCTATAGAATATCGGTGGTGATTCCCTGCTACAATGAATCCGCCAATATCAGTTCCCTCTTCGACCGTACCCGGGCGGTGCTGCAAAAATTAGAGCAAAGGTGGGAGATCATCTTCGTCAACGACGGCAGTAGCGACGACACCCTATTGCGATTGCTCGCGCTCCGAGATCGGGATGATCGGGTAATGATCATCAATCTCTCCCGCAATTTTGGTAAAGAGGCGGCATTGTCCGCAGGACTAGACCATGCTACCGGCGATGTTGCCATCCCTCTGGACGCCGACCTACAGGATCCCCCCGAGTTGATCCAACCCCTCTTTACAAAATTCTTGGAGGGCTACGACGTGGTAAATGCGGTGCGCCAGCGACGCTCGGGAGAATCCTATGCAAAACGAATGAGTTCCTTCCTGTTCTACCGCGTTCTGAACCGGGTGAGTAGCATTGAAATTCCCCATGACGCTGGGGACTGCCGTTTGCTGTCGCGGAAGGTGCTAGAGGCCCTGAAACGCCTACCCGAACGCCGCCGTTACATGAAGGGTCTGTTTGCGTGGACTGGCTTTAAGACAACATCAATATATTTTCAAAGAGACGCACGTCAAAATGGGCGAAGCAGCTGGAATTATTGGCGATTATGGCAGCTGGCGCTGGAGGGGATCACATCGTTCAGCCACGTACCGCTGCAATTCGCCTCCTACATGGGCATAACGATCGCATTTACGTCTTTTCTGTATGCCATCTACATGATTATCGAAACCATATGTTGTGGAAACTCGGTAAAGGGATATCCCTCACTTATGGTAACAATATTGTTCCTGGGTGGGGTTCAGCTCATCGCACTGGGGGTGCTTGGCGAGTATATTTCCAGAATCTACGAAGAAAGCAAGCAGCGACCACTATATTTGATTCAGGATCTCTGGATTAATAACCCAGACAACGAAAGGAAGAATTGATAGAGCATGCAACAAAAAAAGAAAATTTATAAATTTCTAGTGCAGGAGATGCTGATTTTTTCGGTCTCTATACTGTATTTTTCTTGGGGTACAGGAAACACCAGCCTATGGGATATCGATGAACCTATCTACGCGCAATCCTTGAAAGAAATGATGGCGAATCACAACCTGATTCTGCCTACCTACAACGGCCAGATTCTTCCTGACAAGCCGATCCTGAATTATTGGATGATGTGGGCAGGGATAAAACTGTTCGGCCTCGATTCTTTTGGTTTACGCATCGGATCGGCGATCGTGGGAGCGCTGCTAGTATTGCTGATCGTCAGCGTCGTTCGCCGAATGTACAGCGAGAAAATCGCCTTTCTGTCTGCTCTGATAATCGCCACCATCCTACACAGTACCGTGATCTTTCGTAGCGCCACGCCCGATCCTCTGCTGATCCTTGCCACAACTGCCGCGCTGCTATCTTTCTTGCTGGCCTATCTGGATCCCCAGGTCAGGCGCAACGCTTTATTCTCATTCTATCTAGCACTTGCTTTGGGAACGCTGGATAAAGGTCCAATCGCGTTCCTGTTACCAGGATTGATCGTCGTTATTTTTCTGATCGTACAGCAAAATCTCCACTTTCTGTGGCAGCAGGGGAAGCTTGGACTCGGGCTACCGCTGTTCCTGATACTGCTCATGCCTTGGTACGTCGCAGTCGGCCTAGAAACGCATTGGATGTGGGACAAGCTCTTTCTATTGCAGCAGAATATTGGCCGCTTTGATGCGAGCATGCAAGGTCATCGGGGCCCGTGGTTTTATTATGTACTTAGCGTCTTCCTCGGCATGTTACCCTGGTCGGTGTTCCTACCACAGGCGCTGCTTTGGTTAAAAAGGACAAGGGCACTGACTCAGGACAAGCAACAGGTCAAAAACCAGTTTATGCTGCTCTGGGCGGCGGTCTGGATCATCTTCTTCAGCCTCTCCGCAACCAAGCTGCCGAGCTATGTCTGGGAGTCTTATCCACCACTGGCGATTCTCTTAGCCACGCATCTCGACTCGCGACTGCAAGCAACGCAGAAGGGCCTCACCAAGTCCGACGCTCTGTCACTTGGCGTTCTGTTTGCCATCGGCGTCCTCTTGACGACGTTTGGTGGCTGGATCGTACCCATGCGGCAGCCGGAAATCCCACGCATGCTATGGCTTGGTACGCCCTACATCGTCGCCGCACTGGTAGCTGGGGTCTGGATCTGGCGACAGCGTGTCCTCTGGGCTCTGCTGAGTTTGGCTGGTGGCGCGGTGGCACTCAGCGTACTTGTGGTGTTTCTGTATACGCCGGAGTTCAACCGGCTGAAACCCTCTCGGGAGATGGCGGAAAAAATTTTCCAAATTCAGGCGGGGGCGCCTTATCGCCTCGCGTCATGGCAGTGGTTTCAGCCCGACTTTCTGTTTTATGCAGCGCGTGGCGCCATGACTATCCACCATCTACAAGATACAACAAATATCAGGAACTACATGGGAAACAGGCCTCTCTATGTCGTCTGTCCGGCAACTGACCTAAGTAAACTTATTTCTCAGGTAGAATCCCCCTACCAGGCAAAGATCGTACTGATACGCTATGAAATTTACAATCGGGAAAAAATCGCACTACTCCGAGTCGCTAAACCATGATCGAAAGAAGATTCTGTACTAACTGGTTTTCCCGAATGAAAGAGGTACAATTTCACAACGAGCCATGCACTGACCTGATGATAGAGTTTTTATCTCCAGCAAAATAAGGAGTTCATGAATGACTACCGCCACTACCGCAGAACCCACGATTGCCGAGTATTCCCCCCAACAACGCGCCTTTGCTGCGGTGCGTATCCTTTTTGGGTTCGTCTGGCTGATCAACACTGCTCTGCAGTTGAGTCCAGCCTACCGTGCACATTTTCTGGATACCTTCAGTGCGGATTGGGTCAGTGGGCAACCCGCCTGGGTAATGGCCTATGGACACTGGATGGCATCAGTGGTCACCGGTATTGGCCCGAACTTGGTCGCTTGGATCACCATTGTGCTGGATGTGCTTCTCGCCGTCAGCCTGATCAGCGGAGTCTTTTTGCCCTTCTTTGCCTACGTCGGTGTGTTTTACAACCTTTGGCTATGGAGCACCGTTGGCGGTTTCGGCGGCCCCTACACCCAAGGCGCCACGGATCCGGGAACCGCCATCATCTACGCGCTAGTCTTTGTTTTTGTCATTACCAGTCGCTCTTGGGACTGCTGGAGTCTAGCTGGCACGCGCCCCGGGCGTCTTTCCCCCGCGGCCATGCACACCGCGCGCATCCTCTTCGGCCTGCTCTGGGTCTTCGACGCCTTCTGGAAGTGGCAGCCCTTTTTCCTGCACAACGCCGTCACATATCTCCAGCAAGCCTTGCCCGGAGAGCCGGCATGGATTGCCGCCTACATCACCTTCTTCATCACCGTCATCAACGCCTTGGGGCCTTTTCTCTTCGGGGTTTTCGCGGCGCTAGCGGAGAGCATGATCGCCCTTTTTCTGCTGATCGGCGGCAAGCAGCTCCGCTGGATCATTCCCGTCGGCATCGCCTATAGCTTCGGTGTCTGGACCACCGCCGAGGGCTGGGGTGCGCCCTATCTGCCGGGCAGCACCGCCAACAAGGGCGACGTCCTCGGCACCACCAACATCTACATCTTTGCCTTCCTGTTCCTGGCGGCGTGGGTCTATTTCCGGCCACACAAGCCACAAAACAGTTGAAAGACAGCAACGTCGGGGGCCGATAACGCAGGCACGGTTGCACACCGACTGACCGGTCGGTATCATTCTCGGCAGTCGATCCAGATGAGGAGCCAGTATGACGGACCTATTTTCTCCCCTGACCTTGGGCGCCATTGAACTCGACAATCGAATATTGATGGCCCCTCTCACTCGCTGCCGTGCCGAAGGCGAGCACGTGCCTACGCTGCTCATGGCCGAATACTATGCCCAACGCGCAAGCGCCGGCCTGATCATCGCCGAAGCGACCATGATTTTGCCGGGTAATTCAGCGTTCTGGCATGAACCCGGCATCTATTCCGCTGAGCAGATCGCCGGCTGGCGTAAGGTAACCGATGCCGTACATCAGGCCGGCGGAAAAATTGCCTTGCAGATCTGGCATGGTGGGCGTGCCTGCCATCCCGATCTCAACAATGGCGCGATCCCGGTGGCACCGAGTGCCATCGCCATTGCCAATGAAGAAGTCCACACGCCCAAGGGAAAACAGGCCTACACCATACCACGCGCGCTGACCGACGACGAAATCCCAGCCATCGTTGAAGGCTTTGCGCAGGCGGCCCGCAACGCTCGGGCAGCGGGATTCGACATGGTCGAAGTCCATGCGGCCAACGGCTACCTGATCGATGAATTCCTGCGCGACGGGAGCAACCATCGTGAGGGCCCCTACGGAGGGAGTCGGGAAAACCGCGCCCGCTTCCTTTTCGAGGTCCTGGATGCTGTATGTGCAGCCATCGGAGCGGATCGTGTTGGCGTGCGTTTCTCGCCACTCAACAGCTTCAATGACATGAAAGACAGCGATCCTGCAGGGCTCTATACCTGGCTGGCGAACTCCCTCAATGACAAGAACCTCGCCTACCTCCACCTCATGCGCGGCGATTTTTATGGGAAGCAGACGGCAGATGTATTGACTCCCGTGCGTAAAAACTATTGCGGCAAGCTCGTGGTCAACATGGGATATAGCCCAGAAGAGGCAAAAAATACGATAGCCGAGGGCAAAGCGGACGCCGTGGCTTTTGGCACCGCCTTTCTCGCCAATCCCGATTTACCCGCGCGCATTCGCAGCGGCGCCACGCTCAATGAGCCCAACCCTGACACCTTTTATACCCCAGGACCAGAGGGTTATACCGATTATCCCACCCTGCTCGGCTAAATCAGCAGGGATTTTCCGCGGCCAAGAGCCGCTGTAACTGCGCGATGCTGCCCCGCGGCAGGGGCTTGCCATCGCGCGCCGAGGCGGGGCTGCGGCGGTCTTCGTCCAGGGCAAAGACCACCAGGCGCAGGGGTGCCCCCTCAAACTCCAGTAAAAAAGTGGGGTAATCCATGGCATTGGCATCGCCAAAACGCAGGCGCTGCCAGCCTTCCTCATATTCGACCTGGGCATCGAGCAGGAAAAACAGCACGCTTTCCGGGGCATCGGCAAAGAGATGCAAGATGATCTTGCTGTGTTCCGTCGCATCACCCTCCCACACTGGGCCGACCAGACGTGGCTGAAACTCTTGCAGCCACTCCATCGCGTACAGGGCGATTTCCCGCAAATGGCGCAAGGCCTGGGGTTGGGTATCCGCATGGAAAAGCTGCAGGCGCGCCTGCAACTCGCTGTGGATTTCCGTGTTGCTAGGCCAGTGTTGCTGGGCATGGACGCCCAGCCGGCGTGCGGCCTTCTCCTTGGCACTGCGAAAATCGCCCACGGCTTCATCGACCATGATACGCGCGGCTTCCACCGCTAAAAGCTGACGTAGGCGTTGCGGAGACTTGGCCATAATTTGACTCCGTCGTTGTCCAGAAGGGCCCCAGGGGATAAGATAACGCAGACGCGAGGATGGCGGAATTGGTAGACGCACTGGATTTAGGTTCCAGCGCCGCAAGGCGTGGGAGTTCGAGTCTCCCTCTTCGCACCACATGGATGATCGAGGTACGCAGCGAGAATGTCAGCAGAAGCGCAGGAAATCGACGACAGTCCCTATTGCTGTTGCTCGGCAGCCACTTTTCAGGAGATCCTCGAGCGTCAGCGCGCCCAGCCCCTACCCTTTATGGAGCTGCTGATGGTGCATGCGGGCTGCGGTTCCGGTTGCGGCAGCTGCATCGAAGAGCTGGAGCAATACCTCCGGGCGCACGACGCCTACATCGAAGATTGACGCTCTCCTGCCACTTTCGTTCCCCCATCTGGCTCCCAAACGGCGATTTCGAAACCGTTTGGGCGCTGTTTTTTTCCCGCCGACCGCAGGTCTCTCTGCGTCGCGAAATCTGGACGACACCAGATCAAGATCGCATTGCCGTCGACTGGGTGGATGGCCAGGGCGATAGCCCGGTGCTGGTTCTTTTTCACGGCCTGGGTAGTAGCAGTCGTGGACATTATGCCCTATCCCTCGGCGCAGCCCTGCAGCGAGTGGGCTGGACAGGCTGTTTCATCAATTTTCGCGGCTGCGGCGGCATCGACAATCTTCTACCGCGCGCCTACCACGCCGGTGACAGCGCGGAAATTGCCTGGATCATCGAGCGGTTGCATGCGTTGCAGCGGCCGCTATACGCCGTCGGCGTGTCTCTCGGCGGCAATGCCCTACTGAAATATCTGGGTGAGAATCACCCAAACTATTTGACGGCAGCCACCGCGGTCTGCGCGCCGGTCGATCTGGTGGCCACGGCCGCATATATCGCCGCTCGCCCCCTCTATGAACAGTATTTTGTCCGCACCCTGAAACGACAGATGGGGCGCTATGCCCAACGATTTCCCGACCTGGTGGATTGGCAGGCGGTGCGCTGCAGCAAGAGTCTGCGCGCCTTTGACGATGCCTTCACCGCTCCGGTCCATGGCTTTCCCGATGCCCTGAGCTACTGGCAGCAGAGCTCTTCCGGGCCAGGCCTCGCGCAGGTGCGCACGCGCACGCTGTTGATCAATAGTCGCAATGATCCTATCGTACCCTTGGATGCCGTTGCGAAATGGCCCCGCGGTCGCGCCGTGCATCGCTGTTTCACCCAGCGCGGCGGCCATGTTGCCTACGTGCAAGGTAGATTCCCCGGAGATACCGACTGGCTTCCGGAGCGAATCCTGCGCTTTTTTCAGGGAGAGGACCCAGATGCAGAAGCATAGTCATGTCATCGCGCCGAGGCTGCGCATACTGCTGGCCGAGGCCATCGCCATTGGCCCCGGCAAGGCGGAACTATTGCATCGCATCGAGGAAAAGGGCTCGATCTCGGCTGCGGCACGGGCCATGAACATGAGCTACCGGCGCGCCTGGCTGCTGGTCGACACCATGAATCGTTCCTTCGTCGGCCCATTGGTAGGCACGGCGACGGGCGGCACGCGCGGTGGCGGCGCCTTTCTCACCGAGCTGGGCAAAGAAGTCCTGGCCCACTATGAGGCGATGGAGGAAAAGGCCAACACCGCCCTGCAAAAAGACATCGACCAGTTTCGCCAGTGGTTGCGCCCCGACGGTCCCCTTCCTCCAAGCCACGGAAGCCCAGAGTGAAAGATCTGCTCCGCGAAATTCTCTGCAGCCGGGTCTATGACGTCGCCCGCGAAACACCACTCGAAGCCGCGCCCAAAATGAGCGCCCGTCTGGGGCGGGAGATCCTCTTCAAACGCGAAGATCTGCAGCCGGTATTCAGCTTCAAGCTGCGCGGCGCCTACAACCGGATCGCACAACTGAGCGATGAGGAGCGGCGCCGGGGGGTCATCGCCGCGAGTGCCGGCAATCATGCCCAGGGAGTTGCCCGTAGCGCTCAGTTCCTAGGCATCCGCGCCAGCATCGTCATGCCGCGCACCACCCCGGAAATCAAGGTCCGCGCCGTCCAGACCCTGGGTGCCGAGGTCATTCTGCACGGTGACAGCTATTCCGACGCGCAGGCCTATTGTCAGCAGATCATCGCCGAAACCGGCATGGTCTTTGTCCATCCCTTCGACGACCCCTTGGTGATTGCCGGTCAGGGCACCGTGGGGGCGGAACTGCTGCGCCAGCGCGGGAGTGCCCTCGATGCGATATTTGTGCCCGTGGGGGGTGGCGGTCTGATCGCTGGCGTGGCCGCTTACCTGAAAAGTATCGTGCCGGAGATCCGCATCATTGGCGTCGAACCCTTCGAAGCTGATGCGATGTATCAATCCCTGCAGGCTGGGGAGCGGATCGAATTGGATCAGGTCGGCATCTTTGCCGACGGTGTCGCCGTGCGCAAGGTAGGCGAGCACACCTTCGCCCTCTGCCGCCAGTACGTCGATCAGATCGTGCGCGTCAGCAATGACGAAATCTGCGCCGCCATCAAAGATATCTTCGACGAGACCCGCACGGTGATGGAGCCGGCCGGGGCCCTAGCGCTTGCCGGGCTGAAGCATCTGGCGCTGGAAGAGCCCGCACAGGCCGGCCAAGGGGCGTGGGTGGCCATCCTCTCCGGCGCCAACATGAACTTCGACCGACTGCGTTTTATCGCCGAGCGCGCCGAAATTGGGGAAGCGCGCGAGGCCCTGTTTGCTGTTACCATCCCCGAACGTCCCGGGGCCTTCCAGGCCTTCTGTGCCGCCATTGGCGGACAGCGCGTCATCACCGAATTCAATTACCGCCTGCATCGTCGTGACGAGGCGCAGATCTTTGTCGGCGTTGCCGTGCGGGACCGGGCTGACGCCGAGGGGCTACTGCAGGGGCTCCGTGATACGGGACATACCGCCCTAGACCTCAGCAATGACGAGATGGCCAAGTTGCATATCCGTCACATGGTCGGCGGCCATGCGGTGCAGGCCCGTAATGAGCGTATCTTTCGCTTTGAATTTCCCGAGCGCCCCGGCGCCCTCATGGAGTTTCTCGATAAGGTCGGCGGGCGCTGGAACATCAGCCTCTTTCATTATCGCAACAATGGCGTCGATTTCGATCGCGTACTGGCCGGATTTGAAGTGCCGCCCGAAGATTCCGCAGCCTTCCGGGATATGCTCGAACGCCTCGGCCTGCCCTACGCCGAAGAGACCGACAATCCCGCCTATCGCTTCTTTCTTGGACAGGGCGAGGAACAGACCCCGCGTCTATGCGTCGCGGGCGAACATCAGTCGTAGCGACTCGCCAATTCCACTCGCCAGGCCCAACCAACGCTTGGCGAGGTCCGCATCGAGATGGTCTAGCATCGTCTCGTGAAAGAGCTGTAGCCAGTCGTCTACCAAGGCATTGGTCACCCCGACAGGAGCGTGCTTGTCGCCCAGGGCATAGCGAAAATCCTGGTACGGTAAACCTCCCATCACCGTCCACCAATAATGGGTGAGACGTTCCTTGTGCAAGGTCCAGTCGCCAACAATGGCGAAGGGCTCCGCCAGAGTGGGATGATGTTGAATGCGATCGTAAAAATCGTCCACCACGGCACGAATGGTCGGCAGACCGATTTTTTGGCAGAGCGGTTCAAGCTTGCGTTTGGCAGGTAGAACCGGCAACTCATCAGCCATGACGGCCTCCTCTCTGTATCAGCAAAGTGCCATCATACGCCGCCAGCCCGCGGCGACCAATCGCTAGCCCTGCAACAGCATCTGGGTGTAGCGCCGCACCCATGATTGCGCCTCCCGCAAGCGGTAGGTCATGATCCAGGACGGATGCGGCAGGTGGGAAATACGCACGCTACCGTCAGGAAAGAGCCGCTGCACCGTAGCTTCCACCTCTCGCCCCAAGGCAATGATGCGCTTCGGCTGAATCTGCGCCATCTCGGCCAGAAAACGTTCCACGACCACTCGCTGCGCGGATATGGGAAGCTCTGGATAATTGCAGTTTTTGCCATCGCGCAGGAAGCCCACCGCTGCAACATTGCTCACATAGAACGTGCGGTAGAACTTCTCAACGCCCACGTTCTGCACCACCCGCTGAAAGAAGTTGGCCGAGGGCTCGGTGTCGTTGCGCGGCAAAGGCATATCCGGTAGCAAATTTGCCAAACTGCGGAAATCAAGGAAGGGGATGCCGGTCAAAGCGGCCCCCGAACGCCCCGGATTGAGCCCCAGGATCACCGTCTGGGGCAAAGGCTCGGGAACGTACTGTTGGATAAACTGCTCGGCATAGGGTCGATACTCCATAAAATCCTGGAGAATCGTTATGCCAGATTCCTGCAACAGGCCGGTGAATGCCGCATCCTGCAAATATTGGTCTTGGGCGAAAAAAAGAGGGTTCTGCATCGGGAACATGCCTTTACTGATCAGCCGGCCATAATCCTACATTGCCATTCTCAGGGCAATCGTCAGCATCGAACCATCCCGTCTAGCACCCTCGGCGCGGCGTAGGTCGGCGTTCGCGCGGAACGGGACCGACACGCCGCCCTGGCGTATACGCTATTTTTTCTGTATCTCCTTCGCCATATCCGCGACCTTCATGAGCAAGGTGGAATCCGGGGTTTGGGGCAAATGCGGGAGTGTTACCTGCGGAAACTTGCCGGTCAGACTATTCAGGAATGCCACGATCTGCTTGGTCTGGGTATCCGTTAGGGTTTTGCCCAACTCACAGGCGGCCATGACCCGGACAGCTTCTTGCAGAGTGGGAACCGTACCGTAGTTGAAATAAGGTGCAGTAAGGGCAACGTTGCGCAGGCCCGGTACTCGGAACCGTTCCTTGTCGGCGTCTTTGTGCGTCACGTCGTAGCGTCCCAAATCGCCATGCAGGTGATATTTCTGCACGTATTTTGCGCAGGCAGTATTCTGCGGTTGGGCCGGAAATTTTTGATAAAAGCCCTCGCCCATCGGCAGCCCGGGGTTATCGAACATGGGGCCGGCGTGGCAGGTACCACAGCCCACCGAGTTGAACAACTTCAGTCCCTCTTGCGCCGTCACGTCCAGGGCCTTTTTATCGCCTTTTACAAAGCGATCATAGGGACTATCCGGTGTCACCAGGGTACGCTCAAAGCTGGCGATCGCTTCCACCGCATGGTCGAAAGTGATCGGTTCCTTGCCACCAAAAACCTGCGTGAATTGCGCATGATACCCCGGAATCTTGCGCAAAACGTCGACTACCGCCTGTGCGTTGGGCATACCCATCTCCACCGGATTGAGGATGGGCCCTTTCGCCTGCTCCTCCAGACTGCTGGCTCGCCCGTCCCAAAACTGGACCGTATTGAAGGCGGCGTTGTAGACCGTAGGCGTGTTACGCGGGACATCGACTCGACCAAAAACCCCGAAAGACAGGGGAAGATTATCGCTACCATTACTTTGCACCATATGGCAGCTGTTACAAGACACAGTTCCAGAAAGAGAAATTCGGGGATCAAAATACAACTGCTTGCCCAGCTCAATCTTGGCGGGGGTCATGGGGTTGTTGGCAGGTACTGGTACCTTGGCGGGGAACTCCCCGTCAGCGACCGCCAGCGGCGCAGCCAAGAGACCGGCACAACCCAGAAGCAACGCCTGCCAGCTCCGCCGCGGAACCCGGATAACGAGATGTGTGTGCATAAAAACGCTCCCTTGTGACATTCTAGGACTTCAGTATAGAAATTCCCGACATCACCCACAAGCGGCAACTTTGCGCTGCACCATTGGGCATTTCTGGTACCAGCCTTGGTCGAAGCCTCCGAACGGCGGATCGCCACCCTGGAATCCGGAAGAACTCGCTGATGACGATTACCGACAAGATGTGGGATGCCCTGAACACCGAGATCAAGATGAATGACCGGGAGGAGAGTTTGGCGGGCACGGATGCACTATCAGGAAGATCCCGGCCCCATTGCATGAAAAGACGTCAGACGCAGGCCACGAAGAAAGGACACGGAAACAGCCCCTTCTATCGGAGATGCCAGCAACTCTCCGTCAGACCGAAAGATGCGGACAATTCGACAAAAGTCGAAAGAATTTTCAGGGCAAGCACTACGTGGGTTTGGCGGATCCTCTAGTTACAACGCTATCATCACTTACAGTCCCTAACACGAGCAGATATGCTCGCACTCGCCAATCGGACTTTGGGCGCGCGTCTCTAGGGGCGAAAGGCGTTCTAGGAGGTGCTGCACCGATAAGATCATCAGGATCCGCTGGTCCTGATCCGTCCCGCGAGGCTTGACGAGGCTTTCGATCAAAGCAGTAGTACCACTCATGGAGGTCGGTGCCTCTTCCAGTTGAGAAAGTGCAATCTCTCGCGTGTCCCCCAGTTCATCTACGATCACTGCAAAACACATCTCTTTTTCAGGCACTCTGATGACCATGATCTGTCGATCACCGACGGCTTCTGCGCCGCGAGGGAGAAATGACGCAAGATCGATGATGGGAAGGACCTGATCCTGGTGCACGATACAACCATGTACCCAAGATGGAGATTTAGGGGTCTGGGTGATTGGCTGTGGATCAATAGCCTGGATCTCATATTCCAGGCGGATGCCGTACCAGCCGTTACCTACATAAAAGGTCGCCACTTCCAGAACATCATCTCCACTGGTTCGGTAGGGAGAATGATCATTGCTATATTGACGCTGCGCAGTTTTATGCACATCAAACCGACTCAATTCCCTGGACAGGGGAACAAGCACCAATGCGACGATGTCATTGCGATAGGCATCCGCTTGCCCCTTGTATTCCCTATAACCTGATGACATACGTGAGCCAACAGCATAATACCTCTCGTTAAATTCGACGATGTTAGCATATCCCTCTCCACCACTCAGTTCAAAAAACTCACGATTTATCGCTATCTTTGTGCCTGCAGCAATAGTTTGGTCACTACTGGCAACAATTTGTCCGTTGCGTTCCGCAAAAATGGCGAAGGCGCCTTCCACGAAGGAACCATCTCTGTTCCGTGGTAACGCATCGAGGAGCATTGCCCGCAATTGCGGGGTGGAGTCAAAGACAATAGCTACACCGCCGACGGCGGCAGTGGCACAATTCAGAGGGGGTATGGCTGCGGCATAGATATAGGTATGGCGTCCTGCATACAACTCGGTAGGCTCAAAAGCAGATACACAATAGCCTTGGCTATCATGCAGGCCGAGTGTGGGCATTACCCATGCAGCTTGCAATGTCTTTCCCACTAGATTGCTATACGTCTGATTCGACACCGCGATAATTTTTGCCGTACGATCAAAAATCAGTAAATTATGGTAGACAGTGTAAAGCCTATTGATACCAGTCAGGATTACCTCGAGTTGTTGCCGTTGCTGCTCCTCCACATCTCCTGATTGGTCGAGAACTTCCCGGAAGGCGCTGGTCAGTGCCCACCAACGACAATCATTTGCCCGCTCGTATAAATTGCGATCCATGATGTCAATGGCTAGGGCAGCTTGGAGGGAGCAATTGTAGAGCACGGAGGATACCACTGTTTTATAAAGGTTGGTCGTGGATTGGCTGAAGACGTCTAGCGTATGGACACCTGTATTGCCTATCTCCCGCAGCAACACCTTGGCAAAAGAGGTGTTTAGAGTTTGCCGGTCCCGCGATAGCCAGGTGTTACCATTCCACACCGCCCGATTGAGCTCTCGTTGAATGCTGGCAGCACGTAGGGGAATGGCTCTCAGGTCCGGAGAGAAAATGCTCGCGGTCTCCAACACACCGGATAAAATAGTCGCAGGAACGTTGACAATTTCATGAGCGACGGCCATCTCGAAAGCGTGATTTAACGGCGCCAGGCTATGTCCCTGCCAACCTGCTCCCATATAACCCTGATAACCCTGAGCCTGTTGCGTTGTTGCTAGATATTCTCGGCCAGCAAAGCGAGTAACACGACATCCATCATTCTTTACTTCTGTTACCTTTGCACCGACTGGGAATTGGTAGGCATCGCTACTCGCAATGATTCTCCCATCAGAATTAAGAATGGTTACTACCGTCCAGTCGGAGTCAGTTACTAAATTTTTAAATATTCGCTGGCACTCATCTTGAAATCGAAAACACAAGCATAAAACGCCGACCGGTCTGTTTCCATCCTTGGACATCACCCGGTAAGAATAAATCAGAGGAGATTCATCTCCTGGGAGGAGATCGGTGGGACGGAACGTCTCTACATAGGCATCGGCGGTGCCCAGCGATGCGGCAATCAGTGGATCGCTCGAACAGGTTCCAACGCTATCGCCATTCAGCCGTAACAGGATCCTGCCGTCCGGGGCAAGCAATATGATATCGTGATATACGGAGTACTTGCGCACGTATTCCATAAAGCGGGCTTTTAAGGAGACTCGCTGTGGATCGTCCACATGAACAGCCGCCCGATTAGTCTCGCAAGCCTGTGCATAGGCGCAGATATCACTATCCGTGGCAAGGAAACCGATGTCAGCAGTGCGTTCGAAAAGGTTGCGGATCAAAATGTCTATAGCTATCCGCGCCGTCGATTTCAGGTTAAGTACCGTCTTATTATACAACTCACTGGCCAATTGACCGAGAAGAGTCTCGGCCAACACATTGAAATCTTCACGCATGCTGGTGATATTCGTGCCGGCGCTCAACATTTGACCAAGTAGTGTCAAATGATCGTACTTGACCTGTATATCGCGCAAGCGATCCTGATCTTGTCGTAATCCAACCATAAAATTTGATAGATAGTTCAGGTCATCCTGCTCATTAGGCAAAGTCATAGCGCCTCCCTGATGTAGTAAAATAGAAGCTGGGCGACAATTGTCCATTCACCGCAGTTGAATCTCTAAAGGACCACGGAATCATCACGCAGATAAACGCTGAAATCGCTGGCCGGCATGGGCTTGGCAATGCCAAATCCCTGCCCCTGATCGGCATCCATATCGCGCAACAGCCGCAGGCTATCTTCATTTTCTATCCCTTCCGCAGTGATGGCCACATCCAGGGCATGGGCCATCTGGATCATTGCCTGCACCATTTGCGCATGGCGGCGACTATGCGCCATGGGAATGACAAAGCTGTGGTCGATCTTGATTTGATTGCAGTCCAACTCCAGCAGGTACTGCAGAGCCGCTGGGCCAGTACCAAAGTCGTCCAGGGCAAAATGCACGCCAATACTTCGGCAATCGGCAATCAACTGGGCAGTCTTTTGGATGTCCCGCAATGCGATGCGCTCCACTAGTTCTAGGCACAGTTTTTCGGCAGGAAGACCAGGGCACGCGCTCAAGCTGCGCCGCAAATCTTCACAAAGGCGGTGGTTTTCTACCTGGCGGGCGGCAAGGTTGATGTGGATATCCAGGTCCGTGCCCTCAGCGTGCCAGATCTCTCCCTGCTGGCAGGCGGCCTTCATCACCCACTGACCGATGCGCTGCATAATGAGGGAATCCTCGGCGACATCCAAAAAGGCGCCCGGCAAGAGAAGCCCACGGCTGGGGTGCTGCCAGCGCAACAGTGCCTCGGCACCGACGCAGTTACCCGTGCGTAGAGAGATGATGGGTTGCCAGTAGAGAATGAATTCGGATTCTTGCAGGGCTCGATCCAACTCCCCGCGCAGCCGTTGTCGTATCAGGACGCGCTGACCCTCCTCTTGATTGTAGATTCGCCAGCCATTACCACCCTCAGTCTTGGCTCGGTAGAGTGCTTGGTCAGCATGGTGCAGCAATTCTGCAGGAGCGGCATTATCTAATGGATAAACGCTGATCCCGGCACTGACGGTAATGCCAACGCGCTGTTCATCGAAGCCCATGCGGATACGTAAGGCCGTCATGATACGGGTCATAAGCTCTTCGAGGTTGCGTAATCGATGCAGGTTCTCAACAAGGAGAACAAATTCATCGCCAGCATATCGGATCAGGACGTCCGCCGAGCGTATTACGTCCTGGAGTCGACTTACGACCTCCCGTAAGAGACGATCCCCGGCTTGGTGTCCCATGGCATCGTTGACCCCTTTGAAGCCATCCAGGTCGAGTAGGATGACGGCGAACATGTGCTCGTTGTGCTGCGCCCTGGCGCAGGCGGCGAGAATGCGTTCTTCGAGTTGGTAGCGGTTGGGGACACCGGTAAGAACATCGCAAGTGGCGATCTGCTCCAAGTGCTGCTCGACTCCCTTCCGATGCCACGCTGCGCCGAGCATGTCGGCCAAAAGTTGAGCCAGATGCAGATTGCTGTCCGGAAGTTGAGCGGAGCTATTTGCAAGTCTGGTGTATGAGCCTTAGCTAACATGAGTTAGGCGGCGGCCTGTTGAGGGTCCCGGCGGGTTTCGTTGGCGGGTACCCCATCGACAAAAATCACTCCGGCGAAAAGCTGGC
>JAQVDS010000020.1 GCA_028697715.1 Acidithiobacillus sp. | reverse complement strand
CTGCAAGACTCGCTTCCGGCTGGCGGGCTCCGCCTTTGCCGGGAGGGTGTCGAACCCTCTGGGTCACAATAAAAGGTTTCCGTTACATCCATCCTCCTTTTCAGGGCTTAGCCTGTCGCAAGCTGGTCTACATCACCGTGCTCGCTCTGATCATTGTCGTGCCGTGGAAGCTGGGCGGCTTTGGCAAGATCTTTGCGGCGGTCCCCGCCGAGCATCTCTATCTGCCGCCCATCCACTCCGGGAATTTTGGCACGCAGTCCTTTTATCTGACCTTGGCTCTGGGGTCTGCCCTCGCGCTGATGCTCTACCCGCATGCCACCACGGCCGTGCTCTCTGCCAAAGGCCCCAAAACCTTGCGCCGCAACTGGATCTTTCTGCCGGCCTATTCGTTTGTGCTGGGTCTGATCGCTTTGCTCGGCTACATGGCCTATGCAGCAAATTTACCCGACAATCCGGCGCTCGCGCCCTACTTTCATCAATATGGGCCACAGTTCGCCATGCCCGGTCTGCTGTTACGCTATTTCCCAGATTATTTTGTCGGGATCGGCTTTGCCGCGGTAGCCATTGGCGCCCTGGTTCCGGCAGCCATCATGTCCATTGCCGCTGCCAATCTGTTTACCCGCAATATCTATCGCGCCTACCTCCGTCCCGACTGCGATGCAAGGCGCGAGGCGCAAATGGCGAAGCTGGCATCGCTGGTAGTGAAATTTGGGGCCCTGCTCTTCATTCTGCTACTGCCCACCCATTTTGCCATCCAGCTACAGCTCCTCGGCGGCATTCTGATTTTACAAACCCTGCCGGCCATCGTCAGCGGTATCTACACGCGCTGGTTTGATCCCCGCGCCCTACTCATCGCCTGGGCCATTGCTTTAGGCTGGGCCATCTGGGCAGCATCCTTGACGGGTTTCCAGCAATCTGGTTATGCGCTTCATTTCTTTGGCTGGATCATCCCCGGCTACATCGGTTTGTATGCCCTGTTCCTCAACTTTTTATTTGCCATCATCATCACTTTACTGCTGCGCGCCACTGGGCGCCATTCATCAGCAGATCTTACCGATGCGGCGGCATATCAAGAATGAAATCGCCAGCGCTTGACAACGCGCAGTCGGCCCCGAACAATCTCTATCAATATTGTAGATCTTACCCATAGAAGGACTCCATGGACTCCCCAATCCGTCTCCCTGCTCCGCCCCCATCCGCTATTGCGGAGGCTAGCAAATGACGGCGCTGCGGATCGATGGCAAAGCGGTTGCAGGACGACTGCGTGAGCAACTGCGTGGGGGTGTGCAGACGTTTCAGAGCCAGTACGGCAGGGCTCCGGGACTCGCAGTCATCCTGGTGGGCGAGGATCCAGCCTCGCAGATTTACGTACAGCACAAGAAAAACGCCTGCGCGCAGGTGGGCATCCAGTCGTTCTCCCATACCTTGGCGGCCACCAGCAGCCCGGCGGAGTTGCTGCAGGAAATCGCCCGCTGCAATGCCGATGAGCAGATCGACGGCATCCTGGTACAGCTACCGCTCCCCAATCAATTCGATGCGGAAAGCATGATCGAAGCTATCGCCGTAGACAAAGACGTGGATGGCTTTCATCCCTACAATGTCGGGCGTCTGGCCCTACGCGTGCCTACCCTGCGCTCGTGTACACCGGCCGGGATCATGACCTTGCTGCAGGAATATGAAATCCCGATCAAAGGGAAGGAGGCGGTGATCGTTGGTGCCTCCAACATTGTTGGTCGGCCCATGGCACTCGAACTGCTGCTCGCCGGCGCGACCGTGACGGTTTGTCATCGCTTCACTCAAGATTTGCAGGCGCATGTGGCACGCGCCGACATTTTGGTCGCCGCTGCGGGCAAACCCGGCCTGGTGCGCGGCACGTGGATCAAACCGGGTGCCGCAGTGATCGATGTCGGCATCAATCGCCTGGAGGATGGCAGTATCGCTGGCGATGTGGAGTTTGCTCCGGCGGCGGAACGTGCCGCATGGATTACCCCGGTTCCCGGCGGTGTCGGTCCTATGACGGTGGCCACACTACTCCAGAATACCTTACGCGCCGCACTGCTACGTATGGAGGATCGCCAGCTTGTCTGACCTTGCTACTCCTCCAGCGCTCAACGACCCCAGCCTGTATTTCAATCGCGATCTCAGCATCCTCGAATTCAATCGGAGGGTGCTGGCCCTGGCCGACGACGAGCGCGTCCCTCTCCTGGAGCGTTTGCGCTTCCTGACCATCGTTTCCAGCAACCTGGATGAATTCTTCGAGGTACGCTTCGCCGGCGTCATGCAGCGACGCAAATATGGGGCCGGTCCTCTCGGTCTCGATGGTCTCGGCCCGGATGAAGAAATGCGGGCGGTATCACGGGTTGCGCACGAGATCATCGCCGCCCAATACTCTTGTCTCAATGACCGCCTGATCCCTGCCCTGGCCGCAGAGCGTATCCATTTACTGCGGCGGCGAGAGTGGAAGGCAGCGCAAAGGCGTTGGGTGGCGGAGTATTTTCGCAATGAAGTCTTGCCCTTGCTGACCCCCCTCAGCCTCGATCCCGCCCACCCCTTTCCCAAGGTGCAGAACAAGGGCCTGAATTTTGCGATTGTCCTGGAAGGAGATGATGCGTACGGGCGGCACAGCCCCATCGCCATCGTCCAGGCGCCACGCATCCTCCCCCGTATCATCCAGATACCCAGAGAGATCGCCGGCCCGACAGATTTCGTATTCCTCTCTTCGGTAATTCACGAAAATATCGCTCAGCTATTTCCCGGCCTGGAGGTAAAGGGGTTTTATCAGTTCCGGGTGACCCGCAACAGTGAACTCTTTGTTGACGAGGAAGAAGTCGACAATCTGCTCGATGCGATTGTCGATGAACTCACCACCCGTCCGTTTGGCGAGGCAGTACGCCTGGAGGTGGCGAATAATTGCCCGGCAAACGTCTACGAATATCTGTTGCGCCATTTCGATCTGCCAGCGGAAAACCTCTATACCTTGAGTGGACCGGTCAATCTGTCGCGGATGGCGGCAATCATCGACATGGTCCCGCGTCCGGACCTGCTTTACTCTCCCTTCGTACCAGGCCTACCCGATCGCTGCCTGCGCAGTGAGGAGATCTTTGCCCAACTGCGGCGGGGTCCGTTGCTCCTGCATCATCCTTATCAAAGCTTTACCCCGGTCGTCGATTTCGTGCGCCAGGCTGCCGCCGATCCGCAGGTCCTGGGGATTAAACAGACCCTGTATCGCACCACCAGCGATTCCGCCATCGTCCAGGCACTGATGGATGCGGCAGTAGCTGGCAAGCAGGTAACGGCAGTCATCGAACTCAAGGCGCGCTTTGATGAAGCTAACAACATCCGCCTGGCTGAAGAACTGGAAAGTGTTGGCGTGCAGGTGGTATACGGCGTCGTCAAGCACAAGGTACACGCCAAGATGATCCTCGTCCTGCGCCGCGAGGAGGATGGGATCCGCCTCTATGGGCATCTCGGTACCGGCAACTATCATCCACGCAACGCGCGCATTTATACCGACTTCAGTCTGCTCACCGCTGATCCCGGCATCACCGCCGACATGAACGCCCTGTTCATGCACATCACTGGCATTGGCCAGGTGCCCCGCCTCAAGCACCTGCTGCAGAGCCCCTTCAATCTGTTCAGCGCAATGCGCGAGCGTATCGCCGCCGAGACTGCCCTTGGACCGCGCGGGCGCATCATCATCCGCGTCAATGCCCTCATCGACCCCGATCTGATCCGCGATCTCTATCAGGCCTCCCAGGCCGGGGTACAGGTCAGCCTCATCGTTCGCGGCGCCTGCGCCTTACGCCCTGATATCCCCGACGTTTCGGAAAACATCCGGGTGGTTTCCATTGTCGGGCGTTTCCTCGAACACAGTCGCGTCTTTTTCTTCGGTGGAAATGGCAACCCAGAGGTCTGGATTTCCAGTGCCGACTGGATGGGACGTAACCTCTTCCGGCGTTTGGAAGTCGCCGTTCCCATTCGCGATCCCGATCTGAAAAAGCGCATCCGCCGCGAGGCACTGGACTATTACCTGCAAGACCACTGCAATGCCTGGGAGATGCAGGCAGACGGCAGCTACCGCTCGCTGCGCCAGATGGATGGCGCTTGTTTCAGTGCCCAGCAAAGCCTGCTTGACCAATATGCGCGGGGCAGCAGCGGTGACTAAGTCGCAATGTCGCGTGCTGGTACTGAACAGTAAGGGAGGATCGGGAAAGACCACAATCTCGACCAATCTTGCCAGCCTCCTCGCCCTACGGGGATCGGTTCTGCTGGCCGACCTGGATCCCCAGGGCTCGAGTCTGAGCTGGGGAAAGCGAAGACCTGAACATTTGCCGCATGTTGACCTAATCGATGACCCCGAGCGCGACTTTCGTGGGTATCCGCCGAGCGATTATGTAGTTTTTGACGCACCTGCCGGGCTCAAGCGCGGGCGTCTGGAAGACATGCTTGGCGAAGTCGAGGTCTTGTTGGTGCCCATCGCCCCCTCGCCCTTCGATATGGATGCCAGCCAGCAATATCTCCAACGCCTGGAAGAAATCAAGCGGTTTCGCAAGGGCAAGGTACGGCTTGGGGTTATTGCCAACCGCGTCAAACTGCGCAGCCAGGCGGAACGGATCCTGACGGAGTTCCTGCAAGAATTGGAACTGCCTCTGGTGGGCACTCTGCACGATAGCCAGATTTATGTTCGTGCCGCCATGCAGGGACTGGGACTCGCGGATCTGCGGGCGGCCGAGGCACGTAAGGAGCTACCCCAATGGGCAAGGATATTGCGCTTTGTGGAAACTGGGGAGCGCTATGGAGCGTGAGGTCAAGCTCGAGGTATTGCACCCGGAGCTGTGGGAGGAAATCCTGCGTCATCCCCTAGTAGACAGTGGCAGCATAGCCGCTAAAGAGATGCACGCCGTCTACTATGACAGTGCGGATGGCGCCCTACGCGTGGCAGGAATCGCGTATCGGGTGCGTAAAGAAGGCCGAGATTGGGTTGCCACCATCAAACTTGCAGGGAGCGCCGAGGGAGGGCTGCACCAGCGTCCCGAGTGGAATCTGTCGGTGCGCAGCAAGAAGCCGGATCTGGGCGTCTTTGCGACTGACGAGACCCTGCGCACGCTGCTCGCGCCACACCTGAATCTGGCGCTCGCTCCGATCATCGAAACCGTTTTTCAGCGCCGGGAGCACGAAATCTGCTATCAGGATGCCCGAATCTTACTCGCTGCAGATTGGGGAGAGATTCGCGCTGCCGGCCAGACACGAGCGATTCACGAGATCGAACTGGAACTGGAGGAGGGAGAGCTTGCCGATCTCCTGCAACTGGCCAGCGCCCTTTGCGCCAGTTTGCCCCTGTGCCCGGATGATGCCAGTAAGCTGGCACGCGCCAGTGCGCTGGTCGGAAAAGAGATCCCCGTAGCGAAACCCAATCCACCTACCATTCGCGGGCGGGACAATGCGGGGGACGCTATTGGCCGCCTCCTCATCCACTCCGCGCAGACCATTCTCGGTGGCTTGGCATGGCTGCAGCTCGACGAGCACGACGCCCTGCACCAGTTGCGCAAAGAGGTTCGCGCGCTGCGTGCATTGTTGCGCTTCAGCAAGGGCACAGATCCCGAAGATCACCTGCGTGGCGTACGCAACGGTCTGGCGGTGTGGTTTCACGAACAGAGCCTGCAACGGGATCTGGACGCTCTCGCCGAGCATTGGCAAAGCATCGCCCCGCGTTTTTCTCTGCCCGCGACACCGTTGCAAGAGGTTCTACGCGATGCACGCAAAACGACGCGTGATCCCCGTGTCGATTCTCGGGCGCGGCTTGCCGCGGAACTCCTCGCCTTGTGGTCACAGCTACTGCGTAACTCACTGCAGAGCCAGCAGACTTTGCGCAACTACGTGGAGGAGCGCCTGCGGCGGATGGATGAGCATTTGGTTTTTGTGGAGCCGAAGCAAATTGCACAATTCCATCGGCTGCGCATTGCGCTCAAAAATCTGCGTGATGTCCTGCGTCATGTTTCCGAACTCTGGCCAAGCAAAGATGGCAAGGCGTTCAGCAAACAGTTACATGCCTTATTGGATGCAGCCGGAATCATCCGTGATGCACAAGTTGCCCACCAGGACTTGCCGCAGCTCTTTCCTCCGGGAGACCACTATAGTGCCCTTGGTTTCAATGCAGGGATCCTGCTTGGCTATCTGGAGGCGCAGAGGGAGCGGGAAAGCAAGCGCTTTTACAAACACTGGGAGCGCTTCCGTCAGGCCCCCCGCCCCTGGGACTGAAGCAGAAAACCCAGGGACTACTCAGCAGTCGCCGAGCCCCTCCCGAACCCTTTCCACCCGCCGCGCCAGGAAGGCGATTTTCTGTGCGAGGCAATACTCCGCATCATTAACTTCCCATTCCCGCGCTTGTTCTGCATCGACCTGCTGATTGGCGCAGATTTTCTGCAGCGCTTCACAATTGTTGCTATCAAAGAAAAAGCCCGCCAGTTGCGCTACTTGATCGTTTTTGTTGCCTTCACCCAAGACAGCATAGGCAGCATCCAGACATTTTTCTTCTTTCAATGCCAAAGCTTTTTGTAACAACTCGTCCCCTTCGATACCCATCTTCAGCTCCTTTTTTCCGATACCCCGAGCGAACGCTCGAGAATTTCTCCCAAATCCCGAGACAACCTATCCTTGCCGAGCAATTCCTCCATGACGGTTCGCATTTGCCGCTGGCGCTCTTCGTCATAGCGTGTCCAGCGACTGAAGACCGTTGCCAGACGTGCTGCGGTCTGTGGATTGAGATCATCCAGATGGCGGATCTGCTCGCCGTAAAAATGATAACCGGAGCCGTCCCGCGCATGAAAGACTGGTAGATTTGCGGCAAAGGCGGAAAGCACGGCACGCACGCGATTGGGAACCCGCCAGGAAAATGCCGGATGCTGCAATAGCTCCTGTGCCCGCTGCAGGGTTTCAGGTACGGCTCGTCCGAGCTGCAGGGAAAACCAGCGATCGATGATGAGAGGATGAGACTGCCAACGCTGGTAGAACTCGGACAGCAAGAGGTTCGCGTCGTAGTCTGGGGAAAAGGCCAGGAGCTGCAAGGCTGCGAGACGATCGGTCATGTTGTCGGCACTGCGATATTGCCGCTCGGCCCAACCTTGAGCCTCCTCCGCTTGCGCTGAGCCCATGCCATAGTACAGAGCAAGGTTACGCAGACGACGGCTGCCCATCGCCCGGCTATCCCGGCGGTAGGGAGCCGCCAGATCGTGATAGAGGCGGCGCCAATTCTCGGCAAATGTGTCCCCCAGGGCGCGACGCAGCGCCTCTCGTTGTGTATGAATGCCGTCGACGTCGATGGGATCCATTTGCTGGCCGATGGATTCTTCTGTGGGCAGGCTCAGGAGCTCGGCGGAAAATGCCGGATCATCGAGGGGCCACGAGAGCGCCGCAGCGAAGGCGGTCTGGAGTTCTGGGCTGAGCACGCTACGCCCGGGATTGGCAATGCTCGCCAGTAAGGTCTTTTGCGCCAGACGTTGCAAGCTGTCCCAGCGGTTAAAGGGGTCGTCGTCATATTGGGCAAGAAAGCGGTCCGCTGCCTCGGCATCACCACGTTCGAGCAGTACCGGCGCGGAAAACCCCCGCAGCAGCGACGGGATGACCGGCTTGGCAAAGGGGCCGAAGGTCCATTCGCCAGACGCCTCTTCGAGCAGCAAAACAGTCTCTTCCTGTCCGTCGGGTAGCCGCGCGGGAATACCGTCTTCGTGGAAAAAGGCCAGACGCACCGGGATAGGTACCGGCAGCTTTTCTTCCTGGCCCGGCGTTGCCGGCGTGTGCTGCTGCAAGCGCAAATGATACCGACCACTCTGTGCAGCAAAATGTCCATCGGCCTTGAGGCGTGGTGTGCCAGCCTGAGAATACCAGCGCAGAAAGCCGGAGAGGTCGCGACCACTGCCGATCGCCAGTGCGTCCAGCAGTTCTTCGATACGGACCGCCTGTCCATCGTGGCGTTGGAAATAGAGGTCGGTCCCGGCGCGGAATCCTTCCACGCCGAGCAGGGTGTGCATCATACGGATCACTTCTGCACCCTTCTCGTAGACCGTCGCCGTGTAGAAGTTATTGATCTCCTTATAGGATTCCGGGCGCACGGGATGCGCCAGGGCACTGGCATCCTCGGCAAACTGGGCGGCGCGCAAGCGCCGGACATCGGCTATGCGCTGCACACCGCGGGAGTTCATGTCGGCGGAAAATTCCTGGTCACGGAATACCGTCAGTCCTTCCTTGAGACTGAGCTGAAACCAGTCGCGCAGGGTGACGCGGTTGCCAGTCCAATTATGAAAATATTCGTGGGCGATTACCGATTCGATTCCCTGATAATCGGCGTCGGTGGCAGTTTCCGGGCTGGCCAGCACATACTTGGAATTGAAGATATTCAATCCCTTGTTTTCCATCGCCCCCATGTTGAAGCTGTCGGTAGCGACAATCAGATATCGATCGAGGTCGTACTCCCGCCCGTAGACCTTTTCATCCCAAGCCATCGCCTTTTGCAGACTCTGCAGGGCCTGCTCGCAGGCGTCCCGATCCCGCTCTGCGACGTACAATTCCAGGCCGATTTCCCGGCCAGAGCCGGTACGGTAACGATCCCTGGCCACGTGAAAACTACCACCGACGGCGGCGAAGAGATAACAGGGCTTGGGAAACGGGTCTTCCCAGCGTGCCCAGTGCCAGCCGTTATCTGCGTCACCAGTTGCGACACAATTGCCGTTGGACAGAAGGATCGGACAGGACTTGGGGGCATGCAGGGTGACGGTAAAGCGAGCCAGGACGTCAGGGCGGTCCAGATACCAAGTGATGCGCCGAAAGCCCTCCGCCTCGCACTGGGTCAGAAAGACCTCATCGGCATAGTAGAGGCCGGACAGGGCAGTGTTTGCTTCCGGCTGGAGACGTACCAGGGACTCCAGGACAAAGCGTTCAGGGACGTCTTTGACTCGTAGCTTTCTCGATTCGAGGGAATGGCGATCGCTGGATAGATCTTTGCCGTCCAGGGAGAGAGACAAGAGCTCCAGCCCCTCGCCATCGAGTAGCAGATCTTTAGCACTGGGGTTCAGGCGCTGCAATGTGAGCCGGGATCGCACCTGAGTGTCTTGGGGTCGAAGAAAGATTTCGAGGTCCACCGTGTCGATGGCAAAATCCGGACTGCGATAGTTTTGACGCTGCACGAGTACCGTGTTATCAGCCGTCATTCACATTTACCCTCGGCATTCATCGACGTGATGCCGGAAAGAAAGGTATCGAGCTTTTCCGGCATACCATGGCTGATCTGCGCCTTGCCGTCCTTGTCACAGTAGACGATAGTGGGCGTTGCCACCTCACCACTGTCCTGCAGGAGTTGGGTGTTTTTCTGCACCTCTGCCATGACTTCGGGACTGGGGTTGGCATCTGGGGAAATCCCGCCCTCCTCGCTTTCCTCATTGAAGCCCTTCTCATTCTTTGCCATCGCCGCTGCCGGATCTTTGGCCGACAGAATGGCGGCCGCCTTCCCAGCACTCGATGGCTTCAGAAATGCCGCAACCACATAGCGGACACGCAGCTTTCCTTCGGCGATCAGAGGCTTGGCGTCCTCATAAAACTTGTGACAGAAGATGCAGTTGGGATCAACAAAGGCGATCAGCTCCGGTCCCTTAGTACCCAAGACAAAAGACTTGGCCTGACTAGCCCGCTCGGCGAGTTGTGCCGCATCCATGGGTTTCGGCAGCAGACCCGCCTCCTCGGCGTCGTGCCGGATGACGTTTTCACCTTTGCTGTTGATGATCGCCTGCGCCAGGATCAGATATTTTCCATCTGAGCTGGCATAGGCAAGCGTTTTGTGTCCCTGATCGGCGATGACGAGTGCGGTCAATCCTCCCGGCCCAGGGAGAACCTTCGTCACCTGGCCCTGATCATGCGTAACGCTGCTAACGAGCTCTTGCGCCCGGTCTTTGGATAACACCTTGCCATGCCCACCATTGTCGGAAACGGGATTACTTCCCGCACAACCGGAAAGTAAAAGAGCAGCAGCAAGAACCAGCAATCGAAAACGCATGAGAACACTCCTGGGCAACAGAAAAACCGCATCAAGTGGCCATGGTAAACAATTCGCCCGGACTGACGCCAGTCTCGGGTGAATTGCAGCACTTCTGACTTATTATCCAGGCAGGGGTTCGCCGCGAAAAACAAAATCGTCTTCCTCCAGATCGACGTGTAAGAGCGTGCCTCCCGTAAACTCGCCGCGCAGGAGCTTTTGCGCCAGCGGATTCTCGATCTCCGCCTGGATGGCACGTTTCAGGGGCCTGGCGCCATAGACGGGATCAAAACCGATCTCCGCCAGGCGGTCGATGGCCGCATCGCTGAGCACGATGTCCATGTCCCGCTCGCGCAGGCGTGCCCGCAGGCCCTGCATCTGGATTTCGCAGATCGCCCGCACCTGCCGGGCATCCAGGGGATGGAAGATCACGGTTTCGTCGATACGATTCAGGAACTCCGGACGGAAGTGCCCCTGCACTACCGCCATCACCGCGCTGCGCATGGCATCCTCGTCCCCAGAGCGACTGTATTCCTGAATACGGTCGGAGCCCAGGTTCGAGGTCATGATGATGACTGTGTTCCGGAAATCCACGGTACGCCCCTGGCCATCAGTCAGACGGCCGTCGTCCAAGACCTGCAGGAGAATGTTGAAGACCTCCGGATGCGCCTTTTCCACTTCATCCAGAAGTACGACGGAATAGGGCTTGCGCCGCACCGCCTCGGTAAGATAACCGCCTTCTTCATAGCCTACATATCCTGGAGGGGCACCGATCAGGCGCGCCACGGAATGCTTCTCCATGAATTCACTCATGTCGATGCGCACCATCTGTTCTTCGCTATCGAAGAGGAACTCGGCCAAGGCCTTGCTGAGTTCGGTCTTACCAACACCGGTGGGACCGAGAAAGAGGAAGGAACCGTTGGGCCGCCGCGGATCGGAGAGGCCCGCCCGTGAGCGGCGGATGGCGTTGCTGACCGCCTGCACCGCCTCGCTCTGGCCAACCACCCGGGCCTGCAAGCGCTCTTCCATCTTCAGGAGTTTTTCCTTCTCCCCTTCCAGCATCTTGGCCACTGGAATGCCGGTCCAGCGGGCGATGACTTCGGCAATCTCCTCCTCTCGTACCTCCGTGCGGAGCAAGGTAGGCGCCTTACGTGCGGCACCTTCCTCCTGTTCCTCGGCCTTCTGCAAGCGGGCTTCGAGCTCGGGAATCAGACCATACTGGATCTGCGCCATGCGGTCATAATCGGCAGCACGGCGAGCATTTTCAAGTTCCACACGCAGGCGATCAATCTCCTTCTGGATTTGCGAGGTACCTTCGATGGCCAGCTTCTCGGCCTTCCAGACCTCCTCCAATTCCTGAAATTTACGCTCCAACTCGTTGATCTGCTCCTCCAGAATCTCCAGACGCTTGCGGCTTGCCTCGTCCTTCTCCTTGGCCAAGGCCACCTTTTCGATGTTAAGCTGAATCAGGCGCCGCTCCAGTTCATCCAGGGCTTCTGGCTTGGAGTCGATCTCCATCTTGATCCGCGAGGCCGCTTCATCGACCAGGTCGATGGCCTTGTCGGGCAAGTTGCGGTCGCTGATGTAGCGGTGCGAGAGTTGCGCTGCCGCAACCAGGGCGGGGTCGGTGATGCGCACGCCATGATGCGCCTCGTAACGCTCCTTAAGGCCGCGCAGAATAGCAATGGTGTCCTCCACCGAGGGTTCATCCACGAGCACACGCTGGAAACGACGCTCCAGGGCAGCATCCTTTTCGATGTACTGGCGGTACTCATCCAGGGTCGTGGCACCAATACAGTGCAGCTCACCCCGCGCCAAGGCGGGTTTGAGCATGTTGCCGGCATCCATCGCGCCCTCGGCCTTCCCCGCTCCCACCAGGGTGTGTATTTCATCAATAAAAAGAAGAATCTGCCCTTGACTCTTGGCAAGATCGTTGAGCAAGGCCTTCAAGCGTTCCTCGAACTCGCCGCGGAATTTCGCACCGGCAATCAGCGCCCCCAGATCCAGCCCCAGCAGACGTTTGTTACGCAAGGATTCCGGCACTTCACCATTGATGATCCGTTGCGCCAAGCCCTCGACGATGGCGGTCTTGCCGACACCCGGCTCACCGATCAGCACTGGATTGTTCTTGCTGCGCCGCAACAGCACCTGGATGGTGCGGCGAATTTCGTCATCGCGGCCGATCACCGGGTCCAGCTTGCCCTGCGCCGCCCGCTCGGTGTAGTCGATGGTATACTTCTCCAGGGCTTGGCGTTGTTCCTCGGCATTGGCATCGTTGATCTTTTCGCCGCCATGCAGTGCTGTGGTTGCCGCTTCGAGGTCCTTGCTGGTAGCACCGCTCTCCTTGAGCAGACGACCCGCCTCACCCTTGTCCTCCATCAGGGCGAGCAGAAAATGCTCCGTGGAGATATAGCCATCGCCCCGCTGCTGCGCGGTCTTGTCGGCAAGATTGAGCAGGTTGATGAGATCCCGGCCAAACTGGACTTCGCCGGGCTGCCCGCCATGGACCTTCGGCAAATTGTTGAGGGCACGGCCGAGTTCGTTGCGCAGGGCATCGACGCGCACGCCCGCCTTGCTGAGCAGAGGACGGGCGATACCGCCGTCCTGGTCGAGGAAAGCGATGAGAAGGTGAACGGGTTCTACCTGCTGCTGATCGTTGCCCAGGGCGAGGCTCTGCGCCTCTTGTAGGGCTTGCTGAAACTTGGTGGTGAGTTTGTCACTGCGCATCTGGCGACTCCCATATCGGATGATGACTGGGAGATGGGCGCTTCAGACCAACTTTTCAAGGGCGGGACGGGGACGAAACATGCCCAGTAACAAGAGCGTCGCCAGGGCAGCAAGAATGCCGGCGGCGAGAAAGGTAGCGCTACCACCAATCTGAGGCCAGGCCCAGCCCGCCGCCAAGGCGCCGATCCCTCCTCCCAACCCGTATACCAGGCTGGCGTAGAGGGCCATACCCCGCGCGCGCAGGGCCTGCGGGAAGCGTGCAAAGACCCAGTGAATGGCAGCCAGATGAAACGCGGCATAACTGGCCGCGTGCAGTGTCTGCACGAGGACGATCCAGACGAAGCCTGGCCACAGGGCGATCACTACCCAACGCAGAGCGGTGAGCAAAAAGGCACTGACAAATACCGTCATCGTCCCCCAATGGTGCAGGATTCGGTCGCCAAACCAGAAGAACAACACCTCGGCGACCACTGCGAGGGCCCAGAGCAGACCGACGGTGCTGCTGTTGTGGCCATGGGCCTCCACGTAGATGGAATAAAAGGCGTAATAGACCCCATGACTGGCCTGCTCGAGCGTGCCGGCGGCGAGAAAGAACCACAGGCGGAAATCACGCAGTTCCGGCAAAAAAGATGGTAGTTTCTGCGCTGTCGTGCTCTGTGGATCGCTGGCAAAGGGCAGGAAACGACTGACCCACCAGGTCAGGAACAGAAAGACGGTGATGCCAGGCAAGAAACTGCGCAGCCCCCAATGACTCACCAGGATACCCATGCCAAGGGACAGGACGATAAAACCGATGGATCCCCAGAGACGAATGCGTCCGTAGCGTCGCCCCTGCCGCTCCGCCCACGCCATACTGATGTTGTCCACCAGCGGTAGGGTGGCCGCCCAGAAGAAAGAAAACAGCAGGGTGATCAGGAGCAGAGCCCAAAAGTGGCCCTCCGCCCAGAACAGCAACAGAAAACTCAGGGCAGCAGCCAGGCCCCCGCCACGAATCAACCATCGCATCGACGTATGGTGCAGGAGCCAGCCCCAGACATTGGGGGCGAGCACCTTGCTGAACTGTACTGCCGCAGTGAGGAGACCGATTGCCAAGGCACCTTGGCCCACGCTACGCAGCCACGGCCCCCAGTAGGGCATGAAGGCGCCGAGGGCGCAAAAATAGAAAAAATAGAACGCGACGAGGGCCTGCCCCTCGTGCCGCGCCTTCAGCATTGTCTGGGGATGGGGGCTACCGGTGGCGTGACATCCGCATTTTGTGCTCGATGACGCAGATAATGATCCATCAGGGTAATGGCCAGCATCGCCTCGACGATGGGCACGGCACGAATGCCCACGCAGGGGTCGTGACGGCCAGTGGTGACAATCTCGATTTCCTCACCCTGCAGGTTGATACTGGGCCGGGGAATGCGAATGCTGGAGGTTGGTTTGATGGCGACCGAGGCACGCAGATCCTGGCCGCTGGAGATGCCGCCAAGAACCCCACCGGCATGATTGCTGGCAAAGCCCGCAGGGGTCAGCGCATCGCCATGTTCGCTGCCGCGTTGTTCGACCACGGCAAAACCGTCACCAATCGCCACTGCCTTCACCGCATTGATGCTCATCAGGGCCCTGGCGACATCCGCCTCCAGGCGATCGAAGACCGGCTCACCGAGGCCCACGGGCATCCCCGTGACCTGCACGTCGACCCGCGCGCCAATGGAGTCCCCGGCCTTGCGCAAGTCATCGAGATATTCCGCCATGCGCAGGGCCGCCTGCGCGTCGGGACAGAAAAAGGGGTTCTGATCGATCTGGGCGTCGTCGAACTGGACCGCATGAATGGACCCCATCTGCGCCAGCCAGGCGCGGATCTCAGTACCCAGACGTTCGCGCAGGTATTTGCGGGCAATGGCGCCAGCGGCCACGCGGGTGGCGGTCTCTCGCGCCGAAGAACGCCCCCCACCACGGTAGTCGCGCAGACCAAATTTTTGTAGGTAGGTATAGTCGGCATGCCCGGGACGAAAACTATCCTTGATCTTGTTGTAATCCTGTGACCGTTGATCGGTGTTCCGAATCAACAGGCCAATCGGCGTGCCGGTCGTAACGCCTTCAAAAACACCGGAGAGAATCTCGACCTGATCCGCCTCCTGGCGTTGCGTGGTGTGGCGAGACTGCCCAGGCCGACGCCTGTCGAGTTCGACCTGGATATCGGCCTCCGTGAGAGCCAACCCGGGCGGGCAGCCATCGACGACGGCGCCAATGGCCGGGCCATGACTCTCGCCAAAGGTGCTGACGCGAAACAGCTCACCAATGCTGCTACCCGCCACGGATCAGTTCTCCCCCTCGATGAAGGCATAGGCAGAGTGATTGTGGATCGACTCGAAATTTTCCGAGGCTACCGAATAGCGCCGGATCCGCGAGTCCTGCTGCAAACGCAGGGCGACATCGCGCACCATGTCCTCGACGAACTTGGGGTGATCGTAGGCATATTCGGTAACGTATTTCTCATCGGGCCGCTTGAGAACGCCGTAGAGCTGCGAGGAGGCCTCGCTTTCCACCAGATCGATCAGATCCTCGATCCATAAGGGGCTCCGTGCCTCGACCTGTACGCTGACCCGCGAGCGCTGATTGTGTGCGCCATATTCGGAAATGCTCTTGGAGCAGGGACAAAGGCTGGTCACCGGCACATGCACCAGAAGTTGCGAGCGGCTCTCGTCGCCCGTGATTTCGCCACTCCACTCCACTTCGTAGTCAAGATAGCTCTCCACTCCAGAGACTGGCGCTTTTTTCCGCACGAAGTAGGGGAATTGCAGTTCAATGCGGGCGCTCTCGGCTTCCAAACGCTCCTGGGTCTGCACGAGCAATCGATCGAGGTCATCAACCCGCAGAGCTTCCTCTTGCTCTTGCAATATCTGCAGAAAGCGCGACATATGGGTGCCTTTCAGATGTGCTGGCAAGCCGACATACATATTGCAGTACGCCGCCACCTGCTGCTGCTTGCCTGCCCGGTCTACGATGCGCAGGGGATGACGAACGGCCTTGACGCCGACTCGCTGAATGGCAATGGCACGCGGGTCGGCACGCCCCTGTACATCTTCCAACGTTTCTGCAGCGCAATCTCTCACTACGTTGAACCTCATCGAATGCTTGACTGATTTGGTCAGATATTACGCGCCACAGCCGTTACCAGCAAGGCGGGCGAGCAGTTCCTCGCCAGCGCGACGAATTCCATCGGCGTCCAGGCCCAATTCCGCAAGCCACAAAGAAGCCTCACCGTGTTCGATGAACTGATCGGGCAAGCCAAGAATCTTCAGTTGTGGCCGCTGCCCCTTGTCGAGCAGGTATTCCGCCACTGCGCTGCCGGCTCCGCCCATGCGCACCCCCTCCTCCACCGTCAGGAAGGCTTCATGATCGACGGCAAGACGGTCGAGCAGGGCATGATCCAGCGGTTTGACGAAGCGCATATTGACCACCGTGGCATCCAGCTCCCGTCCTGCTTGCAAAGCAGCTTCGGCACGGGTGCCAAAGGCAAGGATCGCCAAGCCTTTCCCCTCACGCAGGATTTCAGCCTTGCCGATGGGGATCTGACGCTGCAAGTCTGCGTCGCCGATCCCACCCGCTGCGGCGCCACGCGGATAGCGGACAATGGCGGGACCGGGATAGGCGTAGCCGGTGTTGAGCATATCGCGCATTTCCTGGGCGTCTTTGGGGGCCATAATGACCAGATTGGGAATGCAGCGCGCGTAGGCCAGATCGAAAGCACCCTGATGCGTGGCACCGTCGGCGCCGACCAGACCAGCACGGTCAACGGCAAAGAGGACCGGCAGGTTTTGAATCGCCACGTCGTGCAATAGCTGATCGTAGGCCCGCTGCAGAAAGGTCGAATAGATGGCCACGACGGGGTGAAAGCCCTCGCAAGCCAGGCCCCCGGCAAAGGTCACCGCATGTTGCTCGGCAATCCCCACGTCGAAGTAGCGCTCGGGATAAAGCTGTTCGTAGCGCACCAGACCAGAACCCTCGCGCATGGCAGGGGTTATGGCAACCAGCTTGCTTTCTTTGCCTGCCTTATCGCAGAGCCAGTCACCAAAAATCTTCGTGTAACTGACCGTCGACGATTTGCGCATGGCACCGCTGTCCCGGTCAAACGGCGTGACGCCGTGGTAGGTGCACGGATCCTTCTCCGCCGGCGCATAGCCTTTGCCCTTCTTGGTGATGACGTGCAGCAAGCGCGGACCGCGGATCTTGCGCAGATTCTCCAGGGTCGGAATCAAGGTATCGAGATCGTGACCATCGATGGGTCCGTAATAGTTAAAGCCCATTTCCTCGAAAAGCAGGCCCGGGGAGACCAGACCTTTGACGCCTTCTTCTGCCTTTTTTGCCAGTTCGCGCAACGGCGGCACCAGACTCAAGGCCTGCCCGGCACCCTCGCGCACGGTGTTGTACACCGGATTGGAGAGGAGTCGGGTGAGGTATTGGGAAACCGCCCCCACATTGGGGGAAATCGACATCTCATTGTCGTTGAGCACAACCAGCAGATCGGCATCGAGGACACCGCCGTTGTTCAACGCCTCGTAGGCCAGGCCGGCGGTCATAGCGCCGTCGCCAATGATCGCCACTACCTGCCGGTGGGTATTGTCGAGTGCAGAGGCTACCGCCATGCCCAAGCCCGCACTGATCGACGTACTGGAATGCCCAGCGCCGAAGGCATCATACGGACTTTCCTCGCGTTTGAGAAAACCCGATAGGCCACCTTTTTGGCGCAGGGTCGGAAATTGTGTGCCACGTCCAGTCAACACCTTGTGAGGATAGGCCTGATGCCCGACGTCCCAGATCAGGCGATCCTCCGGCGTATGGAAAACGGCGTGCAGAGCAACCGACAGCTCCACCGTCCCCAATCCGGAGGACAAATGGCCACCTGTCTGACTGAGGGTTTCGATGAGAAACTGGCGCAGATGTTTGGCGACCTGCTTGAGTTCGCTGCGGGACATCCCCCGCAAGGTGTCGGGACCAGGAATTTTTTGCAATAGAGGATTCATCGATTCCGCTCGACAATCAGGCGGGCCAGGGCACGCAAATGATCGGCTTCTTTGCCCCAGGTCTCCAGCTCGCCGAGCGCCTCGTCGAGCAGACTACGCGCATAGTCCTGCGCTTGTTTCAGGCCCAGCAAGGAGACAAAGCCTGGCTTTTGACGCTCGCGATCAGCGCCCTGCTTGGCCTTACCAGTCTGCTCGATGTCGCCGATTTCATCGAGGATGTCGTCCTGCACCTGAAACGCCAGACCCACCCGGTCGGCATAGCGAATCAGTGCAGATCCCTGGCGAGAGTCTTCGGCGACACCACTGGCCGCCAGCCCAAGCTGAATGGCACAGCGGATCAGCATGCCAGTTTTCAGCAGGTGCATCTGTTCGAGTGCCGGTTGCGCCAACTGATGGCCCACTGCCGCCAGATCCACTGCCTGCCCGCCCACCATACCGTGGGAGCCCGCCGCCTGCGCCAGGGTTGCCACCATCCGCAGCTGCTGCGCAGGACTGCCCCCAAAAGGTTCGGCGAGCACCCGAAAGGCGTGCGTCAGCAAGGCATCGCCCACCAGAATCGCGGTCGCCTCGTCGTACGCCTTGTGGCAGGTCGGACGCCCGCGGCGCAGGTCGTCATTGTCCATGGCCGGAAGATCGTCATGAACCAAAGAATAGGCATGGATCATTTCCAACGCCGCCGCCGGCCGGTCGAGCAGAGATTCGTGCACACCGAGGGCCGCACCCGTGGCATAGACGAGCAGCGGGCGCACCCGCTTGCCACCGCCGAGCACACTGTAGCGCATCGCCTCATGCAGGCGCGCGGGGAAGGCATTGTCCGGGGGAAGAAGTCTCTCCAGCTTTTCTTCGCTGCGCGCTACGATCCGTTCGCGGAAGGCCGCAAAAGATTCTAGGGCATGATTCACGTTTCAGTCCTCTTCGGCATCGCTGACCATGGGAGCCACCTCAGAACCGAGGAGGATTTCCACTTTCTGGCGCGCCTCGCGTAGTTGCTTTTCTGCCCTCTGCGCCAGATCCATGCCCTGTTGAAACAGGGCAACAGACTCTTCCAGGCTCAACTGCCCGCTTTCCATCTTATCGACCACCTTCTCTAACGAGTGCAGGGTGTCGGAAAAAATTTCCTGCGAAGCTTGATCTGGCTGGGAGGGATTTTTAACGTCGGTCATGGCCGCAATTAAACACCAGCCCCCGGTCCTGGGGCAAGCCGCCAGGAAGCGCAGCGAGCAAATACCTACTAGACGGTATGCTTCCCTCCTCGTAGACTACGCCTTTTTCTCTGAGGCCAGCATGTCCAGCATCATCCGCCAGGAATCCGCAGTCCGTCGGCAACCGCAGGGGGGCACGCGCTTCGATATCCTGAGCGCTATCAGTGTGTCTCATTTTCTGAATGACAGTATTCAGTCGCTGATGCTGGCGGTGTACCCCCTGTTTCGCAGCAATTTTCATTTGAGTTTTGCGCAGATCGGGCTCATTACCTTAGCTTATCAATTAACCGCCTCGATCATTCAGCCGCTGGTAGGGCGCTACACCGATCGTCACCCGCTGCCGTGGTCCTTGCCTTTGGGAATGGTCTCGACCTTTGCTGGGCTGTTGTTGTTATCCATCGCACCAAATTACTTGGTTTTACTTCTGGCTGCGGCCCTGGTGGGCCTTGGTTCCTCGGTATTTCACCCGGAATCCTCGCGCGTTGCACGCATGGCCTCGGGTGGACGCTTTGGCCTCGCGCAGTCGATCTTTCAGGTAGGTGGTAATGTGGGCACGGCTGTGGGTCCGTTGCTCGCAGCTTTCCTCGTGATGCCCAACGGGCAAGAGAGCCTGTCGTGGTTTTCGCTTTTCGCCCTGGCAGCCATTGTCATTCTGAGTTTTGTTGGACGTTGGTATCAGCATCAACACCGCCAGCCGAAGAAAGCGCAGCAAGCCGAGGGAGTGCCTTTACCCAAGGCGCTGGTACGACGAAGTATGGTCATTCTGGTGGCCTTGATGTTTTCCAAATTTATCTATCTGACCAGCATCAGCAGCTACCTGATCTTCTATCTGATGCATCACTTCGCCATTCCCGTACGCGAGGCGCAGCTGCATCTTTTTATTTTCTTGGCGGCGGTGGCGGCGGGCACCCTGCTCGGCGGCCCGATTGGGGACCGCGTTGGCCGCAAGCGAGTGATCTGGGTATCACTGCTGGGCATTGCCCCCTTTACCCTCGCGCTACCGTACGTGGGCCTGACGCTGAGCGCCCTGCTGTCGATCGTGATTGGCTTCCTGCTTGCCTCTGCCTTTCCGGCCATAATCGTCTATGCCCAAGAACTGGTGCCAGGAAAGGTGGGGACGATCTCTGGTTTATTCTTCGGGTTGGCTTTTGGTCTGGGTGGCGTTGGCGCAGCGGTTCTCGGGCAACTGGCGGATATCTGGGGTATCGATACCGTGTATCAGATCTGCTCGTTCCTGCCTCTGCTGGGTATTCTGGCCGCTTTCCTGCCGCATCGCCCAGAAGCCTGATATACTCCGCCGGGCTTTTGCAATTGACGTGAGGAACCCATGGCTCTGGCCATTTTCGATCTCGATAACACTCTGCTCGCCGGGGACTCTGATCACGCCTGGCTGGAGTTTTTGAGCACCCTGGGCATCGTCGATGGCGAGGAATTGCGTCGCGCCAACGATCGCTATTATCGCGACTATATGAATGGCGAGCTCGATATGGGCGATTTCCTCCGCTTTGTGTTGGCACCCATGGCAGCGCACCCACGACGACAGTTGGATGCGTGGCACTGCCAGTACATGCAAGAGCGGGTTTTGCCCATGATTACGGATGCCTCCCGCGCCTTGGTGCGCAAACACGCCGACGCTGGCGATACCTTGTTGATCATTACCGCAACGAATCGTTTCGTGACCGCGCCCATTGCGGTGGAGCTGGGAGTTCCAACCTTGCTGGCGACCGAGGCGGAATGTGATGACAACGGCGAGTTTACTGGGCGCAGTTACGGCATCCCGTGCTTTCAGGAAGGCAAGGTGGAGCGTCTGCGCCAGTGGCTGGGCGCCCAAGGCCTACCGTGGGAAGACAGTCTATCCACGGCATATTTTTACAGCGACTCCCACAATGATCTGCCACTGCTCGAGTTGGTGGGTAATCCCATCGCCGTCGATCCGGACAAGATCCTGTTGGCCACCGCGCAGGAGCGGGGCTGGCCGGTCCTCAGCTTGCACGGGCCCTGTCATCCGGTCACGTAATCTCGGCCTCGGCAAGCAAAGCGGCAACATCCACAGGCACGATACTAGAGATACCGGGCTCGATCATTGTCACCCCGACCAGTTGCTCGGCTACCTGCAGGGTCAGTTGCCGATGGCTGATCAGGAGAAACTGGGTTTCTTTTGCGAGCTCTCGCAGTAATCGGCAAAAACGCTCGATATTGGCGTCATCGAGGGGCGCATCGACCTCATCGAGGATGCAGAACGGCGCCGGATTGAGGGCAAAGATGGCAAAAACCAGGGCAATGGCAGTCAATGCCTTTTCGCCGCCAGAGAGCTGCTGCAAGGTGCTGTTGCGCTTGCCCGGCGGCTGCGCCCGCAAGACCAGTCCGGCGTCCAACGGATCGCCGGCACAAGCCTCCAGCGCCGCCACACCGCCGCCAAAGAGCTCGGCAAAATATTTTTGCAGCCCACGATTCACCTGCTCCAAAGTACGCTGAAAACGCTCCAGGGTTTCCGCGTCCATGGCCGCCATGGCACTCTCCAGGCTGAGCAGGGCTTGCTCGACATCTACCACCTGCGCGGCTAAATCGCCTTGACGCTCCTGTAGCTCGGCAAGCTCCTCCTCGGCGGCAAGGTTGACGTTGCCGAGCCGGGCGATGGCTGCCTGCAGACGCTGCAACTCCTTTTGTGGGGTGCTGTTTGCGGGCATGGGTCCGGGGTTCTCGCCCAAAATCGCCGCCAGTTCCTGCGCCTTCTGCAGAAGCTCCTGGTGACGTTCCTCCAGATGTGCAAGCTTGGCCTCCTGTTTGGCCCGTTGCACCTCGGTCTGCCGTTGCTGCTGCTGTCCAGCCTGGCGTTGCTGATCCAGAGCGCGAAGCTGCTGCCGTAGCTGTTCGCCCTCTTCCTGTATTTGTGCCAGCCGCTGTTGTGCAGCACTACGGCGGGCCGTTTGTAGGCTACGGCGTTCCTCAGCGCCAGGGAGATCTGCCTGCCAACGCCCTCGAGCGCCTTCGAGCTCGACCAGTGCCTGCGTCGCGCGCTCGGCTTCCTCTCTCAGACTTTGCAGGCGCTCCTCGGCCATCCGCTGTTCATTTTCCAAGCGTTGCTGTGCCAGCGCCGCGCGCTGTCCCTCATCGCGCATACGGGCAAAACGCTGCCGCTGCTCTTGCTGCTCGCGCCGACGATCTTCGAGGCCGCGCCGCGCCTCTTCTTCCTGTTGGCGTAGCCCGGACGCTCGCGTGCGCTCCCGCCGCAGCTCTTCATCCAATCCTGCATGGCGCTGTCTGAGTTGTTGAAGCTCCACATCCAGACGCTCACATTCTTCCCGCTCGGCTGCTGCGCGCTGCTTTTCGGCCGCGAGGGTGCTTTGCCACTCGGCAAGTTTTTCCCGTGCTTGCGCCAGTTTTGTCTGTACCTCTTGCGCCTGCCGGCGCAGGCTCTGCCCCTGGCCACGCGCCTGTGTCAATTCCTCGCGGCAGTTGCGCAGTACGGTTTCTGCCTGGGTCGCCCGGCGCTCCAAATCCGGCAGTTGCGTGCTGATTTCTTCCAGCTCACGGCGCACGCGCAGCCAACTGGTCGTGTCATCCTCTGTCCCCAAACGCCACAAACCTGTGGCACAGAGCAATTCGCCGTTGGGGGTCAGCCAATGTTCGCCCACTTGCAACTCCGCGATACGCGCCGTGGCACTGTGCAAATCGCGGCAACAGCGCAGGCCCCAGAGCCAGGGCAAAAGCGCTTCTTTCCAGGGCTCGTCGAGACGCAGCCGATGCCACAGGGCATCTTCTGGCAAAGATGCTTCTGGCTTTACCGGAGAAATCCATAACCAGCTTCCCGAGCCGGATGGCAGGGTCTTCGTTTCGCTGAGTATGGCGTGCAGGCGTTCGCCCAGCACCAACTCGGTAGCCCGTTCCCATTCCGCATCTACCACTAATATGCCACTGAGGGCCCGGTCTGCAGCGCCCACCCCCTTCTTCTGCAAGCCACGCGCCAAGCGTTCCAAGGCATCCCGTTGCGCGCGGCGGCCCTGCAGCTCATCGCGCAATTTTTGCCATTCCTCCTGAGATTGCTCGATTGTCGACGCGAGTCGTGCCAGGCTCTGCTCCCTGGCCGCAAGCTCTGCCTCGACCCGTTCCCGTTCGCCAGTGGCCTCCTGCACCTGCGCCTCGCGCTTCTCCAATTCCTCTGGAGCAGGGACAGAGCGATTCCCCAAGCGAGCACGGCGCTGCTCCATCTCCGCGATCCGCGGCTGCAATTCCCGCCACTGCGCTTCCTGTACTTCCACCTGGCGACGCCAGTCCTGCAACTTGTCGCGCACGGCTTGCTGGGCAAGTTCGGCATCGCGAACTGCCCGATCCAGGCGCTCGCGCTCCACGCGCAACTGCTGTTCTTCCGCGCTTCGGACCCGCTCACGCTCCTGCAGGCCCTGTAAGCGGCTCTGCGCCTCCTGCAACTGACGCACTCGTCGTGTTTTCTCTTCCTCGATACGGGCGTGCCGTTCGCGCTCCTCGCTTTGCCTGCGCTCCAGACGTTTCCCTTCTTCTTGCAGGCGTTGCCAGTCCTGCTCGGCCATCGTCTGCTCGGCCTGTGCGGCATATTGCTCTGCCTGCGCTTCACGCAACTGTTCTTCCTGCTGCGCCAGCTCGTTACGCCGGGCGTCCAGAGCCACATGCGTTCGTAGCTCCTCTTCTTGCAGGGTCTGTAACAGGGCCGCAGTTGTGGCGAGCTCGTCCTGCATCTGGGCTTGCTCTGCGGCAACGACCTCCAGACGCAGGACCAGTTCCCACCATTGCCAGCGCCGTTCTTCCTGGCGCAGTTCCCGCAATTTGCGCGCCTGCTCGGCCTGGCGGGTCAGCCGCTGATACTGCTGCTCCATTTCGCCGTAAATGTCGCGCAAGCGCTGCAAATGCTCGCGAGTCTCGGCGATGCGCTGCTCCGTTTCGCGGCGGCGCTCCTTGTAGCGACTGATACCGCCCGCCTCTTCGAGCATGGCGCGGAGATCCTCGGGCCGACTTTCGATGATGCGCCCGATGGTTCCCTGTTCGATGATGGCGTAGCTGCTGGCACCCAGACCGGTGCCCAGAAAGAGGTCACCAACATCCCGGCGACGACAGCGGGCGTCATTGATGCGGTATTGGCTATCGCCGTCGCGGGAAAGCCGCCGCTGCACACGAATTTCTGCAGTGGCCGTCCACGGCGCCGGGGCTTTGCCGGCGGAATTATCAAAAAGCAGTTCGACAACGGCCTGTTGCGCGGCCCCGCGGCTCGTGGAGCCATTGGAGATGACATCGGCCATGGCGCCACCGCGCAGTTGCCGCGCCGAAGATTCGCCCAGTACCCAGCGAATGGCGTCGATGATGTTGGATTTGCCACAGCCATTGGGTCCGACGATGACCAGCGGGTTGCGCTGCACATCGATGCGGGTGGCATTGCGGAAGGATTTGAATCCGTGTAGGTGGATGGCGGAGAGACGCATGGGCGCCGGTTTTTGCTATGATGGTGGCCGAACGCATTATCTTGAGGAGAACTTGATGCCCAGTCAACCGAGCCGCGATTTACAGAGCTTTCCCAACCCTTGCCCGGAACGCGATTACCTGGTGCACATGGATCTACCCGAGTTTACCTGCCTCTGCCCACTGACCGGCCAGCCGGACTTCGCGCATTTTCTTCTCGACTTCGTTCCCGACCAACGCAACGTGGAGTTGAAGTCCCTCAAGCTCTATCTGTGGAGCTACCGCAACGAGGGTGCCTTCCATGAAGCCCTCAGCAACCGCATCGCCGATGATCTGGTGCAGTTGCTGGAACCCCGCTACCTGCGCCTGCTGGGACGTTGGTATGTGCGCGGTGGCATCAGCACCGATGTGCTGGTGGAGCATCGGCAAGCCGGCTGGGACAACCCTTCCCTGCTGATGCAGTTGGGAGCGGCGCCGTGGACTCGACATCAGCCGGGGTATTAACTTCTGGCTCGGCAGCCCTGGACATACTTTGCTCCCAATCCGGCAACGGACGCCGTACTCAACCTCTTCATCCACGGACACTCGGTAGAATTGTTTTGCGCATCGCCAGCATGTCGTTTTGTAAGTGATCGCAATAAGATCGGGACGATTGGCAACCTCTTTCCGCCCTGATTCTTACCGAAATTCGGCGGGCCAAGGAGAATGGTCGCGGCATTCTGCTCATCCTGCACGACCCGCAACAGATTCGAAAGCTTGCCGACCGCGAACTTACCCTTGCCGCTGGAGATGCCTACTCATGAAGATGCGTGGATTTCGCAACGCCCGCCTGGTTCTGCCCGATGAAGTCGTGCTGGGTTCACTACTGCTGGATGATGACGGCAAGATCCGGGTCCTGGACGAGGGATCATCGAGTAGCGCGGAACTCCTCGACTGTGCTGGCGATTTCCTGCTTCCGGGCCTGGTGGATATCCATACGGACAATCTGGAACGGCAGGTACAGCCACGGACGCTGGCCCGCTGGCCCTCGCGCTCGGCCTTTCTGGCGCACGATGCCCAATGTATCGCAGCAGGAATCACCAGCGTTGCCGACGCCCTCTGCGTTGGTGACGCCGGCTTCGAGGCGCAACGGGTGCAGACCTTACGTGACGCCCTGGTTGACCTGCAACAGTTACGCGCTGGCGATCAGCTGCGCGCCGAGCATTTCCTGCATCTCCGTTGCGAATTACCGGTGGCCAATCTGCCGCAGCTACTGCAGGAAAGCCTGGCCGCAGGACCAGTGCAGATGCTCAGTCTGATGGATCACACTCCGGGGGTGGGACAGCACACCAATCTCGAAAAATTCCGCTCGGGGCGCCGCGCGGAGGGCTTTAGCGAAGAGGAGTTGGAGCAGCGCATTGCGGAATCACAGGAAAGGCACCATCGCTATAGCGCCCAAAATCGCGCCTTCATTCTCGAGCTGCTACGCGACGGTCCCCTACCGATAGCGAGTCACGACGACGTCTCGCCAGAAGAAATCGAACGCAACGCACACGATGGCATTCGTATCAGCGAGTTTCCGGTGACTCTTGCCGCCGCTCGGCACGCCGTGGATCTGGGCATGGCGACGGTGGCCGGCGCCCCCAATCTGGTCCGCGGTGGCTCCCACTCCGGCAATGTGGCGGTGGCTGATCTGGTGCGGGAGGGCGTAGTCAGTGCCCTGGCCTCTGACTACTACCCGAGCTCCTTACTGGAGGCGGCTTTCCTCCTGGCCGAGCGGAAGCTCGCCTCCCTTCCGCAGGCCATAGCCATGGTCACCAGTAGTCCAGCAAGGCTATTGGGTCTGGAAGATCGCGGAAGTCTGACCCCCGGACAGCGCGCAGATCTGCTGCGCGTGCGCTATCAGGACGGGCTGGTGACCCTGCGCGGAGTCTGGCGTGCGGGCGAGCGCGTCGGTTGAGAACCATGCGTGTCGCTCTCTACTATTTGCCGCCGGCCGATGATCCGCTGTGGAAGTGCGGAAGTCGCTGGCTGGGCTGGGACAGCCGCACAGCGTGCGCAGTCTCCCGACCCTATCCACAGGTACCGGCGGGGCGCGCCCAAGCTTATGGCTTCCACGCCACCATCAAGGCGCCCATGCCCCTCCAGGGTACTCTCGCAGATCTCGAAGCGGCGACCCGCTCTCTGCTGCAGCAGCATGAGCCGTTTCGCCTTCCGGATTTGCGTCTGGTGCTGGATGATGCCTTCCTGAGCCTGCGTTTGATGCAACCCTGCCCGGAATTGCATGCCCTGGCCGATGCCTGTGTCCGGGAACTGGATTCTTTCCGTCGTCCCTACGATGAGGACGAGCTTCGACGCCGGGACCGCGCCAGCTACAGCGAGCGGCAGCGAGCGCAGTTACGGCACTGGGGATATCCACATATCTTTACCGATTTTGTCTTTCACCTGACCCTGAGCGATGCACTTCCCGAGCCCGATGCCTGGCTACCGCAGGCACAGGAGTTTTTCTCAGAAGTCCTCCTTCGTCCCCGTTTTTTGCGCTCCCTTGCGCTCTTGGTGCAAGACGATGCCGAAGGCCCCTTCCGGGTCATCGCGGAAATTCCCCTGGGAACCCGCGGATGAAATCATCCTTCGTCTGGGTGGCCGGCCCCTCCGGGGCAGGGAAAGACACCCTGCTCCGCCTTGCCCAAGAGGCGTTATGCGCCGATCCCCGCATTTATTTTGCCAGACGCTTGGTGACCCGGCCGCAGCCCGCCTGGGGAGAAGAATACGTATCACCCGAGGACCTCGCGGCCCTCGAAAAACAGGGCTGGCTTGCCCTTTCCTGGCAGGCACATGGCTGGGAGTACGCGCTACCCTGGTCGGCATTGCCCCAGGATGGTCGCCTGGTAGTGGTCAGTGTATCGCGCCAGACCCTGCCCAGCTTGCGCCAGACTCTGGGGGGCAGCACGATCCTCATCGATGCCGACCCGCAGATTCGCCGCGCGCGCCTGCTGGCGCGGGATCGGGAATCTACCAACGCGATTTCCGAACGCCTGGCGCGCCAAGTCCCTCTTCGCCCAGACGTGGTGGATTTTTCTATCTCCAACAACGGCGCCGTGGAAGATGCGCTGACGGATCTGCTCATGATCCTGCGGAATTTGCTAGACTGACTGCCATGCCCATACAAATCACCAACTTTCAGAACGGCATCAGTATCTGGAAACAGATTGCCGAAGACCTTTACGCACGCATCGAGGCCAAGGAGTGGTCGAGCGGCGAGCGCTTGCCGAGCGAGCAGTTTCTGGCCGAGGAATATGGCGTCAATCGCCATACCCTGCGCCGCGCATTGCAACAGCTTTGCGACTTGGGGGTGGCAGAAACCCGGCATGGCATTGGGACCTTCGTCACCCAACCCCAGTTTGATTACCAATTAATGCAGCGTCCGCGCTTTTCTGAATGGGTCAAGAAATACCAGAAGCCTGGACACAATCAGATACTGGAAGCAAAAATTCTGGACCTAGCGGATTTGCCCGAACTGCGCCGTATCCAGTCCTATGGTGTTTTCCCGGATTTTCCGCGGGTCGCCATGGTCAAGACCCTGGGCTTCGTTGGCAACGAACCCATCTCCGTCGCCCGTCATCTCTTCTTTGGTGAACACTTGCTGCCACTGGTGGAAGACCTGCGTGCCGGGCGCGGGATTACCGAGTCACTGCGCCTGCGTGGCGTGCAGGATTACACCCGCATGCGCTCCACCATCCAGTCATCTCTGGCGCAAGCCACGGAGCGCGAGCTCCTGCAATTGGCAAAGGGCGAATGTCTGTTGCTTTGTGAAAACGTCAACGTCGATCCTGCCGGGGTCGGCATCGAGTTTTCTACCGTGCTGTACCCTGCCTCCCGGGTGCGGCTGGTCTACGAACCCGGCTGATTCAAGCCTAGACCGATCGCCGCTACCGTCTACGCCTGGAAACGCTCCGGACGATACGGCCAGGGATCCACAAAGGGGTGCGCGTCATTCTCCAGCATCTGCGCCACCAGTCGGCCGGTACTCGGCCCCATGGTCAGGCCCTGGTGGCAGTGCCCAAAGGCTAGAAAGATGCCTGGCTGCTCCCGCAGCGGACCGATGATAGGTAGCATATCCCCCGTACACGGACGATGTCCCAGCCAGGGCTCGGAGTCCAGGGGACGACCCAGACCCGGGTAGAGCTTACGCGCCGCCGCCTCCGCCAGGCTTAGCTGGCGCAACGATGGCGGGTCATCCCGCCCGGCAAATTCGGCCCCGGTGGTCAGGCGCAGACCGTGGCGCATCGGTGCGAGTACATAACCTGCCTCGCTATCCAATACCGGCAGCGGCAGTCCCGGCTCTGCGCTTTGGGAATAATGTTGATGATAGCCGCGTTTGACGAACACCGGGGCCTGATATCCCAAGCGCTTGGCCCAATCTATCGTCCAGGCGCCCATGCTGAGTACCAACCACGGAGCTTCCCCGGATTGTTTCTCGCCGCGGATACGCCAGCCGTGCGCGGTCTTTTCCAGTTTTTTGATACCCTCCAAGACAAATTCGCCGCCCTGTTGTTGAAAGGTCCGCAGATAGGCCTGGGACAGCGCGACCGGTTCGATCAGTGCCAAGGGTTGTGTCCAGTGAATGGCGCCAGCGAGACCAGCGCGCAGCATGGGAAGGTGCTGTTTTAGCGCGTTTTCGTCCCACAAGGCATATTCCACATCAAAGTGCAGCTTTTTAAAGGCGGCCGCCGCCGACTCCGCCGCCAAATGTTCCGGCTGCTGAAAGGTTTGTACCCAGCCCCCCGACCGATACAACTCGCTGGCATCGGTCACGGCTGCCAGCGCCAGGTGGTCCTCCAGGCAATGGCGAATGAGAGCACCGTAGTCCTTGGCACTGCGTTGCAGACGATCAGGACGAGATGCGCGCCAGTAGCGCAGAAAGGCGGGTGCCAGTGGCGGCAAGGCGCGAAACCGGTACTGTGCACGACTGCTGCGATTGCCGGCGTAACGCCAAAGTTCATGAAGATCCCGCGGAAAGGGCTGGGGGAACACCGCCTCACGTTGAATGAGTCCGGCATTGCCATAAGAGGTCCCCTCCCCCGCTGGCTGGCGATCCCAGAGTTGCACCTGCCAACCACGCAACTGCAACTGTAGCGCTATCGAGAGACCCACAATCCCCGCACCCGCCACCATCACGGACTTTGCCATAGCGCCGCCTCCCAGCCAATAAGCCAGAATTCAGAATAGCACAGACAGGAAGCAACGGCGGGAGTGCTCTAGCGGAAGCGCCTGAGCGGGACCTGCCGGGTGGCAGGCCCCGAATCATCACAGCGAAAAACTGCGCGGGCGCTGCCCCCAGTCGAACGCTCCGAGCATGTCGTAGGCATCGCGGTCGCGATGATTGAGTGGCGTCAAGCCAAAGCGGGTTTCAATGAACTTGAGGATACTGGCCGTACTTGCCAGATGGTGGTCCACCAGACCCTGACGCGCCCAGGGACTGATCAGCAGTGCCGGAACGCGGGTACCGAAACCGTACTCATCTACCACCTTGGGTGGCAGCGAATCCCAGAAGCCGCCGCCCTCGTCATAGGCGATGAAAATAGCAGTCTTTTCCCAGGCTGGCCCCTCTCCTACCGAACGAACCAAGCGCTCGACCCACTCCATCCCCACTGCGGCAGCAGAATCGGCAGGATGTTCGTCATGCGCAGCACTCGCCTTGATGAAGGATACGCCGGGGAGTTTCCCCTGCCGCGCATCTTCCAGAAAATCGTCGGCATCGCGCATGTGCCCATCCCGAACGTAATCAAACCAGCGCGGATAGTATTGGAACGGATTGTGGTGGGCGACGTAGAGCTGTGAGGTTTCCACCACAGCAGAGCCATCTCCTGGACCAAAGGCGGTTTTCAGGGCCCAGGGCTTTACCCGATTCCAGTTTTCGTTATACCAGGACCAGTCGACCTTGGCGGCGTTGAGGCGATCGCCAATGTTGTCGTAGGTCTGAGCGGCGGGAGGCGGACTGATCTTCAATATTTTCGGCTCACCGGCGTTGGTCGGACCCTGCAACGGTGGCAGGTCGTTCACCATCACGCGACGATGGTCGTAAGGCAGGTCGAAGAAGGCGTGCTGCAGACCCGCCTCACGAGGATCGAAGGGTGCAACATTTTCGTCTGGGACGCTGGGATTGACGCAAGAGCGGCACGCCGCCAGATACAGCGCATTTCCCGTGCTCCCGCCGCTCATGGCCTGATAGAAATGATCAAAGAGCACATATTCATGCGCCATGCGGTGGTAAAACGGCAGGTCCGCCGCCTCATAATAACCCAGCACCGGGCCGCTGGGCCGGGCCAGATCAAAGGCAATCTGCGCCGGTGTCATCTTGCGAAACTCGTCGCGACTGAGGTGCCTGTGGGCACCACCCGCCAGCGCCACGAAAAGATCCATCTTGCCGTTGTTGACCTCTGCCATCATGCGGAAGAAACGGTGCTTGGGATCCCAGCGCACGTTACCCTTGGCGGGGATGAACGGCGCCAGATGAAATGGCTGGTTCGGCAAGGTCGCCTGGGTAAAAGCCGGAATTTCCGTGGGTAATGGTAGATTGGCGTAAGGGATGCCCGCAGGATTTTTTTGCAGGTTAGTAAAGCGCGGATCGATTTTTCCAGCAGCGTCCAAAAGATTGACCACCTTTTGGCCATTGCGCGGCTGAAATGTCCCGAAGTAATGATCAAAACTCCGGTTTTCCTGAAAAATCACTACGACATGCTCGATCTTGCTGCGCAGCATCTGCTCACTGCTGACGCCAGCCGCATGGGCCACACCCAACAGATGCGGGCCAGCAACGGCGGCACCGGCACCCAGACCCAGATGCTTCAAAAATGAACGACGATTCATGGATTGCAAAATACGCTCCTTGTCTTAGGGTAAAATGTGGATGAGTTTTGCGCAATTTCCCTTCCGTCCAGCCATAAACGCGCCTGGGCGAGGAAACTCCTGGAGGGCATCGGCACGGATGGTGATCCATGCCTCGGTGAGGATGCTTCCCTCACCCTGCAGCTCGTGGCCGCTATGGTTGTCCTTACTCTCGCAACGCAGTTCGAGAGACTTCGCATTGGGAAGATGAAATGCCGTACCATAAGCGCGCAACAGATCGTTGCGCTTGACCCATTGCCCATGGTGATCCCGCACGTATGCCGTAAAACTGCTGGCATTGACGTCCCCCAACAAGCGCAGGGCCGTCTGAAAAAAGGGATCGGGCTTTTCCCCGATGCAGGCCTCGTGTTTGTAATATTCATGGCGATCCAGGCAGACCTTGCGCATGGGCATATTGGCGGTCAACTCGCGGCTGACTGCGGGCGACAGTTCGAGGGATGGCAAGGAACAACTGTCGTGGGGGGCCATACTCTGATTCCGGAACCAAAAACAGCCGTGCTGCCACCAGGTCTTGGGCTCCATTCCACTTGCAATGAGCTGTTGCGGGCGGCTAGCCCAGAGACCGTGCAGACTCCACTGCTGGCTGGCGCGCGACGCAGGCGTCAGATCGTTACAAGCGGCACCTATTCGTGTCCAGGTGGCACAAACGCCAGGCTGCCAAAGCATGGCGAAGGTGTAGTGTGCAAAGCGTAGGTTCGGAACAACCGGGACGACGGCTGTCTCGGCCTGGACGCCCCCTACAAACAGACTCAACAGCGCCAAACACGCAAGCGCAAATTTTTTCACAACTCCCTCCTGATTGCCGGCTATTCGTGCCTGGGCAATATTATGATTTAGCAGACAAATGCACTTCTACATCAAATACCGTCGCCTTTTTGGGCATGTCTTTGGTAAACGGCGGATACGTTCCGCTCTTGACCGCCTGCAAGGCGGCGCGGTCAATCGCGCCCACTCCACTTGATTGCGCCAGCCGCGCCCAAAGCAATCGCCCAGAGGGCGTCAACTCAAAGCTGATCACCGCCGTACCGCTCAGGTGCATCAGCCGTACCGCTTCCGGTACATGGGCAGCAGATTGCACCTGTGCGCGCACCAAGGCCGCATAGCTGGCGATGGCGGCCTCTGCCAGGGCCGGACTCGGTGCTGGCGGCGGCGTCACCGGGGGTGCTGGCGGCACGACGGGTGCCGTGGGCATGGGCGTCTTGGCCATCAAAGGTTTGGGCGTTGGCGCGTGATGCACTACCGGGTGTGGAATTGGGTGCGGAACCGGCTTCGGTACCGGATGCGGAATCGGCTTGGGTACCGGTTTAGGGTGCACCACCGGCTTGGGTGTTGGCGGCACCGGCTTGGGCTTGGGCGGCTGCACCATATGAATGGCAATCCGCTTAGACTTGGGCGGTGGCGGTGGACTCTTCTGGTTGCTGACCCAGATCAGTCCTGCCAGCAGGGCAAGCTCGATGACAGCACCGATGATCAACGCCCGACCGAAATACCCTTTGGGCCGGAACGCCGAGGAACGCGGAGACAGTACAGCACTCATCTCAGCTCGCCTTGGCCGCCAGGCCGATATCGCTGGCACCCGCCTTCTGGCAGGTATCCATGACGTTGATGAACTTCTGGTAGGCCACGGCCTTGTCCGCGGCAATGGTAATCACAGTTTTGCTCGGATCGCCGTCTCCACGGATAAGACTCTCCAGGCCCGCCAGATCATAGTGCTGATTTTTGACCACCACCGTACCATCCTCTTGGATGTTGATGGTCATGTGAGGGCGTGGCAACTGCTTCGCCTCGCTCGACTGCGGCAGCTGCAGATTGAGGCCCTGGTCCGGAATCATCTGGATCGTGATCATAATAAAGAACACCAGCAAAAACAGCATGATGTCAATCATCGGGATGATCTCGACGCGCCCCTTCTTGCGTTCGAAATAACGCCGCTCCATCAGCCGGCCCTCGCCATGGCTACTGGCTGCACTGAAGATTCACTGGGATCGGCATCGGGATGCAGCATGGGCTGTCCATCCATGCGATTGAGCAACATGGTCTTCACCGAATCGAGCTGCAACAGGATCATGCGTACCTGATTGTTGAAGGCGTTGAAGGTGAGCAGGCCCAAAATGGCAATAAAAAGACCAGAGGCCGTGGCCACCAGGGCATCGGCGACGCCCGCGGTAACTTCCGTGGGTGCGTGGCCCGGCGCTGCCAACACATGGAAGGCGTGGAACATGCCGATAATCGTACCAAAAAGGCCGAGCAGCGGTGCCAAGGTGATGATGGTATCGAGCAACCAGAGACGGCGGTCGAGTTGGGGAGCGAGCACGATCACCGCTTCTTCCAGGCGGTTGGCCAGGGCATCGCCCTTGACCTGGCCGGCATGACTGGCCGCCATGCGCAACAGGCTCGCTTCCGGCAGACCGCTGGCCTGTTCGGCTAGACGGTCGAGTATGGCACGGTCCAGGCGACCGTGATCGGCCAGTTCATGGACGATGGCGTCGCCACGCGCCAAGGTGCGGCGCAGGTACCAGAAGCGGTCGACCATGACGGCCAGTTCGATCAGTAACAGAGCCATCAGGACATATAGGATACCATCGGAATAGTTGGCCAGATGTACGAGGTAAGCGATGTTCACGGAAATACTCTCCTGTTTTGCGAAGGCCTCAGCGTATCAGAATCATGTGACACTATGATGAAGCCTGGATGACAAAAATATGACACTTGAAAGGCCTTATTTCGCACGCGGAATGCTTAGTCGATAGCCAAATCCGTGCACAGTCTGCAACCAGCTGGAGGCCCCGACTTCCTCCATCCGCTTGCGTAGACGGTGAATCTGCGCGGCAACGGTGTTCTGCTGCACCTGCCTCTTGCTCATCGCTAGGTGCTGGGCGATCTCCATCGGCGAAAAGGCACGTTCCGACTGCTGCGCCATGTAGTGAAACAAGTGGAACAGCCGTTTGCTCAGGTGCAATTCTTGGTCGAAGATATATACACGACGACTTTCCGGATCTATACGCAGGATCCCCGGAATATCGATCGCCACTTGTTCCCAGGCGTGCCCATGACGTAGCAGCGCACTCGCTTGGGCCAGCACCAGTGCCTCGCTGGCAGGCGTTCCCACGTAGACATTGACGCCGGCGTCGAGGGCGATCATCGCCTCCTCGTCGCCCTCAGGACCGAGCGCCATAACCGCTGTGCCACAATGGAGAAGTTGTTCCTGACTCTCCTGCAAGGTGGCAGCCAGCTGGCTGCCCCAGTCAGCGAAAATCAGCAGCTGCGGCGACCACTGCCGCAACTGTGTACCGAGCGCCGCAACATTCTGTACCTGCCTGGGCACGGCCCGCTGGCTACGCAACCGCTTTTCCAGAGAATCGGTGAAGGGTCCATCGCCATGCAGCATCACGCGTGCATGATACAGTGGATTGATCTCCTCCCAGCGGGTGGCGGCAAGCAGGGTCAAGAGATCACGCAGGTGTATGGCGTGATGCATACTTCCAGCGATGAAGGCATAGATCATGGTGATCCCCTGTGCGTTTCTGCGTACAAATCAGACTTTCTTACGCAGTAGTGTAACGTTTTTATGTTACGTTTTTATGAATCTTTTATGACACTTTTATGACAGTATTCTGAATACGGAAAATATCGCCAAAATACGAGACAAAGCTTTCACGACGTGGCTATAATCCGCGGAGATCCTCGGCCAAAACATCCTGTATGACCGAATTGCAGCAAGCCTCCCTCCCCAAGACCTGGCGCGGCAACTGCCGGGCGATCTTTGTTTCCGACATCCACCTGGGTAGCAAGGGCTGTCAGGCCGAGGCATTACTTGATTTTCTTCGCCACTACGAAGCCGAGTACCTCTATCTGGTGGGCGACATCATTGATTTCTGGGCCCTGAAACGGCGCTGGTACTGGCCTGTTGCCCACAGCACCGTCATTCAGAAGGTGCTGCGTCAGGCCCGGGCAGGGGTGCGGGTCACCTACGTACAGGGCAATCACGATCCCGTTCTGGGTCTGCTGGACTCCTTTCTGGAAGGCGACGAGCACCGACTCGCTGTGGGAGAAATCCGGATTGTTCCGGATTGTGTCCACCAAACCGCCGACGGACATCGCTTGTGGATCACCCACGGCGACCAATTCGACCTCAGCATGCACTATGCCCGCTGGCTCACGCATCTGGGCGACCGCGGCTACAGCCTGTTGCTGACTCTAAACCGATGGCATCAGCGCCTCAATCGACTGCTGGGAATCCGCAGCCATTGGTCCTTGAGCGCCTTTATTAAACATCGTATCAAGCGTGCCGTTCAGTTCATCAGCCAGTATGAGGAATTCGTCGCCCGGGAATGCCGCCGGGGCGGTTATGACGGCGTGGTCTGCGGCCATATCCATCACGCCGAAATCAAGTGGATGAACGGCATTGAATACTACAACGATGGCGACTGGGTGGAGAGCTGCACAGCCTTGGTCGAGGACTTTGACGGCACCCTACGGCTGGTTCGTTGGCCAGATCTGGAGACAGAATGAAAATCGCCTTGGTTACCGATGCCTGGTCCCCCCAGGTGAATGGAGTCGTCCGCGCCCTACAGGCGACGGTACAGGAACTACAAAGGCTTGGGCACGAAGTGCAGGTGCTTCATAGCGGTGCTGGTGCCACCATACCCTGCCCCAGCTATCCAGAAATCCCTCTTGCTACCCAGCCTTTCGCCCTGGTCCGACAGACTTTCCAGGAATACCGCCCAGACGCCATACACATTGCTACCGAAGGGCCACTTGGCCTTGCCGCACGGCTATGGTGCGCAGGCCACCAATGGCAGTTCACCACGTCCTTCCATACTCGATTTGCGGAATATCTAGCCGCCAGATCCCCCGTACCCCTCGCCTGGAGCTATGCTTTTCTGCGCTGGTTCCATAATGGTGCCGCGCGCACCATGGTGTCCAATGTCGCTTTGGCCGACGAATTGCGGGGCTGGGGTTTCCGCAATCTGGTGCAGTGGAGCCGCGGCGTCGATAGCGATCTCTTTCGTCCCTGGCCAGATCAGGATTCGGCCGCCTTGCTTCCGGGAAAGCGTCCAGCCTTCGTGTATTTTGGTCGGGTGGCCATCGAAAAGAATGTGGAAGATTTTCTTCGCCTCGAACTGCCGGGCAGCAAGCACATCATTGGCGACGGACCGCAGGCTGCGGAGTTGCGTGAACAATACCCGGATGTGCATTGGCATGGCATGCAGCACGGCGAGGAGCTGAGCCGCCATGTGGCAGCTGCCGATGTCATGGTCTTTCCCAGCCGCACCGACACCCTCGGTCTCGTAGTACGCGAGGCGAATGCCTGTGGCGTACCCGTGGCGGCTTACCCGGTCACAGGTCCGCAAGCGAGTATTGTCGATGGCATCAACGGCTTCCTGCGTGATGACCTGCGGGAGGCAGCCATTCTTGCGCTGGACCTGCGCCGCGACGACTGTCGCAACGCCGCCCTGCAGTATAGCTGGGACAAATGCACGGCGGATTTTCTCCGCCACCTGGTTCCGGCGCAGGGGACGTAGTCAGGCCGCTTCCCGGACAATCACCTCGGGATCCGGCTTGCCACCCGTCTCCGGTAAGGTCTCGCCCGCCATCTCTACCCCCAGGACCTGCGTCAGCACTGCCCCCAACAGGCCCGCGGAAGCCAGGATGAGCAGCAAGCCACCAATGCCTAAATGTGCCTGGAGAATGGGCAACAAAAAGACACTGGTTGCAGCACCGACCCGACTGAATGCCGTACTGAAACCATGACCGCTGGCGCGGAGCTCGGTCGGGTAGAGCTCGGTGGGAATGATCCAAGTAGTGTTGCCGGGCCCGAAACTGTTGGCGACCTGAAAAAGGATCAGTCCCACGGCGACGATAGTGAAGGGAGGTTGCCCCGTTAGGGCGAAGGCACCAACCAGTGCCAGACCGACGGCATCCCCGAGAAAACCCCAGATCTGCGTCTTGCGCCGACCGATTCGGTCAATGAGCAGGGCCAGAGGTACCCAGCCGAAGACAAAGCTTGCCGTGAAAAGCGCATTCCCGATCACCGCCTGCTCCTGCGTGCGTAGCCCCAGATGCAACAGCATGATAGGTAGGAAGATGGCCATGGCGTATCCCATCACGTCCATCAGAAACCAGGGGATGGCGGCATAGAGAGTGCGGCGAAGATAGGTTTTGCCGAACAGATCGAACCAATTGTGTTGCTTTGCCCCATCCATGCTGGCGGCCAGCTCCTGCAACGCGACGTGCCGTTCGGGTTCACTGAGTTGCGGCGCGAGCCAAGTGACGACTTCGCTGGCCTCCTGCAGACGGCCACGGCGGATGAACCAACGCGGTGACTCCGGCAAATTACGCCGCAGCCACAGCACCAGCACCGCCGGTACTGCGCCGGAAACCAGCATCCATCGCCAGGCGTCGGGACCGGTATGCAGAAGAAGAAGCCCAACGATACTCGATACCAGTGCCCCTCCCATCCACAGCCCAAAAATCCAGATCATGGCCGCACCACGTGATTTTTTAGGGAGGAATTCGGCCATGTAGGTGGAGCTCAGAGGGTAGTCTGCCCCCACACCGAGCCCCAGAAAAAAACGCAACACGATCAGTGATGTGGCATCCCAGGCAAAGCCGGAGAGCAATGCCGCGAAGAAAAATGCGGCGATATCGATCAGGTAGATCGTTTTGCGCCCCCAGCGATCGGCAATCGGTCCACCGAATAATCCGCCGACCAGCGCGCCGACCAGCGCCGCCGTACCCAGCCCCCCTAATTCGGATGGCGTCAGATGCCATTGCTCCTTGAGCAGAATCAGCGCGATCGCCATGATACTGAGGTCATAGCCATCGAGAAAAATGCCCAAACCTGAGGCCCACAATATGCGCCGATGTTTCCGCGTGACCGCCTGCCGATCGAGAGCGTTGATCGCATCCATAAATGTACCTGCGTGTTCTGACGAAAGTCAAAGGGTAGCATATTATTATGACACTTTTATGAACGTGGCAGATCAGCGGGCCGCACCCTATTTGTAATAATTTTGTCATATTCCCTGCCAATCTGCTGAGCATTGCCATGATGCCCGACTCTCGCCTACTCTTCCACAAGGAATAATAGGAACGACTCATGATGCAAAAACGAATTCTGGTATTGGGTGGTGATGGTTTTTGTGGTTGGCCGACGACCCTGCACCTCTCAGCCCGAGGCCACGAGCTACATATCGTCGATAATTTTGTGCGCCGTCGCCAGGACGAGGAACTGGGCGTGCAGTCGCTGACGCCGATCCGCCCGCTTTCGGAGCGCATCGAAGCCTGGCGCGAAGTCAGCGGACGCGATCTGGGCCTCAGCACGCTGGACATCGCTCGCGATTACGCTGAACTCAAGAAACTGATCGGGCAGTGGCGCCCGGATGCCATTGTCCATTTTGCCGAACAACGATCGGCACCCTATTCCATGAAGTCTTCCTGGCACAAACGCTTTACTGTAGATAACAATCTAAATGCCACCCATAATGTCCTCTGTGCCATTGTCGAAAATGGTCTAGAGGAGCATACCCACTTGGTTCATTTAGGAACGATGGGGGTATATGGCTACAAAACTTCGCGATTCAAATTACCGGAGGGATATCAGCGCGTACGGATTTTGTCCCACGAAAATCAGGAAGAAGGAGAAGAGACGGAAATTCTCTATCCGCCAGATCCCGGATCTATTTACCACATGACCAAGACCCAGGATCAATTATTTTTCTATTACTACAACAAGAACGACGGGCTGCGGATTACTGATCTGCATCAGGGGATTGTCTGGGGTACGGAGACTACTGAGACTCTGCGCGACGAGCGTTTGATCAATCGCTTTGACTACGATGGCGATTTTGGCACCGTTCTCAATCGCTTCATTCTGCAAGCGGCGGTTGGCCACCCCCTTACGGTGCACGGGACCGGGGGCCAGACTCGCGCCTTTATTCACATTCGCGATACCGTACAATGCATTCGCTTGGCAATCGAGCACCCACCCGCGACCGGAGAGCGCGTTCGGGTATTTAACCAAACCACGGAAACCCATCGCGTGCGCGACCTGGCCCGACTGATTCATGAACTCACCGGCGCGGAAATGCAATTCGTTGACAACCCCCGCAATGAACAGGTAGAAAATGAGCTCCAAGTGGAAAACCAGGGGTTGCAAAACCTGGGGTTACAGCCCATTACCCTTTCTGCTGGGCTTTTGGCTGAAGTGTCTGAAGTTGCTGACAAATATCAGCATCGCTGTCAAAGTAGCAAAATTCCAGCACGTTCCCGCTGGCGCATAAAAAATCACGTTCGATAGAGCATCCAGAATCACGTACCCGTGCACCCAACAGGAAATAACCTACTTACTTCTATTAAATATAATGATGTATATTTTAAGCTTATAATAAAATATAATATTATAATACATCAATATAATTCCATTTTTTTATATATCCGCACAAACAAATCATAGAAAATTCGACGTTGTATATATAGTTGGATGTAAGCTATAAAGATTGATGTTCAGACTAGGTTATCTCTGGATACGCTAGGAGAAATTACATGCCATTCCACAAATTCATTCGAAGGGGGAAATTTGTGCTGACCCCCGCACTTATCCTACCGTTGGCCGGCTGTGCCAAAGGTTCACCCTGGTGGATCTTCGACCCGAAAGGCGTCGGAGCACATGCCAGCTTCATCTATATGATGATTGATGTGGGAGTGATGCTGGCGATTGTTGGCGCTACTGCCCTGGCAATCGTCTGGTTCATGTGGAAGTACCGTAAAGGCAGCAATCGGGGCGCCTACGACGGCAAATGGGCGCATTCCAATACACTGGAAGTCGCCTTTTGGGGCATTCCCATCATCGCCGTGGGCTTTCTCGCCTGGGCGGTTTCAGTCAATGGCAGCTTTGCCGTCAACCCCTACAATCCCACGGCGATCACCAAACATCTGAAACCCAATGGTGATCCCATCGACATCGACGTCATAGCCACCGACTGGCAGTGGCTTTTCATTTATCCGCAGTATCATCACATAGCCATTGCCAACAAGCTGGTAATTCCCGCCCATACTCCGGTGTTTTTCCGCCTGACATCAACCGCCGTTACGACGGATTTCTTCGTCCCTCAACTCGTGGGAATGATCGACGTAATGCCCGGCATGCGCACCAAAGACGCCTTGATGAGCGACCACCTGGGCACCTATCAAGGGATCGCCGCCGATTACTGTGGTGCAGGCATGTCGTGGATGCTCTTCAAAACACACGTGGTCAGAAAGACGGATTTTGATCGCTGGACCCAAATGATGGAAAGCAATCCGGATACCATGGACTACCAGCAATTCAACCGTTTTGCCGAACCCTATATCAACGTGCATGATAAAACACCGGCATGGGGTCACGTAGAACCTGGCTTATTTGATCATGTGATGCTGGAGGTCATGAATGGCAAGAAGTGGCCGCTGCCGATGTTCATGACCGAAAACATGTTTCATTATCTGAAAATTCAAGCCGCAGAACATCGCGCATAAGTCGCAGACAGCATGGAGATTCGCTATGTTGGTTAACGTACCGGGACCTTGGAGTCCGTTATTAGGGCGCTTGGCACTATCCGAAATCCCCTACACTAATCCCATCCTGGCACCACTCTTTATAGTGATTGTGCTCGCCGGCATTGTCTTGATTGCTGGAGTCACGTATTACGGTAAGTGGGGCTATTTGTGGAAAGAATGGTTCACCACCGTCGACCATAAAAAACTCGGCATCATGTATATCATCCTGGGGCTTATCATGCTGTTTCGCGGCTTCATCGACGGGTTGATGATGCGCACCCAGCAAGCCCTCGGTGATGGCCCCGGCGATAATGGCATGAAGGTCATGGGGGCAATTCATGGCTATCTGGCACCGTTTCATTTTGGCCAGATCTACAGTGCCCACGGGTTGATCATGATTCTATTGGCGGCAACCCCACTGTTGGTGGGTCTCATGAATATCATCGTGCCGCTACAGATCGGCGCCCGCGATATGGCCTATCCGTACCTAAATGCCCTGGGCCTTTGGATCACCACCGCGGCGGTTTTTCTGATCATGATCTCACTCTTCGTGGGCGATTTTTCGCATAACGGCTGGTTCGGTTATGCCCCTATCTTTGAACTTGCGTACAGCCCGGGCGTTGGGGTGGATTACTGGATCTGGACTTTGGAGTTGGTTGCCCTCGGGACCACGCTAGGAAGCATCAACTTTCTCGCTACGGTGGTGAAAATGCGGGCGCCGGGAATGACCTGGGGCCGCTTACCGGTATTCACCTGGACAGCGGTTTCTGCAAACATCATCGCTCTGACCTCCTTTCCCTGTCTGCAGGTGGCCCTGGCCTTGGTGGGCGCCGATCGCTATCTGGGCACCCACTTCTTTACCGCTGGATTCGGTGGCAATCTGATGCTCTATACCAATCTGTTTTGGCTCTGGGGGCATCCAGAAGTCTATTTCGTTATCCTTCCCGCCTTCGGCATGCTCTCCGAGGTAATTCCGGCATTTTCCGAGAAGCCTATATTTGGCTACATCACTATGGTGTTGGCTTCCTTTGCCATCGCAGGCGTATCATGGATTGTTTGGTTGCACCATTTCTTTACCATGGGAATGGGTCCATATGTCAGTACAGAATTCAGTATCGCAACCATGCTTGTGGGCATACCCACGGGCGTCAAAGTCTTCAACTGGGCTTTTACTCTATATCGCGGGCGCCTGACTTTCTCGGCTGCCATGTTGTGGTCTATAGGTGCACTTTTCCTGCTGCTCATCGGCGGCCTGACCGGTATGATGCTGGCCATTCCAGCCATCAACTACATGGTGCACAACAGCGTCTTTGTTGTCGCGCACTTCCACATGATGCTGCTGTGTATCGTCTACGCGGTATTTAGCGCAATCATTTTCTGGTTCCCCAAGATCTATGGCTTCAAACTCAATGAGGCCTGGGGAAAGATCATGTTCTGGCTCTTTTCCGCTGGAACCTTCCTGGTCTTTTTCCCGATGTTCATGCTGGGCTTCATGGGCGAAACGCGGCGTCTGGACTGGCCATTCAATCCCCAGTGGGGTCCCTGGTTTGATGTGCAGGAAATTGGCATCTTTGTCTATATACTATCGGTCCTTGCGTTCCTCTGGATGTTGTATGTGAGTATTCGCGATCGTCACGCCAATCGCGTACATACCGCCGATGCTTGGGGTACTTCCCGCAGCCTGGAATGGTTAACCGACACACCGGTGCCTTTCTATAACTTTGCCATGGTGCCGCATATCAATGCGTTGGATGAAGTCGCATGGCGTCGTGAACATGGCTTCATGGATAAGAAGCCAGATCACTTCAAGGCGATCCACATGCCGAACAACACCCCTATCGCGTTGTACATTGGTGCGTTGACTTTCTTGGTAGGCTTTGGGCTCACCTGGCGTGTTTGGTGGCTGACCCTCGCGTCTTTGATTCTTGCGGTCATTCTCATGATTTATCGCTCCAACAAAGGCGATCCCGGCTACATCATTCCTGCCGAGAAAATGGAGGAAATGGATCGGGAATCCAAAGCGCGCATGCTGAGTGACGATAGTCACCAGGTTCCGCACGGTGGCGGCTTCTCTGGCGGTACGGTGACTGCGTATACGGCGCTCGATCGCGATGCCTCCGGATCGCTGACTCCACCGAACGATTCCCGACATCTGTAAGCACCACTTGGGGCTGATCGCAAAATTCGCCTTCGGCCTCGGTTTCGAATACTAAGGAGTTTTTATGCATGCTCAAGACAAGGTGGTGGATCCCAATGAGGTAGTGCTGTGGTCTGACGACTACGAAGGGCACGACGTCATTTCCACCAGAACTTTCGGCTTTTGGATGTATGTACTGAGTGATGGCATGCTGTTTGCCACTCTTTTTGCCGCCTACGGCGTTCTCAGCTACAGCCATAGCTATTACACTGGTCCCACTCCGGCACAGTTTGTCGCCCCCTGGTATACTTTCATCCAAACCATGGCGCTGTTTCTGAGTGTTCTGGCCTATGGTTTTGCGATGACCGCACTCAAAAGTGGCAGCAAAGCCGGCGTAGTAAACGGTATAATTGCCTCCATACTGCTGGGCGGGGTATTTCTGGGCTTGAACATACATGACGTGCTGCGCATGATTAGTATCGGCGTCACGCCAGAGACCAGTGGCGGATTATCCGCCTTTTACGCCCTGACTCAGGTGCATGCGGCACACATTTTTATCGGTCTGATCTGGATGCTCGTCATGCTTTACCAAATCATGCGCCAGGGTTTCACGGAGGATACCGTAGGTCGTCTCATCAGTCTGCGCATGTTCTGGCAATTCCAGGCCGTCATGTGGGTGTTCATTTATATATTTGTTTATCTCTGGGGGTATATGTCATGAGTCATGGACACAGCGATCCCATTCACCATCCTGAGGTGCAGATGGCTACGAACCGTAATTATATCACGGGATTCGTGGTTTCCTCTCTACTGATGCTCGCCGCCACGATTCTGGTAGACGGCCATATTCTGCCATCTTTCGGTCTACTGTTAGCCATTATTGGTTGCGCGGGTATTGCCATCATTGCCCAAGTCTATTTCCTGCTGCATATCGATATCTCTGAACACAACATCTGGAACACCGTAGCCTTGGTAATGTTCATTCCGTTGTTCATCATCACGATTGGTCTCACTTGGTGGATGTTCTCACAATTGTACATGCGCACCATGCCCATGATTCCGGGCATGCCAGGAATGCACTGAGCAAAAACGCAGTCGGGGCTCTCGTATTGCGGGTGCCCCTACTTCAAAGCGGAGGCAGAGTATGAGCCCAGAAATCACAATCGGTCTCGCCGTTTTGTTGGCGCTCTTTGTTTTCGCTCTCGTGGCAGGAATGATCATCCTCCGCCGCCTCCTGAAGCTCGACCAGGATCGGGAGACGCGCGAAACACCTCACGACGTCCAAATCAGCGAACCCCTGACCAAGTGATCCTGAGCTGCAAGCCTGACTTGGTGAATCTGCAACAACCCCCTATAATGCATCTTCGAATGCCGGCATAGCTCAGCAGGTAGAGCAGCTGATTTGTAATCAGAAGGTCACGAGTTCGATTCTTGTTGCCGGCACCAAATAAAACAGCAACTTAGGGAAATTCTTGGGCGCCTTTTTCTTGCTGTCTAAGATGGTGTCTAAGAGTGACCAGCGGAATCTCCCATGGATAAGGCTTTTGCAGTGGCGCCGATTCGTGCACATTATGGTTGTGGATAGAAGCGGCGATGGGTGCCCACGATCGATCAGAATGACCGCCCACGATGCATCAGAATCGGTGCCCACGATGGTCCAGAATATGCAACAGATGCCTTGCAGAGAGCCCGAGCGGTAGGCGGTACCATTATCCACCACCAGTTTCCGGGGCACGCCCCGCTTGAGCAAAGCCTGTTTGAGGCCGCCTTCGATATCGAGGGCCGTCTCGCCCAAGCAGAAAGCGCTGTGGGTGAGGAGCCGGGAGGCATCGTCCATCAGCGAGACCCAATAGACCTGGCGCTGTTTCCCATGGAGGGAGATCCGGGGCCATGCAGCACATCGCCATACCAGAGATCTCTGGCATGAGCGACGACGAAGCTGCGCTTTTCCTCGGGCGCCTGGGTGCCGGGCCGGGACAGGCCGTGACGTTGCAACAGGCGGTGGATGGCCGAGCGCGACACGCTCCCCTGCGCCACTGGCCCGCCGGCTTCCAGGAGAGACTGAATCTGTCGTAGGGAACGACTCGGATTCTCCTGCTTGTATGCCAGGATTTGTTCTTGCACTTCGGCGGCGATCTGGGATTGGCCGCGGTCCCGACGCGGACGCGGTACCAGGCCATCGATCCCGTGGTCCCGATAGGCGTAATACCAGGCAGCAATGGTCTTGGCGCTGAGGCAGGTCCGGCGGGAGCCGGGAATCTCATAGTGGCGCTCGGCCAGTTCCTGCACAAGGCGTCGAAACTCTCCCCGATGCAGGGGCCGGTGCAACGTAACCGCTCAAACGGCACCGTACTTTCCGGGCTGGCTGGCGAGCTCTAACCTGCTTTTGTTTTCACTGAGCAGGAGTGCGATATGAACCCGCGACGCAGCCAGAGCGACTGGCAACGACTGAT
>JAQVDS010000003.1 GCA_028697715.1 Acidithiobacillus sp. | reverse complement strand
GATCAGTCGTTGCCAGTCGCTCTGGCTGCGTCGCGGGTTCATATCGCACTCCTGCTCAGTGAAAACAAAAGCAGGTTAGAGCTCGCCAGCCAGCCCGGAAAGTACGGTGCCGTTTGAGCGGTTACAGATCAACAACCGCAACCCCTGGATTGACGAGCTACGCAGCCGACGGCCGCACAATGTCGTGGTCGTAGCGCTGGCCAATAAGATGGCGCGCACGATCTGGGCATTGCTGGCCAAAGACCGGCAGTATGACCCGCACTACCAGCCGACAGTAGCCGTTTCTGCGGGATAGTGTCGGGAGAGTAACGAAGTACTAAAGCTTTCAGAGTTGCGCAGGTAGATACGATTGATGGCATTACAGGTCAGACCGGGGAAAAGAGAGCCTGACACTGACTTGTCCAGAAAGGACGTCGTCGAGATGAGGCCTTTTCCAGCGGATTTCATCAGGGTCAGCAGGAGAAATTCTGCGCTACAGACCGGATATAAGGCAGCACTTTGACCTCAAAGCCACACATCAAGTCCACTTGCACAAATGGAGGCATCCATATAAGTCAGTGTAAAAGGATCCAACTGTGTAAAAAGGATCGGGCGTTTCCAGTACAATTACTTCATCAGACAGGGTCGCCAATTGCGCGGCGACCTCTGCCGGTGCCACGCCTATGGCGGCTACGAGGCTAAGGGGCCGCCGTTCGCGGAGAAAACGCAAGGCCGCACTGAGAGTGGCGCCAGTGGCCACGTCGTCATCCACGACGATCACCAGCCGATCCGCCGGATCAAACCAGGATTACATCGAGATCCCCTTCCACGGCATCGGCAATGATCCGCCCCATAGGCACCGCTCCTCTGGGAATGGCGAGCACGAGTGGCTTTCCCCCTCGATAAGGGGCTAGGCGCAAAGCCAACTGCAGCGCTGCTTCTTCACGGTTTGCGAAGGGCATTATTCCTCTTCGTCAGCGCTGCAAAGTGAGCCAGATGCACCCCCGCCCGGCGGTTGCCCCAGTTGCCCGGCTCGGCCTCGAACACGCCGGCGCATGGCGTGCCGCACTGGCGGCAGTGGCCGCTCGCATCCAGGTTCCATGCGGTGATCGCATAACCGTCACGCCCGATCAGTAGCTGCCCGCAATGGTGGCAGTAGGTGGCCTGTCCCTCGGGATCGCGGATATTGCCGGTAAAGACATACTGCATCCCCGCCTTCATGGCGATTTGGCGAGCCCGTCTGAGGGTTGTGGGCGGCGTCGGCGGGCGGTCGAGCATGCGGTAGTCGGGATGGAAGGCGGAAAAGTGCCAGGGCACGTCCGGCCCAAGCTCCTGCACCATCCACTCCGCCATCGCGGTCAGCTCCTCGTCCGAATCGTTCAGGCCGGGGATGAGCAGGGTGGTGACCTCCAGCCACACATCGGTTTCATGCCTGATGTACTTGAGGGTGTCGAGTACGGGTTCGAGGTGCGCGCCGGTATGTCGCTTGTAGGTCTCCTCACTGAACGACTTGAGGTCCACGTTGGCAGCATCCATCCAGGCGTAGAACTCGGCGCGCGGTTCGGGGCAGACGTAGCCTGCGGTCACCGCCACGTTCTTCAGCCCGCGCCCGCGGCAGGCGCGGGCCACGTCGATGGCGTACTCATGGAAGATCACCGGGTCGTTGTAAGTATAGGCCACACTACGGCAGCCGCTGCGCAACGCCGCCTCGGCGATGGTCTCGGGGCTAGCCTGGTCGAGCAGGCGGTCGGTCTCGCGGGACTTGCTGATGTCCCAATTCTGACAGTAACCGCAGGCCAGGTTGCAGCCCGCCGTGCCGAACGACAGCACTGACGTGCCGGGCAGGAAATGGGCCAGCGGCTTCTTCTCGATCGGGTCGATGACGAAGCCGCTGGAGCGCCCATAGGTGGTGAGGACGATCTGGTCCTCGACCCGCGCGCGTACGAAACACAGCCCGCGTTGGCCCACGTGGAGCTTGCAGTAGCGCGGACAAAGGTCGCACTGGATACGACCGTCGTCGAGCGCATGCCAGTACTTGGTTGGTACCACGTCGGGATCGGCAAGGGAAATGTTTTCGGCTTCTCGGCTCATGGCGACCCCTAAAAATGATCAAAATATGGCTACTATATGATCTCAAGGTCCCATCATTTCAATGGCTTTAAAAGCGGCTATACTGGCCCGATATTGGTAAGAGTGCCCTTCGAAGAGGTATCGACCATGTCTCATATTCGACCACCTGCCGTGGCCGGACGTTTCTACCCGGCCCGTATCACCGAGCTGCGGCATCAACTCGATGCCTTTATTCCATCCATTGATGTTTCCAAACAACCTCATCCCAAGGTCCTGATCGCCCCGCATGCCGGATATATCTATTCCGGAGCGGTGGCCGGCAAGGCCTATGCGCACTTGAGCGGCTTGCGCGGCCAAATCTCCCGTGTGGTGCTGCTCGGTCCAGCCCATTACGTCCGCCTGCGCGGTTTGGCCGTACCGGAGGCCGATACCTTTGCCACGCCGCTCGGCACAGTGCCGGTGAACCAGGATGCGCTGCAGGCCATTGCCAATCTGCCGCAGGTGATCCAGTCGGACATTCCGCACGAACCGGAACATTCTCTCGAGGTACATCTGCCCTTTCTGCAGCGTATGCTGGGTGATTTCAGCGTAGTGCCGCTGCTGGTTGGGGACGCCACCTATGCAGAGGTAGCCGAGGTACTCGAGCGCCTCTGGGGCGGGCCGGAGACCTTGATCGTCATCAGCACTGACCTCAGCCACTATCTCGATTATGCCACGGCGCGCCGTCTGGATAAGCGGACCGCCGAGGTCATCGAGGCGCTGCAACCCGAGGCCATCCACTACGAGCAGGCCTGCGGGCGTATACCCTTGGGAGGACTGCTGGAACTCGCCCGCAAGCGGCACATGCGCATCGAGCGCCTGGACCTGCGCAACTCGGGTGACACCGCCGGACCGCGGGATCAGGTGGTAGGCTATGGCGCCTGGGCGCTGTACGAGGATACGGCATGAGTACACATCCTCTGATTGAACTGGCCCGCCGCTCCATCGCCTATGGGCTCGAACATGGTCGCCCGCTGCCGGTGCGGGTGGAGGATTATCCAAAGGAATGGCAAGTCGATCGTGCGAGCTTCGTGACTCTCAACAAGCAGGGTGGATTGCGTGGCTGCATCGGCCATCTACAGGCGGTCCAGCCACTGGTGGTGGATGTGGCCGAAAACGCCTTCAACGCAGCCTTCCGCGACCTGCGTTTTCCACCGGTAGAGCGTTTTGAGCTGGACCAGCTCGACATCCACATTTCCCTTCTCAGCATGCCCGAGCCCCTGGCCGTGCAATCCGAAGCCGAACTACTGCAAAGCCTCGAGCCCAGCAAAGACGGCCTGATCATTGAGGCGCAGGGCCACCGGGCCACGTTTTTACCCTCAGTTTGGAAACAACTGCCCAAGCCGGAAGATTTTCTCCTGCACCTCAAACGCAAGGCGGGCCTCCCGGAGCATGGATGGCAGGAGGGGATGCGCGCCTGGCGGTATCGTGTAGAGGAAATTGATTCAGAATCTCTTCAATATGGCAACCATATTGGGTCGATGAATTTTTCCACTTCACGCTAGGCTAGGCCGTTCATATTTCCTGAATCCGTGAGTGTGCTGCTCGAAATCTATGCCAACACTTTTTTTATTGAAATAATGCGCTCTGGCTCAGCTCATCCAATGGGTGTGCATGGAACCGATGAAATCCATCCTCGAAAAAAGTGGTAGTCCGCTGATACAAAATTAAAACCGTCTGTAACGCTACCTTCATTGGATTTATCGTAAAACATAATATAATAATTTTCTTACATTACATTGGAAATGTGCGCCCTGATTTCGGCTTGCACAAGTCGAATTCTACGCTATACTGAAAACCGCGAGTAAGTAAATGCAGAGCTGGCCGTTTCGCTCCGGACGACTAGTCAGACCTGTATAAGTATCAATAAGGGGGCATAATGGGCACTGTAGAAAAATCGCAACAGGTTGCAAATAAGCAATTCCGGTCCGCTCCTTATCATCTTTCTGCAAGTGTTGCTCTTGATTTCCTGACATCATCTGGTCGTTACCAAAAGATCATAATTCCCGCTTCTATTTTTGATCAACTATGCGTACACCTCGGAAATGCACACAAGGTTAAACAATGGATTGGTGCCCGATGTACGGAGGTGGAGACCCTTTCTTTGCTATGTGTCGAGCAATATTTGAATATCATGCTCAGGGATAAACTCGGTGTGGTCCGGCATAGTGAACAAACTCCAAGAATCACCGTATCCACTTGGCAACCTGTTCATTATTGTTCTACAGATCAACACCAGGAAATGGACTAGGTTGTTTAGCCGGGGATGGCAACAGATAGCGCGATGGCTATAGCTTGATAAAGAAATGGCCTATTTGTGGCCTTTGCCACCTATGGAGCCAACAATTCCCAGAGGGCATGTGGAGGAAGGATTCAGCTACGAATGGCGACGCCACGGCTGGTAGTGGGGGTATCCATAGATGGTGTGGCTGGCCTATGGGGGCAAAGAGAGGGAAATAACTATGAAATCTCATATCGAAGTCTATCCAGTAGTACAAGGACAGGGTCAAGCATGGCGTTTTCGTATCTGCCGAACCTCTGCAGTGAACTATAGTCCGTTTCATTACAATAGTAAGGATGAGGCGATCAATGCAGCTCGAGCGCAGCCGGCAAACGCTCAACTGCCGGTTATAGAAATTACCACGCCGCCTTTGCCATAACCTGGCAGAGCGTCGGACTTGACTTGGAGCTACGGAAAAGCTAGCCAGAGGACTTTCACTGGTAGAAGCGCTACGTCATCTGGTTACTGTACGCGAAGGGCGTATTCACCGCCATCAAGCTTTACCAACATTACAATCACGTTTTGCAAATGGCCAGAAATGGCATTGCTAGGAGGTGCACATGGGAACGATACTGGCTCTTATTTTTCTCGCTGCGGTGATATTCGTCGGCTATAGGGCTTCCAAAAAGCCAAAAAAACGGGATGAGGACTGGGAATAGTAAAGTTTTGTGCGGTGGATGCCCGAGCGAGCCGGATGCGCGTTCGGGATTAGCCCCGTCAGTGCCTTGCGCTCCCGGGCCGGCGCACGCGCAGGGTCTGAAATTGCCGGTACAGGACGCGCCCCTGCCCACCCTGCGGGTGGCGGCTTACGTGGCGCAGTTCGGTCCAGTCCACTTCCGCGCTCAAGGCCTGCGAATCGCTATGCTGCAACGCGATTTCGGCGGCGGCGCGCAATATCTCGGGAGGAACGACCTGCTGGGGATGAGAGCGGCGGATCAGCACATGACTGCCCTGCAGATCCTGCACGTGCAGCCACAGATCCTGCGGTCGTCCCAATCGAAATGTCAGGTATTCGTTAGCGCGCGCGTTTTTCCCCCAGAGGATGGTAAAGCCCTCCACCAGCCGCTCTTCGATGCCTTGCAAACGCGTTTGCGGGCGCTGCTTTTTGCCGGGAGTGGATACGCTGGGCGGGGCAGAGAGCCGACTGGGCAAGGCGGCCAGTGCCTGTTCCACCGCGGCAATCTCTGCGCGGATGCGCTGCTCTGCGCGCTGCGCCCGCTGTGCACGCCGGAGGAGGTCCCGCGCGTGGTCGTGGAGGGATTTTCCCGCAGGGATATCCAGCCCTATCTGGCCGACGCCATCGGGACGGTACTCGGGCACCTGCAACACGCCGCCCGGGTGTACGCGATCGGGCAAGGTGAAGAGCGCCGTCGCCTGGCGACGATCCTCCGTCGGCGTGCTCTGCCAGCGCAGCAGATCGGCCTGCAGCCGCTGCAGACGACGCTGTAAGCGCCGCTCCTCCCGCTGCCGCGCCTGTTCTACGGTCGCGGCTTCCGGTGCGCGACTGGCAGCCTGTGGCTCCTGCCAATGCGTGGCCGCACGGACCGGCAGGGCGACTGCCAAGGGCTCAACAGCAAGGGGATAGGATTCCTGCCCGCGCGACTGCCACCAGTCGGCACAAACTGGACCGTGCAGGACGCAATCGATCCGCGCCGGGGTATCGCCACCGCTCAGAGCCTCGCGGCGGGCCGGATGCAGCAAAAAAACGGGATTTTCAATCGCGTCCCAGCGCGACGTTGCGGCAGGCGGCTGGTACCTGGCTTGCGGCAGAATCCGACCTGCCCCCTGATCGAGAGAATCCCAGCGCGAAGACCAGTGGATCTGATCCTTTTCGTCCAGCAAGAGCAACGCACCCTTGCCACCAAAACACTCGGCCAGCAGCTGCCAATGGCGTTCTTGCCGATCGAGACCGGTATGACGGAACTGCAGTCTCAATATACGGTCGGCCCAGGGGACTTCGATGGCAAGCAGACGGAAACCGGCAAGCTTTTGTCCCAACAGGGCCGCCGAACCCGCGGGCTTGGGGACCGCGGACGCCGCCTCGCTCCAGTACAGCCCCAGGGGAGACGCTTGGTAGGCCAGATGCAGGCGCTTGCGGGCAAAATGCAGTACCGCCGTGCCACGCTCTACGGCGATACCCCGCAAACTCTGCTGCGCGAAATCCTCCTGCAGACAGCGCGCCGCGGCAAAGAGCTGCAGCGTGTCCACGAGCTAGGGCTGTAACCGCAACACGCCCGCCGCCTGTAGGTAGTGCCAGAGAGCATCGAGGGCATCGGCATCCTTCGACTGACTGGTATCCAGACGCAGCTCCGGTGCCTCCGGTTCTTCGTAGGGATCGCTTACCCCGGTAAATGCGGTAATTTCGCCGCGTTGGGCACGGGCATAGAGTCCTTTGGGATCGCGTTGCGCGCAAACGGCGAGCGGCGTCGCCACATGCACCTCGACAAAGAGTCCGCCGGCCTCTTCCACCAGTCTGCGTGCCTCGGCACGAGCATGCCGATACGGCGAGATGGCGGCAACCAGGGCGATGCCGCCATGACGGGCGATGAGGCTCGCCACAAAGCCGATACGGCGGATGTTTTCATCGCGGTCTTCGCGGCTGAACCCCAGCCCCTTGGAGAGAAAACGACGTACGACATCACCATCGAGCAGGGTCACCGCGCGCGAATCGTGGCTTTCCAGGCGGCGCGCCAGCATTCCCGCCAGGGTGCTTTTGCCGCTGGCGGAGAGCCCGGTAAACCAGACCACCAGCCCACGCCGGTCGGCACCGCGATAGGCCTGACGCAGGATGCGGATGACCTCGGGGGGGGAAAACCATTCCGGGATTTCTTCATTGGCCGCCAGACGCCGCCGCAACTCCGTGCCCGACAACTCGGCCAGGCGCTCGCCATTGGCCTCGGCCCGTGGCACATAGGCGCGTCGTTTGGCGGAGTAGGCATACTCCGGCAGGAGGACGGGCACTATGCCCAGTTCGCTCCGATGCTCTTCCAGCAACTCCTGCGCGGCAAAGGGCGGATACCAGCTCCCCTGCTCGGGGTGCCCCGGGTCGGCATGGGCGCGCCCGACGACGAAGTGGGTGGCGCCATGATTGCGACGGATCAGCGCATGCCAAAGCGCCTCGCGGGGGCCGGCCATGCGCATCGCCAGGGGTAGCGGGGAGAGCAACACCCGCTGCGCCGGATAATGGGGCAGCACGGCACGATAAGCGCGCATGCGCGCCGCCGCGTCCACATCGCCGGGCTTAGTCGGGCCGATAGCCGGGTGCAGCAGCAGACGGGCCGCCTCCCCCAACTCCGCCAGTGCCGCCTGGGTGATGGCGATATGCGCATGATGCAAGGGGTTTCTGGTCTGAAAGGCAAGCAGGGGGCGCCCAGTCGCCAGCTCGCGGATTTCTTCGGGATAGCGGTATTCCGGGGGGAATTCCACCGCTGCAGCGCGCCGCAGAGCATCATCTTCCCAGGGCTCCACAGTGCCGGCAACATTCCACGGAGGCAAATCGAGAATCTGCGCCACCCCGGGATGCCTGCGGTCGTCGCTGCCATAGACCAGCAACGCCTCCCGCCGGCGGTCGGGACGATAGCATTCGCTCACTCGCAATCGCGCCAGAGGCGTACCGTCTTCCCGGTCGAGGCGCAGTGTTGCTCCCGCTTCCAGACTCTGCGCCAGGTGATCGCTTAGTTCGAGGGTGATGGGGATGGGCCAGAGGCTGCCGTCGGGCAGGCGCATCTGCGTCAGCACCGACTCCCAGCTTGCCTGATCAATAAAGCCCCGCAAAGGTGCAAAGGCGCCATTGAGCAGCAGCTCCAGATCGCAGCGCTGGCGCGCGCTCAACACTTGAACGGCTACGTCGCTACTCATGATGCGGTCTGCAAGGGAAAGAGAGGGAGATGCGCCAGCGACAGCAAGGGTTCCGCCAGTTGCGGCCGCTCCCCTTCGGTGCAGATCGTCGCCACGGCGGCGATCCGCGCCTGCGCCTCGACCATCAGAGCACGCATGGCCTCCAGCGTCGAACCGGTACTGATCACGTCATCCACCAGTACCACTGGCTGACCCGCAAGCAGCGTGCGGTCCTTGGCATCGAGATACAGGGTCTGCGGTTTGCCGGTGGTGATCGACAGGGTCGAAGCCTGCAACGCATCTCCCATGTAGGACTTGTACGTCTTGCGCAGCACCACGTAGGGTTTCTGCGTCCGTAAGGAAAGCGCGTAGGCCAACGGAATGCTCTTCGCCTCGGCAGTGACCAGGGCCACATATTCGTGGGCGTCCAACTCTTTGCTCAGGGCATCGGCAGCGGCTTCGCAGAGTTCTGTGTCACCTAGGATGTTGAGTACGGCAATCGCTAGTTCCGGGCTGACGGCAAAGAGCGGGAGGTCGCGCTGCACCGCGCCGATGCGCAAGCTGTGACTTTCCTGAGGGAGGGAATTCTGCATTGAGGGCCTATCCTGTTCGCTTTTGGAGAGCGCCAGTTTGCCACGACTGGCCACACTGCCCAAGCATTCGCTTGTTTCCATCCATTTCTCCTCATGGCTATTGCACAGCTCTCGTTCCAGGTATATCATTCACTCATTCCATCGCCCCTGGCGATGTGGACGTAACGCTCCCTCCATCAGGAGGTTTGGGTACGACAGGTTTCCTGATCGTACCTTTTTTATTTCATCGTCCCGCGGACGACAGGCAGACAAGAGGTCACATGGGCGGTATCACAAGGGCTCTCATCAGCGTTTCCGACAAAACCGGCGTGGTAGAATTTGCGCGCAATCTAGCCGCCCACGGGGTTGAACTCCTTTCTACCGGCGGCACTGCCCGCCTGCTGCGGGAGGCCGGCCTGACCGTCATCGAGGTTGCCGACTACACCGGTTTTCCGGAAATGCTCGAAGGCCGGCTGAAGACCTTGCACCCCAAAATTCATGGTGGCCTGCTCGCCCGCCGCGATGACCCGCAGCATCAGGAGGACATGCGCCGCGAGGGCATTCCGCCCATCGATCTGCTCTGCGTCAATCTCTATCCCTTCGAGGCGACCATCGCCCGGCCCGGTGTCACCCTGGAGGAAGCCATCGAACAGATCGATATCGGCGGACCCACCATGTTGCGTGCCGGTGCCAAGAATTGGGAAGGGGTGACCGTTGTGGTCGATCCCGCAGACTATGAGCTGGTGCTGCGGGAAATGGAACAGAGCCGCGGTGGCGTGGGGGCCAAGCTACGCTTTCGTCTGGCGGTCAAGGTCTTCGCCCATACCGCCCGCTATGATGGCCTGATCGCCAATCACCTCTCCCGGCATCTCGACGATCCCGGGGAAGCGGATGTGTTTCCGCGCATCCTGACCCTGCAGCTCGAACAGAAACAGGGTCTGCGCTATGGCGAAAACCCCCACCAGCAGGCGGCTTTTTATGCCGATGCCAGCGGCTCCGGTCTGGCCCATGCCCAGCAGTTGCAGGGCAAGGAGCTCTCCTACAATAATCTTGGTGACAGCGACGCTGCAGTCAATCTGGTGCTCGAATTTGCCGAACCCGCCTGTGCCATCATCAAACATGGCAATCCTTGCGGTGCCGCCATCGGTCGAGATGCCGCCGACGCCTTCGCCCGCGCCTGGTCCGCCGACCCGGTATCCGCCTTTGGCAGCGTCATTGCCTGCAATCGCAGCATCGATGCAGTGCTTGCCCAGGCGATGACGGAGTCCTTTATTGAGGTCGTTCTCGCCCCGGAAGTCACGCGCGAGGCAGCAGACATCCTGGCGCGCAAGAAAAATCTCCGGGTGCTGGCCTTTGGCGATCCGCAGCAATGGCGCCAGGCCAATGCCTGGGACTTCAAACGGGTACGTGGCGGTTTATTGCTGCAGGACTTTGATGATCTCGTCGAGGACGAGGGTCAGTGGCGGATAGTGACGGCACGCGAACCCAGCACCGACGAATATCGCGATCTCCGCTTTGCCTGGAAAATTGCCAAACATGTGCGCTCCAATGCCATTGTCTACGCCAACGCTGGACGCACCCTAGGAGTGGGAGCCGGGCAGATGAGTCGTGTGGATGCCGCCCGCTGCGGTGCTGCCAAGGCGGAAGAACTGGGTTTTTCGCTGCAGGGCGCGGCTCTGGCCTCGGATGCCTTTTTCCCCTTCCGTGATGGAGTGGATGCCGCCGCTGCGGCGGGCGTCAAGGCGATCATCCAGCCCGGCGGCTCGATTCGCGATGAAGAGGTCATCGCCAGTGCCAACGAACAAGGCATAGCGATGGTCTTCACCAGCGTGCGCCACTTCCGGCATGGCTGAGAAGGAGACGGCAATGCAGAAGGTCATGGTATTGGGGGGGGGTGGTCGTGAGCATGCCATCGCCTGGAAACTGGCACAGTCCGCCGAGATAGCGGAAGTCATTTGCGTTCCTGGCAACCCGGGTACTGCAGAGGAGCCCAAGTGCCGTAATCTGGATCTATCGCCGGTAGTCAGCGCCGATATCGTGGCCGCAGCGCATAAGGCCGGCGTGTCATTAGTGGTGATCGGGCCGGAAGCCCCTCTGGTGGCCGGCGTGGCCGATGCCCTGCGGCGCAGCGGCATCGCGGTCTTTGGCCCCAACGCTGCAGCGGCGCACCTGGAAGGGAGCAAGGCCTTCGCCAAAGAGTTCATGGAGCGCCACGGCATCCCCACCGCCGCCTATCGTCGCATTATCTCTCTCGCCACTGGACAGGAGTTTCTGCAGACCTGCGCCCTGCCCATGGTCGTCAAGGCTGACGGCCTGGCGAGCGGTAAGGGTGTGGTCATCGCTCAGACCCGCGCGGAGGCCAACGAAGCGCTGCAACGTTTCCTGGCCTGGGGTCCGGTCCTGCTGGAAGAATTTCTCGAAGGTGAGGAGGCCAGCTTCATCGCCATCCTCAGTGACGGGCAGGTATTGCCCCTGGCCGGCTCGCAGGACCACAAGCGTCTGCGCGATGGCGATCAGGGACCGAACACCGGCGGCATGGGGGCCTACTCCCCCACCCCGGTCCTGGACACGGCAATGAGCGAGCGGGTGCGCCGCGAGATCATGCAGCCCATGGCCCGCGCCCTGCAGCAAGAGGGTCTGAGTTACCGTGGCTTTCTCTATGCCGGCCTGATGATGACCGCAAGCGGCCCGAAGGTGCTGGAATTCAACTGCCGTCTCGGCGATCCGGAAACCCAGCCCCTGCTTTTTCGCCTGCGCTCGGATCTGTACCCGGTCCTGCAGGCTGCGGCCTCTGCCGATCCCCTCCCCGCCACTCTCGACTGGGACCCGCGTACCGCTCTCTGTGTGGTCCTTGCCGCGCCTGGCTATCCCGATGCGGTGCAAAGTGGTAGCGCCATCCTCGGGCTGCCGCAGGCCGAGGCCGAGGATGGCAAGGTCTTTCACGCCGGCACACGCACTCAGGATAGCGGCATCGTCACCGCTGGCGGACGAGTCTTGGGCGTTACGACCCTGGGCGACAGCGTTGCGCAGGCGCAGCAGCGCGCCTATGCCCTGGCGGCCAAGATTCGCTGGCCCGGCAAGCAGTTGCGCCAGGACATCGGCTGGCGCGCGCGCAATCGCGCCTGACGCAAGATATGCTACCGCGCAGCCCACGCCGCCAGGATCTGCGCCGGGCCGTGGCCTGTCTGCGTGGCGGTGGGATACTTGCCTACCCTACCGAAGGGGTCTGGGGCCTCGGTTGCGATCCCCGGCAGTTGCGCGCCTTCCGCAAGATTCTGCAAACCAAGCGACGACCTCAGAAAAAAGGGGTCCTGCTCATCACCGGGCAGGAGCGGCACGCCCGCAAGTATTACCAGGATGGACTACCTCTGGCCCTGGATCCGGTTACCTATTGGCCAGGCACTACCCTGATCCTGCCCGCCCGCGCCTATTGCCCCCAGTGGATTCGTGGCCGGCACAGCGGCATCGCTTTGCGCGTCAGCGCCCATCCTGGGGTGCAACGTCTCAGTGCGGCATTTGGCGGCGCCATTGTTTCCACCAGCGCCAATCCCGCAGGCAAGAAACCCGCGCGCTCCTTGCGCGAGGTTCAACGGTACTTTGGGCGCCGGATAACGGTGCTCCCTGCACGGCTCGGGGGCGCCCGTCGCCCCAGCCGCATTCTCGATGCCCGGAGTGGCAAAGTGCTCAGGAGTGGCTGATGACAACCCCGCAACCCGATGACTTAGAAACATTTTTACTGAACCTGCAGGATGAGATCTGTACCCAGCTCGCGGCAGCGGATGGTGTCGCGCAGTTCCGCGAGGATCGTTGGGAGCGTGCCGAAGGAGGCGGTGGCCGTACCCGGGTGATTAGCGACGGCGATCTCTTCGAAAAAGGCGGAGTCAATTTTTCCCGTGTCTCTGGCGCACAGCTACCGCCATCGGCCACGGTCAATCGTCCCCAGATCGCCGGCAAGCCCTTCCATGCCCTGGGCGTATCCCTGGTGCTGCATCCACGCAATCCCTATGTACCCATCGTCCACATGAATTACCGCTTCTTTCAGGCAGGAGATGTCTGGTGGTTTGGCGGTGGTGCCGATCTCACGCCCATCTATGGCTTTGTGGAAGATGCCGAGCATTTTCATCGTACCCTCAAAAGCGCCTGCGACCGGCACGATTCCACCTTTTACCCACGCTTCAAGGCATGGTGTGATGAGTACTTTACCATTCGCCACCGCAACGAAATGCGCGGGGTGGGCGGTATCTTTTTCGACGACCTGCAGGGGGACGGCGCTGCCTTGCAGGCCTTCTGGGAAGATGTCGCGCGCAGCTTCCTGCCGAGTTACCTGCCGATTACCGCGCGCCGCCGGGACCTACCCTATGGCGGACGGGAGCGACAGTTTCAGTTGCTGCGTCGGGGGCGCTACGTGGAGTTCAATCTGGTCTACGATCGCGGCACCCTCTTCGGCCTACAGTCGGGGGGGCGCACAGAAAGCATCCTGATGTCCCTGCCACCGCTCGCCGCCTGGGAATATGACTGGCAGGGCGAGCCGGGCAGCCCGGAAGCACGCCTCAAGGAGGAGTTTCTCACCCCGCAGGCCTGGGCATGATCGAGGCCCTGCTACGCAGCATCCTCTTTCAGCAGGACCCCGAGCGGGCGCACGAGTGGACCTTGCGCGCTCTGGAAGCCCTAGGCCGCATGCCGCACACCCGCGCACACCTGTGGCCGGCATCCTCCCTCGATGAAAGGTTGCGACAGACGATCTGGGGGCTCGACTTTGCCCATCCACTTGGTCTCGCGGCGGGCTTCGACAAGGACGCCCGCGCCCTACCCGCCTTGGCCGCCATGGGTTTTGCCTTTCTCGAAATTGGTACGGTCACGCCGCTGCCGCAGGCAGGGAACCCCCGGCCCCGCCTCTTTCGCTACCCGCAGGAACAGGCAGTGATCAACCGCATGGGCTTTCCCAGCAGCGGCATGGAGGCGGTGGCAGAGAACATCCGTAGCGCCGGACCGCTGCCGGTACCCCTCGGGATCAATCTCGGTAAAAACAAAGACACGGAACTGGAGAACGCGGTCGCGGATTACGCAAAGGTCCTAGGCTACCTAGCACCCTACGCAGATTATCTGGTGGTCAATGTCAGCTCCCCCAACACTCCAGGTCTGCGTCAACTCCAACAACTGGAATATTTGCGTCCCCTACTCCAGCGCCTGCAGGAGCTTCGTCGAGAGGCGCTGGGCCAGCAGGCGCCAGCGCCGTTGCTGTTGAAGATTGCCCCGGATCTGGAGGACGAGGGTATCGCTGCTCTCGGCGCGCTGGCACTGGCAGACGAGCCGCTGCTGGATGGCTTCATCGTTGGCAATACCACCCTGTCGCGCCCGATCCATTGGCCCCATGACGAGCAGGCCGGGGGGCTGAGTGGCGCCCCTCTACGCGATCTGGCAACGCAAGTGGTGGCGAAGGTCTACCGGGCCAGTCAGGGCAGATTGCCGATCATTGGCGTGGGCGGGATCTTTTCGGCGGCGGACGCCTACGCCAAGATTCTTGCGGGGGCCAGTCTAGTACAGAGTTATAGCGGCTGGATCTGGGGCGGCAGCCAAATGCTGCGCGCCTTCCCCGAAGAACTCTCGACGCTGTTGCGTCGTGACGGCTTTGCCAACATTTCTGCAGCGGTGGGTCAGGATTCGCAATGAGCAGAAATTTACTGTAGTGGGATCGTCTGCTGTTCTTGGGGAGCGGGGGCTGCTGGGGCCGGTGCCGCAGGTGGCGTGACCGATGCCGGCGCCTGCGCCGTGGGTTGCATGCCGAGCTGGCTGGCTAACGCTCGCTGGAAGTCCAGGGAGACTTTCTTGTCGCCAAAGGTGCCAACGCGGATATTGACCTTGCTAACATCGGTGGCCATGGAGGTGATATTCACCTTCACCCGTTGCGCCTTGGCATCGCTGCCCTCGATCATGACTTCGGTAGGAGTTTTCTGGATCATACCCTGGTACTGGATACCGACCTGGGAAAAGGCGGCCTGCGTCGCTTGGGATGCCCGCGCCACAGACACCGGATAATAGGCGTAATAGTTCGCCACTCCGCCATTTTCAACGTAGGTAACCGCTCCCGCCCCGGCACCAGCGCCCAGCAGGGCAACGCAGCCACTCAGTGGCACCGCAGCAGCAAGGGTGGCCAGCGCTAGCCAACGATAAGGCATGAGTTTTTGCACGATTCGGTCTCCGCAGACAACGTTGCAGCCACAAAAAAGCCCGGATGATCCGGGCTTTTCCTCAACATGGTACCGAGAGTCGGAGTCGAACCGACACGGTGTCACCACCACCGGATTTTGAGTCCGGCGCGTCTACCAATTCCGCCATCCCGGCTTACATATCCGGTAAGTTTAGCAAGAGCGGGGCCTTTCGCACAAGCACAGACAGACGAGTGGTAAGTCAGGCATCATGATACAGAGATCGCAAAAGATGGGATAAGCGCCATGAAAGACGAAAGACTCTGCCTTGCGGACCTTGCGAATTTTCCCGACGAAGCCGCCAAGGTGCAGGACGCGCTCGCTGCACTGCGGCAAGCTTACTCTGGCGATCAGGAAACAGAGCTGCGCCTGCAGCGCCTGCTCGTCGCCAGCCCCTTCGCCCGCCGCCTACTCGAGCGCCGGCCGGCCCGGATGGCACAACTGGCCGCCCCACCCTCGTCCCTCGTCTGGTCGGCGGAGATGCCCGAAGAGGAGTTCCTGGCGCTTTTGCGCCGGCACCGACAGCTTCGCATGTTGCAGATCCTCTGGCGGGACCTGCGCGGCCCCGACGCCCTCGACGAAACCCTGCTCGCCTTGAGCAATCTCGCAGAGGAATCCCTGCAGGCTGCCCTTGCCTATGGCCAACAAGCCCTGCAAAAACGCCATGGGAGTCCCCGTGATGAAGCCGGCGCCAGCGTTCCTTTCGTGATTTTTGGCATGGGCAAACTGGGCGGCAGGGAACTCAATCTCTCTTCTGACATCGACCTGCTCTTTGTTTATGGCGCGTCCGGCGAAAGCGACGGCCCCCTGCCCCTGGACAATCCCAGCTATTTCCAGCGTCTGGGGCAATGGGTGATTCGCGCCTTGGCAGAACTGCGAGCCGAGGGCTTTGTCTTTCGCGTGGACATGCGCCTGCGCCCCTTCGGCGATGCCGGCCCCCTCTGCGTGACAGGAGACGCCCTGGAGCAGTATTACCATCACCATGGCCGCAGCTGGGAGCGCTATGCCTTGCTCAAGGCTCGCCCGGTCGCCGGGGATCTGGTCTTTGGCGAGGAAATCCTGGAACGTCTGCAACCCTTTCTCTACCGACGCTATCTGGACTTTACCGCCCTCGCTGGCCTGCGCCGTGTCAAGGCCTTGATGGATGCAGAGCAGGGACAGGCCAGCCAGGACATCAAGAAGGGGCTCGGCGGCATCCGCGAAATCGAGTTCATCGTGCAGTCATTGCAGCTGATTCACGGCGGACGCCTACTCACCCTACGCGAGCGCAATACCCTGCAAAGCCTCGAAAATCTTTCCGCTGCAGGTCTGCTAGCAAAGGATGCGGTGGCAATTCTACGCAAATATTACCGCCTTTGGCGCCGGGTAGAGCATGCTCTGCAAATGATCGAAGACCGCCAGACCCAACGGCTTCCGACAGAGGCCCTGGACTGGCAACGTCTCGCTTGTGCACTGGAATTTGCCCAACCCGAGAGCCTGCGAACAGAAATTACACACGGGCGCCAGCAGGTGCACGAAATATTCCTGCAGACGCTACCCGGAGCCGCGGCAAACGATGAGGAAGATCCCGCGCAGATCACCTGGCTCGCAGCCCGTAATGCCATTGACGAGACCATCCCGCTCGCTTGGAGTGCCCTTCTTCCAGCGGCAGAGGCCAAGGAGAGTTGGCTAGAGTTGCGCCGTTTCGCCCGCAGTCGGCGGGTTCTGCAGCTTTCCCAGCGCGGGCAGGCGCGGCTCGATACCCTGCTGCCAGCCATTCTGCGGCGTCTGGCCCGGGGAACGTCGGCCGGTGAACGGCTGCATCGCTATCTGCAGCTTCTCGATGCACTGCTGGGACAGGCGCAATACCTCGCGCTCCTGGCAGAAAATCCCCATTGGCTGGAACGCCTCGAGGAATTTCTGGAAAGCCCTTGGCTGGCCCAGGAACTGACCCGTTTCCCCTCTTTGCTAGAAGATGTACTGTGCGGGCGTTCCGCGGCGGCACGCGACTGGCCGAAGCTCTTCACGCAGGACCCTGATCGCGATCTGGAAGAGGCGATGGATCTGCTGCGACGTTTCAAGAATACCGAGATGTTGTTGATGGCGAGTGCGTTCTGGTCCGGCAAAAGGGATATCCTCTGGCTTTTGCCGGAGCTTAGCGAGCTGGCGGCATTCTGTTTGCAGACCGCGCTCCCCTGGGCAGTTGCGGCCATGCAGCAGCAACATGGGGGCCTTCCAGGCTACGCGGAGCCCCCTTTCGCCGTCATCGCCTACGGAAAGCTGGGTGGCAGAGAAATGGGTCTCGCCTCCGATCTCGATCTGGTGTTTCTCTACGACGCACCAGCAGAATCAGAGAGCGATGGACGGATTCCCCTCAACGCTGCAGCTTGGTTTGCCCGCCTCGGACAAAAGCTCATTCATATTCTCACGGTCCTGACTCGCGCCGGCACCCTCTATGAAATCGACATGCGTCTGCGCCCCAGCGGGCAATCCGGCCCCTTGGTGAGTTCCCTACCAGCTTTTCTCAAGTACCAGCGCGAGTCGGCCTGGACCTGGGAGCATCAGGCCCTCACCCGTGCCCGCTTCCTGGCCGGGGATGCACGACTGGGACAGAAATTTACCGCGTTGCGCGAGGAGATTCTGCTGCGTCACCGCGACCCGCAGGTGTTGGCCAGGGAGATTCGCGATATGCGCCAGCGCATTGCGCGGGAAAAGCCGATTGCCAAAGATCATTTTCACCTGAAGCTGAGCCCCGGTGCCTTGCTGGATATCGAATTTCTCGTACAGTTTGCTATTCTTGCCCATTCTGCGGACAATCCCGCTTTGCTGCCGCCAACCGGAACGCGCGAGGCCCTGCTGGTGCTGGGCAATTCGGGACTTTGGGAAGCGAGAGCCGTGGAAGATTTACTGGATGCCTGGTGTGTCCTGCGCGATGCAGAAAACCGCCGCTGGCTGCGCCTGGAGGCGCCGGTACTGGAGCCTGGCGATCCGCAGCTGGTGATGTTGCGCAATGCCGCACGGCAGGTGCAAGAATGGACGATACGACTGGGCTTGGGGCCCCTTGAGGAGTAAACGATGTCAATGGCAGATCGCGATGGTTTCATTTGGTTTGATGGCAAGCTCGTTCCTTGGCGCGAAGCCACGGTGCACGGCTTGACCCATTCCCTGCATTACGGGCTGGGTTGCTTTGAAGGCGAGCGGGCCTATGCCACGGAGCGCGGGGCTGCAATCTTCCGTTTGCCAGAGCACACCAAACGTTTCTTCAACAGTGCCAAGATCCTGCAGATGGACGTGTCGTTTTCCCCGGAAGAGATCAACGAGGCAACCAAGGAAGTCATCCGCGCCAATGGCCTGGAATCGGCCTATATCCGCCCGCTCTTTTTTTACGGCTCGGAAGGCATGGGACTGGCCGCCAAGGGCCTCAAGGTGCATGGCCTGATCGCCGCCTGGCCCTGGGGCAGTTACCTAGGGCAGGAGGCGCTGGAGCGAGGTATTCGCGTCAAGGTCAGCTCCTTCAGTCGCCACCATGTCAATATTCATCTGTGCAAGGCCAAGGCCAGCGGCAACTACATGAACTCCATGCTGGCCCATCGCGAGGCGCACAATGGCGGCTACGACGAGGCATTGCTCCTCGACCGCGAGGGCTATGTGGCGGAAGGTTCCGGCGAGAACGTCTTCATGGTACGCGACGGGATCCTGTATACCCCTACTCTCACCAGCGCTCTGGAAGGCATCACCCGCGATACGATTCTCCGCTTTGCCCGCGATGCCGGCATTCCGATCGTCGAGAAACAGCTCACCCGTGATGAATTCTACATTGCCGACGAGGCCTTCTTCACCGGTACCGCTGCAGAGGTGACCCCCATCCGCGAAATCGATGACCGCAAGATCGGCAATGGACGGCGTGGCCCGATCACGGAAGCGCTGCAGAGCCGCTACTTCGACACCGTAGCGGGACGTCGCAACGATCATCCCGAGTGGCTGCACTATGTCGACTGAAACCGGCCAGCGCGACTCCCAGGGTATCCACTGCTGCGCGCAAAGTTTCGTCGAGATCGATCCCAGTGAGCTGCCGCTGGCCTGCCCACGTCCGCACGGCGGGGCGTGGAACGGCCACCCGCGGGTCTTTCTCAAAATCGAGGAGACCGGCGAGGCACGTTGTCCTTACTGCGGCACGCTGTATTTGCTGAAAGGTGGTCCGCTCGCCAAGAGCGGGCACTAGCAGGCGCGCATTACTGGCTGGAAGACCTATCCAGCCAGTGCAGAAAGGCATCTGGTCCCAGATATCCTTCCTGCACCGCGGCCACCCGTCCGTTGCTGTCGATGTGAATGAAGGCGGGTGGCCCTGCCAGTTGATAGCGTTTCAGTAACGCCTGGCTATCGGCATCGCTGGCCGTGACATCCACACGAATAAGCGTATAGCCGCGCAACGCCTTTTGCACTGCCGGATCACGAAAGGCAATCTGGTCCATACGCGCACATTCCACGCACCAACTCGCCCAATAGTCCACTAGCACCGGCTTGCCCCGAGCGGCCTGCAAGGCTGCCTGCAAGGCCGCAGGACTCTTGACCATCTGAAAGGATAATTCGGCAGCATGGTTACTGGTTACCGGGCCAGATGCCATTCCCGCCAACGGATGCAGGGGGTCAGACTGCCCCTGCAACGCTCCAACGCCCATGACCAGTCCGTAGGCCAGCAGGGCAACGCCCAGAGCCTTGCGAAACAAACTCCACCCCCCTGCCGACGCAGGCTCGAGGGCGCGCAGGTAGACCCCGGAAAACATTGCCAGCAACGCCCAGAGCAGTAAGGTAACGCTACCGGGGAGGATCCGGCTCAGGAACCAGATCGCCACCCCCAGCATCAAGACCCCAAAAATCGCCTTGATGCCATCCATCCAGGCGCCGGCCTTGGGCAAAAAATGCCCGGCAGAGGTGCCGATGATCAGCAGTGGTACCCCCATCCCCAGACTCAGCGCGAACAGCGCCAGAGCACCGAGCAACACATTTCCGGTTTGCGACACGAAGAGGAGACCGCCCGCCAGCGGTGCTGCCACACACGGGCCGACAATCAGCGCCGACAGAATCCCCATAACGAAGCTGCTGAAGAGATGCCCCCCCTTGCCAACGCGGGACAGACGACTCTGGATGGCGCTCGGCATCTGTAGGTCATAAAAACCGAACATCGACAATGCCAGCAGCAAGAAAATCAGGGCAAAGATACCGATTACCCAGGGGCTTTGGAAAAAGGCCTGCAAATAGGCACCCGTCAAGGCCGCCGCAATGCCGGCAATGGTGTAGGTCAGAGCCATACCCAAAACATAGGCCAACGACAAGGCAAAGGCACGGGTGCGTCCCGGTCGCTCTTTTTGGCCCACAATGATGCCAGACAGGATCGGGATCATCGGAAACACGCAAGGCGTAAAGGCCAGACCCAGCCCCGATACAAAAAATAGTAGCAGGGTCCAGCCAAAGCTTTCCCGCAAGGAACTGGCGAGGCCCTGGGCATTGCTCTGCGGGGCCTTTGTCGGGTGCAGCAAGGCTGCGCTGGTCGCTGCACTACTGCTGGAGGAAGCCAACGGTGCACTCTCAGCAAGCAGTTTGGGGGCAAGAGAAACACGGATGGTCTTTTTTTGCTGCGGATAGCAGACCCCGGCGTTGGCACAACCCTGAAATTCGCTGGTGACCTGGATCTCCTTCGGGGCCTTTCCGACAATGCTGTAAGGCAAGAGGACACGATTATCCCCTTCCAGCACCTGCACCTTGCCAAAGGCCGGATCATCGAGCAGCTTACCCGGCGGCAGTTGCAGTTTCCCCATCTGGACATTGCTGGGCGCCAGTTGCACCCGGACCCTGGAGCGATAGAGATGATAGCCAGGCGCCACCTGCCATTCGAGGGCTAACCGTCCTGCACCGGCACTCTCGGCAGAAAAACGGAAGGCCTGATCGGGCGAAAGAAATTGTCCCGCCCAGGCTGCACTGCCCCAAAGCGCGCAGAAAAGCACCAGCAGGACCAGTCCAGCCGCTCTCAGACGATCTCGATGCTCCCACCAGGATCTATGCCATCCGCTTGATTCCCCAACTCTCATGCACCGCTCCCCAGTTTGATGAAGGCTATGTCACCCCTTATCCCTAGCAAGACTCAGACCGTACTCATCCACGCAGCACGTCATCCATCCAGCCACGATAGGAGGCCAGCGCCGTAGTCACGGGCAGTGCAAGAATTTCCGGGACTTCGTAAGGGTGCAACTCTAACAGGCGCCGCTCCAGAACGGAGTAGTGGCTCGCGAGCGTCTTACAAAGCAACAGCCTTTCGGCCGCGACTTGCACCTGCCCCTCCCAGAAAAATACCGATTGCATGGGCGCCAAGACCTGAACACAGGCCGCAAGTTTCTCCTCCACCAGGATCCCGGCGAGCCGCACGGCATCTGCCTCTTCCGGCAGCGAACAGAACACTATGATTATTTCTTCTGCCATACCCTGCTCCATCCAGATCGGCTGAGCTCAATGCAGCATAGCAGAAGAGCAGCGGGCAAATCGCGACAGTATATGAATTGACGTTTCAGGGGCTTTCACGAGATAATTATGCAACTAGGTTGCATAGCCTCAGTGAAAGCCTCTCTATGCCAAATCCCCGCCAATTGATCGCGCTACCACGCGTTTTCCCGACTACCGGCATCGCAAAGAAACCGCCAATACTTTTCCTTACAACTACTCTCTGCCTGACCGCCGGTAGCCTGGCACAAGCGGCTCCCCTCTCCCGCTCCATTCCCGAAGAGCAGCACATCCACTGGTGGAATGGTCTTTCCCTGGTCAATCACGTGGACCTGGAGGGAGTTGCCAATCTCAGAGGCGGTCAGGCCCGCGGTAGCGCCGGCACCTTCCTGTGGAAGGGAGCATTGGCCCTGCATACTGACAAGGCTGGCTGGTGGCAGGGAGGTTTGTTTCTGGTAGAAGGACTGGTGGCGAACAGCGGCGATCCCGATCGCTACGTCGGCGATGTACAGTCAGTGTCCAACCTGACCACACCTACCGCGCACGTCGCTCGTCTCTACAAGGCCTATTACCGACAAAATCTGGGGCCTTTCACATTTCGTGTGGGTCTAATCAATCCCAACGACTACTTTAATGATACCGGAGTCGCTGCGGAGTTGTTCAACGCTTCTTTCGGCATCTATCCCGTCATTTCAGGCAACATTCCCTACACACCCACCTATCCCTATTCGAGTCTGGGAGTCATGGCTGCCTATACGGTGGAGGAGACCACCCTGCAGGCTGGGGTCTTCAATGCCGACGGCTACACCGATCTGCGCGCGCCCTGGGGGGGAGAAGGGCAGATCTATTACGGCGAGATCGACGAAAATCTGGCACTGGCGTCCGACAAGTTGACCCTCAAGGCCGGTGGATATTACAACCACGTCAGCAGCGACTACTTGCGTAACGCGATTGCCATTGGCCCTGCACCCAGTCAGGGAGGCTTTTACGGCACGGCCGAGTACCGTTGGAAGAGCGGTAATAGCGAGGACTGGGGCGCCTTCGTGCAGGCCGGTGCTGCGCCCAATTCCGCGAGTACCTCTCCCATCAACGCCTACGTGGGAGCAGGATTGCGGTTGCGAGATTTCCTGCCCGCCTCACCCAAGAGCACCCTGAGCCTGGGCTTTGCCCGCGCCTGGCAGCGGCAAGCTGGCGCGGAAACCTCAGTGGAGGTCAATTGGTATCAGCCGGTCTTTCACAATTTCTATATCCAGCCCGACCTGCAATACGTGATCAATCCCGGCGCCAATGCGCCGGGCAATACCCTACCCAACGCTTTGGTCGGCATCTTGCGCGTCGGTTGGCGCGGAAGCCTCTGGGGATAACTACAGGGGCAAAAGCGGTACATACAAGCGGCTATAAATAGAAGCATGTTTCGCTTATACTTGGGAAGATATGTCAAAGTCCTTTTCATGATCCAGCTTCGCACCTACGTTTACATCGATTCTCTGCAACCCCAGCTTGCCGCGTACATGGCCTCGGTCTCCCAGGGCTTCTTACCGGTGCCTGGGGACGCGGCGTTGTGGATCGAGGTATCGCCAGGCATGGCAGTGCATCGTCTGACCGACATCGCTCTCAAGGCGACCCGAGTGCATCTCTCGCAGCAGGTGGTGGAGCGCGAATTTGGTACCATGGTGGTACACCATCGCGATCAGAGCGATGTCCGCGAGGCGGGGCGCGTGGTACTGCAGCGCATGGGCGCGCAACAGAGTGACCGTGCGGTCTGCCGCGTCACCTGGAACGAGATCATCCGCGGCATGATGCCGGACCATACCGTGCTCATCAATCGCCAGAATCGCCGCGGGTCGATGATTCTACCCGAACAGAGCATGTTCATTCTGGAAACCGAACCTGCAGGCTATGTGATCTACGCCGCCAATCAGGCGGAAAAAGCAGCCAACATCACCCTCATCGATGTCCGTGCGGTCGGCGCCTACGGTCGTCTAACCATTGCTGGCCGCGAGGCCGACGTCGACGAGGCGGCAGCAGCGGCGGTCCATGCTGTCCAGAATCCCTCTTGGAGCTGATTGGGATGGATCGGAAGGAACTGCAGCACGCCTTATGTCACTACCGCTCGCGCTACCCCGAAGAGGCGGCGTATGCGCGCCAGGGTTGCGCCCTCCTGGCCAGCGAAGTGGACTGTTTTCTGCGCAATGGACCGGGCCTACACATCACCGCGTCCTGCTGGGTACTCAATCCCGCAGGGGATCATACGTTATTGATGTTGCACCGCAAGCTGGGACGCTGGTTTCAGCCCGGCGGCCATAGCGATGGAGATGAAAATGTCCTGCGGGTCGCTCTCAAAGAGTGCAGCGAGGAAACTGGCCTTCCCACCGAAGAGATCCATTTCCTTTCCAGGCAGATTTTCGACATCGACATTCACCGCATCCCGGCGCGGCGCGAAGAGCCGGAACATCGGCATCTGGATATCCGCTTTTTGATGGAAATCGACGATCGTTTGCCCTTAATCGGCAACAGCGAGTCCCATGAGTTACGCTGGGTGCCGCTACACGAAGTGCATAGCTACAACCGCGAGCTTTCCATTCACCGGCTTCTGGTCAAAAGTCAGGAGTGGCTGCGGCAGCACCGCCGCTGAGTCCGGCACCACCCCTATGGGGAGGGGGTGGTCCCAGCAGCGTGGCACCATCCGCCCAAGGTCCATTTCAGAAGAAGGTCGTCACCGCTGCGTCGAGGGCATCACGCATATCAGGGTCATCGGTGATCGGACGGACCAACGCCACACTGCAGGCAGCCAGCGGCTCAATGCCCTTCTCAATCAAAGAACCTGCGTAAATCAGCATACGCGTTGACAGCCCTTCATCCAGGCCGTGGCCCTTGAGATTGCGCGAGCGCTCTGCAATCGATACCAGCTTGCCGGCCATCTCTGTGGAGACCCCCGATTCGTGCGCCACGATCTCGATTTCCAGATCGCGGTCGGGATAGGAAAAATCGAGGGCACCGAAGCGCTGCTTGGTGGACTGCTTCAGGTCTTTCATCGACGACTGATAGCCAGGATTGTAGGAAATCACCAGCAGGAAATCGGGATGAGCGTGCAGTAGTTCGCCCTTCTTGTCGAGGGGCAAGGTGCGGCGATGGTCAGTGAGGGGATGAATCACCACCGTGGTGTCCTGCCGTGCCTCTACCACTTCATCCAGATAGCAGATGGCGCCCATACGCGCGGCGGTGGTCAAGGGCCCGTCCTGCCACTTGGTGCCGTCCTTGTCGAGGAGAAAGCGCCCCACCAGGTCCGAAGCCGTCATGTCTTCGTTACAGGCGACGCTGATCAGCGGCCGCTGCAGACGCCAGGCCATATACTCGATAAATCGCGATTTGCCGCACCCCGTCGGCCCTTTTACCATCATCGGCAAACGCGCTGCGTAAGCCGCCTCGAAGAGGGAGATCTCGTCATGGACCTCCTTGTAGTAAGGCTCTTCGGTAATTTGATACTGCTCTTGATCCATACTCACGAACATCTCCTTCTCAATTCTTGAACTTCACCAAGCGGCTCACCTGAATGTCGGATACGAACATCACCCCCTGATGTCTTTCAAAGAAGGGCGTAAAGCCCTCCAGAATCGGCGCGAGCAAGTCTTCAGGCACGGCAACGATGATCATGATCAAAACATCATCTTCGTTGAACATCAAATGGCCCTCGTAGATGCCATGGCTGCCTTTGCCCGAAAGATTACCGACGATGCTATAGCCCTTGACCCCCGCGCGGTCGAGGAGATCGGTGGCAAAATCGCGGTGTGCGCCTTCGAGAATGATCTCGATCTTTTTCAATGGATGAAGATTGAGGGTGTTCATGCACTAGCCTCCAATAAGCTCTGCCGATATTGTCTACCCGATTCCGGGTGCACCTGAAATTCGCCTTCTTCCAGCACCAGACAACGGTAATCGTCCTCGGGATCGATGACGATGACCCGCAGCCAGCCGCCCATGATCAGCGCCTTCACCTTGGGCAGACGGCCCACGGCAGCGAGGACGAAGCCCGCGGGCGCCTCGACCAAAGCAATGAGGCGAACCGGCTCGTGGTAGGGTTTACCCTCCTGATACATCGACTGAATGGGCAAGCCGGTGCGCAGATCGCTCTGATTTCCGGTCATTACCCCGAAACGACCGGCAACGTTGTGATACGCCTTGCTGCCGCTGCCGTAGTGATGCACGTCCGTCGTCGAAAAGTAATGCTCCAGATTGATCCACTCGCCCACCACCACTGGCGCCGAGAGGATGTTTTCCAGGAAGCGGCCTTTCGGGTCCAAGCGATAGTCATAGGATTGCAGGAAGGATCGCCCCTGCAGGTCCACCCCTTCGGTCAGGTGACGACCACCAATGATGCCATAGAGGTTGCGGGAAAGGCCCCACTCGGGGCGCACCTGCGACCAATCATGGGCATGGCGGCGCGCCAGGGCCGCTGCCGCGATGGGCTCAGCAGCCAGAGCCTGACTAGCACCCAAGGTGGGCATACGCTCCGCAGCCGTGCGCCGGGTTGCCGCAGTCAGGCCATTTTGCAAGCGCTCGAGATAGAGTAGGTGGCGCGCCGGGAGGAGGTCGAGATCATGCAAGGTGATTTCATCCGTAGTCGTGTTATGAACGGCGGGTAGAAACCAAGTATCTTCCGGTATGGCAATGCCTTTCTCTAAGAGGCGTCGACGCACTTCGGGCTTGTTGGCCATGGTACATATAACCCGAGCATTGGGTAGTCCCCGGCCACCACCACAGGCACCACAGTCCAGCGCTGACTCGTAGGGATTGTTCTGCGTCTGGCTTTCATGCCCCACCATCAGCACAAAGCGGGAAAAATTTTGGCTCAATCCGGTGGACAACAAGGCGTTCGACACGTAATGCACCTGCTCGTCCAGACTGAATCCGAGGCGAGCGATCCGTTCCATCTGCAGGCTTGTCTCATATCGATCTACGCGGTACACGCTGCGGAGTTTGTCGATAAACTCGGCTTCTGCCTCCGGAGTCAAAGCGAGGCGATTCGCCAACGCACTTTTCCCACTCAGATTGCCCAGGGCAATTTCCCGGAGTTCACGGATTTCATCGTCGGTTACGTGTTCGCGGTGCATCCCCAGCTCCCGCTGCAGGGCGCGCACGATCATGGCCCGTTGCACCGCACGGATGATGGAACCAGCCTGCTCAGCATTAAGCTTGTCGACCAGCAGACGTGTGACGGGTTTAGCGGCATGTAGATGCCCGTGCGTTTCGTGATAGAACACCGGGGCCACGGTTTTGCCGATCAAGCCCAGACTGAAGATCAGGCCGACGGCCTCCACGGCCACAAAAGGCGATAAAACCGAGGATTTGATATCGTGCAGCACGTGTTCAAGCGCTCCATAGAGTGGCTCCTCTTCCAGCTCCAGTTCCGCCGGGATTTCGACGATGAGGTTTTTGGGGGTCTGTACCGCTGGGCACAGATGCACCTCGCTGCCCTTGCCATATTCCAGGAAGCCAATGGGCACACCAAAGAAGCCGGCAATACCAAAGGTTTGATAATCACCCAGCGCCTCCAGATGGCGGCGGATCGGCTCCGAGCGCACGTCGATACAGAAAAACGCCTGGGCAAAGGGACGTTTTTTCGGATGGTCTTCCGGCAGGCGCACCTTCCGCACCAAATCCGTGATGTAATGCGACTCCATGGCGCGCAGCCAGGCAAACCCTTCCGCTCGCTCCCAACGGCGCAGCACATTCACAAATTCAGCTACCTGTTCCGGGGCCAGGGACTGCAATGCGGATAGGGCACCGCTTCCCACCCGCCCCGCCAAAGCGCGTAAGACGCGAGTTTTGCGCTCTGCCTCGTGCGTCCGTTTGGCCTGAATGTATTCTTTGGCCAGAGTCGCATAGCCGCTCCGAGAACGACGCGCGAGCGCATCATCCACGCGCTGCGCCCAGGCCGGCAAGATCGTCCCGACATGGAGCTCACTGCGCAGATACGCGCCATGCGGATCGTCGTGCACAAATTGCTGCAGAGCTTCTGCATCTCCCGGACAACCGTAATGACGGACAGCCTCTTGCACCAAAGACAGACCCAGCACCATGCGTACCGCAAGGTAATCCGTCAGATCTGCGGGATATTGCTGGGCCCAGTAATAATGCTTCGCCGTGCTGCGAAAGCGAATGAAACCCGCCCAGCCATGCAAGCGAGTGAGTTGGCGGGTAATGTATTTTTGCCAATGGTCTTCCGGTATCTTCAATAAATGCAAAATGTGCGCAATGGTACTCTCGGGACTCTCACTGGATGCCAACAGCTCACGCAGGTGCAACCCAAGCAGGGTGAAGCGCAGATTGTGCTGGGCAACATCCTTCCAGGAGGCAAAAAAGCCTTTCTCCCGACTCGGGGCCTGCCATGCAGACTGTCCTTCGTCAAAAAAATCCAGGCAGCTTTTTACCAGCAACTCATCCAGGGTATCGCCAATTTTCGTTCCGAAAAGGCGGTCGATGTTGTCATACAGGGGGCCATCACTGGCAATCTTGCGTCCTAACACGGTCCGCAAACGCTCCAGAAGCACCGTTTCGTCGAGCTCGGGGGCCGGCCGTCCCTGCAAGGCAGCGGCCAAGACCTCCCCATCCAACCAGTCACTGGCCTGGACCAGACGTTCGGAGCGGCATTCCGTCATGATCGTCCACAACCAGGCCTCGAAATCGATGCCAGGAAGATCGACAGATTGCTCGCGCAGAAAACCCTGCAGATAGCGCCGCAAGGCGGCGTCATCCACCTTGCCTTCGGCTCGATATCCCTGATAATGCGAGCGGGGTAGGTATCCGCGACCGTGGAACAGGCGGCTACCCTCCTCCACCGCATCCGGAAAAGGCAGATGCTCCAGACCAAAGAGCGGATTGTGATGGATGAAGGTACGCATGGGCCAGAAACGCGGGATCGGCTCGCCCGCAACGTAGATCATTGAGCGCACCTTGAGGCGATCGCCCAGGGTCAGTTTCCTATCCATAGGCCACTCCAGACGAGTCCAAACAATGCGAAAAGGAACAGCACTCCGGCACCCACACTGGTCACCGTGCCCCCGATATCCGTCAGCGGCTCCCCCTGGTAAATACCAAAGAGCAGATCCTGCAGGAATTTACCGATCGACCATCCCCAGATCATCAAGAGCAGCAACAAAGGCCACAACCAAGACAAACTGAGCAAGTGAAATACCTGCAACATTGCAAAAAACCCGGGGAATACCGGCGTCGCCACCAGAGCCAACGCAGTAACGGTGATCAGTCCACTAAGACGCGGCAGTTCCGTGGCGAGTCCGCCACGCAACCCCAGATAGGCACCGCCCATCCGCTGACTCAGCAGACCCGCCCAGATCATGAGCAAGGCCGCCGGCACGGACCAAGCCAGGACGAACAGTTGCGTCAGATGCACCGGGCTACCACTGGCCACCAGCAACCAAGTCAGCGTCAATCCGGAACTCGCACTAAGACGCGACCAGACGCTGATTTCCCGTGCACTCACGGCGCGAAAGGCATAAAAAACCGCGGTGAAGAGTACCATCATCAACCAGATCCGTTGCCCGAGTACGGGCAAGGGCAAGAAGGGCCCGGTGTGGTACAGCAACAGAATCCCCAATTGTGGCAAGACCAGAAGCGCCAATGCCCTACCCCAGGGTCCCGGTGCCGTCGCCACCAAGCGATTGAAAATCAAACTCAGCGGAAAAATGGGGAGCAGAACTGCGCTAATCAGAAGAACGATCCATTCCATGGGCTTAACTCCAGCGGAACCAGACGTTGAGACGACGGGATGCAGCAAACAGCACCTGTGTCATGCGCACAAAAAAGTCATTCAGATAGAGTTCGCGGGTCAGGAGCGCATACAGTGCCACATAGGTACCATGCCATTTTTCGCTGAGATGTTGTCCCCAATCGCGGGCGTCGGCAAAGAAAGTCAGCGCCCAGCCGCCAACAAAGAGCAGGGCCAAGATGATGACCAAGACATCATACGAAAGCACTCCGATACTTGCCGAGGCAAAGAGCCGCTTACTGGCCCCGTGCTCCGGATAGAGGAAGTTCCCAAAGTAGTGACTGATCAAGGTATAGCCAATCACCACGAGCACGAAAGAGCCCAGTATCCCACCCATGACCTGCCAGGGATTGCTGTGGGTCATCTTGTGCGTGGCAAATAGCGCCTGCGCGCCAGTAACCCAAGCGAAGAACAGCAGAATGATGACCCCCTGCTCGAAGAACAGGTGCGAGGCCACAAAGAAGTGCGACAGACTCAGCACCAGCACTGGTACGAGAATGGTGAGTGCCGCGGCGGTAATCAATGGTAGACGGGAGGGTTTATTGGGCCGACGCTCCACCACCGAGACATAGACGGGGTCTGGGGGTACGCCGTCCGCGGCGCGGGCCTCACCAATGGCGTTGCCCGCTCCCAGAAAGAGCGACGCCTTGAAAAAACCGTGGGCGATGAGGTGGAATACTGCCAGCGGGAATGCACCCAGACCACACTCCATCACCATGAAACCCATCTGGCCCATGGTCGAATAACCTAGGGAGCGCTTGATATCGTTTTGAATCAGCATCAACGCCGATCCCAAGACCGCGGTGATCAGTCCCACCACAAAGGCGATGTGCAGGGCCAGACTGGTATACTCAAAGATCGGCGCAAAGCGGTTGAAGAGGAAACCGCCGGCATTGACGATGCCGGCGTGCATCAGCGCCGAGACGGGTGTCGGGCCGTCCATGGTGTAGGGTAGCCAGCCATGCAGCAGGAACTGCGCCGAGCGGGCAAAGGCGGAGATGGCGATAAGGATGCCGACCCAGGCCGGGACAGGCATGCCCCAGAGCTGCACGGCATTCGGCGCGGCCGCCACCTGCGCGAAGATGACCGGCAAGGACAGGCTATGATAGGCCTTGAACAGAATGAACGCCGCCAGCCAGAGAGGTAGATCACCAAAGCGATAGGTAATCTGCGTCCAGAAGGCATAGCGCCCGGATGCCGAACGATCGGTGTCGTGTCCGAGCAGAAAATAGAGAAACACCCCCACCAAAAACCAGGCCACCAACAGGGTAATCAAATCCGCTGCGGAGACCATGAAAAAGATGGTTGCCGTCATCAGATCGAGCAGGGCAAAGAAGCGCGGATAATTCGGCTCCTCGACCATATAGCGGACCGAATACATATGTACTAGGAGACTGATTCCCGATACGAAGGTCCACATGATCAAGGCCAGGGGATCCAGCCAGATGCTCCCCCAGATCTGTCCGATCCATTCCACCCTCGCCACCTGCGAGGTGATGTAGTCACCCAATAAAGACAGCGACAGCAGGAAGGTCAGCAAAGTGGCCAGCACGCTGAGGCGCGCAGCTGTTCCCTTGCGGTTACGCAAGAACAGAAAAATGATCGCTGCCGACAGGACGGGCACGAAAGGAATCACAATCGCTAGGGTGTCCATCAAAAACTCCTTGTTGCCGAGGCACAGGGGAATCCACCAGATCCCGCGAGGTAGGATTCCCTGCCAGTGTTACCAAAAGATTTCCCGTTAGGACTTGGTCATCGATACATAGAGCTGCGGCAATTTCAGCGGAAGACTATCGACATGATCCAGCACCAAGTAGTTGCGCTGGCCAAAGATACGGCTGACATACTCGTCGGCGTAGGGATCGAGAGACAGGCAGAATGTGCGGATTCCCTTGCGCGCCAGTTCCTCCACCGCCCGTTTGCTATCGAAACGCAGATACTGCGGATCACGCACGTCATTGTCTGCCGGCTCGCCGTCGGTGAGCAGGATCAGCAACTTTTTCTGGCTCGGATACTGCTCCATCAGATGCCCGGTGTGGCGCAATGCCGCACCCATGCGCGTGGAGAGTTTGCCGGTCATGCCGGCCAGGCGTCCTTTCACCTTCTCGTCATAAGGCGCAGCGAAGGATTTGAAGGTGTAAAATTCGACGTCGTGGCGACCGTTGGAGTCAAAGCCGCACAGCATAAAGGGATCGCCAATCCGGTCGAGAGCGCCGGCGAGCAATACGGCAGCCTCGCGCGCCAGCTGCAACACCGTGACATCTCCCTCGCTGCGCGAGCGCAGCTTGTCGTTGGTCGATTCCGAAAGGTCGATGAGCAGGGTCACCGATAGGTCACGAATGTGCAGCCGGGTACGAATGCCGATGCGCGGATCGGGCTGCTGTCCCATGCGGATATCGGTCATCGCCAGAATCGCCGCATTGATGTCGATGTCATCGCCATCTTCCACCTTGCGCGTACGCACCACACCTTGCGGCTGGATGGCCTCGATCATCTTGCCGATCTTCTGCACCAAAGGCTTGTGCTGCTCCAACAGAGCCTCGATTTCCGCTGGGTCTCCCATTTTCGGGCGCTTCTCGTAGACCGTAGTCCACATCGGGCGTTCCAGCTGTGTCTGGTAATCCCACTCGGAATAGCTCACCGGCTGCGCGACCGGCTCCTTCCCCTCCTTCTCGTTGAAGGTCTTGCCGTCGTCGTCATAGAGCTCGGTGGCGAGAATCCAGATCTCCTGGGCATCATCACCAGCATACTCCACATCGAGAGTGTTGATCATCTCCATCAGATTTACATACTTGCGTACCTGGGGCTGGCTACCGTTAAGGATATCGACTGCGCTCGCGGGCGGGGTCCACAGATAGCGGTTGTCGTCACGGTAGGGGCTGGACGGCTGATCCTTTTGCGCGGAAAACTCCAGGCCCAGCTCCTTGCTGAGTTCGGCAAGCTCCTCGGCGGCAGAGAGAAGAACGCCATACCGATCTTCCTGCTCGTCCAGGAGCCGCGGAAACAGACTCCGGACACGCGCCACCAACGGATGCTCGTCCTGATAATCGGGCTCGATGAGTGCATAGGCAGCCCGTTCGGCAAGTTCGCCAAGCCGCGCGTCGGCCTTTTTTTGCCGCACCGCCTCGGTTTGCCCGAGGCGCCGCCAGAGGGGCAGAAGTCCCGGGAAGCGCCGGCCCTCCAGGGTCTCCACCCGAGCGTCTTCCAAAACTCCAATCCAGAGCTTTTTCAGCGGGGTAGCGAGTTCCAGACGGGTATCGAACTGCGACTCAACGACATGCGCCGCGGCATGGGCGACCGCTGCCCGATAGACCTCCAGAGCAGGCACCTTGTCGTCGTCCGCGATTACCGCATCGTCGTACGCATCGGGAACAAAAATGAAATAGTCCTCGATGTAAGGCTGATAACCCGTGCGGCTTTCGTAATCGCCGGAGGTCGGACGCAGAAAGAAATCCCTTCCCCACAAAGCGCGTAGGTACATATTCAGGCGTCGCTGCACGTCCACAAAAAGGATGCCACGGTGCTCCTGCTGCAACACGGCAAGGGCCTGTGGGGTTTCCAGGCCAAAAAACTCCGCCTGCGCCGAAAAATCGTTGCGGTAGGCGGAAATGCCCCAGTTGGCCCAGCGCCGCAGCCCACCCAGGGTCATCTGTTCGAGGAGCACCTCGATTTTACCCAACATAGGGCGCACGCCTCGCGGGGCCTGCGCCAGCAATTGATCGAGAAGCAGGAGATAGCCGCGGAAAAGGTCGATCTCTCCCAGACGCTGGGCGACAATGGGGGCAGTCGAAAAAAACAGGACCAAGACCTCGGAGCTGGTCTTGGAGAACATGCGGATGGCGGTGGACAGCATTTCGAAAACCGCCTGCTCGCCAATTTCCCGTGCCACATGCGGACCGGCCTCAATGAAACTGAGCACGAGCTCCGTCCCGCGCCCCAAGGATTTGAGGCTGCGCGCACCCTCCAGATAGGCTTCCAGACCGCGCTGGGTAAAGATCCGCGCGGCCTCGTGCCAGTTCGCTTCGAGAACTGCCGATGCGTCGGGACCCAGTTCTTCGAGGATATCGGGATAGTCGGTCAGCAGGATTGCCATAAGAAGCTGCTCAGCTCGCCCTCCGGTAAAGGGGGGCCTCGGCCCCCGGTCGTCGTCGCTGGTTTATAGCGCGCTGTTGCCTGGCGGATTCAGTCCGGCCAGATACGCTGTGGATTCAACTCGCGTCCGCCGCCAGCATTGAGATCCGCAACAGATTCTGCTTTGGATTCACTGCTCGGAGGAGCCTTCTTCACGCTACCGCTTGAAGACTCTGGCGCCTTGCTTTGCACCAGAGTATCAGCCTTGCTGGTACTGCGCCGACGTGGACTCTGCATGCTCGCATTGAGCTTGTTTTCCAACTGGCTAGTCATTTGAGAACCTCCTCGATCAGTACCTCAATTTCCGCAACCGCAGCATCAGCTCGTTTCCCCATCTGGTAAACGCTTTTGCCCTCGACTGCAGCGTTGCGATAGATCGCTCTTCTCGCGATCTGCCCGCGAAAAACCGGCAATCCCAAAGTTACTATGGCATGTTCGGCCGCCCGCGACAGCGCGCTCCGCCCCTCGACCTGATTCAGCACAAGTGCCGCGCGCAGCTTCGGATTCTTCTTTCGAATTTCTTCAATGGCTTCGACACTGCGCTGACTCGCCCAAAGGTCGAGAGGCGAAGGGAGGACCGGTAGCAGCACGACGTCAGCAAGATCCAGAGCCTTTCGCGTTTCCACTGCCTCCAAGGCAGGAGGACAATCGATGACACAGTACTGTGCTGAACCGATTCCCGAGCTTTTCAGCGCCTCCCGACCGGCAACCGTCATACCATTGCCATCTTCTTCGCTCCAATCTGCCCAACGTTGGAGACTCCCTTGGGGGTCTGCGTCCAACAGCAAGGTACTAGCGCGCTGCGCAAGCCCGGATGCCAGGTTCCACGCCAGGGTCGTCTTACCGCAACCGCCCTTGGCGTTGAACAGAGCGATACGCAACGTCGCCATACCCTATTCCGCCGCAGCGTATGCCGCTTGTGCGGCATGCGCATATCCCGCGAGCCGGGCGTCAATCTGATCACCATCAAATTGCACGGCAACCACGACATAATCGCGCGCAAAATTCAGGTTTGGATAGTAGTCGAACTCTTCGGACAGTTCCGTTAGCCGATCCAGAAAGCTGCGGGTAGCCGCATAATCCGGGAAACTGAAACGTCGAGTCCAGGACAGCGGCTTGCCGCGCTCCTCCCAGCCATCGGGACAACCGGCGGAGGTCTCAGTGCCCATGATGGGTCCCGAGAGAGCTGATGGTTTCCTGCAGATGCATTAGATGCCCCTTTTCGTCTTCCAGCAACTGCGCGAACAGCGAAGCAGTGGGTGCATCGCGCATTCGCTGACTGAAATCGAGGGCCTCGGCGTAAAGCTCTACTGCCGACCACTCGATCGCCACGTCCTGTTCGAGCATCTCCCGCAGATCCCTGCCCGGCCGCGACGGCCGCAAGGTGCCGGCACTGGGCGCAATGCCCATGCGCAACAGCTGATCGCTAAGCAGGCCCGCGTGCTCCAACTCCTCCCGAGATTCCCGGGCGAAGCTCTCGGCCCAGTCCTGCCAGCCCCAGAGTCGACACAGACGGGACTGCACGAGGTACTGCTGCACTGCCAGAAACTCATGACTGAGCGCTCGCCCGAGAAAACCGGCGATACGGGGATGCGGTCGCAACACGAACGCCTCTACTTAGCTTTGCACCGCACTGACGTCGCCATCGCGGCCACTACCGTCTGCAGTAGGCGTCGTCGGTAGAATGTTCTCCACTTCCGAGTGGACACGCGCGATGATGTGCGCTGCGACCAAGCCATCGCCAACCCGTTCGCAGGCATCGGCGCCAGCCCGAACCGCAGCGTTCACCGCACCGGTCTCGCCACGTACCAAGACCGTGACATAACCACCACCAACGAATTGACGACCGACCAGACGAACCTCTGCGGCCTTGGTCATGGCATCGGCCGCTTCGATAGCCGGCACCAGACCACGCGTCTCGATCATCCCCAAGGCAATGCCTGTTACTGTTGCCATGCTCTATCTCCCTCTAGGGTTTAGGAGGAGGGACACGACGAGCGACAGCCCGCCGTGTCACATCCACGAACTAGATTAGACGGTCGGCACCTTGGGTAGGATGTTTTCCACCTCAGAGTGCACACGGGCAATGATGTGGGCAGCCACCAAGCCATCGCCCACCCGCTCGCAAGCGTCGGCGCCGGCACGCACAGCCGCATTGACCGCACCAGTTTCACCACGCACCAGCACCGTCACATAGCCACCGCCAACAAACTGACGACCGATCAGGCGCACCTCAGCGGCTTTAGTCATGGCATCAGCCGCCTCGATAGCCGGCACCAAACCACGCGTTTCGATCATTCCGAGAGCAATACCTGTTACATCTGCCATTGTAATCTCCTAACAAAAATCAAAAAATCTTTGGGAACCTGACCGACCTAGCCGCTTTACGCGGTTGGAGCCTTGGGCAGGATGTTTTCCACTTCCGAATGCACGCGCGCGATGATGTGTGCGGCCACCAGACCGTCGCCGACGCGCTCGCAGGCATCGGCGCCAGCGCGAACCGCAGCGTTCACGGCACCGGTCTCGCCACGCACCAGGACCGTCACATAGCCGCCACCAACGAACTGACGTCCGATCAAGCGCACTTCTGCTGCCTTGGTCATGGCATCGGCCGCTTCAATTGCCGGCACCAAGCCACGAGTTTCGATCATTCCGAGAGCAATACCTGTTACATCTGCCATTATTCACCCCTCCTTACAGAGAAAAACCCGAACCCGTCAGGGTTCCCAAAAATCGATGATGCCACCAATGGTAAGGTCAGTGAGGACCTCGAAATCACCCTGCGCATAGCGCGCTGCCGAACCGGACACGGTAAACACCCACTTGCCCTTGGGGACACCGACCGGATCCGTTGCCACCACCATCTTCCCGTTACTATCACGCAATATCCGTAACGATGCCTGCTTCAAGCCGGGAATTCGGCGTGTCGTAACCAGATCGGACTGAACGCACATGATTTCCATCTCAGGCCGGCGTCCAGTTGTCGATGATACCGATAATTGTGAGGTCCGATGGGTAATCCTTGGATCCAGCGGCCTCCCGTGCTGCCGAGGAACCGACGCAGATGACCCAGTCACCAGGGATACAGCCGACCGCGTCGACCGCGACCGAACGCGTACCACCTTCCTTTTCCTGCACCACGAGCAAAGGACGATGCCCCATCTCGGCGATGCGATTGGTAGAGACCAGTGTCTTTTCCACCCGCATGATTCTCATGCCAAATCCACCTCCTCCAACGCGCTTCCCAAAGGCAGATCCTGAACGCTGCCATGCAGATACAGCCAGCCATCACGATCGAGCTGCGCGTAGCGCTGACGGATTGCATCTGCCACCCGCTGCAACTTGCTCACTACTCGTTCACGATTCCCGGGAACGCGCGAGTCATAGCGATAGTGCAGCGCCATGGGAATCGGCAACTGCCGTTCGACATTGAGATGCTTGAAGATCTTGATGCCTACATCAAGATCCGCAGCGCCCTCTTCTACTGTATCGAGACGGGCGTAATAGGCGACATTGCGCATCTGCAATTCCTGAAAACCATCACCCACACTAATAAAACGCTCGTCATGCCCAGCATCTGGGTACCACCCACCCACCCGATCCGCCACGTATTCGATCTGGCTCAGATTATTGATCAACAAAGTGGCAATGAGGCGACGCATACCGTCATGGGGCATGCCTTCCCCCTGTCCCCAGCCTGATGACTCAGCCGCGACACGAATCGCCTCGTAGACGGCGAGACGGGCGCGGTCGGCATCCATCTCCAGCGTTTGCCGATACACTTGTGCGTTATCGACGTAGCGATAGGCGCTCAGGTTGCCCTTGGCATCCGGCACATGGATACGAATGGCATCGGTATCCGTATCCAACCCAATCAGTAAAATGTCGGTGCTGGCACCGCAACAGAACTCGTTTTCGATGGCTTCACGGAACGCCTGCAGCCGCTGCATCGCCATTTCCAGCGCCAAGCTCTCATTGCTGCCATGCGCTGCACACCCCTCGTGCGTCGGATCGAGGGAGCTACCATGATACACCGCAACCTTCAGGTAGCGGGTCGGCACATCTGCCGTAGTCGGGAACCCTTCGCGATACCGGCGCAATTCGGTCGCCTGCCAGTCCTCGACATCCCTTTCCACATCGAAAAGCGTGCCCGCGAAAGCACTGCGACGCAGCAGGTGTCCCGCTGGCATACGCAGCACATAGGGCAAAAAACCCTTCAGACGACCGTCGGCGCAGAGCGAAAGGTTCATGGCGTGAAAACCACAGTCCACCAACATCGCATCGACATTCTCACCGGCCTGCAATTCCTCGCGCAGACGCTGAGAAAAACGCGCCACACCCAGTTCCAGTGCAGCAAACGTGGCGCTGGCAAAGAGGGAACGCATATCAAAACCCCGGACCCAGGCGTTTTCGAGCAGATTTTCCGGGAAGGAAAAGCCCAGACGCTCCTGAGCCAAGCGTTGTGCATTTTCCGCGTACCCACTACCCAGCCCGCGGGCGGCCACTTCCTGCAATACGGGCAGGATCGCATCAAAGCGACCTTTGACGCCGTCCTCACAGTGACCGAGCCGAACATTCTCCACCACATTCGTCAACGGATGACGACAGGAGCGGTGAGGCAGTGCGGTGCAGGCGGGATGCTCAGCTGCTATACCATTTGCGGCAAGAGGCGCTTGCCCCTGCGAAGAGTAGCGTTGTGCCATCGACATCGCTGGCGCCGAAGACGAAGCACTCTGGCGTAGGTGCCGCATTTTTCTTCGCGTATCCATACCTGCGCCTTATCCCCTTGCGCCACCAGAGTAGGTGACTGCCGCGCCTTTGCGGGCGCTGCCACTACTGCCAGTAACCTTGGAATCGCTCAGCGGTGCAGCCAGAGCCTGATTGCGGTTGACCCCGGCACTCATCACGCAGCTGCGAACCGCGCCGCGCTGGGTAGGATTGCGTCCCTGCGCCCAGGCTCCTTCAGTACCGGTAACCCGAGCGTTACGGCTCCAGTCATCGCCGGTGATCTGCCACGCACCCCGTTCTGGTGCGGCGGCCTCAGGCGCTGCTAGCATCTCCGCTGCCGGCGGCAGGGCGCTGTCCGATTGCGGCTCACGACTGCGAAACTCTGGAGTACCGGTAATCAGGCCGCGCGCCAGATTGACCGGTCCCGTGATGCGACCGCTCTGCTCAAACGCGTTACCAGTGATTCGGCTGCGCCCCTGCCGGGCAGGAGGGACAATACTGAAGTCCTGAGCGGGTACAGGCGTGCTAGCGACCGGCGCTGATGCGGCTGGTGCGGGCACAAAGCGTTGACTGCCGGCCGTGCCGCCTTGCATGGCATCCCACGCCATAGCCTTCTGCTTGTAGGAACAGCCATCACAAGCACAAGTGCCAGCCGGTGCCGTGGCCACGGTACCCATTTCCTCACCTTGGTAGGGCGTGCCGGAAACCGCCAGATCCTCACCCGCTTCGTTGCCGGTGACATTCTCTGCCGGCTCCATAGCGGGTCCGCTAACCCACTGACCTTTTGCCGTACGACTGACGGCAACCTTTGCTGCTTCCGCCTGCGGGGTGCTCGCGCAGTGGGCAAATTGCTCTTGCCCATGATATTCGGTTCCGGTGACGGGCCAGCACCCTCCCTGCTCGTCACCTGTCATTTTTGGGCGATGATCCATCCCCGTCCCGGTAATGGTCGATCCAGCGAGACTGGTCATGCTCTGGACTTTATCAACACCACCCCCGCACAGAATAGGGCTGTTGTAACCGGTACCCGTGACCCGCTGACAAGAGCCCGGCTCGTTGCCTGTAACCTTCTCGGAGCGATCCACGAGATTACCAGTGACCCGCTGCCCCTTGTCCGTCGCAACCGTCCCAACTTTGGCCGGCGACGGCGACGGCTTGGTGTTACACAGGGTCTGGTAGTTTTCCAGACTCAAGTACTCGGTACCCGTCAGCTGCCGACACGCACCCGGCTCCAGACCGGTAATGCGCTGACTGCCATCTACCGCTGTTCCAGACACCGTGCGACCGGCAAAGGTATGCGTTTCCGCCACCTTACGCGGAGCACCATTGATGGTCATCTTGGCGACGCCCGCATCCCAGTATTGGGAACCCGTAATGCTCCGCTGCGCCCCGGCCTCAAAGCCAGTCACACGATTGGCACGCGATTCATCACTGCCCGTTACAGGGAGCGCATTCTTTTGCGTGCTGCCCGTGATCACCTTTGCTGGACGCTCTGGGAGCTTGGCATTGCAGAAGCTCTGGAAGCTTTCACTGCTGAGGTATTCCGAGCCAGTCACATTGCGACATGCGCCGGACTCGTCACCGGTGACCGATGCGGAGCGTCCGACCTGGGTACCAGAGACCTGTTGCCGACCGGAGGTACTGGTCACCGTTACCTTGGCTGGACTGGCCGCAGGACGCTCGCCACAGAACTGATCAAATTGCTCAGCACCAATATATTCGGTTCCCGTGATGGGCCGACAAGTGCCCATCTCATTGCCGGTAACCGCGTCGCTGCGCTCCACTTGCGTACCGGTAACCATAGAGCCAGCCAAGGTCGTGCCTTCCTCGACCTTGCGAAACTTCTTTGCACGTCGTTTACCGGCGGCATCAGCGCCACCCTTGGCAAACCCGCGTCCCCGCTGCGCCTGTTCCTCGCGCCGCAATTTGGCGAACTCCCGCGCACTGCCATTTTCCAGGTAACGCAAACGAGCGGCCGCGGAACTCAGACCGCGTACAACGGTGAGTGCGGCCTTGCCCCGCTGCGCCAGGGTCTGCCGCCGTGCGCGACAGAGTTGCCGCACCGGGCGTTCACGCCAACCAAAGCTTTCGGGGCTTTGCTCGACGAGTTCACAGACGGAATCCAGGAATTCCTCCTCTACTCCGGGAATCAAAGCGGGTGCTGCCTCTTCGCTGACTGCTGGCGTTACCGTCGGAGTTACTGCTGCGGGTCTTTGACCGCGATGACGCACTTGGCGCTGCTGCGGATCGGCCCAGCATTGAGCCCCAGCGCAGCGCATGGCGCGATGGGCCAAGGCTGCCTCACGCCCGCTGCCACGAATCGCCATCTTCTCGGAATGGACCTCAAGAGCGGGAGCGACCCGCGTTTCCTGATTGTTCCCAGACTTTGGCGCGGAAGGCGCAACGACCGGCTTGGCCGCGCCGCCACCCTGCCTACGCATTGCCTGCTGGCGCCGCTTCTCCTGCGCCAAAGCCCGGCCCCGCATTGGACCGGATGCTGATGAATCCGACATACGTCCCCCTTAACTTGGCACCCGGCATGCTTGCCAGGTGCCAATGATCGATCTGTTCGGCTTACTAGCCGCGATACACTACGAAGGCCAGACCCTGACTCTGGGTATAGTTGTCGTAGCCGATCAAACGAACGAGATGCTTGGGGTACTCGCGGCGGCAAGCCTCGAGCTCGGCAAGAACGGTATCAACGTTCCGCTCACCAAACATGGGCAGCTTCCACATGTACCAATAGTGGTTGAAGGAACGTTCCGGCTCCACGTGTTCCACCGCCGGGTTCCAGCCCTGGGCGATGATGTACTGCACCTGCGCGCGGATCTGTTCCGCCGACATTGGCGGGAGATACGAGAAGGTCTCGTAACGCCGTACCTGCTTGTAATCTTGAACTTCAGCCATGATGGACTCCTTCCTGAAGCAAATGCATTAGCCAGAAAATCAACGGTTCTGTACGTCGAGCTTGTCGACGGTATCGAACTCGAATTTGATTTCCTTCCAGGTCTCCAGAGCGATTTTCAGCTCCGGTGAGTGGCGGGCGGCGTTGGTCAGGATTTCCTTACCTTCGCGCTCCAGCTCGACACCGCGATTGCGCGCCTCGACACAGGCTTCCAACGCTACCCGGTTGGCGGCTGCGCCGGCGGCGTTACCCCAGGGGTGCCCCAAGGTACCACCACCGAACTGCAACACCGAGTCATCACCGAAGATGTTGACCAAGGCAGGCATATGCCAAACGTGAATACCGCCAGAGGCCACTGCAAAAGCGCCGGGCATCGCGCCCCAATCCTGGTCGAAGAAGATACCGCGGCTGCGGTCTTCGGGGACATAGGATTCGCGCAAGAGGTCGATCCAGCCAAGGGTAGAGGCACGGTCGCCTTCCAATTTACCGACCACGGTACCGGTGTGCAGGTGATCACCACCCGACAGACGCAGGGCCTTGGTCAAGACCCGGAAATGGATACCATGATGCGGGTTACGGTCGATCACGGCGTGCATGGCGCGATGGATGTGCAGCAGCACACCATTCTTCCGGCACCAACGGGCCAGACCCGTGTTGGCGCAGAAGCCGCCGGTCAGGAAGTCATGCATGATGATCGGCATGCCTAGCTCTTTGGCGAACTCGGCACGCTCATACATCTCTTCCGGTGAAGGGGCGGTAACGTTCAGATAGTGGCCCTTGCGTTCACCCGTTTGCGCTTCGGCGTTGTGGATGGCGTCGGCAACGAAGAGGAAGCGGTCACGCCAGCGCATGAAGGGCTGAGAGTTGACGTTCTCGTCATCCTTGGTGAAGTCGAGGCCGCCACGCAGGGCTTCGTACACCGCACGGCCATAGTTCTTGGCCGACAGACCCAGCTTGGGCTTGATGGTACAGCCAAGCATCGGACGCCCATACTTGTCGAGCTTGTCGCGCTCTACCTGAATGCCGTGGGAGGGACCGTTACAGGTCATCACGTAAGCCAAAGGGAAACGGACATCTTCCAGACGCAGAGAGCGCACGGCCTTGAAGCCAAACACGTTACCTACCAAGGAAGTGAATACATTGACGACCGAACCTTCCTCGAAGAGATCGATGGGGTAGGCAATGAAGGCGTAGAATGCCGTGTCGTCGCCAGGCACGTCTTCGATCCGATAGGCACGGCCCTTGTAGTAGTCCATATCGGTGAGCAAGTCGGTCCACACCGTGGTCCAGGTACCGGTAGAAGATTCTGCCGCAACCGCCGCAGCCGCTTCTTCCCGATCCACGCCCGGCTGCGGCACGATCTTGAAGCACGCCAACAAATCCGAGTCCAACGGCACGTAGTCAGGAGCCCAGTACGTCTGGCGGTACTCCTTCACGCCGGCTTCATATTTACCAGCCATAGATCCCTCCTAAAGAATGTTCCAAACCAATTTGACCTGCAGATAGCCTTCCAGCCGCGAATTTACAGAAGCTTTACCGTAAGGTAAAGTAAAATATAATTAACGTTACCATATGGAGAAGTAAAACCTTGTCTGTTCGTCAGGTCACTCTACACCAATTACGTATTTTTACGGTACTGGCGCGACATCTTAGCATGAGCAAGGCAGCTGCGGAATTGCACCAGACGCCCTCGGCCTTATCACTACAGATCAAACAGTTATCAGAAAATCTCGGGGTTTCCCTTTATGAACAGGTCGGAAAAAAACTGTTTCTGACCAGTGCCGGCGAGATTGTCGCCGCAGCCGGCGGCGAGTTGCAGCGGCATCTCGAATCCCTACTCGATGAGCTGGCAGCGGAGCAGCAACTCGAACGCGGGAGACTGCGGCTATGTATCACTTCCACCGCAGAATACTTTGCCCCTCGCCTGCTCGGTGCGTTCTGTGCAGCGCACCCAGGAATCGAGGCGCATCTGGAAATCGTCAATCGCAACAGTATCCTGGAGCGCCTGCGCGAGAACCTCGATGACGTCTATATCATGGGCCAGGTGCCCGAAGAGATCGACGGGATTGCGCAACCCTTTCTGGACAATCCTATCGTCGTCATCGCCGCGGCCTCGCATCCGCTGGCTGCAGAGAGATCCATTCCCCTGGCGCGTCTGGGAAAGGAGCCCTTCATCCTGCGCGAAGCCGGGTCGGGCACACGGCTCACGGCGGAGAATTATCTTGCGGAGCAGGGCATCAAGCTCAAACCCCGCATGACCCTGAGCAGCAACGAGGCAGTCAAACAACTCGTTGCTGGCGGCCTCGGCCTCGGCATCCTGGCACGCCACACCATCAGCTCCGAACTCGCCTCGGGAGCCCTGTGCATTCTCGACGTAGAAGGCTTTCCCATCCTGCGCAAATGGCACGCGGTGCAGCGCAAAGGCAAGAGCCCCTCAGCCGTTACCCGGAGTTTTCTCGAGTTTTTGCTGCACAGTGGGCGTAATGACCGTGCTAGCGACTGATTCGGCCGACAAGGCGAGAAGGTCGCCACCCCAGCGGTTGGCCCGACAGATACACACGGGGTTTTCTGCCATGGCCAGCATCTCGCGATCTCCGCGACTGTTGCCGTAGGCGTACGCCAGTTTGTTGACACCCAAATCTTCCCGCAGGCGGCGGGCCTTTTCAGGTCCCCAACAGTTGGCGCCCTGCAAACGACCGGTAAAACGCCCGGATTCGTCCGTGGCTAGACGGGTAGCGATGACCGCATCAAATCCGACCTGCTCTGCCCAAGGGCGGGCGTAGAGTTCCAACGTTGCCGTCACCAGCACCAGACGCTGCCCCAGATCGCGGTGCTGGGCCAGACGATCCCATACGGAATCGCGCAGAAGCCGGGGCAGCACGCGATCTATGAATTCCATCGTTCCCTGCTCGAATTCTTGGGGATACCGACCCGCAAGGCTGCGTTGCAGCACCCACTCCTTGGTCTCACCATTACTGCGCCAGCCCAACGCGTAGGCGCCAAGCATCGGCAGCGAGCGCAGCAGGAGGCGAAAGGCGCGGCCCTCACCCAACACCGTGCGGTAGAAGGAGACGATGGTCTCGCCGCGGGTAAGCGTGCCATCCAGATCAAAGGCGACCCAGTCCGTCATCCGAGCTCCAGCACCACATCCTGCTGCCAGCTCTGCAAGACAAGCAGCATTCGGCGTAGCGCCACGGCAGCGGACTCAGCCGGCCGCGCCGAACCGAGCAGGCGCCGCCACGCCTTAGCCCCCGGAAGACCAGCATAAAGACCATGTAAATGACGCAGCAGACGTGGTGCCGGCAGGCGTTCGCCCCAAGCATCTACATAAGGTAAGAGCGCATTCAATATCGCTCGCGGTTGCGGCAGATCCTGACGACGGCCCAGGGCCTGTTCGATCTGGGCGAGCAGCAGCGGCGAGTGATATGCCGCGCGCCCCAGCATGACGCCATCGACACTGGGCCAGAGGGCGAGGACCTGCTCTGCATCGCGCAACCCACCATTGAGTTCGATGCGAAAGTCCGGAAAGTCCTGCTTCAGTCGTTGCACCCAGTTCCAGCGCAGGGGCGGTATCTCGCGATTTTCCGCCGGATTGAGACCCTTCAACCAGGCATTACGCGCATGGACGATAAAATGTTTGCAGCTCCCCTGACCAATGCTGCGCACGAAATCGGCGAGGCCCTCATACTGCTCCTCTCGGTCCAGGCCGAGGCGGTGCTTGACGCTAACTGGCAAGCCACTGCTCGCCATGGCATCGAGGAGCTCCCGAACGAGGAGCGGATCGCGCATCAGGCAGGCGCCAAAACGTCCTTTCTGGACACGTGGTGAGGGACAGCCGACATTGAGATTGAGCCCGGCATAGGCATACTCATCGCGCGCGATGCGGGCGGCACGTGCCATGGCCTCGGGGTCATCGCCCCCCAACTGTAAGATCAAAGGAGATTCTTGCCGATCAAAATCCAGGTAGCGGGCCGGATCCTTGCCGCGCAGGATGGCAGGGGTAGTAACCATCTCGGTGTAGAGCACGCAGCTGGGGCAGACCTGTCGCAGAAAAAAGCGACAATGCCGGTCTGTCCAATCCATCATGGGGGCGACGGACAATGTACCAGAAGAAAGGTAGACGGCGGTCATTGCCGCGCCCCACTGAGAAGCCAGAGCAAGCGCAGCATACCCACACCGACCAGAAACAGGAGCAATAGGAACACGCGATAACGCCAAACATGCGTGGCGCACTCACCCTGTCGAATGTCGTGCAAGGTGGCAAAAAGCCCCCAAGACCCCAGAGACAATAACACTACAGCAAAACCGATAAAGAGGGTGTTGGTCCCGGTCAAGCGATGGAGCAAAGGAATCGGTTGGTGCAAGAGCAGAGAAAATTTACGTAAAAAGAAATCAAATTTTGCCAGAACGAAGGCGAGCGCGAGACTGCTCAGGGCAGTGCGGGTCCACGACAGGAATGTCCTTTCGGCCGAAAAATGGACCCGGGGATCAAGCATCTCTCGCGCACTCACGCTTGGCCCCAGCGATAACGAACGTAGGTCGCGCCAGAACATAGGGATGATCAGAAAAATCGCGGCAACGGATGGAATCGTCAGCAAATGATAAAGATCGAGAAAAAAAGGCCGGAGGCGCTGGTCATGAAAAAACACCAAGGCCATGGCTGCCTTGCGTGCCAGGAGTCCAGCACCAAAGGCTACGATAATAAATTTGAGCAGCGCCAGATAACTGCGCTCCATACTGAGATAGAGACGTGGCTCGCGAACGGCAAGCAACTTTTTCCGGAGCAGCATGGCGCAATCCCACCGATCCCGCTATACCGGGATCGGTATTCTCCATCCGTTAGGGTCAGAGATCCTTGGCGTGTTCCGCCAGATAACTGGCAACCCCGGCAGGGTCGGCCTTCATTCCGGATTTGCCTTTCTCCCACTGCGCTGGGCAAACCTCTCCGTGTTCTTCGAAGAACTGTAGCGCATCGACCATACGAATCATTTCGTCGATATTGCGGCCCAATGGCAGGTCATTGACAACCTGATGGCGTACCACGCCATCCCGGTCGATTAAAAACGACCCACGCAGCGCAACCGATTCGTCAAAGAGCACGTCGTAATCGCGGGCGATCTGCTTGGTCAGGTCAGCAACCATGGGCAACTGAATGTTGCCGATACCGCCCTTGTTCTCGGGGGTATTTTTCCAGGCCAGGTGGGTGAAATGGGAGTCGATGCTGCAGGAGATGACCTCGGTCTTGCGCGCATGAAACTCCGACAGGCGATGGTTGAAGGCGATGATCTCGGAGGGGCAGACGAAGGTGAAGTCAAGCGGATAGAAAAACAGTACCGCATACTTGCCCTTGATATACTGCGAAAAATGGAATTTTTCATTGATACTGTTGTCCGGCATCACCGCGGGAGCGACAAAATCCGGGGCTTTCTTACCAACGAGCACGGCCATGACATACCTCCTGATCCGGTTGAGATTGAGGTTCTAAGGATAGCCCAGACGCCTGCGACTGTCTCTACTTCATCAGAATCTGGAATTGTACTAAACTGAAACCGACCCACTGATGACGGAGCAAACACCCATGGCACATTTTTTTGTCAACATTACCCACGCCGGCAATGACCTCGACCGCGCCACCGTTGGTTTGGTACTCGCCAAGAACGCCCTGACGGAAGGACACGAAGTCACCCTTTTCCTATCGCTGGATGGTGTTCATCTTGCGCGCTCGGACAACTATCTGCATGGCATGCAGGAACCGACCTTTCCGCCGCTGCTGGAATTGCGCGACTTTCTGGTGCAAAACGGTGCCAAATTCTGGATTTGCGCTGGCTGCTACAAGAAGCGTGGTCTGGAAGAGGTGCACTTCATTCCTGAAGCGACGATGGCCGGTGCCGCACAGGCCATCCAGACCATGGCCTCGGGTGTCGTGCCAGTCTACTACTGATCGGTAACCGTGCCGCATCGGTGTGGGGAAGCACCGCTCGCGCCCTTCCGCATGGTGCTTGCCGCCCCAGACGCGAAGCCCTAGAGTATAGGCTATGGATTGCGATCTGCTCATCCTGGGTGATGGACCCATTGCCCACAGCCTTGTACTGGCCCTCCAGGGGTCGGCGCTTCGCATTCGCGTCATCGATACCACACCCCATTCAGTGCTTAGCAACACTGGTACGGGCCAGGATGCGTTCGCGCCGGAACGCAGTGTCGCCCTCGCTCTCGCCTCTATACGTATACTGCACGGCTTCGGGGTAGTGATTTCGGATGCCTTCAGTGGACGGATTCAGCAAGTACAGATTTCCCAAGCCCGTAGCCCGAACCGAGTAACCCTGTCCAGTGAGCTACTGCAGGCGCAGGAAGGTGTTCTCGGCAGGCTGATCCCGCTCGCCAATCTACAAGAGGCGCTGATCGCGCAGTTGCCCACAGATTCCGACGAATTCCAGCGCCTGTGCTGGGGACCGGTGACGGATTTTTCCTGGCTTCCCGACCGCGTGACTCTGGCTTGGGCCGACGGCAACAGGCTATCTGCGCGACTATTGGTGTTGGCCGATGGCGGTCATGGCAAACTGCAATCGTTGCTCGGTCTGCAACGCCGCGGCTGGGATCACAATCGCTATGCCTGCACCGCCCGCGTTGGACCGATCTCCGGCTCCACCGGTACGGCGTACGAGCATTTTCTCGAAAGTGGTCCTCTCGCCTTCCTGCCGCGCGCGGACGGGATCTTCTCTCTGGTCTGGAGTTTGTTGCCAAGCGCCGCGAGCCGCCTGATGAATGGCAGCGACGCAGCATTTTTACAGGAACTCCATCGGTACCTGCCGCCCGGTCTTTCCGGCTTTTCTCAGCTAGCCGGGCGCGCCCTCTATCCACTGCACTTTCAGCAACTCTCTGCCCCAACAAGCAGTCGAATCCTTCCTTTGGGTAACGCCGCCCAGACCCTACATCCACTGGCGGGGCAGGGGTACAATCTAGGCCTACGGGATGCCGTAACGCTGGCGGCACTGTTGCGCGAGGCCGCAACACAAGGGGTCGATCCGGGTTCCGAGACTTTGCTACGAGATTTTCAGCGAATTCGCCGGCGGGATCGCACAGAAACGATCGCCTTCACGGAAGGGATGAACCAGCTCTTCGCCCTGCCCCCCCTGCCCTGGCGACTGGGACGTGAGATCGCACTGTCGGCCCTGGAACACAACGGATGGCTGAAGAAACAGCTGGCGGCACGTCTGGCCGGCGTTGAGCTGCCAGCCGCGAGCAGCATTCCCGCCCTGGAGGTAACCCGTTTTGGCCGATGATTTCGACATCCTGATCTCCGGCGCTGGCATGGTCGGTGGTGCCTTGGGTCTGGCTCTGCAACGCCAAGGTTTTCGAACCGCCATAGCCGAGCGCCGCACCGCGCCGCAAGCCGATGCCACAGATCCCCTGCAGCGTTGCAGCCTCATCAATGCAGGGGCGACTGCCTTCCTTGCGCAACAGGAAATCGATATCGCTTCCCTCGGTACAGCGGTGCGGGGAATGCGCGTCTGGGATGCCGAACATGCTGGCAGTATTCAGCTCGACGCCGCAGACGTCGGCGAGACGGTTCTCGGCTATATCTGCGAGAACCAAAAACTAGAACAAGCACTGCGCACTGCGTTCTGCCGTGCCGGCGGTAGCCTGCTGTACGACTGCCAATGGCGGATGTCGTATAGCGATGCCGAAGGAATTGAGCTGGAGGATCAGGGGGGCACCGGCTATCGCGGGCGTCTGCTGGCGATTGCCGAGGGGCGGCAGTCCAGATTGCGTCAACAGATCTTTCAGTCCAGCATCTATCGCGCGGACTATCAGCAGGAAGCGATCGTTGCCACCGTGCAGATCGAGCGACCGCATAGCGGCATCGCCTATCAGCGCTTTTTGCCAAGCGGGCCGCTCGCCCTCCTCCCCTTTGCCGACAACGCCCAGGGTCAGGCCCAGGCCAGCCTGGTCTGGAGTGCGCGCAACCTTAGCGCACGACAGCTCTTTGCCATGGACGACGCAGAATTCCTGTGTCGCTTGCAAGATGCCTTTGGACCGCAGCTCGGAAGGCTCCTCGACATCGGCAAACGGGGGAAATTCCCGTTGAGCGCCCTGCATGTCAATCGCTACGTGCAGGATCGCGTCGTCTTGATCGGTGACAGCGCGCATGGTGTCCATCCGTTGGCAGGGCTCGGCGTGAATCTCGGCTTTCGCGATGTCGCCGCGCTCACTCAGCTTATTGGCGACAAGGTCCAGAAACGCGAGGATTTCGGTCGCCGCGAAGCTCTGGTGTTGTATCAACGGCAGCGGCGCCCCGACAATCTGCTGACGGTCTTTGCCTGCGGTGGCCTGAATCATCTATTCTCGAATCGCAGTGGCGCCTTGGCGCGGCTGCGTGATTTGGGGCTCTGGGGTACCAGTATGACGCCTCCACTCAAACGTTTTTTCATCCGCCAAGCCATGGGCCTGTAAGGAGAGCACGATGCAACACCGAATTGCCGACGATATTGCCGCCGCCATCGGCGACGCGGTGGCCCGCTTCGGGTCGGTCAAGGAAGACCTGGATAAGCAGCTAAAGACCATCATCAGCAACGCCTTAGATCGTCTCGATCTGGTTACCCGCGAGGAATTCGAGATCCAGCAAGAGCTGAATACCCGCCTCGCGGCACGGGTCGCGGCCCTTGAGGCCCGTCTCGATAAAATAGTGGGGCCAGAGCAGAGCGAAGGCTGAGCTCCATGGCCTTGGCGCTGGTGCGCAGCCGCGCGCCTATAGGCATCCAGGCCGCGGAGGTCATGGTCGAATGCGACCTGGGGCCGGGCTTGCCCACCTTTGCCATCGTGGGCTTGCCGGAAGCGGCGGTGCGCGAATCCCGCGATCGAGTACGCGCCGCCATTCAGAACAGTGGCCTGGACTTTCCGGCGCGGCGCATCATTGTCAACCTTGCACCAGCCGATCTGCCCAAGGAAGGCGGACGATTCGACCTGCCCATCGCCCTCGGCATTCTCCGTGCGAGTGGGCAGTTGCCGCAGTCTACCCTGGAAGATCTCGAATGTATTGGCGAACTTGCATTGGACGGCAGCCTGCGCAAGGTCCCCGGAATTCTTGCCTGTGCCCTCGCTGCACAGGAGGCGGGTCACCGCCTGGCCCTCCCCTGGGATACCGTAAGTGAGGCAAGCCTGGCAGGGAAGTGCCGGCTTCTGCCAGCGCAGAGCCTGGCACAGCTGGTGGCAATTTTACGCGGCGAGCAAGCGATTCCCGACGTGCCGCCGCCTGCGCTCGCGTCTGATCTGCCGATCGATGGCGGAGATCTTGCGGACGTTCGTGGTCAGGAGCAGGCCAAACGGGCTCTGATCATTGCCGCCACGGGCGGGCACCATCTGTTGTTTTCCGGTCCACCCGGCACCGGCAAAAGCATGCTGGCCGCCCGCCTACCCAGCCTGCTTTCACCTTTGCGCGACGAGGAAGCACTGGAAGTCGCGTCCATCCACAGTTTGCATGGGCTGTTCGATCCGGCCACCTGGCGACGTCGCCCCTATCGCAGCCCACACCACAGCGTGTCTGCGGCGGCCCTCGTAGGTGGCGGTTCGCAGCCGCGTCCCGGCGAGATCAGCCTCGCCCATCGTGGCGTCTTGTTTCTTGACGAATTGCCGGAGTTTTCCCGCTCCGTTCTGGAAGTCTTACGTGAACCTCTGGAAACCGGGGAAATCCACATCGCCCGTGCGCGTCAGCGCGCACGTTTTCCCGCCCGCTTCCAGTTGATCGCGGCAATGAATCCCTGTCCCTGCGGGCACCTGGGCAATCCATTGCAGGCCTGTCGCTGCAGCCCTGCACAAATCCAGCAATATCGCAGTCGCCTGTCGGGGCCTCTGCTGGACCGTATCGATCTGCAAGTGGAGGTGCCTGTGCTCGCGCCGGAATATCTGGAACAGGCACCCCGCGGCGATAGCAGCGCGCTGTGGCGGGAACGCATCCGTCGCGCAGTCGAGCAGCAATGGCAACGCCAAGGCTGTAATAACGCGCAGTTACAGGGCGACGCCCTGGACCAGCACTGCGCCCTGGACGCAGATACCCGTGGCTTTCTGCGCCTGGCAGCAGAGCGCCTGCACTTTTCTGCGCGAGCTTATCATCGTGTCCTGCGGGTCGCCCGCAGTATTGCCGATCTTGCGTTGGAAAGCGCCATACGTCAGGAGCATTTAGCTGAGGCACTGCAGTATCGACGCCTCGCCCATACCCTGGCCAATCCATAGGATTCTTTGCCTTCATGATTCTGCTACGGCATCTACCTACCGCGCAGGAGCCACGCCTGTATATGGCGTTGGAACGCACCTATCTGGGCTATTTCAAGCTGATTTTCTTTACCATTGGCACTGGCTTGCTCGCCTATCGTCTGGAAATTCTTTTTCTCGCCTTAGGAGAGAATCACTACGCGCGGCTGTTTCGCGAATTGCATCGCCTACTCATTTGGCCGCCCATAGGGCTCATTTTTGTGGTCGGTTTCTGGTTTTTCGCCGACCTTCATCATATCGGAAAAGGAATTACCGTGTCGGAAAAAGAAATCATCGACCCGCGCATATATATGGCCGCAGAGCGCACTTTTCTCGCTTGGGTGCGTACGGGCATTGGTCTGATTGCCTTCGGTTTCGTGATCGAGAAATTCGATTTCTTCCTCGAACAGTTATCGGCGATGCTGCACACCAAACTCAGCGCCGGAGAGGGATTCTCCGGTATGGGAATCATTTTTATCGTCCTTGGCGTAAGCAATTTGGTGATCGGTGGCATCAATTTTGTGCGTACTGTCAAAAAAGTCGATCAAGGTCAATACCACATCCATAAATGGTTGTACGCTCTCTATGGATTAATTCTATTTACCGTGACCGCAGTACTTGCCTATATGATCGTGCGGGTTTCCCCTTAATGCGCATCGCGGCGGTGGCGGCGCCGCTGACTGAGCTGCCAGAGGGTGCTGAGTACGCCAATCAGCACATAAACCAGCGAAATAACGAACAGCACCAAGGGTGGGTGCACGGCAATGGCGGCTAGAATCAGAACCACGCTGATCGCCAGGGCAAAGGGCATACGCCCGTGCAAATCAATGTCTTTAAAACTCCGGTAGCGGATATTGCTCACCATCAGTAACCCCAGCAAATACACCAAAGCCAGAGCCAGATATCGGGCGATTTCCGTGAGCCAAGGATACCCTTCCCCCACCGCCACCCAGACCAAACTGGCCAGGACCGTTGCCGCTGTCGGGATGGGCAGGCCCTGAAAATAGCGCTTGGAAGCGCTATGCGCCTGGCTATTGAATCGAGCTAAACGTAACGCACCACATGCCGTAAACACAAAGGCGCCAAGCCAACCAAACTTGCCGAAATTCTGTAATCCCCAGAGGAGCGCCAACAGAGAGGGCGCGATACCAAAGGCAATCACATCAGCCAGAGAGTCATACTCCGCACCAAAGGCGCTTTGCGTGCCTGTCATGCGCGCTACCCGCCCGTCCAGCCCATCCAGGATCATCGCAATGAAGATGACAATCGCCGCCACCCGAAAATGCCCGTGAATCGAGGCCACGATGGAATAAAATCCGGCAAACAGGCTGGCGGTGGTAAAGAGATTGGGGAGCAGATAGACCCCCCGACGAGGATAGCGTCTACTCATCATCCGCATGCTCCAGTTGCGCGATCCACTCCGCACCAGAGCGCACCCGTTGCCCTAGGTGGACCAACGCTTGCGCGTTGGGCGGCAGATAGGTGTCCACCCGCGAGCCAAAACGAATGAAGCCAAAGCGTTGGCCGGTGCGGACCGGCTCTTCTGGCTGCACGTAACAGAGGATGCGTCGTGCCACGAGCCCGGCTACCTGAACCACGGTCACATCCTGCCCATCCTCCGTGCGCACCCACAGGGCATTACGTTCATTCTCTAGGGAGGCCTTGTCCAGCGCCGCATTGAAAAACTTACCCGGAAAATACCAACGTTGCTGGACGACTCCGCCGATGGGCAAGCGATTGACATGCACATCAAAGACATTCATGAAAATGCTGATCTTCAGGGCCTTCCGCTGCAGGTAGGGATCCTCCATCGTTTCGATGGCAATGACGCGGCCGTCGGCAGGGCAAAGGATTCCGCCTGCCAGCGCTGCGGGCAGTGCTCGAGCAGGATCGCGAAAGAACTGCACACTGAAGAGAAACAGGAGAAGAAAGGGAATAGCTACCCACCAGGGCGCAAAAAGCCCCGCCAGGATGGTAAGCAGAAGGAACAAGCCAATGAAAGGCCAACCTTCCCGCGCCAGCAAAGTATAGGGATAGTTAGAACTCGACATGGCGCAAGCCTAGCAAGTCGCCAAGGCTTGGGGAAGCGCTCCTGCCAAGGAGACCGCCCCAGTGATAAGGCAGTCCCAGCAGGGAACAATAGAAGTGCTCAGTTACGGGACCGGTCGACGATGCGGTTTTGCCCGATCCAGGTCATCATCGAGCGTAACTTCTGTCCGACGACTTCCAGCGGATGCTCAGCAGCCAGACGGCGCTTGGCCTGCATGGTCGCCTTGCCCGCCTGATTCTCGAGGATGAATTCGCGAGCGAATTCGCCATTCTGAATCTCGGTCAGGATGCGGCGCATTTCTTCCTTGGTACGCGCATCGACTACCCGCGGACCACGGGTCAGATCACCATATTCGGCGGTGTTGGAGATGGAGTAGCGCATATTGGCGATTCCGCCTTCGTACATCAGGTCGACGATCAACTTGAGTTCATGCAGACACTCAAAATACGCCATTTCCGGGGCGTAGCCCGCCTCGGTCAGGGTCTCGAAGCCGGCCTGTACCAGCGCACTGACACCACCACAGAGCACCGCCTGTTCGCCGAAGAGATCCGTTTCGGTTTCTTCACGGAAGGTGGTCTCGATCACGCCGGCGCGCGCGCCGCCGATCGCCTTGGCGTAGGACAGGGCGAGGTTTTGCGCATTGCCCGAGGCATCCTGGTGGATGGCGATGAGACAAGGCACCCCGCCGCCCTGGGTATAGGTAGAACGGACGAGATGGCCCGGACCCTTGGGGGCAATCAGAAAGCAGTCGAGATCGGCGCGCGGGTGGATCTGCCCAAAATGCACATTGAAGCCGTGGGCAAAGAGTAACGCCGCGCCTTCCTTGATGTGCGGAGCGATTTCTTCCCGATAGAGCGCCGCTTGGCCCTCATCGGGAGTCAAAATCATGACTAGATCCGCATCCGCAACGGCCTTGCCCACGGTTTTGACCGTTAATCCGGCATTCTTGGCCTTGTCCCAGGAGGCCGAACCTTCGCGCAGGCCGACAACAACCTGAACCCCAGAATCCTTGAGATTGAGGGCATGGGCGTGCCCCTGGGAGCCATAGCCGATGATGGCGACCTTCTTTTTCTGGATGAGGGAAAGATCGGCGTCGTTATCGTAGTAAACTTTCATGAAATCCTCTAAGCACGTAAAAAATCAAATACTCTTTGCACCGCGGCTGATGGCACTGGCGCCGCTGCGTACCACTTCGATGACCATACCGGGATCGAGTGCGTGGAGAAAGGCGTCGAGCTTTTCTCCAGTACCCGTCAACTCGATGGTATAACTCCGATCGGTCACATCGATGATGCGCCCCCGGAAGATATCGGCAAGACGTTTCACCTCCTCCCGATCCGACCCCACCGCATGCACCTTGATCAGCATCAGCTCGCGCTCGATGTGCGGACCCTCACTCAGATCATTGACCCGGATGACCTCGACCAGCTTGTTCAGCTGCTTGAGTACCTGCTCCATGATCTCTTCTGAACCCTGGGTGAGGATGGTCATACGCGAGACGCTGGCCTCATGAGTGGGGGCAACAGTCATCGCCTCGATGTTATAGCCCCGCGCCGAGAATAGTCCTGCCACCCGCGACAAGGCGCCAGCTTCGTTTTCCAGTAGAACAGAAATGATATGTCGGTGCATGCGTTATACCAGAATCATGTCAGACAGCGCGGCTCCCGCCGGTACCATGGGATAGACATTCTCGGTGCGATCGACAAGAAAGTCCATGAAAACCATGCGGTCCTTGAGGCGCAGGGCCTCGCGAATCACGGGCTCGACGTCGGCGGGCTTTTCCGCACGCAGGCCGATGTGACCATAAGCCTCGGCCAATTTCACGAAGTCCGGCAGCGCCTCCATATAACTGGAGGCATAACGCTCTTCGTAGAAAAACTCCTGCCACTGCCGCACCATGCCCAGATAGCCATTATTGAGGCAGGCCACCTTGATGGGAAGCTTGTACTGCCGACAGGTGGAAAGCTCCTGAATGTTCATCTGGATGCTGCCCTCCCCCGTCACACAAACAACCGTGCTCTGCGGTTCCGCCATCTGCGCGCCCATCGCCGCCGGCAGGCCAAAGCCCATGGTGCCCAGACCACCGCTGTTGATCCAGCGCCGTGGGCGGTCAAAACCATAGAACTGTGCCGCCCACATCTGGTGCTGACCGACATCGGAGGTGACAATGGCATTGCCAACAGTGAGTTCAAAGAGTTTTTGGACGACATACTGGGGCTTGATGATGGTATCGGTCTGGGTGTAGTGCAGGCAATCGCGCTGCCGCCACTCCTCAATTTGCGCCCACCAGCGCTCCAACGACCCGCCGCCGATGCCCATTTCCTCCGCCAGCTCGTTCATCTCGCGCAACACCGAACGCAGATCGCCAACCACTGGCACATCGACCTTCACGTTCTTGGAGATAGACGCGGGATCGACATCGACATGAATAATCTTGGCATGCGGCGCGAAGTGGCTGAGATTGCCCGTCACCCGGTCATCAAAACGAGCACCGAGAGCAACGAGGACGTCACAGTGTTGCACGGCCATGTTCGCTTCGTAGGTGCCATGCATACCGAGCATGCCCAGAAACTGGCGATCAGAGGCCGGATAACCACCCAGCCCCATTAAAGTGTTGGTAATGGGCGCGTCACAACGGCGCACCAGCTGGGTGAGCTCGTCCGCGCTGTCCGAAAGAATGACACCGCCGCCAGTGTAAAACAGTGGACGTTCCGCCGCGGCAATGAGCTGCAGAGCCTTGCGCAATTGCCCGGAGTGTCCCTTCACCGTCGGCTTGTAGGAGCGTAACTGCACCTTTTCCGGGTACTCGTAGCGGCAACGCTTGGCGGTGACATCCTTGGGGATGTCGATGAGTACCGGACCCGGCCGCCCGGAAGCGGCCAGATAGAAAGCAGTCTTGATGGTCTGGGCAAGCTCGTTCACGTCGCGCACCAGAAAATTGTGCTTGGTACAGGGACGAGTGATCCCGACGGTATCCACCTCCTGGAAGGCATCGTTACCAATCAACGCCACGGGAACTTGCCCAGTGATAACAACCAAAGGAATGGAGTCCATGTACGCTGTCGCAATGCCAGTAACGGCATTGGTAGCACCCGGGCCGCTGGTGACCAGGGCCACTCCAATCTTGCCGGTACTGCGCGAGTAGGCATCGGCTGCATGCACCGCTGCCTGCTCGTGGCGGACCAGCACATGCTGTATAGCATCCTGCTTGTCCAGTTCGTCGTAGATATAGAGCACGGCGCCACCGGGATAACCAAATACCGTCTCCACGCCCTCATCCCGCAGGGCGCGCACAACAATTTCAGCGCCGGTAAGTTCTTCGGTCTCAGTGGAAGAACGCGTGCGTTCACGAGTCTGATTGGGGGCAGACATGGTCAAGGCTCCTCACAAGATCAACATACTGCGCCCAACGCTATGCAGTTTTGACGACAGCGTCAAATAAAAATGCCTTGGCGAAACCGCGTGTTCCTCTATGCACCCTGATGCAGACGCGCAAGATAGCCGCGCGCTTCGCGCACCAATTCCACCGGTAGGCCGGACTTTTCGGCAATCAAGAGCCCAAGGGACTTTCCGGGAACGCCGATTTCGAGCTCGTAGGTAGGCTCCAGGCGCTCATGGTCGAAGCGCATAGAGGCGATTTGCAGGGCCGGATGCTCGGCGGCAAAGCTCTTAATAGGCGTCAGATGGGTCGTGACCATACCGCGCACGCCGCGCCGCGCCAGCTCGTCCAGTACTGCCATCGCCATCGCCGCACCCTCTTCCGGATCGGTGCCGGTCCCCAGTTCATCGAGCAGGATGAGGGTCGATGCGTCGGCCTCCGCCAAGAGTTTTTTCAGCATATCGATATGACCAGAAAAGGTAGACAAAGCAAAGGCCATGCTTTGCGGGTCACCCATGTCGACAAAAATCTTACTGAAGCGCCCCACGACGGCCCGCCCCGAAACCGGCACATGCAAACCGCACTGCGCCATCACTGCGAGCAAGCCCACGGTTTTCAGCGAGACACTTTTGCCACCAGTGTTCGGGCCGGTCACCACCAGGATAGGATTTTCCGCATTGATCCGAACCGAAAGAGGCTTGGGCTTGGGCCCACGATGATCCACGTGCGCTAGCCAGAGTTGCGGATGCACGGCACCCGCGAATTGCAAAATGGGCTCTTCCACCAGTTCCGCAGCCTGCGCCTGCAGGTGCAAGGAGAGCTGCGCTCCGGCGATGGCCAGATCGAGCCAGGTCAGGGCGTCCACCAATTTCTGCAGCGCCGGCAGCAGCGCGCGCACATCATCGGTCAGGGCCCGCAGCACACTCTGATTTTCCTGTTCGATCGTGCCGGAGATCTTTTCCAAGTGATTATTGAGCGCCACCAGCTCCATTGGCTCGATCACGGTACCGTGTCCTCCGGGCCCCGCTCCCCGACGCACGCCACGGATCTCTTCTCGCGAGCCATCAGGCAAATGCACCGACAGTCGCTGTCCGGCCCAGTGCGCCTTGCCTCCGCCACGCAGGTGCGGCTGAATCTGCCGCTGCACGGCTTCCCTCTCCTGCTTGAGTTCACTGTGCAGGCGGCGCAAGGTGCCGTTACCGTCTTCGCGAACGGAACCATTGGGCAGCAGCATGGCATCGATGGCATCGATCAGGGAACCCGCCGCATCGAGGACCTCCGCCCCCAGCGGCAGCAGTGCCGGCCGCGCCTCGACAAAGGCACGCAACTCCTGCCCGACACGCAGAATCCGATGCAGGTTGCGGAACGCCTGGCCGGATAGCGCTGCGCCTGGTGTCGCCGCCTGCCGCAAGGCCGGACGCGGATCCGGCAGCTCGGGCAATACGGGGCCGGCGCCCGATTCCAGGCCGAAGCGTGCCGCCGTGATCGCCTCCTGCAACTGTCGAGCGGCTGCTACCGAAGGTGCTGGACCCAGATTCCGCGCGGCATCGGCACCCATGGGCGTGGCAGAGAGTTTTTCGAGCAATCGACGAATCCCCTCAAAATCCAGCAACTTCCAGTCCCCTTCCATCATGCACCTCGCTGTCTGTCAAATAATTCTCGCCACCAACGCAGTCGCCCCTCGGGAATGATTACCGGGCCAGGCAGTCGTTCGGGCGGCATACGAGACAGGACCCAACCTGGTGGTATCTGTTTGCCACTGCTGCCACACGAGGCGCCGAGATTGTTGGGATCATAGATCTTGAGCAAACTGGGATGCTCGCGGTCATCCACATAAACAATCCCAAGGTATCGCTCGCGATGATCGTGGTGCAGCAGCACATCGATCTCCGTCAGCACCCGACAGAAGGTCTCGGCGGACAAGGGAGCCTGCGGTGGCTCCTGTCCGACAAAGTAGACATACCAGTCGTCGCCTGCCTCTGTCTGCAAGGTAGCTACCAAAGCATCCCACTGGGCCCAGTCGCGAATCGCCCAGAGCATGCCACCATATACGCTTGCGAAATCTTTCATTCTTCTCTCTCCCCCAAAAAACTGATCATGATTCGCCGCCGCTGCGGGCGCTCGCGATGTTCCAGAAGATAGGCACCTTGCCAGGTTCCCAGGAGCAGGCGACCGGCCCGCACGGGAATCTGCAGACTCTGCGTTCCGAGCAGGGTGCGAATGTGCGCCGACATATCGTCTGGCCCTTCGTTGCGATGGCGATAGAGCGGATCATCATCCCGGACCCAGCGCGCGAGGAAGTCGAGGATATCTGCTTGCACGTCGCTGTCCGCGTTTTCTTGCAGAGCAAGGCTCGCAGAGGTATGCGGCAAGAACAGAAGCAACCAACCGTGACTCGCCCGAATCTTGCTCAACCAGGCTCGCAGCGGGTCGGAAATCTCATAAAAACGCCGGCCCTGTGTAGACAGAACCCATTCTTCATCCCATTGTTTCATTGTCATAGCCTAGTCCGCCGCATGCGAAAAAACTCCTTGAGCAAGAGCGATGCCTCTTCCGCCAGCACCCCACCCTCCCATTGCAGACGATGATTGCTCGGTGCTGATTCGGGGAGCCGCAGATGACTCTCGATCACCCCCGCCTTTGGGTCGGCTGCGCCATACACGACCCGCGCGAGACGCGCGTGCAGGATAGCGCCAAAACACATAACGCAGGGTTCCAGGGTAACATATAGAGTACAGCCGCCCAGACGATAGTTTCCGAGGCGCTGCGCGGCCTGACGCAATACCTGGATTTCCGCGTGCGCCGTCGGATCCCGACTCGCAATGGGAGCATTGTGCGCACTCGCCAAATGCGTACCCCCAGCATCGACCAGTACTGCGCCGACCGGGACTTCGCCCAACGCTGCCGCTGCCCGCGCCGCAGTCAGCGCCGTTTGCATCCATATCTGGTCTTTTTCTTGCACGGACTCCTACCGTTTGCGCACTGGATCGGGGTTACCAGTCTAGCGAGATTGTCCGGCAGCACCAAACCCCAAGCGGACAAGCCGCGAAGATTTTTCCGAGTATGCCTTGACAGGCTGCGGAATGCTGCTAATTTTCCGGGCAAGTTGCAAAAAGTAGACGCTCGCTTGCTTGGGAACAGCATAGCGATTCATTACGCACCAAGGTGAGGAAAACATGCTACGCATGCCCCGTCCCCCGCTGCTCGGTCTCGATATTGGACTGGATGCAGTAAAACTTGTAGAGCTGTCTTCGACGCGGGGACAGTTTACCGTTACCCATGCCGACAGCGAGACGATACTGAGTTACCTAGGTGCAGAGCCGGATGGACGGGAGCTCGAGTCCAGCAGTAGCGCTATCCGCACGATTCTGCAGCGATCACGCATCCGCACCAAAAAGACCGCAACGGCATTACCGTCCAACAACGCCATCGTCAAAATTATCTCTCTGCCATCGGGAATGCGCGATGACGTCGTCGAGGACCAGATTCGCTACGAGGGTCAACAATACATTCCCTTCCCCATGGAGCAGGTCAATTTTGACTTCGCTGCGCTGGGGCCGGATCCAGAACGGAAGGGATATCAGCAGATTCTCCTCGTTGCCAGCAAAAAAGATCATGTGGAGGACATTTCCGCCATACTGGAAGGCGCCGGCCTCAAGCCTAGCATTCTCGATGTGCGGCAATTTTCCCTGTGGACGCTCATCAATCATCTGCAACCGCAGATCCGTAGCGAAAAAGGTGGCATCGTCCTGATCGAGATCGGCGGTAGCACGACTGGGGTACACGTTTTCGAAAACTCCCAACCCATTTATTCTCGCGACCACAATTTTGGCACGGCGAAGCTGACCGAAAGGATCTCACAGCATTTTGGCCTAAGTCGTGACGATGCCATACGGATGCAGCGCTTCGGTGGCCTGCCCCAAGAATACGAGAAGGACGTACTCGCCCCGTTTGTCGCCGATCTAGGTCGAGAAATCCTGCGTGCTCTGGACTTCTTTCAAGCCAGCCTACCCGATGTCAATTTGCGAAAAATCGCACTCTTCGGCCCCGGGGCCAATCTGGCGGGCATTACCAAACAGCTCGCTTCCTTACCGGTCGAGACGCCCGACCCGTTTACCGGGATGAGCATCGGATCGGCCGTGAACGAGCGTTTCTTGCGTAGCGAAGGTTCTGCCATGGCGGTAGCCTGCGGACTCGCTCTTCGGAGGTTTGCTGAATGATCTTCATCAACTTACTTCCTCATCGCGAAACCAAGAGAAAAAAACAGCAACAAGTTTTCCTCGCGGGGCTGCTTCTTGTGCTGCTTGTCGCAGCAGCTATTTATTATGGAGTTTATCAGGTATTCGTTGGGCGTGTGCAGGCAGAACAGGAAAAAATCCTCTACTTGCAGGGTGTCACCCAACAATTGGATCAAAAAATTACCTCTATTGCCGATCTACGTAAAAAACGTGATGCTTTGCTTGCAAGGGAACGAATCATCAGCACACTTCAGGATCAACGTGATCTCAGCGTCAGGATTTTCAACTCGCTGGCGGCCATCACCCCGCAAGGGGTGTTTTTGATCAAGCTACAACAACAGGGAGACAACGTGACCCTCTCCGGCTACGCCGAGGGTAACGATCAAGTGGCCGAATTCATGCGAAAAATTGAAACCAGTGGCGTTTTCGACAAACCTACGCTGGACATCATTAGCAAAGCCAAACTGGGCGGCGACGAAGTAAATCAGTTCACTCTGCAGATGCAAACCCGCTTGCCCAAGACAAAGCCGGAGCACACTCATGACCTGGGATGAAATCAACAACCTGCAGCTTGATGATCTCATGCGCCTGCCGCTAAAGGCCAAGGCCATCATTGCGGCTGTCATCATCATTTTACTGGGTGTTTTTGCTTGGTTCTGGTTCATTTCCCCAGAAAACGACAAATATCACGATCTCCATTTACAGGTGGAAAGCATGAAAGAGCAGGTGCGCCAGAAGCAGCTCCTGGCCGCCAATCTGCCTGCGTATCAAAAGCAAATCCAGGAAATGAAACAGCGCTTCCAGCGTTTTCTGAGCCAGCTACCGAATCGCGCACAAATCCCTTCCCTGCTCGACGACGTCACGCTAGCCGGCCGGAGCCGCGGGCTGGAGTTCACCCTCTTTCAACCACTTCCGGAAGTAAACAAGAATTTTTATGCCGAAATTCCAGTAAAGATCAATGTGGTGGGAACGTATAACGACATGGGGCGCTTCGTTGCGGCGGTGGCGGCGATGCCGCGGATCGTGACGATCAACGACATCACTATCTCACCCACGGCAGGCGCCAGTGGCCCCGTTTCGCCCGCCAAGGCGCTGGCGGCCCAGCAACTGCAAATGTTCTGCGTGGCAACGACCTACCGCTATATTGAGGTCAAGCCCGAGCAGACAGGAGCACAAAAATGAAGGTTTCCGGCCGCATTGTCAGTCTGGCGACGCTCACCCTGCTCTTGAGCGCCTGCTCGCAAAACGAAAATCTGGCAAAGCTGCAGGCCTTTGTCCAGGAAGGGCCGCAGCTGCACCCCAAGATTCAGCCACTGCCGCCGATACCACACTATACGGCTACGGCTTATAGCAATCCTTCGAACCGCGATCCCTTCACCAGTTTTTCCACTCTAGCATTACGCGCCGAGGCGGCAGCGGCTGGAACGAAAATAGCTCCGCAGCGGAAGGGCCCACTCCAGCCCTTGGAAAAATATGCGCTTGGCAGCCTTACCCTAACCGGAATCATGCAGGCGGATGGAAAATACTGGGCGGTATTTCTGACCCCGGACGACAAGGTCTATCGTGCGGACGTAGGTAGCGGCATCGGCGACAAGAATGGCCACATCGTGTCCATCGACGCTCAGCGTCATGAAGTCGTTGTCATTCAGTATCTGCCCAATGCGTTCGGCGGCTACGAAAAACAAAGCACGACTCTGCACTTTCAGAGCAATGCTTGAGTCAAGGATCTGAGCAAGGATGAAGCACATGAACCAGAATGATTCTTTCGCAGTGGTAGCGTCCCAGAGCAAGCAGCGGAAACGGCCTGCCACCCTGCGGCTTGCCCTGTTGACTGCAATGAGCTGCATGGCTGTCACCGGTACCAGCTGGGCCGCAAGCTTGATCCAGGGGATACAGGTGGAGGCCAATGCCCAGGGAACGGTAGTCAACATCCAGAGCGATTCGCGTCCATCCTATGATGTGAATACCTTCAACCATGGCTACCGCGTGCAGATCGACTTTCAAGACACCCATTTCCTCCCCCAAGCCGACAACGTCGCGGGTGGGGGGGTAATCGAAAACATTCTTAGCGAAAATGACGGACACAACGCCCGGCTAGACCTGCTGCTGCGCTCGCCACAGGCGGTGATGGTGGAACCCGCTCCCGGTGGTTACCGTTTGCGCTTCGTTGCCCTGCAGAAGAAGCCAGCAGCTACGCCTGCGGTCACAGCCACTCCTACTCCTAACACTGAATCCAGCGCGCCCGTTGCCGCTGCTCCGGAGACGTCAGTCGTACCTGCCACCCTCGGCACGAGCGTGGAAAACCTGGCTTTTCATCGGGAAAAGGATGGCGCTGGTATGCTCTCCCTCAGCATTCAGGGGATGCAGCCGCAAATGGACGTGAATCGGGAGCCAGGGCGCCTGGTCGTTACCTTGCACAACACCCAGGTGTCCAGTAGCCTCACCCATCGCTTTGGTACGGATCAATTCGGTACCCCGGTACAGTACGTCGATGTCTATCCCTTGGGCACCAGCACCCGCCTCATCTTTCACATCAATGGGCCATTTCAGTACTCTGCCTATCAGCTCGGCCAGCAGACCATGATCTCAGTGCGCCATGAGGATGCCAATGCCGCCGCAGAGAATCCCATGCAAAGTAAGCGCCTGAGCATGGACTTCCAGAACATCAGCGTACGGGATGCCTTACAGGTCATTGCCGACTTCACCCACCAGAATATCGTGGTTTCGAATAGTGTTTCCGGTACTCTTTCCATTCGCCTGAAGAATGAACCTTGGGAAGAGGCCTTCAAGGTGATTTTGGAATCGCAAGGACTTGCGGCAAAACACATCGGCAACATTCTCTGGGTTGCCCCGGCCAACCAGATCACCAGCCAGGAAGAGGCGGAATTGAAGGCCGAGGCTAGCAAGCGCAAGCTGGAGCCGCTAGAGACCGAACTCATCCCCCTGCAATATGCCCGGGCAACCCAGATTGCGGATTTGCTGCGTGGCTTCTCCCAACAGATCAACAATAACGATTCCGGGTCTGGCCTCAATGCTCAGCAAAGTCGCGCCCTCGCCTCTGCCCTGGGAATTCCCTCGGAAAATCTCATTGGCAATTCCCTGTTGGGTCCGCGGGGGTCCGTCGCCGTGGTCACCCGCACCAATAGTCTCCTGGTGCGGGATACCCCGCAAGACATCGACAACATTAAAAAGCTGATTGCCAAAATCGACAAGCCGGTTCCCCAGGTCTTGATCGAGGCGCGTATCGTCCAGATCACCACCAATGCCGCGCAGTCTCTGGGTATCCAATGGGGTGGCACCTACACCTCTGGTGGCGGCGGCGGCATCATCAATCTGTCGGGTACCGGCGCCTCGGGTAGTACCAGCACCCAGGGTGGCAACTATCCGATCAGCAGCTTCGGCAGCAGCAGTGGCACTGGCACCAGCACCGGCAGCACCAGTGGTGGCGTGCCTGCGCTGGTGAACCTGCCCGCCTATGCGCCCACCGGTAGTCCGCTAACCGGCCTGAATCCCGCCTCCCTTGGCTTTGCCCTGGGCAATGCTTCCGGCAGCCGGATTTTGAACCTGCAACTGCAGGCTCTGCAGGCGGCCAACAAAGCGAAGATCATCTCCAGCCCGAAAGTGCTGACCGAGGACAACGAAACCGCCACCATTGCCCAGGGTACGGAGATCCCCTACCAGCAGGCATCGAGCAGTGGCGCTACCGCGGTTTCCTTCAAGAAGGCTGAGCTGAGCCTCAAGGTCACCCCGCACATCGCCCCCAACGGCAAGGTCACCATGGACGTGGAGGCCACCAACAATCAGCCGAACTACGCCCAGGTGACGGCGGGTGGTGTTCCCATCAATACCCAGGAAGTCAAGACCAAACTGCTGGTCAACAATGGGCAGACGGTCGTCATTGGCGGTATTTATTCCGAAACCGACAGCAGCACTCAGTCGGGGGTTCCTTTGCTGAAGGATATTCCGCTGCTGGGTTGGCTGTTCAAGGCCAAGGAATATAATACGGCGCAGACGGAATTATTGGTCTTCATTACCCCCAAGGTGGTGGGTGGGGAGAGCATAGGAGACGACGCTGGCTAGAATCATCCTCATTGGCCCCATGGGGTCTGGCAAGAGCACCATCGGCCGCCTTTTGGCGGCCCGTTTGCGTTGGCGCTTCGTCGATTCCGATGCGCGCATCGTGGCTGCTACCGGGGTGGATATTCCCACGATCTTTGCCATTGAGGGCGAGGCGGGTTTTCGCGAACGCGAGCATCGCGTGCTCTACGACATCGCGCAGGAGGATGAAGATATCGTGCTGGCCACTGGTGGCGGCGCCGTACTCGATCCGCGCAATCGGGAACTGCTGCGCCACATGGGCGAGGTGATCTACCTGGAAGTCAGCGTCAACGAACAGCGCAAACGGCTCCGCCATGATCGTCAGCGTCCGCTGCTGCAGGTGGACAATTTACGCCAGCGCCTGGAGGAACTGGCTGCGGAGCGCACGCCCATCTATCGGCAGACCGCCCACTGGCGGGTACGTGGCGATGGGCTACGTTCCGACCAAGTACTACGGCAGATCCTACGCCATCTGCGCGACCTTTGTACGGGCCAGTAGCGCGATAGCGAAAACACTTTGCACTGCGGCACGAGCCCCCTACAATGGGGAGAACGTCGCAGGAAGAGATTCCCGAAATGCCTAGTCTTCAAGTCCAGCTCGGTGCACGCTCCTACCCCATACAGATTGGTTCGGGGATTCTGCACGAGGCACAACGCTTTCTCCCCCACCTGAATGCGGGCGCCATCGCCATCCTGTCCGACGATCTGGTGGCCCCCCTGTACCTGCCTGCCCTGCGCGAGACCCTGGCGCACGCACAGCGCCCGCTGGTGGAAATCATTGTGCCGCATGGCGAGGGGAGTAAATCCTTCGCCCGGGTGGAAGAGGTCTGTGGGCAGATGCTGGCGGCTGGGCTGGGACGGGATAGCACCCTCTGTGCCCTGGGCGGTGGCGTGATTGGTGATCTCGGCGGCTTCGTCGCCGCCATCTATCAGCGCGGCATTCCCTTTCTGCAAATCCCGACGACCCTGCTGGCGATGGTGGACTCCTCGGTGGGCGGCAAAACGGGTATCAATCATCCCTTGGGCAAGAACATGATCGGCGCCTTCTACCAGCCGCGCGCGGTGATTGCCGATGTCGACACTCTGGACAGTCTGCCCGAGCGCGAATTTCGCTCCGGCTTGGCCGAGGTTATCAAGTACGGACTGATCAACGATCCGGGCTTTTTTGCTTGGTTGGAAGATCATCTGGACGCCATTCTCGCCGAGGATGGCGACGCCCTGGCGCGGATTATTCACGATTCCTGCGCCGACAAGGCCGAAGTCGTGGCGCGCGATGAACTCGAAGGCGGCCTGCGCGCCATCCTCAATTATGGCCATACCTTTGGCCACGCCATCGAGGCCGCCACCGGTTACGGCACCTATCTGCACGGCGAGGCGGTTGCCATCGGCATGGTCATGGCCGCAGATCTCTCCCGCCGTCTCGATCTTTTGCGCGAGAGCGAGCAGGCGCGCATCTTCCGCCTGATTCAGGCGGCCGGTCTACCGACGCACGCCCCACGTCTGCCGGCAGAGGAGTACCTTCGCTTTATGCGCATCGACAAAAAGGCTGCCGGCGGACAGATCCGCTTCATCCTCCTGCGCAGCATCGGCGAGTCGATCATCACCGGTGACGTGCCGGAAGCTGCCGTGCGGCAGACCCTCAACGCCTTCATGGAGTGAATCATGGCAGCACATAACAAGGCCACCAGCGAGCTGGAGGAAGAAATTGCCGAGCGCCTGCGCGTGCATCCTGACGCCTGCCTGCGCATCGGTAATTTCGGCTTCATCGAGCTTGAAGACAGCTGGGGCGATGAAGCCACCATCGTCAATACCGCCCGCATCAGTACCACCAACAATCGCCTGGCCAATGCCGAAGCCTTCAGCGAACGCGATCGCACCCTGCTCTATCAGTTGCTTCGCGATCAGCATGGTACTCCCTTCGAAACGGTCTATTTTCGTTTCCGCTTCATCGCCCCCATCTTTGTTTTGCGCCAATGGGTCAAGCACCGGATATCCAGCTGGAATGAGTTTTCCATGCGCTACCGCAAGCCGATATCGGAGGCTTATGTGCCCGATCTCGCCGCCCGCAGCGTCGATGGCTATGCCGTTCTTGACGACGATGCCATGGCCGAATACGAGTCGCTGATGAGCGAACTGTTCACTTGGTACGAGCGGCACTATGAAGCCGCCTGCGCGCGGATAGAGGCGGCACGTGCGGAGGGCACCCTGCCGGCCAAAAGTAGCGGCCGCGATCCCTACCGTGGCCGGGCACGGGAACTATTGCGCAACGTGATGCCGGTAGCGGTCTATTCCGATGTCTACTGGACCGTGAACTTCCGCAGCCTGATGAACTTTTTCCGCCTGCGGCGCAAGCCCGATGCCCAGTACGAAATCCGTCAGTACGCCGACGCCGCCTACCTGCTTTTCTCCCGCCGCCTGCCGCTGCTGGCCCAGACCATGGAGCAGGTTCTGCAGGAGAGTCACGCATAAATGGAGCGGGGCCTCGCCAGTTACGCAGCGCAAACGGGGCAGAGCCGGGGGCGGCGTCATGCTGAGAGCGAGCCGACCGGGGGCCGCAGCGAATACCAGCGCGATCGAGATCGCGTCATTCACTCCACCGCCTTCCGCCGCCTGGAGTACAAGACCCAGGTCTTCGTCAATCACGAGGGCGATCTCTACCGCACCCGCCTCACCCATAGCCTGGAAGTGGGCCAGGTTGGACGCTCCATTGCCCGCCAGCTAGGTCTGGATGAAGACCTGGTGGAGGCGATCTCCCTTGCCCATGACCTGGGCCACACCCCCTTTGGCCATGCCGGACAGGATGCCCTGAACGCCTGCATGGCGGATTATGGCGGCTTTGAACACAACATCCAGTCTCTGCGTGTCGTCGACATGCTCGAGATGCGCTACGGAGACTTCCCAGGTCTCAACCTGACCTTCGAGACCCGCGAAGGGGTACTTAAACACTGCAGCCGCAATCGTGCAGAGAAACTGGGAGATGTGGGCGAGCGCTTTCTCAAGGGCGAACAGCCCAGCCTGGAGGCGCAGATCACCAATCTGGCGGACGAAATCGCGTATAACAACCACGACATCGATGACGGCTTGCGCGCCGGCCTGCTCAATCTCGATGCGCTCATCGAAGAAAGCATGTTTGGCCCCATCTACCGCGAAGTCGCGCAGCGGTATCCCACGGCATCGCGCACGGTGTTACGGCACGAAGCCGGTCGTCGCCTGATCAATCTGCTGATTACCGATCTGGTGGAACATACCTCCTCTCGGATCACCGCCGCAGGAATTCAGAGTCCTGCGGACGTACGCCAATACCGCGAACCCCTCGCCGCCCACAGTCCAGACAGGGTACGCGCCATTCGCTCCCTGAAAAGCTTCTTGATGCAGAATCTCTATCGCCATCCCCAGGTGCATCGGCAAGCCGAAAAGGCGAAGCGCACGGTAGGACAGATTTTCGAGCTGCTCTTTTCGGATCCGCAGCTCCTGCCGCGCAAACAGCAAGGCTTTTTGCGGGACCATTCTGGCGATCTGCGGCGCCGTGCCCGGGTAGTGGCAGATTACATTGCCGGCATGACCGATCGTTTTGCCATCGCCGAATATGAAAGGCTCTTTAATCCTCGATCGGGAGCATAGACAGGTTCTGAGAATCTACTGATATTCTTTATCTTTCTGGCTTATTCCAAAATAAAAATCTGTTGTTTTCCCGCATTTCGGTTTTGCTATAGACTCAAGAAGTTTTATCAACAAGCGGGAAGAGGAGAAGGATGATGATCAAAAATTTGTTGATGTCTGCCGTACTCGGTTCAATCCTTGCGGCACCTGCCCTGGCTTTTGCGGCGGCCCCAGATTTCATGTCGCCGGAATGGGCAAATGAGCTATGCTCTGCCTGGAATCAGAATGACACCCTGACCACCAAGCTAGCTGGATCCTGGATCAAGAACAACGGTGGAAAGGGCTATAAAATCATGGAGATTTCCGATTCATCCATGAAATCGACCCCGCCCGTGCAACTGGAAATTGCGCCCAAGGATGGCAAGGCCGAATGTATATACGGCGGCGCAGTGAAGGTTACTGATCTCAACTATGACTACGACTACAAAATGTGGGCCACTACCCACGACTGGCATCACATGGGTTCCCCGATGATGGCGATGATGTTTGGACGCCTAAACTTCAAGGGACCTAAGATAGAGGCCATGGAAAACATGGGTCCGTTCTCGGAGTTCCTGAAACTGGTGAAGGAAGTCCCGGCTACGGTTCCGGCATCCTGATACTGGGCGGAAACGTCCGGCAACAATGCCGGACGTTTTCTATTGTGCCTGCAAGCGCTCCCGCAGTAAGGCATTTACCTGATCGGGGTTGGCCTTTCCCTGGCTGGCCTTCATGACCTGCCCCACAAAAAATCCGAAGAGCTTTTCTTTTCCCGCGCGATAATCGGCAGCTTGCTGTGGATTTTTCTGGATGATCTCGTCGATCATGGCAACGATGGCAGAGCTATCGGTAATTTGGCGCAGGCCACGCGCTTCGATGATTGCATCCACCGAGCCCCCTTCTGCAAAGAGGATTTCGAAAATTTCCTTGGCAATTTTTCCAGAAATTGTCTGATCGGCGATGCGTGCCAGCAATTGCCGCAACTCTTCTGCGGCGACAGGACAGGAATCAATCTCCAGACCCGCTTTGTTCAGTGCCCCAAGCAATTCTCCCATTACCCAGTTGGCCGCCAGCTTGGCATCCTGACCTGTAGCGACGATTTCATAATAATCCGCCAACTCCCGCGCGGCCGTCAGCACCGCAGCATCGTAGACTGGTAAGCCATATTGTTCGATGAAGCGAGCCTTACGTGCATCCGGCAGCTCCGGCAGCGCAACGCGAACCCGCTCAATGCGCTTTTCCTCCAACTGCAAAGGGAGAAGATCGGGATCTGGGAAATAGCGGTAATCGTTTGCCTCTTCCTTGCTGCGCATGGAGCGCGTTTCGCCATGATTGGCATCGAAGAGGCGGGTTTCTTGCACGACCTTACCGCCCGCCTCGAGGATGTCCTGCTGCCGCAGAATTTCGTAGCTAATCGCCTTTTCCAGGAAACGAAAGGAGTTGAGATTTTTGATCTCGGCCCGGGTGCCGAAGGGTTCACTGGGACGCCGCAGGGACACGTTTGCGTCACAACGAAAGGAACCTTCCTGCATATTGCCGTCAGAAATATCGAGATAGCGCACCAAGGCATGCAGCTTTTTCAGATACGCGACGGCTTCCACCGCAGAGCGCATATCCGGCTCCGAGACGATCTCCAATAACGGCGTTCCGGCACGGTTGAGATCGATGCCCGACTCGCCCGCGTAGGCCTCATGCAGAGACTTGCCGGCGTCTTCTTCGAGATGCGCTCGGGTAATGTTGATGCGTTTTTCGATTCCATCCGGCAGCAAAACATCGAGATGTCCACGCCCGACAATGGGGATTTCGTACTGACTGATCTGATAGCCCTTCGGCAGATCCGGATAGAAGTAGTTTTTTCGCGCAAAGACACTGCGGTGGTTAAGCTCGGCGCCAATGGCCAGGCCAAAGGCTATAGCTTTGTCGACAGCAGCCTCATTCAGTACTGGCAGTGCTCCGGGCATGGCCAGACAAACGGGACAGGTATGCGCGTTGGGCTCTGCGCCGAACGCGGTAGAACAAGCGCAAAAGATCTTGCTGCGGGTGTTGAGCTGCACATGCACCTCAAGCCCGATGACGACTTCCCAGGCCATGCTCATTGCTCCTCCCAGCCTGGCTCTTGCTGGTGCCAATCACTATCCCGCTGGTAGGCGTCCCCAAGGCCGAGAATCAACTCATCTGCAAAGTAATTTCCCATGATCTGCAGACCGATGGGCAACCCTGCCTTACTGAAGCCACAAGGCAAACTCAGGGCGGGAATACCCGCCAGATTCACCGCGATAGTGTAGATATCGGCGAGATACATGGCTACCGGATCGGCACTCTTGGCCCCCAAGGCGAAGGCGGGAGTTGGAGTGGTCGGGCCCATGATCACATCCACCTCGGCAAAGGCACGGCGAAAATCCTCACGGATCAGAGCACGAAGCTGCTGCGCCTTGCGATAGTAGGCATCGTAGTAGCCAGCGGAGAGCACGTAACTGCCGACCAGAATACGGCGGCGCACCTCGGGACCGAAGCCCTCATAGCGCGACAGCAAGTAGAGATCTTGCAAATCGACAGCCGAGCCGCTGCGATGGCTGTAGCGGATCCCATCGAAGCGGGATAAGTTGCTGGAAGCCTCGGCCGGCGCCAGGACATAGTAGGTACTGACGGCATGGACATTATTGGGTAGGTGCACCGGTCGAATTTCCGCGCCCTCCCGAACATACCACTGAATGGCTTCTTGCACGGCCTGTGCCACCTCGGGATCCAGTCCCTCACCGAAAAATTCCTCCGGAACCCCAATACGCAGACCCTTCACGCTGCGCCCCAAGGCTGCCGAAAAGCGTCCGGCGGCCTGCGGATGGCTGGTAGAGTCAAGCGGATCGTGACCGGCCATGACGTCCATGAGCAGGGCACAGTCGGCAGCCGAACGCGCCATCGGCCCCCCTTGGTCAAGGCTCGAAGCAAAGGCAATCATCCCGTAGCGGGATACGCGCCCGTAGGTCGGCTTCAGGCCAGTCACTCCACAGAACGCCGCTGGCTGGCGGATGGAACCGCCCGTGTCGGTACCGGTAGCGGCAGGCAGCAGACGCGCCGCCAGCGCGGCCGCCGAACCGCCCGAAGAACCACCCGGAACCCGGGTAAGGTCCCAGGGATTGCGCACCGCACCGAAGAAGCTGGTTTCGTTGGAAGAGCCCATGGCAAACTCGTCCATGTTGAGTTTGCCCAGAGTCACCATACCCGCTTTCTGAAAACGCTGGACCACCGTGGCGTCGTACGGAGAGACAAACTCCGCCAGCATCTTCGATCCACAGGTCGTACGTTGCCCGCGGGTACAAAAGATATCCTTGTGCGCCAAGGGAATCCCCAGCAGGGGGGCACTATCGCCTTGTGCACGGCGTTGATCCGCAGCGCGGGCCTGCTCCAGCCCTGGTTCTTCGCTAATGGTAATGCACGCATTGAGCGAATCCTGCGCTTGCCGCAGGCGCTGCAACAGGGTAGAGCTGAGCTCCACCGCCGAAAAATCCTTGTTGCGCAATCCTGCCGAGAGCTCCGCAACGCCCATCTGGTGGAGTTCCATGACCAAACCTTATTCAATAACCTTGGGAACCAAAAATAGCCCGTCCTGCGCGCGTGGCGCCGAAGCCATCAAATCTTCTCGGGACAAGCATTCCTGCCGCAATTCATCGGGTCGCAACGGCTGCCGCAAATCCAGCGGGTGTGCCATCGGCTCGACTCCCTCCGTGGGCACGGACTGCATCTCCGCCACCAGCGAAAAAATCCGCTCCAGCTGCCTGGCCATCTGCGGCAACTCGTTATCTGGCAAGGCAATACGACTCAACTGCGCGATGCGCTTGACCATTTCCGTATCCAAATTTTCTCCCTTCACGGTAGCTTAGCAGCGGAAGCCGTCCCTGCAGTCGGCGGCGGCAAATCCAAACCTTGCAACAACTGATTCTTGTTCACCTTACCACCATCGATCAGAAACTGCTCATGCTGCTCCCAGGCATTGCGGGCAAAGATATAGGGGTTGACGGCATCTTCCACCATTTTCACCTGCGGTGCATTCACATAGCTGGTGTTGATTACGCCCATCCCGCCCCACGCCCACTGCGCATTGCTGCTCGAAAAATAATACGGGGGCGCAACAAAAATCGCCAGCGCCATACCGGGCAGGTTGCGCAGCGAACTGGGACCATAAAATGGCAAGACCAGATACGGTCCCTGTGGCACTCCCCATACCCCCAGCGTCACGCCAAAGCCATTATCCTGCTTGGGAAGATCGAGCTTATTGGCGACATCAAAAATACCGCCCAAGCCGAAAATGGTATTGACCAAAAAACGACTCAGGCCTTCCATTCCCGGCTGCACCCGTCCCTGTAGAAAATCGTTGAGGAAGATATAGGGCATGTCGGCATTGGCGAAGACATTGCTGACACTGATGCGGAAGAATTTGGGAGTAACGGCCTTATAGCCCTTATTCACGGGGCTCAACACATTGCGGAACAGCCATAAATTAGCGTTAAAAATGGGCTTGTTGACCGGCTCTAGGGGGTCATTCGCCCCAGAAGAAGTACTTGCGGGGCCATGCATGGTCGCGCAGCCGCTCAAGCCAAGGGAAGCAACGAGACCGAGCAGAAGAACCAGACGGCGGACGATCACGAGCTACTCCCGGATGCGTAGTCCTGGATTTCCTTTCGCAGATGCGCAAGCAGTGCCGGGAAGCCCTTACTCTCGATCATTGTCGTGTATTCCGAACGCTTGAGCGACAGGTCGCTGACGCCGTCGGCAACGACGTTAATGATTTTCCAATCTTTTCCACCAGCCTGCTCGAGCAGGTAGTCAAAGCGATGCACTCGGCCATTTTTCGTCGTGAAGGTCGTAAAAACCCCCATGGTGCCCGGGCGCAACTGCTGCACCTCAACAACGGCAAAGTGCTCGCCATCGTAACCATCAAAACGGCCAGCGTAGGTCGCGGCGGTATACTCGCGTAGCACCTTCACAAACTGCTTTTGCTGATCCGCATTGAGCTTGCCCCAGTCCGACCCCAACGCCAACTCCCCAATCCGCTGAAAATCAAAGGTCTTCTCCACGACAGGGGCGATAATTTTGTACCGCCCCTGATAACCAGCAGCTTTGCCGGCCTTCATGGTGGCGATGAGGGCATTATCCAGATTCTCGATCGTCGCCTTGGGACTGCTCAGTGCCGCCGTCTGACCGCTGGCTGCATCTGCCCAGGCAGCGGGACTACTACCCGCGGATACCAAGCCTAGAGCCAAGACTGGCAGGATCAATCGGATGCCACGAAACATAAAAATCTCCTTTGCAAGCACTTCAGCGAATCAGCGCTCTACCCGCAATGGGAACACAGGTCTTTCCGATCCCGGGTTCGGAGGGCTGGAAGGCATGTCTGGCGCCATCGGACCTCGAGTCTTCGGCCCAAACAAGGACACCCTCAGTGCTTTAAGCGGATGCGCAAAGGTATCATTCACTGCCGTTGGCTCAAAGCCCGAGTGCACCTGACACTGGTCACACTTGCTGTTGTTTCCCACCCCGTAACGCTCCCACGGAGTTTCCTCCATCAGCGCACGAAAACTGGGGGCATAGCCTTCGCTGACGAGGAGATAACAGGGCTTCTGCCAGCCAAAGATGTTGCGCGTCGGATTTCCCCAAGGCGTGCATTGATAGGTCTGGTTACCGGCAAGGAAATCCAGAAACAGGCTAGATTGGTTAAACTTCCACTTGGCCTTGCGCTCCTTGCCAATACGGAAGATGTCGCGGAAGAGCTGCCGTGACGCCTGCCGCTTGATGAAGACTTCCTGCTGCGGCGCACGCTCATAATTGAAGCCAGGGGAGATCGTTACCCCCTCCACGCCGAGCGCTTTACAGTCATCCAGGAAGTTTGCGACCTCCTCCGCGCCCTCGCCCTGAAACAAGGTGCAGTTGACCGTCACCCGGAAACCCTTTTCCACCGCCTCACGAATAGCCGTTGCCGCTCGCTTGTAGGTTCCCGGCTGACAGACGGAATCATCATGGCGATGCTCATTGCCGTCCAGGTGTACCGAGAAAGTCAGGTAGGGCGACGGTTGATAGTCTCCCATACGCTTCTTCAGCAGCAGGGCATTGGTGCACAGGTATACGAAGCGTTTGCGTTGCACGAGACCGGCAACGATCTCGGGCATATCCTTATGGATGAGCGGCTCCCCGCCGGCGATGGAGACGATGGGCGCACCACACTCCTCGGCCGCGCCGATACATTCTTCCACGGAAAGTCGCTTGTCCAGAATCTCATCGGGGTAATCGATCTTGCCGCAACCAGCACAGGCCAGATTACAACGAAACAGCGGCTCCAGCATGAGCACCAAGGGATAACGGCGGTTACCACGCAATTTCTGACCGATGATATACCGGCCTACGCGATAACTCTGTATAAGTGGCACTGCCATTTCCAGCTTACTCCTTTCCTCGGGGTTTTATGCCCGGGCAATAGAATTCATGTACCAAGTATAACATACCGTAGCGTATGTTACCCAAGCACCTTTTCGTTACGCCGTTTTTCTGCGCGATAGAAAGAAAAACAGAAAATTGGCGATGCGCGGAGCCAACTTGGGGCGCAGCAAACGCGCGTCATACGGGGCAAAGCGTCGCTCGTTTTCGCTGCGGCAGAGGGCAAGGAGCTTGGTGAGACTCATGTCCTGACTGACTTGCTCATGCCCAGTCATCGTAAAGTTTTCCTCTCCCCCATTACCCATCCCGCGCGCCGTCTGGATGCGCGCCCAAGCCTGCAGAGCGATTACTTGGAGGCGTCGAAATTCCAGCTGAATCTTCTTCCACCAGGGCAGTTGCTGACGGTACCAATGTAACCAGTTGATAAAGAAAATAATATGCCGCGCTTCCTCTTGCATGATCGGGTCAAAAATCTGTACCAACGCCTCCGGGAAAAAGCCCGAATCGCGCGCTGCCGCAAAGAGACCAAAGGCGAAATAAGAGTCGAGACATTCCCCATAACCGGTAAAGAGGAATTCCCAATACGGATCACGAATGGGTGGTGGGGTCGGCATGGGCGGAATCGCAATGCCGTAGTGATTCACCAACGCCTGCAAGAGTTCGGCGTGCCGGCGCTCCTCGAAACCGTCCAGGGCAATTGCTGCCTTGACCAGAGGATCCCTCTCGGCGTCGGCCATATGCTGCACCATACGTGCGGTGACACTCTCCGTGGCCACTGCTTCTCCCCAAAACGGCAGGGACTTCAAGCGCTGCTCCGCCGCAGGATCCAGATCAGGCCAGTCGATCCTGGCCGGATCAAAGTCGATGTGGGTAGCGCGAAAAAACTCACAAAACAGTTCCCGATGACTTTTCGCGCCCATCTCTCCCATCACTACGCTCATGCGCCCTCCTCTTGAGACCTTGTCTTCCTAACCATTTTTTTTCGCAAGCCTTGGCCCTCCCAAACATACCAGGAAATCAGCAAAGGTAGTCCGAGAGCCAATTCACGGAAACGACGCAGGAGCGAATAGGCCAGGGCCAGCTCCGGTCCAACGCCAACGACTGCGCCAAAGAGTACGAACCCCCCTTCCTGAACGCCCAGCGCTGAGGGCATGAAGAATGCCACACTTCTCAGGGCTTGCCCCAAACTCTCCAGAAGTACGGCAGCAGACACGGGAATGGGACGATGCAGGAGCAAGAAACTCAGCCAGACTTCGCCAGCACCGGCAAAGAGCCCTGCCAGTTGCCAGAAGTTTGCCCAGAGCAATGTCCAGCGCCGTCGATAAATCAGCAGAATCTCTGCGTCCAGTTGCCGCGGATCGCCAATCAGGACCGAAAAATCGCGGCCGCCACTTACGCGACCCAACACTGTATGTAACATATGAAAGAGGCCGACACGGCCCTGCAACCAGAACAACAAAGCCAAGACCGGCAAGGCTCCGAGCATAGCGTAGAAGATCTCCCATAGCAACTTCACGCCGCCCGCCCGATCCAGTAGAAGGACGACACCGAGGAGGACAAATAAAAACTGACTGAGCAAGGTCAGACTGACCTCTACCACCACGCTGGCCGCTGCCTGCACCAGCGAAACACCCATACGTGCCAGTAGGCGGATACCGACAAATTCGCCGCCCACACGGGCAACGGGCAGCAGGCCATTGACGGCCTCGCGCAGTAGGGCCAGCCAAGTCAACCTAGGCAAGGCCGGGCGCCCGGGCACCGAGGCAAGGAGCCAGCGCCAACTCATCGCATCCAAAGCAATCACCAAGGCATGGGCGGGCAACAGCAGCCAGATCAGCCAGGAGCTTTGCTGCAATATGGAAAATATTCCCCGTGCTCCCTCGTGCCAGACCAGCCAGACGGTGAACAGGAGCCCGAGGGAAAGTAGTGCGGCGCTGCCTATGCCCCGGTGAGAGAAAGAGGAAAGATCAGCTGCCCTCATCCTGCGCGATTCCTTCCTCACGCGGTGAGGGGGTAAAGAGGAGCAAAAGTGCTGGCAGCACGACCAGAATGCAGAGCAGGACCACCGCGAGCGCGATACTCAGGGCGTCTCCCAGGCTCGCCATACCCGGGTCGACGGACAGCGCCATACTACCAAAGGCACTAAGGGTAGTGAGGCCACTGAAAAATACCGCCATGGGCGTGCACGTTTGCAACAGATGTGCAGCATCGACCCCACTGCGCCAGCGCAACACGATATAGATGCCAAATGCCACCCCTAGACCTACGAGGAGTGGCAAGACGATGATATTGCCGAGATTGAAACTGACACCCAATAGTGACATTGCGGCCACTGTAAACAGCGCTGCCAACAGCAAAGGCAGAACGATCAGCAACATGTCGCGGTAGCGGCGCAGCGACAGCAAAAGCAGTAGGGCGATACCCGCAATGGCGATGTAGGTCGCCTCCTGAAAGGCGCCCAATACCGCCTCTCCCCCTTGCACCAACATCACCGGCGCGCCAACGGCACGCGGCTCCGCCTGCAGCACCGTGGAGACAAATTGCAGCATCTTCTGATTATTGGTCAGATCCGCCTTGGGAAAGACTTCTACCCGCGCCTGCCCATCAGCGGCGAGGTAGCGACTGCGTAAGTCCGCCGGCAAATTGTCGATGCTTACCCGCGAGGCCAGGAGCGCCTCGCCCAACTGATGCAGTTCGCCTGGCAAGGTGCCAAGCAGAGAGGTCTGCAGCGACGCCAGCGCCTGAGGATTCTGCGCATTTACAGCCAGGAAGCGCCCCAGTGCGTTCGCTAGCTTGCCGGCCGCCCGTCCTTGCGCGCCCTCGTCCTTGGCGGCCAATTCCTGCAACTTCTCTTGTAGCTTCTCCATTTTCTGCGCCGTATCCGATGCGGGCGGCGTCAAACTGGCAGGCATCAGCAGCGAGAATGGTGGTACGAGGATCTGCAGGTTGTTGAGAATAGCGAGTTTTGGCCCCTGGTCTTGCGGGATATAGTCAGCAATGGTCAACGCCCGGGCAACCGTCGGCACCTTTTCCAGTCGCTTGGCGATGGCTTGTGCCTCATCCAGATTTTTTGCGAGAACCTCGATGCGATAGGGTGCCGTATCCGGATTGGCAAGCAATTCCTCAAAAACCTTTACCCCCTCTGCGTTCTGATCGATCATGTGTAGCGGATTGAAGTCAAAGCGAACCTGCAGCGCCGCTGGTATTGCAGCGACCGCAAGCACGGCAACCACTGCGAGTATCAGCCAGGCGTAGCGGTGAATGGGATGCCGCGCCAGGGTAGGCACCCGATGAAAGTGGGGAAAATCTACGTGTTTCCGCGCCGTTGCCGAGACCCGCCAGAGGGTGAGAAAGGCCGGCAGCAGGGTAAGGGTGAGGAATAGACCAATCAACATGCTGGCACCGGAAACCAGCCCCAGATCGACAATGCCAGCATAACTGGTAGGAACAAAGGCGAAAAAACTGATGGCTGCCGCGACTGCTGCAAGTGACAGGGCTGCGCCCAGACCGCGGGAAACGCGCTTCATGGCCTCTTCGTGGCTCGCACCGTTGAAGAGCTCCTCGCGAAAGCGCAGGCTGAACTGGATACCAAAATCGACACCCAACCCAATGAATAAAATGGCAAAAGACACAGAAATCAGGTTGAACGGACCAATCACCAGCAATGCCCAGGCGGTAGTGAGAACGATACCCGCGATGAGATTGACGAGCACCCCGACGACCAGACGGGTGCTGCGCAACGCAATGATGAGAAGCAGGATCTCCAGGCCGAAAGTGATGGCCAGGGAGGTAAACGCCCCTTCGCTGACGGTTTTCAGTTGCTCTGCATCCAGTACTGCCTGGCCGGTGATCCCCACCTTCAGTCCATGCGCTGCGTCGATGTGCAAGGTCTCCAGACCCTTGCGCAAGAACTGGATGGAGGCCTCGGCTGGCTGCAGACTGCCATAATTCAGGATTGGCTCGATAATGACAAAGCGCTGTTGGGGTCCTAGATGTCCCAAACCGCCACCCATCAACTTGGCCCAATCAATCTGCTGCGGATGCCCGGTCAGCTGCGCATCGATACTTTGCGCAAAGGCATCATATACGGGTACGAGACCTTGAATATCGACGTTGCCGTGCAGACTCTGCTGCGCTGCCTCTATAAGCAGATCACTCATACCTGCCAGACTGGGGTTGGCAGAAAGGCTGGCAATCAATGGCTGCGCCGCCGTGATCCGCTGCGCAAACTCCCGCACCTGCTGTTCGGACAGATATAACAAGCCATTCTGGGCAAAGAATTTGCCACCGCCCGGAACATAAACACTGCGGAAATATTTGGGATGCGCTTCCAGCCAGCTTTGTAGACGCCCAACAGCGTTCGCCGTCGCGCTCGCGTCTTTTCCCTGCAGAACGACGACGATACTGTCGCGATCCTGGGGAAAGACCTTTTGGTAGGCGATTTCACGTTTCTGAAACGGCAGATCACGAGACAACACATCGCTGGTGTTGGTATTCATCGCGAAATGGGTGGCAATGTAGGCGAGCGACGCCAAGAGCAGGAGGACAAAAAAGAGAAAAACCGCTTTGGCATGGCGGACCGAGAAGGCCATGAGCATACAAATGCGGCGCATGTACCACTCGCCAAAGCGCGCGAGAAAGCGCTCAGCCGCAGGCGAAATCATGATAGGTTCCGGTACGAATACCCTGGGCGCGCAGATTTGCCGCGAGTTCTGGCGCACAGAGCGCCCGCCACTCTGCCGCGGGCCGATAGTCTGGCATCAGTTGCCGCAGTTGCGCGGTCTGTTCCTGCGCGGGGTGAAAATACAGCTCCGTCACCTGCCCTGCCGGAGCCACGGCGAGGGCACGCTGCAGTCGGTCAGCGTCCATCTGTCCAGTGGACTGCAGTCCCAGCAAGAGATCGTTGCAGAAGAGCCCTTGCGAGCGGATGACGCGCCGCATGCCCGCAACCCAGGGCAGCAATAACCGCGCGCCCAATGCGGCGCTACCCGTCACTGGCGCCAGCTGCCGCGCCAGTGCCAACGGCTCCCGCGGAATGCGTACTGCACGCAAGGCAAAGCGCTTGCCAATTTCGATGAGTAGGTGCAACACAGTAGGATGGGCGTGCAAGTGCTTGTGCGCGTTCACATGATCGAGACGCAGGCCGCTGTCGGCAAAGGCCGCGTATTGAGCGGCGATTTCGGCAGCGAGCTGGCGCCGCACCTGCGGCAGAAAAAAATAGCGCACGCCGCGACGCCAGAGGTCTGCGGCAAAACGACCATGGGCATCGACCAGATCAGGAACCTGCGCCGCAGGCAATACCGGATAACCATCCACCAGAGTCAAATGCAAACCAACTCCAAGATCAGGCAGATTCCGCGCAAGCTGTATGGCCTCAGAAGCCGCCGCGGCCGAGACCATCAAACTTGCGCTATTGAGCACCCCGTGTTGATGCGCAGACGCAACTGCGGCATTTACGGAAGTATCCAGGCCGAAATCATCTGCATTGAAAATGACTTTTCGTTCGGTCGCCACACTCAGCCATGCCGCTGACGAAGAAAGCGCACAAACTCCACCCCCTCCCGCAGGCGACGTTTCATCATTTGCGAACTACGCAGCATCTCTCCGGTAATTTCTGCGATCTTGCCCGCACGGAAGTAGAATTTCTTGTACATCACCTCAACGGAATCAAAAATTTCGGTGTGATTGAGGTGGGGATAACTCATGGGACTGATCTGCACACCCCGGTCGTTGACCAGATGCGCCTCATCCTCTTCGGTAAGCCAGCCCTGTTCCTTGGCTTGGTTATAGAGGTAGGTGCCGGGGTACGGTGCCGCCAGGGAAACCTGGATGGTATGCGGATTAATTTCCTTGGCAAACTGGATGGTTTGCTGAATCGTCTCTTTGGTTTCGCCAGGCAATCCCAAAATGAAAGTGCCATGAATGGCGATGCCGAGTTTGTGGCAGTCGGCGGTGAACTTACGCGCCGCCTCTACCTTCAGGCCTTTCTTGATGTTGTTGAGAATCTGCTGGTTGCCCGACTCATAGCCGACCAGCAGCAGGCGCAGGCCATTATCGCGCAGCACCTTGAGGGTGTCGTAGGGGACGTTGGCCTTGGCGTTGCAGGACCAGGTGACGCCGAGCTTGCCGAGGCCACGGGCGATCTCCTCCGCACGCGGACGATCGTCGGTAAAGGTATCGTCATCGAAAAAGACTTCCTGCACCTGCGGGAAGGCCTTCTGGATGTACTTTACTTCCTCGATGACACTGGCGGCACTGCGGGTGCGGTAGCGATGACCACCAACCGTCTGCGGCCAAAGGCAGAAGGTGCACTGGGAGCGACAGCCACGCCCGGTGTAAAAAGAGATGTAGGGGTGCTTCAGGTAGCCGATGAAGTAGTCTTCGATGTGCAGGTCGCGCTTGTATACTTCTGAAACGAAAGGCAAGGCATCCATATCCTCGATCATGGCGCGATCGGGAGTACGCACCAGCAACCCATTACTGTCGCGGTAGTTGATACCGTCCACTTCCGCTAGCGGACGCCCCTCGGCGATCTCCTTCAGCGTATAATCGAACTCTTCCCGCGCTACGAAATCGATGGCTGGCGATGCCTGCAGGGACTCCTCGGGCTCCACTGCGACCTTGGCACCAACCAAGCCGATCATCATCTTGGGGTAATGCGCCTTAAGCATTTCCGCCATGCGGACGTCGGAAGGAAAGGAAGGAGTACTGGTGTGAATGATGCATAACTCGTAGCTGGCAGCAATGCGCAAGGTCTCATCCACGGTAATATCGGCCGGCGGGGCGTCGAGCAAACGACTGCCGGGAATCATGGCTGCCGGCTGGGCCAGCCAGGTGGGAAACCAGAAAGAGCGAATTTCGCGCTTGGCCTGGTAGCGGGAGCCCGCTCCCCCATCAAACCCTTCAAAGGAAGGCGCCTGCAGGAACAAGGTTTTCATGGTCATCGCTGTACTCCGTCATGCATTTGCCCGTGGGCATCGATGGAAAAATTGCGACCTCGCCAGCGTACCTTTCCGGCGATTTGCGCGTGCGCCCAGATCCACAGACCCAGGATGTCCGCCAACAACACCGCCATCGCCGACAACGGCGATCGCAATTTTCGTCCAATCCGCCAATGGTACACGAGGCGCAGGCACGCGACCAGCGCCACCGTACTCCAGGCCCATCCCTGCCAAAATGCGGCAGCCATCAGTACCAGAGGAAGCGGATAGGTCAAAAATGAAAAGGTATGCCCCCAGGGTTGCACGGCGCGGGTAGTGCGCGCCCAACGCAGGGCATGGGCGTAGAAGGCTGCGAATCCGTCTTCTGCCACCAGCGTCTCGACCACGTAGTTGCTCAACGCGCTGCGGTAACCCAAGGCCCGTATCCTGGCTCCCAGGGCATAGTCATCAGCCAATTCATTGGCGAGGGCGGCACAACCACCCAGCGCATCGAAGGACTCGCGGCGCACGGCAATCGTTGCACCACCGCAATAAATATTAGGCCCGAGCGCTGCGGCAAGGCGCACCGACGGCAAAAAATGCTCTTGGATCTGCACGGCCAAAAGCTGCGAGGAAAAACCGGAAATGGGACGCGCCCGATAGAGACAGCTGACCACTCCCACCTCGGGCACGGTCAGCTCCCGCACCAGACACGCCAGATAGCCCGGTCCGACGCGAATGTCCGCGTCGGCCAATACCAAAACCGGATAGCTCGCCTGGGCAATGATACCCGCCAGATTATTGACCTTGGGGTTACTGCCCAGTGTCGTTGTGTGTTGCACAACCCGCAAAGCCGGTTGTCTCCGGAATCCATCAAGGAGCGGCAAAACAGGATCGACAGAATCCTGAACCCCGCAAATCATCTCGAAACGAGGATAGTGCTGCGTCAGAAAACTCTGCAGGTTGGCGGACAGCTCCGGCTCAACACCGTGCAAGGGCTTGATGATACTGACCCCAAATGCGTCCGGTGATGAAAGCGGCCCTGCGTCCTCGGGTAACTGCGGACGCCAAGTCTCCATCTGCCACCAGGCGAGGGCCCAGTAGATACAGGAAACGCCAGCGATTGCAGCAAAAAAGTACGCAGCGATCAGCACGAGGTCAGAAATAGCGATGCTCGGCAAACCAGGCCACGGCATCGCGCAAGGCCTCCTCCGCCGGGCGATGGGTATAGCCAAGCTGCTGTTCGGCTTTGCGCGAGTCGAAATACATGCGATGTGCGGCCATACGCAACTCATCCGTACTGACCAGCGGCAAGCCGCGGCTACGCCAGCGCACCCAGGCCTCGGAGCCCCAGGCTATCGGGTACAACAGGCGACGCGGCAGACGCAGGCGCGGCGAGGGTCGCCCGGTCAAGCCGCTGATGCGGGTGAGGATGGCCTGCAGCGACAGATTGTCACCCCCGAGAATATAGCGTTCGCCCGGCTTCCCCTGCTGCAAGGCAAGCCAATGCCCCAGCGCCACATCATCCACATGCACGACGTTGAGACCGGTATCGACATAAGCGGGCATACGCCCGGCTGCCGCCTCGAGCACCATGCGCCCGGTCGGCGTCGGCTTGCGATCCTCGGGACCGATGGGAGTGGAGGGATTGACGATGACGATCGGCGCGCCCTCCTCACGACACAAGGCGCGCACCCGCTCCTCAGCGAGAAACTTGCTGCGTTTGTAGTGACCGATCATGTCTGCCAGAGTGGATGGAGTTTCTTCATCGCTCGGTTGCCCATCGTCGCGCAGGCCCAGCACCGCGACGCTGCTGGTGTAGACGATACGTTCCACACCGGCATCCAGGGCGGCGCGCAGCAACGCCTCGGTCCCAGCGACATTGGCCTGATACATGGGTTCGGGATCCGGCACCCAGAGGCGATAATCCGCGGCTACATGGAAGACCCAACGGCAGCCCGCCACCGCCTGCTGCAGGCTGGCCGGATCACAGAGATCGCCCTCCACCCGTTCGGCGTCCGGCAAATTTTTCCACGCGCTGTCATCCGCGCCGGCGCGAGCCAGAACGCGCACCGGGACTCCCTCCAGGGTCAAGCGCCGCAATACTGCTGCACCCACAAAACCAGAGGCGCCGGTAATCAGTGCCCGCATCGCAATTCTCCACTTTCCCATTCGCTGCGCAGTTGCCGCAGGGTGGCAGCGGCCCGCTGCATTTGTCCGCCGAGCCTAAGCAGCCGCGGCAGATCCTGCGGGCGACGCAGCAGCAGCCAAAGAAACCCGGGCAAACGCGGACTACCGACGGCATCGACGCCGAAGCGCACGGCGTCGGGCACGACAGCATCGATACTGTCGACGATGACGCGCAAGGCGAGAAAGGGACGCCCCTCGGCCTTTGCCAGTGCGGCCAGCGCGCCGCTCTCCATATCCACGGCGAGCGCCTGCTGGGCATAGACCGCTTTGCTTTGCCGATCGACCAGCATCTGGGCAAGCGACAGCAAGCTCTCCCGCCGTGCCTGCGGATGCCGGGCGAGAAAATGACTTGCCAAAACTTCATCCGCAGAGTACGCGTCCTCCCGCCAGAGAACTTGCCGGGGAATACAAAGATCACCCGCTTGCAAGTCCCCCCGCAAGGCGCCGGCGGTGCCTACACTCAGCAGGGCCTCGGCTCCCGCTGCCAGGAGCGCTCGACCCGCCTCTGCTGCGGCCTCGGGTCCCATCCCGGAAAGAACGGCAAGATGCCCATCCGTGCAGGAGTGCACCTTACCCATGGGCGAGGCTGGCAGCCCCAATGCCTTGGCCTCGACCGCGAGGGCGACGACCAGACCTAGACGCCGGCCTGCAGGTTTTGATAGCGGCTGAGAGCCCATAAAGGGAAATACAGTTTGTACCCGTGGTAGGTAATGTAGAAAACTCGCGGGAAGCCAGGGGCGTTGACCCAGGGATCATGCCATTCGCCATCTTCACTCTGCTGTTCCTGCAGCCATTGGATGCCGCGCCGCAGGGCCTCGCTGTTGCTGTCACCCGCCGCCATCAGGGCCAGACAGGCCCAGGCCGTGTGGGCAGCCGTCGACGCTTGCCCCTGGCCGGCAAGTCCAGGATCGAAATAGGAGTCGTTGCTCTCGCCCCAACCTCCGTCCGCCTGCTGCACGCTCCGCAACCAATCCGCGGCCCGTTGCATGGCGGGCTGCAGGGCGCTGTACCGCAACTCGGAAAACGCTAGGAGCACCGACCAGGTGCCATAGATGTAATTGGTGCCCCAGCGACCAAACCAGGAGCCATTGGCCTCCTGTTGCGCCAACAAGTAGTGCACGAGCCGTTCGATGGCCGGGCGGTCCTGGGGACGAGCGAGGGCAGCAAGAAAGGTCAATACCCGCCCACTGACATCGGCCGTCGGCGGGTCCAGCAGCGCTTTGTGATCGGCAAAAGGAATCTGATTCAGATAGTAGTGGGTATTATCGACATCATAGGCGCCAAAACCGCCATTGCGTGACTGCATACCCACCAGCCAGTCTGCGGCCCGTTCCAACGCCGGTCGGTCTTCCGGCCGGCCAGCCAGGAGCAAGGTCCAGGCCACCGCTGCCGTATCGTCCAGGTCCGGATAATAAGAGTTTTCGTACTGAAAAGCCCAACCACCGCCTGGCAGATCTGGGCGACTGAACTGCCAGTCTCCCGGAGCATCGGTGATCTGCCGGTCGAGGAGCCAGCGCATGGCAGCCAAGGCATTTTCGTCAGGCTCGGGCGCGATCTCGAGCAAGGCGCGCAACCCCCAGCAGGTGTCCCAGACCGGCGAGACGCAGGGCTGGCAGTATGCCTCATGGACGCGTTCGACGAGCAGGTTACGTAAGGCCTGCCGCGTCTGTTGTCGGTAGGGATGGTCTTCCGCATATCCCAGCAGGGCGAGAGCCTCGTGGGCGTTGACCATGGCGGGGAATATACCGTTCACCCCATGCACTCCATTCAGGCGCACGGTAAACCAGGCCTCGGCGCGACGGATGGCAGCTCGACGCAGAACACCGGGAATAAATGGCTCGACTGCCCGCCCAAGACGATCTCCGGCGAGAAACACCCGAGCAACAATACCTTTGCGCGCACAGGCAAAATAGTCGCGGATTGCGAATGGCGCCTCGCGAAAAAGTTCCGCGATACCGATACCCGTGGGATTCTTCGCCTGCGCCTTGAGACTGCAAAGGATGAAGAGGGGCACCATGACCGTGCGCGACCACGATGCCACCTTGTAGATGTGCATCGGAAACCAGCGGGGAAAGAGCAGGATTTCCACGGGGATGAAGGGGACGGCACGCCAAGGTACCTGACGGAACAAGGCCAGGGTGATGCGCGTGAAGACATTGGCGCGCTCTGCCCCCCCGTGCGCGAGAATGGCCACCCGGGCCCGACGCATATGCGGCGCCTCGGGGGCGTCTCCGGCAAGCTTGAGGGCATAGTAGGCCTTTACCGAGGCACTCATGTCGAAGCCCCCACCATAATACAGGGGCCAACCGCCATGCTCTGCCTGGTGCCGCCGCAGATACACCGCAATCTTGCGCTGCAAGGGGACGTCGATTTCGTCCATATAGTGCATCATCAGGATATATTCGGCGGGAATGGTGCAGTCTGCTTCGAATTCGAAGCACCAGTGCCCATCTTCCGCCTGCCGCCGGCGTAGTGCGGCGAGCGCAGCTGCAATCGTTCTTTCCAGGGGCGCGTACAACTGCCGCGTCACTCCGTAGCGGGCGCTGGGCATCAGCATGACTGCCCCTGCGGCAGACGCTTGACGGCCACCCGGAAGGTCAGATCCAGCAAGGGATCGAAGCGATGCAGCAGACGCGACAGCAAGACGACATTGCGCACCGTATCCCGGCTGATCTTGACCTCGTCGCTACTACAAAAGCTGGGGTTTTCCGCAATGCGGCGCAAGGTCAACACTGCCATGGCGATAGCCCAGAGACAAAAATCCCGCATCCCGGTCTGCTCGGCAGGGATCTGTAGGGTAAAGGTCAGGGCGTTGCGCAGGTGCTGCGCTGCCAACGCGATCATTTCCATCAACAAGGCGGTGAATCCGGGATGGCTCATACCTGGGTGCAATTGCCCCGGCGCCAGACCGTGGGCGCGGAGGCGGTCCTGGGGCAACCAGAGCACTCCCCGTCCCCAATCCGTCCACAGGTCTTTCAGAATATTGGTCATCTGCAGGCCCTGGCCAAACGATACCGCGAGCACCGGTAGATCCGCGCCGCCGGCAAGCATCCGCGGCTCCTCCTCCACGAACAGGGTGGTGAGCATCTCGCCGACGACACCGGCAACCACATAGCAATAGTGGTCCATGTCGGCCTGATCCCGCAGACCGTCACGCGAGGCCCGACGTTGGAATTCCGCCATCCCCTCACCCATGATTTCGACACAGCGAATGAGAGCACTTTGCTGCACGGAGTTGAAGGAATGGGTCAACGACACGACCGAGAGAGTATTGGCAATCAGGTCATGTTCGCCCTCGGGCATCTCTGCTGCCATCACCCGGGCAAAACCGCTGGCAAACTCCTCTACCGGTGTCTCCTTGCGCAAGACCGCAAGGAAAACCTTTTGCCAGTGCGCCTTGGCCTCCCAGTCAAGCCGCGGATCATCCTCGATGGTGTCCGCAATACGGCAGAGCAGGTAGCCGTTGCCTACCGTCTCCTGCAATCTAGCCGGCAGACGCGGAATGGTCAGGGCAAAGGTTCGCGAAACGCGCTGCAGGCTCGCTGTCTGATAGCGCAGGGCGGCTTCCCGATCAGTGATTCCTGGGGCCAGCTCTAGGGCAATATTATCGGTCATTCTACGTCCATGCCGAAGGAATTAAGGCGGGACTGTAAACGCCCCGAGCCGCCCGCGCAAGTTTCCACAGTCGAAACAGCTCAGAGCTCCTCATTCGCCAGGCCATACTTGCGGATACGGTAGCGCAGCGTCTCGCGCGTGGTACCCAGAATACGTGCCGCCTGGGTGACGTTGTGATCGGTGGATTGCAAGACCCGGGCGAGGATCTCCCGCTCCATGCTGTCGAGATCCATACTGCCATCGATGGGCAGGACGATCTGCTGCCGATCATCCAGGGGGCAGTTGCCCGGTGCCGGACAATGTCCTGCAGCGCTCATTCCTGGCAGTTGCAGCCATTCCAGGGGTAGCTCCTCTCCTTCCGAAAACAGTACGCCGCGTTCAACCACATTGCGCAGCTCCCGGACGTTGCCCGGCCAATCATAGGCCTCCAGGGCCGCCCAGACCGCTGGGCTGATGTGACGTACCCGCTTGCCGGCATGCACGTTAAACTCCGCCACGAAATGCGGCACGAGCTCCTGCAGATCTTCCTTGCGCTCGCGCAGGACAGGCAAAGCGAGGCGTACGACACTGAGACGATGGTAGAGATCGGCCCGGAAACGTCCCTCCGCCACCAGCGCATCGAGATCCCGGTTACTGGCGGCCAGAAAACGGACATCCACCTGAATGCTGCGATCGGCGCCCAGACGCCGCAAACTGCGGTCCTCTATTACCTTGAGCAGTTTGGCCTGCAGATCGAGATCCATCTCGGAAATTTCATCGAGAAATAGGCTCCCACCATTCGCCTGCTCCACCAAGCCGCGATGACGCGAGGTAGCGCCGGTGAATGCCCCAGCCTCATAGCCGAAGAGTTCGGACTCGAGAAGTTCGCGCGGCAAGGCAGCGCAGTTGATCTCTACCATCGGCCCCTCGCGCCGTAATCCGCTGTAGTGCAGGATACGTGCTGCCAGGCCCTTGCCGGTACCCGTCTCCCCCGAAATGATCAGACCACTATAGGGAACCTGCGCCAGACGCTGGAGAATCTCGCGCACCCGCTGCGCCGCCATGCTCGTTCCCAGAAAGGCCGAAGGACCATAGCGGCGGCTATGCTGGCTGGTGTCGTCCGCCACCCGCCGCTGCGCCCGAGCGGCGCGCCCGGCAGAGCGCACCACCATGGCCAGACGTTCCATCTCGCAGGGTTTCTCGAGAAAGTCGTAGGCCCCGAGCCGGAGGGCACGCACGGAATCCGGAACGCTACCGTAGGCGGTCAAAAAGATCCACTCGCCCTGCAGACCCTTCTCGCGGGAGCGGTCGAGCAAATCCAGACTATTGCCGTCCGGCAGGTTGAGGTCGGCCAGGGTGACCATGGGATTGAGATCGTCGTTGAGCAACTGTTCGGCATCTGCCAGGCGCTCTGCCCAGAATACCTGCCAGCCCTCCTTCTCGAAGTAGCGGCGCATTTCCCGCCCAAGGAAGATCTCGTCTTCGATGATCAGCAGGGGATCAGCCACGGGAATTCTCCTCTACTTGAGTGGGGCAAGGAATCAGCAGGGTAACCTCAGCGCCACCCAGGGGTCGATTGGCAAGCTGCACCTCTCCTCCCAGGCTGCGCACGAATCGCCGCACCATGGCCAGTCCCAGGCCGGTGCCATGCTCGCGGGCACTGGCAAAGGGGCGAATGCCGTCGCGCAGAAGATTGGCTGGAAACCCCGGTCCATCGTCGCCCACTACCAAGCGAATACGGCCGCCCTCGGCGCGGGACAGCGCCACCGTGATTTCCCCAGCCTGGGCATCGAGGGCCTGACGGGCATTGAGCACCAGATTGAGCAATGCTTGCCGGAACTGGTCCACCGGCAGCAGGCACCCACCCAGATCCGGCGCGACGTCCAGCCGTAAGCGGATTTGCAGCGGTAACTGGTACTGTAAGAGATTCAACAGTGCCTCCACAACCTCGCCGGGCTGCACCCATTGCGCAGACTCCCCTGCCTGCCGGGCACCGCGCAGCTGTTGATCGAGGAGGCGGCTGACCCGCCGCAGTTCCTCTTCCATCAGCGCCAGCCTGGCATCCAGCTCGGGATCGTGGATTTCCCGACGAATATTGGCACAGCCAACCTGCAGTCCAGCCAGTGGATTGCGCAGTTCATGGGCAAAAGCAGCGGCTGCCTCGCCCACCGCTGCCATGCGCTCGGAACGGGTCATTGCCGCCTGCTGTGCCATCAGAGTGCTGGCTGCCTCGTGCACCTCCTGTTGCAGGTCTTGCAGATAGCGGCGGCGTTGCCGTTCCAGCTCTTCCAGGCGTCCCACCATCTGGTTATAAAAGTGCAGCAGAGGAACAATGCCTGGGTCCGCGTGCCCCTCTCCCACCCGTTGGAAGCTGCCCAACTCCAGGGAGCCCATTGCCGCCTGCAAGCGTCGCAACGGACTCAAGATGCGGGTACGGAAAAAGATCAGGGTGACGATGACGAAGATCATGAAAGCGATCAGGGCAATTACCGAGCCGATCAGGGTGTAGCGCGAGTCATGACCGGCGGCAAGCACCAAGCCCCGCCCATGCAGATGGGCGGCGAGGTTCCAGGCACTGAGATTGGCAAAGACCTGGGGCAAATCGGCAGGATCTCCGCGCGCCGACAATGCCTGCAACTGTTTCAGTTGCGCTCCGCCACCTTGGGCGGCAAAGCCAGGGGGCAAATCCTGCAACTCACGGGCCAGTACCTGCATGGCGGCCTGGGCTCCGTGTTGGCGCCATGCCAGACTGCAGTTGCGGTTGATTTCGCCAATGCGGATCATGTTCGCCGTGTAGGTTTTCAGTTTTGCCAGATCTTGATTGGTGTGCACCAGCAGCACCCCCAGCAGCAACAACGCAAAGACCACGAATTGGACCAGCAGAATGCCAATGGTGCGGAAGGGCGCAAAAGGAATCCGTCGTTGCAGATCCGAACCGCCGGGCAAGCGCAACATGGCCAATTTCAGTTGGCCTCACCCTGCCCGCGTTGCATCAGGGCGCGGGAAGCCTCTGCGGCGGAGCGACCCGCGTGGAGGACACGATATACTTCGGTGACGATGGGCATCTCGATCCCCCGTGCCAGCGCCAGATGATATAGAGCATGACTGCTGCGCCATCCTTCTACCTCTTCGCCGAGCTCCTGCAGCACCCGCGCGGGTGATTTTCCGGCACCAATGCCTAGCCCCAGCCGCCGATTCCGGGAAACGTCACTGCTCGCCGTAAGAATCAGATCACCCGCGCCAGCCAGCCCAAAAAAGGTATCGGCCTGACCGCCCAGCGCCACCCCCAGGCGCAGCAATTCCGCCAGTCCACGAGTAATCAACGCGGCGCGGGCGCTATCTCCGTTTCCCAACCCATCGGAAATTCCGGCAGCGATGGCGAGGACGTTTTTGATGGCGCCAGCCAGACAGACACCGGCAACATCTGAGCTTGGGTAGATGCGCAACTGCTCGGAGCGCCATGCCGGTACCCAGGTATCCAGGTAGCGGGAGGAATGACTGGCCAGAGTGATGGCGAGCGGCCTTCCACAAGCCAGATCACTGGCAAAGCTGGGGCCGGAGAGAGCCCCCCAGGACCATTCTGGAATTTCCTGGGCGAAGACCTCATCCAGACGGGCCTGACTGTCGCGCTCCAATCCCTTGCTCGCCAGCGTCAGCGCGACATCCCTTGGCAGCGCGGGCCGCAGCCTGCGCAAGGTATCACGTACAGCATGGCTGGGAACGGCAATCACCAGTTCCCGACTACCCTGCACGGCCTTCTGCCAATCGTGGGTAAGGAGCAGATTCTCAGGCCGAGGAATCTGCGGAAAATAGGGCAGGCTGGTGGAGCCGGAAGCCGAAGCATCCAGTGATCGGCCCCATAGGCGCACCTGGCCACCGCGACGCGCCAGGGTAACGGCGAGGGCCGTGCCCCAATGACCGGCCCCAAGCACCGTTCGTACTGCCATATCTGGATTACTGGGTGGTGTGCTGGCTTTGTTCGAGCTGCGCCTGCTGATAGAGCGCCTCGAAATTCACCGGATGCAGATGCAGCGGCTGGAACCCCCCACGTCCAACCAAGTCTGCCACCGCCTCACGGGCATAGGGGAAAAGGATGGTCGGGCAATGTACGGCAAGGAGGATGGCTTGATGCTCTGCCGGGATGTTCTGCATGCGGAACAGTCCGCCCTGCTGAACCTCGACAGCAAAATAGGTGCTGTCCGCACTCTTGGCATTCACCGTAACCGTCAACACTACTTCGACCAGATCCGTCGATCCGGGCACTTCATGGGTTTCCGTGTTCAGGCCAACATCCACGGAAGGCGCCTCCACCATGGTAAAGCTTTGTGGCGCGTTCGGCGACTCAAAAGAAAGGTCCTTCACGTAAATCCGCTCGATCATGAATACTGGTTCTTGCTCTGCCATATTTGCCGCCATCGGTATTGCCCTTTGTGATTCAGAAAAACAATGGCGCCAGTGTACCTACTCCGGCGGCAAATCGCCACGTCGCCGCGAGTGTAGCAAATGTTTGCTACACTCAAGGAAACAGCAGGGATGCGAAGATCTTTCCATGCCCTCGCCCGCAACGGAGGATCGCAGCCATGCAACGACCCGAAAACGCAATGCGATGGACGGTTCTGATCCGTTCTGCCGCCGGCAGCGAGGGCAACCCGGTATTGCATGCCTTGCGAACCGCCATTGCCGCTCTTGCCGACGACATTCAAGTCAAAGTTTTCTTCCTAGAGGCGGCGGTTGAGGTCTTGCGTTCGGGGGTTCGGGCTGCGCATGCAGTGCATCACGATCTGCTGGCAGAAATTCGCGAGCTCGGCGGCGAAATCTATGCCATAGTCTTGCCCAACGACGCGGGGGACCCCTTCCTGCCAGGCGTAAAGATTGGCAATATGGCGACTCTCGTGCGCAGCATGAAAAGCAGCGATCAGGTGATCAGTTTTTGAATAACGATTTTATCGACGCCCCAAACGGGACCTATGCAATCGGCGATGTGCAGGGCTGTTTTTCTGCATTGGAGCAGCTGTTGTCGCAGGTTGGCAGTTATGACTGTCTGTGGCTTGCTGGCGATCTCCTCAATCGCGGCCCACAGAGCCGCGCGACGCTTGCTTGGGCCTATGCGCAGCAGGACGGGATCCGCCTGGTCCTGGGCAACCACGACCTCTATGCCATCAGCCGCTGGGCTGGAATCGCCAAAGCCAAGAAGAGCGACACCCTGGCCGCCCTCCTCACTGACCGCAGGGCTGACGACTATTTTCACTGGCTCCGTCAACAGCCGCTGTTTTATAGCGATGGTAAACTGCCCTGGAATCTGGTCCACGCCGCCGTCGATGCCGAATGGAGTCCGGCAGATGCAGCCGGCCATGCCGAAGAAGTCCAGCATGCCCTCTGCGGCAAGAACTGGAAGCGCTTTTTGAGAGGACTTTGGGAAAGCGAGGCACCGCGGCGCTGGGCTGACTGCCGCAACGAGGCGGATGCCCAGCGCTTTCGCGTTGCCGTCTTCACCCGAGCGCGCTGGGTGCGTGAAGATGGTCTTTACTCCTGGACCAATGAGGCGCCGGATAACAGTTACCTTCCCTGGCATGAGCGCTACTTTGCGCGACAGCCCGAGGGACAATTCGTCTGCGGGCACTGGGCCACCCAAGGTTTGCTGGTCCAAGAGCGTCTGCTGGCCCTAGACAGTGGCTGCGTGTGGGGGCGCCAGCTCAGCGCGGCACGCATCGATCGAGATCCCGCCCGCATCGTCCAAATCCAGTGTAAAGACCTGTCCACGATCCCAGTCCCATCCTTCAGCGTACAATTGGAGACTATCCGCCATGCCTGAAGCTCTCTTTAGCGCCACTCGAGTGGGGGTGGGTCAAGTGTTTTCCGGTGCCGGTAAGATCCTGCGCACCCACTTCTGGGGTCTCTCCCTCAATCTCCTGCTCCTCGGCCTGATCGCACTCTTCGGTTTTGTACTCCTCGGCATTGCTGCGCAGCAGGCCGCCGCCCTGCGCATCCTTTGGACGATCCTCGAGAGCCTGTGGACGAATGTGCTGCTGATCGGCTTTTTTCGTGCTATCGCCCTGGCCAGTGCCGGCCGCCCCTATGAAGCGCTGGCACCCTTCTGGAGCCTACGCGAGCGCGATGCCTGGCTTCTCGCCTTGCCACCTGCCATCATCAACGTGCTGTTATTGCAGTCTTCGGGCTATCTTGCGCTGCAGGGACACAACGACCCTGCAATGGCCCTCACCATCCTGCAGCGCCCGGCATTCTGGGTCACGCTGGTGGTTTCCTTTCTCGTTGGTACGTTTTTTCAGTATACCTATGCGCTCTACGCAGCCTACGGTCTGGGTACGCGTGATGCTTTGCGCAGCGCGAGCCGCTTGCTTGGGGATCGTCTCGGTTGGCTGTTTTTTCCGCTACTGGTGGGATTGGTGTTGGCAGGTATCGCCCTGTTCCTTGCCATGATTTTCTCGGCCCTGGCGGGGCTGCTCATCGGCACGAGCATTCTCCACAACCCCGCCTTTGCCGGCACCCTCACCCTGATTTTCCTGCTATTTCTCTTCCCCGCTCTCATCTGGGCCAGCAGTTGCACCCTGCTCGCCGCTGCCAACCTCGTCCGCGGTACCCGTGATACCCAGTTCGTCCCCTGATCCCGCCCTGGCGCAAGCGCAGAAAATCCTACGCGAGACCTTTGGTCACCGGGAATTCCGTCCACCACAGGACGCCATCGTAACGCGGCTGATTGGCGGCGGTGATGCCTTGGTACTGATGCCCACCGGCGGCGGCAAATCGCTCTGCTACCAAATACCGGCGCTGGCGCGACCGGGGACCGCCATTGTCGTCTCGCCCCTCATTGCCCTGATGGATGATCAGGTCCAGACCCTGCAACGACGAGGCATTGCGGCAGCCGCCTTACACTCGGCAGCAAACGATCCGGACGCCATAGAACACCGGCTCCGCGCCGGGGAATTGCGCATCCTCTACTGTGCCCCGGAGCGACTGCTGCAGGAACGCATGCTGCGGCTTCTCCGCGAACTACCCATCAGCCTCTTCGCCATCGATGAGGCCCATTGCGTGGCCCAGTGGGGCCATCATTTCCGCCCAGAATATCGCCAATTGGGACGCCTGCGCGCCTTGTTCCCCGGCGTACCTCGCATTGCCCTGACGGCCACCGCCGACCTTACCAGCCGTGCCGAAATCCAGCAGTCCCTTGCCCTCGGCGACGCCCAGGTATTCGTGCAATCCTTCGACCGGCCCAATATCCGCTACCATATCGAGCAGGGCAGCGGCGGGCGCGAAGCCCTCGCTGAGTTTCTACGGCGGCAGCGCGGTGCTGGCATTGTATATTGCCTGTCCCGTCGTAAGGTCGAGGAAACGGCAAGCTGGTTACAGAGCGTGGGCTATCGCGCGCAGCCCTACCACGCCGGCTTGCCCGCCGAACAGCGCAGTGCCCATCAAATCGCCTTCCTAAGCGGCAAGACCCAGATCATGGTCGCTACCATTGCCTTCGGCATGGGTATCGATAAGGCCGATGTGCGCTTCGTCGCCCATCTCAATCTACCGAAAAGCATCGAGGCCTACTATCAGGAGACCGGGCGCGCTGGCCGCGATGGCAAGCCGGCAGAAGCCTGGTTGCACTATAGCCTGCAGGATCTGCTACTGCTGCGGCAGATGATTCAGCAATCGGGGGCAAGCAGCGAACAGCGACGTGCCGAGGAAGAGCGACTGCAAGCCATGCTGGATCTGACCGAGGAGGTCGGTTGCCGGCGTCAGAAACTGCTGGGCTATTTTGGCGAGAAGCTTGACCACCCCTGCGGTAATTGTGACAACTGCCTGCACGCGCCGCCCCTCTGGGATGCCAGCGAGGCAGCGCAGATGGCCCTCTCGGCGGCGTACCGCAGTGGCCAGCGCTGCGGCGTGCAACACCTCATCGATATTCTCATTGGCCGCGACACGCCACGGGTCCGTCAGGCCCAGCATCATCGCCTGCAGGTCTTTGGCATTGGGCGACGTTTGCCACCGCGCGACTGGCAACAAGTCTTCCGCCATCTGCTGGCGCGCGGCCACCTGCAGCCGCATCCGGAAGGCAGCGGACTCATTCTGCATGCCAGCAGTCGCCCCATTCTGCGCAAGGAACAGCGCATCTGGCTACGTTCGGGAACCGCAAACACTTGCTCCCCAGAGTCGGGCAGGCGATCATGGCGCGAAAGGAGATCACGATGACCCAAAGTTTTGCTGCAGCCGTAGAGGAATGTTTACAAGGGCTTCTCGAGCAAATCGAGGCGCAGGCCCCGGAAGTCGAGGCCGATCTCATCGATAGCGTGCTCTCCCTGCGGCTACCCGATGACAGCGAAATCATCCTCAATCGGCAAGAAGCCGTCGAACAGATCTGGCTGGCCTGCAGTGACGGCCCAGCGCGCTTCGACCGGAATGCTGCCGGCAGCTGGGTGGATTCCCGCTCGGGGCAGACCCTCCCTGCCTATCTCGGCAGGATTCTCCAGCAACGGCTGGGTCAGCCCGTGGCGCTGGAGTCGTAGCCAATGGCCTACTGGTTGATGAAGACCGAGCCGGAAGCCTTTTCTCTGGATGATTTGGCCGTGCGCGGCGAAGAACCTTGGGACGGCATTCGCAATTATCAGGCACGCAACTTTCTCCGCTCCATGCAGGTTGGCGATGGCATTTTCCTGTATCACTCCCGGGTTCCGGTACCGGGAATCGTGGGCCTGGCCGAAGTGCGCAGCAGTGCCCATCCCGACCCCACCCAATTTGATCCACGCAGCAAATATTTCGACCCAAACTCCCGCCCCGAGCAGCCGCGCTGGGATCTGGTGGATGTTGGCTTTCGTGCCCGCTTTGCCAAGGTAATCTCCCTCGAAGAACTGCGCCAGTGGCCGGCGTTTGCCGACAGCCCCCTGGTACGAAAAGGCAACCGACTGTCCATTCTGCCCATCAGCGAAACGCAATGGGCTGCCGTTCTGGAGCGCGCCGAACTTGTCTGAACCAGTCCTGTATTTTCATTGGTCCGACCCCCAGGCACTCCGCCTGCGCCTACTGCTTGGCGCCAAGGGTTGCAGCTACCAGGCAGAAGCCCGCCCCCTGCAAGATCTGGCAATCGCCTTCGATCTCGGTTTTGCACGATTACCCGTCCTGCAAATTGGCGAGCAGTGCTGGACCGGGGAGCTCAGCGAACTCCCCGCTCTCGATGCTACTCTCGGGGGCGAGTCCCTGTATACCGGTATACTCCAAGCAGCGGAGTGGCAGGCCTTTTGTCAGTGGCGTCAGGATCTCGATGCGCTGCTGCAGCGCTTGTTGCTTCCTGTACAACCAGCCTTTGCCGAGATCTCGGATGATCCCGAAGACTTGGAATATTTTCGCCAGGAAAGCGAACGTCGTTTTGCCCAAAGCCTGGAAGCCCTAGCGAATGACCGCTATGGCGGCTACCAACAACTCGCGCAGCGGGGACGCCTTCCGGCGTTAGCCAAACTGCTTGCCAAACAGCGTTTTTATGTGGGCCGCCTATCCCTGATCGATCTGGTTCTCTGCGCCGATTTGCAGTTGCTTCGCCTACTCGATGGCGTCACCTTACCTTTGGATTTACAGTATTATTTTCAGCGTGTTGCCGAAAGCTGTCGAGTCTCGCTCAACAGTGGCATACGCCCAACCTGACAGGAGTATACCGATGACCTATGCCGAACTGATGGAATTCCTCGACAGCCATGTGAGCTTTTCTCTCCTGCACAGCCAGGATGTGGGCAGCTCTTTGTCGGCTGCAGAAGCCGGCACGCTGGAAGACCCGCTGGCGAGCGAGGTCCTGACAGGTATCTACCGCGCCAACGCCTGCAGTGCTCCGGACAGTGAGGTAACCCGCGCAGACTGCTTTTCTGGCCTAGCTGCCTTGCGTCTTCGCAGCCAGGCCGATGACGCGGATGCGCAGCTTTTTCGTCAGGTATTGCAGTTGTCGCAAACCCTGGATCAGGCTTTCGACGAAGAAACTCTGCGCCAGAAAAAGGGTGCGTGAACAACAGCAGCACCCTGCGTCATGCCGCGCCCGCCAGGTCTGGGATGGCTTGAAAATATCGATCCAGTTCGCTCTGTAGCGAGGCCAACTCATCTATTTCGTAGTGAATCCGGGCCTCGCGCAGACGTAGGTCTTCAATTCTCTGCTGAATACTCGCCGATGATTCGGCGATTGCAGTAAGCGCCGTCAGTTTTTCCTGCGCCTGCAAACTGCAACGCTGCAGATGCGAATTCATCAGATCAAAGGTTTCTTCCACCCACTCCAGAAGATCGTTGCGCGTTTCCAGAACGAAGGTACGAACCTGCTTCGCAAGATTGAAAAAGGCCTTGCGTACTACCACTCCCTGAGGATACGCAGCAATTTCCAGACGCTTGCCGAAGCGTTCATAGTAATCTGACAAGGCAAGCAGTTCGGCCCTTCTCGGCAACAAGATATAAGGCAAGGTATCCAGTTTTGGTAGAGCGTAAATCTGCTCCAAAGAACGATACGCATTCGTCATTTTCTCCGATAGTCGATTTGCCCGCGCCAAGGCCTCATCAAATCCGGCAATCGTATTCGCAAAGAACTTCCCAAAACTCTCGTAGATACCATACGTTGTCCAAACCGCAAGCATATCGTGCTTGGCGCGCTCAACGATTTCTTCCAGCCCATCTAGGGATAGCGATTCCAGCAGTTTTCCTTTTTCTTGTGTGTTCACGTCACGCTGCATCCGCAAAAATTGGTCTCGGTCGACCGCCAGATTGTCAATGATCTTTTTTTGCCTGTCGATCAAGACAAGTACCTGTTCTCCCGCTTGCGCTTCCAACCGTCGCATACTCTCCATGTCAGCCGCAACGGCTTCCAGCTGCTCCTCCAAAACGTAACGCTGATCGTTGATCACGCGCTGCAGAATACCTTTTGTCGAGCTAGCGATCTCCTTGCGCTTCTCCGGGATGAGGATATTGCCAATGGCATTCTCCAGATCATCGATGCCGCTGGCCCGGACCCGCTCCTCCTGATTGCGTAAGCGCCCCAGTAGTGCTTCACGAGCAGAAATGGCCACGACCTGTTTCCCATTGAGCTGCAGGCGCTGCGCCGCGGCGTCACACTGCTCCCGAATCTTTTCCGCAAACGACGTAGTTGGCTCTATCTCATCGACGAGGAGGTCACATTTATTGATCACCACCAGCTGTCGCTGGCGGCTGTGAATGGATAGTGATTGTTCCCAGGTTTGCAGATCGCTTTGCGTCACTCCGGTATCCGCGCCCAAAACAAAAATCGATGCATCTGCGCCGCGAGTTGCATCGAGGCCCATATCCGCCTCGCTACCCAGGGAATTCAGTCCAGGCGTATCAATGACGATCAAGCCCGCTGCCAATACGGGATGCGGTACACGCAACAGTGCATAGCGCCAGCGGGAGATCTTTACGCGGCCTTCGCCGCAAGAAGGACAACGGGTAAGTTGTGGACGCGCACTATCCAGCGGTGGGCAAAGCCCGAAGCGCCGCGCCTCTGCAAGAGGGACGCATTGCATTTCCTGAATCTGGTGCAGCGCCGCTTGGGTTTTCTCCATATCGGCAAGAGTCAGAGGCATGCGCCGCCATTTCTCCGGTACTTTCTTGAGGTCTTGAATATTGTGATGCATGCTGCTTGCCTGCATCGGTAGGAAATCAATACTGGCATCGCTTGCTGCACAGATTTCCACTGGACACATGGTGGTTTGCCCTACCCCAGAGGGGAGGAAGCGGTATTCTTGGTCATAAAAGAACAGGGCGTTGATCAGCTCGGATTTTCCCCGTGCAAATTCCCCGTAAAAAGAAAGAATAACCCGTTCTTCGCGAATTTCTCGCGCCAGCATTTCCAAGCGCAGCATGGTTCCACTGGGTAACAAATCAAGACGATGCGAAAAAGCAGATACCTGTTCGACCAATGCCGCCAACTCACCGCGCCAACCAGCAAATTCCTGCAACGCACTGACGAGCACTGACTCATTCACAGTAAGGCTCCTAGATCAGGAATACTGTAAGGTAGTTTGCTGCAACAAGAGTGACCAGAGCAAGCATGGTACCGCCGTCGCGCTTTCTTTCAGCCGTGACGTCTGAACAGAAACCAGGCCAGCGCCGCGTAGAGCGCCATCGGTGAGAGTGTGGCAAGCGACGGCGGAATGCCACCGGCAACGCTGATGAAGCCCGACATCTGGGTCAGGAAATGAAACGAGATTCCCAGCGCCAGGCCAGCGGCAATCCAATAATACGCCCCTCCCGCCCGCGGATTGCGCACGACCATGGGCACCACCAGCAGAATCATGATCAGCCCCACCCAGGGGTAGGTGATTCGTTGCCAGAAGGCCAGGGCAAAGCGGTTCATGGCCAGCACGCCACCTTGCAGATCGCGGTCGTTGCGCCACAGGGCCTGCAAGGTCATGGTGCGGGTGCGATGGGCAAAACTGCGCAGGGTTTCCGGCTGCAACTGCACGGACCAATCCTGATGTGCCACGCTAAGAACCTGCACAGACCGCTCTTTCAAACGGTATTCCCGCACGCCCTGCAACGTCCAGTGCCCATTCTGGTAGCTGGCCGCCTCGGCATCCACTTGTTTGTCGATACCCACCATTCCACTTTGCGGATAATAGATGCGAATCTGTCGCAGCTGCGTTCCGTTACCACCGACCAGTTGGATACGGATGAGCGTCCGCCCCTGGCGCAGCCACAGGCCACCATCACCAAGCTCCTGAAAATTATGAGTTCCGGCATTGGCCCAAAGCAGTTCGGAAGACAGAGCGCTGTACGGCACGATCCACTGACCCAGGACAAACATCAATATTGTTCCCAGCAGACCTACAACCAGTAGCGGTCGCTGCAAACGTGCGAGAGACCATCCGGCCATGCGTAAGGCCGTGATCTCGGAATGGCTGTTTAGCATACTGATCCAGATCAGCGCGCCGATGAGCAGGGCCAGTGGAATGACTGTGTACGCCGTCTCTGGCATCTGTAGGGCCACGTAGCGGAACAACAGACCGATACTCCAATGTCCATGTCCAGGCCCGGAGGCCTTGGCGATCAGTTGTGCGACAAAGACCATGGCAAGCAATATGATCAGAACCAGACCGCTGTAGAACAACATGCCACGAAACAACAGCGCATCGGCGCGCTTCACGATGCTACCCCACGCATCCAGGCTGGCAGTAAGGGTAAATCGGCCTGCCGCCGATAAAACAGATAGGCGGCAAGTCCCGCCAGCAGAATCCAGGTCCAGAACAGACCCGGGAAGGGAGGAATCTTTCCCTGGATCAAATTTTCCTTCAAGGCCACCAAGAGATTGTTCGCGCCCAGCAGGAGCAGGATCCCCAGCAAGACCCCCCCCGCCCGGCCAGGGTGGCGCGGCTCGGCATAGGCAAGGGGAATAGCCAGCAGCACCACGATGGGCAGGAACAATGGCCAGAAGATACGCCACTCGAGTTCTGCCAGGGCGTGGGCGTGTTGGTCCGGGCGCCCCAGCCGCGCAAACAGATCCGGCAAGGACAAGGCTGTCCAGGAAGTTGCGGAACCCTCCGATCGGGGCGCTGCCAAATCGACGCGATATCGGGCAAAGCTCCAGATCTTGTAGCCTGCCTGGCCGGGTTGTCCCAGATATCGCCGGCCATCGATCAGCAGTAACGAGACGCCCCCGTGATGGTTGATTTGTATTTCACCAAAGGCGGCGGTCGCATAATCCGGCGCACCAACTTGCGACAGATCGATAAAGATTTCCTGATAGCGGTCCTTGGCCCCGGCCCCCTGGCCAACGTAGATCACTCGACCGTCCGGAAGATGCGCAAAACTACCGGGATGAATCAAAGCCTGTGCTGCCGCCGCTGCCAGACGGGCGCTCTCGTCCTGTAAACGCTGCTGCGAAGCTGGCGCCCACCATAGGGCAAGGCCCGCCTCCAGCAGTACGAGGAGAAAAACGCTTGGCAGCAATCCCCAAAACAATTTCTGCAAGCCGATGCCGGCGCCATGGATTGCCATCATCTCGTTGTGACGATAGAGGTTGGAAAAGGCCAGATAGACAGCAAAGAAGAGCGCCAAAGGGAGAACGGTTACCAAGAGAGTAGGCATACTCAGACCCAGCAACTGCAGAACCACTTGTAGTGGCAACTGACCGGAGGCCACTTGTTGCAGGATCTGCGTCAACTGCCCAATGGCCAGCAAAGCCAAAACAACGACACAGGCAATCAGAAAATAACTCAGTACCGAGCGCAAAACATGCGCAGCGATCCGTTCGCCCGGCCAGAGGGGTAGTCTGGATAAGGTCATGATTGCCGCCCTGCCGTTGGCTTGTGGATGTTACCCTGGTGTACCCTATAGAGATTGATCAATCGTATACCCGCCGGAGGCAAACCGTGGAAATTTCTTTGCAGCAGAACGTCACCTTATCGGAGCCTTGCGCTTGCCTGGTGCTTGCCTGTCACGAAAACGGCCAGCTCGGGTCAAACGCCCAAAAAATCGATGAACAGAGCGACGGCTTTCTCAGTCGCTTTCTCGCCAGCGGCGATTTTACGGCGGAGCCAGGACAATGTCAGCTGCTCTATGGCGTACCTAATGTTGGCGCCGAGCGCGTCCTGCTGGTCGGCGTCGGTGGCGGCGAAAAGCTTGCCGAAGGAAAATTACAGAAGGCTGCCCGCAGCCTGGGGCAAGCGGTCGCCCGTGCGCAACTGACGGAATTGTGTCTCGCGCTGGGGGATGTCGCCGTCGCGCGTCGCAGTCCTGCCGCGGCAATGGAACTCTGGTTGCGCGGTATCCTCAATGCCCAGTATCGCTTTGATCAGCACAAGGAACCGGCCAAGCATCCTCGTCGCAGCCTGGAAAACATCCGCGTTCTGGTCGCGGGGAAATTGGACGCCGAGGCCGAGAGGGAAATGCAGCAGGCGCTGGCGGTTGCCCATGCGATTTCCCAGGCCAGTGATTGGGCGCGCGATCTGGCCAACCAGCCGGGCAATATTTGTACCCCGACCTGGCTCGCGGAACAGGCGCAAGAGATGGCAAGCAGCCGCGGCATCGAGGCGGAGATTTTGGGGCCAGTGGAGATGCGGGAGCTCGGCATGCATCTTCTGCTCGGGGTAGCCCAAGGCTCGCGTCAGGAACCGCGGCTGATTGTATTGCACTACCGCGGTGGCGCCCAGGATGCCGCGCCCATCGTCCTCGTTGGCAAAGGGCTGACTTTTGATGCCGGCGGCATTTCCCTCAAGCCTGCCGACAAGATGGACGAAATGAAGTACGACATGTGTGGTGGCGCCGCTGCCCTTGCGGCCATCCAGGCAGCTGCAGACCTCAAACTGCCGCTCAATATCACGGTCATCGTGCCCGCATCGGAAAATCTGCCAGACGGACAGGCCACCAAGCCTGGTGATATCCATCGCAGCATGGCCGGGCTCACCGTTGAAATCATCAACACCGATGCCGAGGGGCGGCTGATCCTGGCAGATGCCCTCACTTATGCCAAGCGCTTCCATCCCGATGTCGTCATCGACATGGCCACCCTGACCGGGGCCTGTATCATTGCTCTCGGACACCAGACGGCGGCGGTGCTGGGCAATCACGAAGGTCTAGTCGCGGAATTGCTGCATGCCGGTCGCAGCAGCCAGGACCGCGCCTGGGAGTTGCCGCTCTTTGAGGAATATCAGGAGCAGCTCAAGAGCCCCTTTGCCGACCTCAGCAACGTGGGAGGACGCCCGGCCGGTACCATCACCGCCGCCTGTTTCCTGTCGCGCTTTACCGAAGACTATCGTTGGGCACACCTGGACATTGCCGGAGTGGCTTGGCAGAGTGGCGAGAACAAGGGCGCAACCGGGCGTCCGGTGCCGTTGTTGGTGCACTTCTTGCGCCAGCGCGCGCTGGCGTAAGGCGCCGCGATGACCGGCACCGCCAATTTCTACCAGCTTCCCGTTGTTCCGCTGACCCTGCTAGAAAGTCGGCGCGCGATCTGTCGGGTCATCACCAAGGCTTGGCAGGTACTGGGAAAGGTGGACGTATTGGCGGCAGATGCGGAGGTCCTTGGCGTTTATGACGATCTGCTCTGGACCTTTCATGCGGGCGTTTTCCTACCCCATGGGCAGGCCGCCAATGAGCCGGTCTACCTCTTTGCCGACCCCCAGCACGGGCGTAGCGACGCCCGCGCCCTGGTCCTCCTGGAGTGGCCACGAGAGCTGCCGGTACTTGACAGCACACGGCGTCTCATCGACTTTATTCCTGGCGCTGAGGAAGAACGCGCTGCGGCACGCGCGCGCTATCGGCAATGCAAACAAGCAGGATTCAATATCCAGTTGTTCCCACTGGAAGTATGAGGGAGAAAGTCCATGACCGTACATGATCGTCGCGAGCCCGTTCTGGATGAGGAAGAGCTCCCGGAGGGGACTGAGCCATTGTTATTACAGGATCTCGTCCGTGAAGGTCTGCCGCCGCCTCTATGGCGGCGCAGGACGCACTCCCCAGAAAAAACACCTCAGGAGGAAGGCCCGGCGCCCGCTGAGGGAAAGTCGTCCCTAGCCGTGGAACCATCGGCCCCAATGTACACCGATCACGAGGCCGAGCATCAGCAGACCGAGCCCGCGGAGAGCATGGAGGAGACGGAGCTGGCGAAAGCACTCGAGAAGATTCGCCATATGTCCTTCCGCTATCCCGCAGAACCCGCCCCAGAAAGCTCGGCACCGGAGCCGGAGGCAGAGTTAGCCGATCCGATGCATGGCGAGCCGGCGCCGGAGACGACGGTCCCCCCCAGCGCAGAGGCCCTTCCGCCCGTCGCGGACAGCGGATCGGTTGCGGCTCCTCATGACGATGTTGCCGCCATGGAGAATCACGATCTGAGTGCCGTTGCTCCAGTCCCGGCAAGAAGTGCGCACTACACCGAAGTTACCGGGGCTTCCGAGGTAAACAGCAAAACCGCAATGCCTCCCTCCGAAAAGACCGAGCTTGGCGTAGCAAAAAATCCCACGGCAACTCCAGACCCATTGCTCTTCGATGGCGACTTCCTGCGTCAGTTCGAGACGCTCCTGTTTCAGGAGGTGGAGCGCCGGGTGGTGGCGGAGCTGGAAGAAAAGATTACCCAGCATCTGCAGAAGACTTGGAAGGAGCAGGTGAGTCTGGCGATCATGCGCAGCCTTGCCCTCGAGGGCATTCGTCTGCGCGAGACGGTGGCACAGGAAATTCACGGCGTACTGCCCGAAATTTTGCAGCGTGTTCTGCATGAAGGGCTGGATGATGCCCTCACCCCGACCCTGGGCGAAGACGCCCATCCATCCACAGACTCCTGAGGAAGTTCCATGAGCGATTCCCTCGACCGCCCGTTTGCGCCGGCCGACATCGAAAGTGCCTGTTATCAGCTCTGGGAGGAGCAGCAGGTGTTCCGCCCACGCGGCGATGGCGCCCCGTACTGCATCATGCTGCCGCCGCCCAATGTTACCGGCACCCTGCATATGGGTCATGCCTTTCAGGACACCCTGATGGACATCCTCATCCGCCGGGCACGAATGCAGGGGAAGCGCACGCTCTGGCAGCCCGGCACCGACCACGCCGGCATCGCCACCCAAATGCTAGTGGAACGCCGTCTGGAGGCGCAGGGGGAGAAGCGACATCAACTCGGACGCAGCGCCTTTCTGGAGAAGGTCTGGCAGTGGAAGGAAGAATCCGGCGGCAACATCAGCCGACAGATGCGCCGCCTTGGCGCCTCCTGCGACTGGTCGCGGGAGCGCTTCACCCTGGACGAGGGACTCTCCCATGCCGTGACCGAGGTCTTTGTGCGGCTACACGAGGAGGGGCTGATCTATCGTGGCAAGCGCTTGGTCAATTGGGACCCGGTCTTGCAGACCGCGGTATCCGATCTCGAAGTCATCAGCAGCGAAGAGGCCGGTAAACTGTGGCACATCCGCTATTCGCTCAGTGACGGCTCCGGCAGCCTGGTGGTCGCCACCACCCGTCCCGAGACCCTGCTCGGCGATGTGGCGGTGGCCGTGCACCCCGAAGATGAGCGCTATCGGGAGCTGATCGGCAAGACCCTGCGCCTGCCGATTACCGGGCGGGAAATCTCCATCATCGCCGACGACTATGTCGAGGCGGAGTTTGGCTCCGGCTGTGTCAAGATCACCCCAGCACACGATTTCAATGACTATCAGGTTGGCCAACGTCATCATCTGCCACTACTCAACATCTTCACGCCAGATGCCCGCATCCGGGAAGAGATCGAAGTGGTCACTGGTCACATCGATAACACGGCAATCCCCGCCGAGCTGCGTGGTCTCGACCGCTACGTCGCGCGTAAACGCCTCCTTGCCCTGCTCGAGGCAGAGGGAAGCCTGGTGCAGACCGAGGAGCACCGCCTCATGATCCCGCGCGGTGACCGCTCCCAGGCGGTCATCGAGCCCTATCTCACGGACCAGTGGTATGTGCGCGTCGGGCCCCTGGCCGAAGTGGCGACGGAGGTAGTGCGCGACGGCCGCATCCGCTTTGTACCCGAAAACTGGTCCCGCACCTATTTCGACTGGATGGAGCGCATCGAAGACTGGTGCATTTCCCGGCAACTGTGGTGGGGGCATCAGATCCCCGCCTGGTACGGTCCGGACGGCAAGATCTTCGTCGCGCGCAGCGCCGAAGAAGCCCAGCGCAGCGCCGCCCAACACTATGGCATGCCAGTGCCCCTGGAACGCGATCCGGATGTGCTCGATACCTGGTTCAGTTCAGCCCTGTGGCCCTTCACTACCCTCGGCTGGCCCGAGCAAACGGCAGATCTGCAGGAATTCTATCCCACCTCGGTACTGGTGACAGGCTTCGACATCATCTTCTTTTGGGTCGCCCGCATGATCATGATGGGCCAGCACTTCACTGGACAGGTACCCTTCCGCGAGGTTTATGTCCATGGTTTGATCCTCGACGGTGAAGGGCAAAAGATGAGCAAGTCGAAGGGCAACGTCCTCGACCCCATCGACCTGATCGATGGCATCGACGCCGAGGCCTTGGTGGCCAAGCGCACCCAAGGGCTGATGCAACCGCAGATGGCCGGCAAGATTGCCAAGGCGACGCGCAAGGACTTTCCTGACGGTATTCCCGCCTTCGGTACCGATGCGCTGCGCTTCAGCTTTGCCAGCATCGCCACCCAGGGGCGTGATCTACGCTTCGATCTCAAACGTGTGGAAGGTAATCGTAACTTCTGTAACAAGATCTGGAACGCCACCCGTTTTGCCCTGCTGCAGGTTCCCGACGATGCCGATCTGCAGGGCGAACGCGAGTTGCTCGCACCGGAGCGCTGGATCATCGGTCGCCTGCAAGAGGCCGAGGCCAGCGTCAATGACGCCATCGAACAGTATCGTTTTGCCGATGCCGCGCATGCCCTCTACCAGTTCTTCTGGAATGACTACTGTGACTGGTACATCGAACTCAGCAAGACCGTCTTGCGGCCGGAATCGGGCTTTTCAGCAGCCCAAATCCGTGGCAGCCGGTATACCTTGCTCGCGGTCCTCGAAGCCGCTCTACGTCTGGCTCACCCCTTCCTGCCCTTCCTGACGGAAACCCTCTGGCAACGGGTAGCCAAACGTCTGGGCAAGGAAGGAAACACGATCGCCCTGGCACCGTATCCAAAGGCGGACCTGCAGCGGGTAGATGCGCAAGCCGATCAGGATCTCGACTGGCTGATGGGTTTTGTGGGGAGCCTACGCTCGGTTCGTGGCGAGATGGATATCGCCCCCAGCCGTGAGCTACCGGTGCTTCTGCAAGCCGGCACGGACAGCGACCATAAACGTCTGCAGGACCTGCTGCCGTGGCTGCGGCAGTTGGCCCGTTGCACGGAACCGCAGTGGCTGGAGCAAGGAACAGAGGTACCGCCGGCAGCCCTGCAATTGCTCGGAGACTTGCGAATTTATGTACCGTTGGCGGGCCTCATCGATGTCGATGCGGAATATCAACGCCTGAGCAAGGAGGAAGCGCGGCTTCGGGCAGAACGGGAAAAGGTGCAAGGTCGTCTGGCGCAACCGAGCTTTCGGGAACGTGCACCCGCCGAGGTAGTTGCCAAGGAAGAGTTGCGGGTGCAGGAACTCAGCGCTGCGCTACAGGAACTGGCGGAGCAACGCCAGCGACTGGACGCCTTGCGCTAGAAAAGTGTCGGAATTTCGGCCATGCAGTCTGAGCGTCCTCAAAGCTTCCCCCAGGAACGTCCGTACCCCCTGGAGATCCTCTTCGGCAAGGTGCTGACGCCCTTTGAGCAATTCCTTCGCCGCGCGACCGCCGGCGGCATAGTTCTTGTCGGCGTCACCGTACTGACCTTGATCCTCAGCAATTCCGCCCTGCATGATGCCTATCACCATTTCTGGCATCAGCATTTCAGTCTGCATTTTGGCGCTTGGAGCCTCGATCATGACCTGCAAGACTGGGTCAATGATGCACTGATGGCGGTTTTTTTCTTCGTAGTCGGCTTGGAGCTCAAGCGTGAATTGCTGGTGGGCGAACTGGCCAAAATCAGTGATGCCATCCTGCCCATCGTGGCGGCTGCCGGTGGTATGCTAGTTCCCGCCCTGCTCTACTCCCTCCTGAATGGCTCTGGCCCAGCCCACGCCGGTTGGGGTATCCCCATGGCGACAGATATCGCCTTTGCCATTGGCATTTTGGTGCTACTGGCCTGGCGCGTGCCGCGCAATCTCATCATCTTCCTGACGGCCCTCGCCATTGCCGATGATCTGGGCGCGGTGCTCGTCATTGCCATATTCTATACCTCCCATATCGACGGATGGTCGCTAGCCGTATCTGGGGGGATTTTCCTCGTTCTCCTGCTGCTCAACCAGGGGGGTATTCGCCGTCCCCTTCCCTATCTCTTGCTGGGAACTTTGCTTTGGTATTTTTTGCTGGTATCTGGCGTACACGCTTCGGTCGCTGGCATCCTGCTGGCAATGACCCTGCCAGCACGCGGGAAGGTGAGCCCTGCGCAACTGCGCGATTGCCTGCACGAGCAGGAGGAGAATCTGGGCCGGCTGCTACGCGAGGAAGAGAGCTTCGACCCCTTGATCAACCCCAAGCTCAGCCGGCTCGCGGAAGAACTGCGCCAGCAGAGCCGAGAAATGATTTCCCCGCAGCAACGCCTGGAGCACAATATCGGTCCCTGGGTAACCTTTGGGGTGCTACCCGTCTTTGCCCTCGCCAATGCCGGGATCGATTTTTCTCAGGTGAGCGGCGAGATGCTGTGGAGCTCGGTGACCCTGGGCATCGTTCTTGGTTTGGTGCTGGGCAAATTCGTCGGCATCTCGCTTGCCAGTTGGCTCGCCGTGCGCCTGCGGATTGCCAAGCTCCCGCAAGGTGTTGCCTGGCGGCATCTGTTGGGAGCTGCCTGGCTGGGTGGTATCGGCTTCACCATGTCACTGTTCATCAGCCAGTTGGCCTTTACCCAGGCAGAGCTGCGGGAGGAGGCCAAGGTCGGAATTCTGGCGGCCTCTTTACTGGCAGGGATCATCGGTCTCCTCTGGCTATGGGTAGCGAGCACACGGAGGGAAAATGCTTCCGGCTGACATCACGGAATCGGTACAGCGCGCTTTGGCGGAAGACCTAGGCAGCGGCGACTTGAGCGCGGCACTCATCGATCCACAGCAAGAATTACAGGCGCGGATCATCAGTCGGGAGGCGGGGGTGCTTTGTGGCCAACCCTATGTCGAGGCAGTCTTCGCCCAGCTCAGTGCCGATCTGCGGGTCGACTGGGAGGTGCCAGAGGGGGCCGAGATTGTCCCGAATCAGCCGCTCTGTGGCATCCGTGGCCCAGCCGCCGCCCTCCTCAGTGCTGAGCGTAGTGCATTGAATTTTTTGCAACTCCTTTCCGCCACAGCAACCCAGACCCGCGCCTTTGTAGAGCGCCTGCGGGGCAGTCCGACGCGCCTGCTAGATACCCGGAAAACGCTGCCCGGCCTGCGTTTGGCACAAAAATATGCGGTGCGTGTGGGTGGCGGGCACAACCACCGCCTCGGACTCTTCGACGGCATCCTCATCAAAGAAAATCATCTGGCGGCCATCGGCGGTATTGCCCCGGCCATTGCCCGCGCGCGCGCCTTGGCACCGGTGCTCACCCGCGTCGAAGTCGAGGTCGAGACCCTCGAGCAACTGGACGAGGCAGTCGCTGCCGGTGCCGACATGGTGCTTCTCGACAATTTTTCCGTACCCGCCCTGCGCGAAGCCGTGGCGCGCGTGGCTGGACGGATTCCCCTCGAGGCCTCGGGCAACATCTCCCTGGACACGGTGGCTGCTGTCGCCGCCACTGGTGTCGATTATCTCTCCGTGGGAAGCATCACCCGCAACGTGCAAAGCCTGGATCTTTCGCTGCGCTATCTTTAGCCGCCGATATACAAGTTGCTGTCGACTTGGCTATAGTTTGAAAGCTTCCATCACAACAGGAGTAGCTAGCTATGAGTACGGAGACCCCCAAAATGAACCGCCGCGATTGGTTGCGTAAAAGTGCGTTGTTTGTTGGCGCGGCTACGGTCGCCCCACTGATCTTCACCAGCCCCGCCATGGCCGCCGACAAAATGGCCAAGGCGGCAGTCAACTACCGCGACAAACCCAAAGGCTCGGAAATGTGCAGCAACTGTAAGCTGTTCATTCCCGGTTCAACCCCAACTGCCATGGGCGAATGCAAGGCCGTGGCGGGCAAAATCGATCCCAAGGGCTGGTGCGACATCTACGTCCCCAAGGCCTGATCTGGTCGGGTCCGCCTCGGCGGCCCCGTTGTTCCCTGAGCAATGCCTCATTGTTCCATTCGGTCCATCCCAAAGCCCCCTTCAACCGCGTGCTAGGCACCATTCTCTTCCTCAAGTCCCGCAGAGCAGCAACACCCGTCTGATTTTTATGAGATTTCCGTCTGCGCGCTGATTCCGCCCGAACTTTCATTCCTTACGGCATACATATTGCTACAATATTTATGTAACGATATTTGGAGTCTCTATGAAGCGAATCACCGCCGCTATTTCCGCACTTGGTCTCTTTACTGTTTTTTCCGTAGCGCAGGTCTGCGCTGCTCCATTGTACGTGGAGAAGGTCGATCTCCCCATTCACAGCACAATGGCCGAAATCTACGGCAATCTCCATGCTGCCGGTTACAAGATCGTCCTCAAGCTCAACATTCTCAAGCTCATCGAAGAGCAGCAGAAGACCCTCAAGATTCCCGACTTTGATGCCGTTCATTTTTCCGACGTGCGCGCCATCGTGTTTTGCAACCCCTATGATTTCAGTAAGTTGCTAAACACCTATTGGCCGAGTGCTGCCGCCTGCCCCCTCAATCTGACGGTGTTTGGTCGCGGACAGAACAGTTACATCGTCTATGGTGAGCGCAGCGCGTACGCCGGCGACTCCAGCGCCAACAAAAAGGTCACGGAGGCAGTCGACAATGGTGTCATCAAGGCCCTTCAGCAGATACCCATGTCCCGCGAATTGCACAAGATCCCGGGCTGGGTTGCACCCGCCGCGTGACGCGGACTGAGAAAACGCATTCGCTGACCTAAGCCAGCGGTTTTGCCAAATACAGAAGAGGAGTTTTGCAAGATGAATATCAGCCGCAGAGATTTTATGGCCATCATGGGCATTGCCGGAGCGAGTGGTTTTCTCGCGCCTTCGGCACTAGCTTCGAGTTGGGGGAGCGGAAGCGATCCCTACGAAATCCCTAAGTACGGCAATGTCACCCTACTCCACATCACCGATACCCATGCCCAACTGCTTCCTGTCTGGTGGCGCGAACCGGGCACCAATATCGGCACCCGCAAGCAGCATGAATGGGGAGTAACGCCCCATCTGGTGGGCAATTACAAACTGGACTACTACGGCATCAAGGCGGGGACTCCAGAAGGGTACGCGCTGTCGTGCCTGGACTTTGATGCCTTGGCCCACAAGTACGGGAAGATCGGCGGTTACTCCCATATTGCCACCCTGGTGAAGCGCTACCGTGAGCAGGTAGGTGCCGATCGTACCCTGCTCTTTGATGGCGGCGATGCCTGGCAGGGCTCGGCAACCAGCCTATGGACGCGCGGCGAGGATATGGTCGGCGCGCAGAATTTGCTGAAAGAAGACTATTTCGTGGGCCACTGGGAATTCACCTATGGTGCCGAGCGGGTCGATTATCTACTGAAAAATAAACTCAAGGCAAAATTCCTTTCGCAAAACGTCTTCACTATTCCCTGGGATGAGCTAGTGTTTGATCCCTATGACATCCGCGAAGTGAATGGCGTAAAGGTGGCAGTAATCGGTCAATCATTCCCCTTCACACCGATCGCCAATCCCGCGTACTTCATTCCAAAATGGTCATTCGGCATCCATCCTGAGCACATGCAGAAAATGGTCAATGAATGTCGAGAAAAACACCGCGCTGACGTTGTAGTGGTACTTTCCCACAACGGTGCTGATGTAGACAAGAAGATGGCTTCCCAAGTCCATGGGATCGATATCATTCTGGGGGGACATACTCATGAAATCATGGGACCAAAGCCGGTAATGGTCAACAAGACGATTGTCATCAATACCAGTACCAATGGCAAATTTCTGGCACGCTTTGACCTCGATGTCGGCAAGGGAAAACTGAAAGGTTGGCGTTTCCATTATTTACCTATTCTTTCGAACATGATTCCTGCGGACAAGGAAATGGACGAATATATCGCCAAGGTCCGCGCACCCTATGCAAAAAAACTGGCGGAACCGATGGCGGTCAGCGAGAGCCTGCTCTACCGTCGCGACAATTTCAACGGCACTTTCGACCAGTTGATCTGTAATGCGCTACGCGAAGAAATGGATTGCGAGGCCGCTTTCTCTCCGGGCTTCCGCTGGGGCTATACCAAGCTCCCCGGGGAAACCATCACCATGGAAGATGTCATGGGGCAAACCGCCATCACCTATCCGCAAGTGACCGTCACTGAATATACTGGAGCCGAACTCAAGAACGTCATGGAGCAGGTGGCGGACAACCTTTTCAATCCCGATCCCTATTACATTCAGGGTGGCGATATGATTCGGGTGGGGAATATTCAATATACCTTTGATCCCTCGGAAACCATCAACAAGCGAATCTCCGATCTCCGTGTTGGCGGTAAGCTGGTGCACGCCAACAAAAAATACAAAGTCGCTGGCTGGGCGGCTATGCAAAAGGTCGAGGGAACGCCGGTCTGGGATATTTTTGCGAAATGGCTGAAGGACCAGAAAACCGTCCGCGTTGACCATCGCGACCTGCCCGTGCTGACCAAAAATATGCGTGGAAATCCCGGTATAGCCTTCCCCAAGGAATATGACCTCTGAGGACGTTACCAATGAAACCCCTGCCCGATCTGCCCTTCATCGAAAAGCTGCTATATACGGGGTTCATCTTTCTGGTCGGCCTTGGCCTCCTGTCAGCGGAGGCCTATACCTACTTCGTGATCCACGGTGCAGATGGCAAGCCCGGCATTTCGATGCAAGATCTGGTCGTCCACTACTATGGCAACCGCAGCTCCAGCAAATTGCAGACCATGTTGCCAGCGATGATGTCCATGGCCCGGGTCCCGGCTGCAGAAAAACCGAAGATGCTGTCAGCGGTCAATCACTGGATCGCCAATGGCGAGAGTCGCACGGATTACGACAAGAATGTGCGGCCACTGATCAACGCCTCGTGTCTAAAGTGTCACAGCATTGGCATGCCGGACATTGGCACTTTCGACTTGCTGAAAAAACAGGCCAAGGTCGATATGGGCATGCCCTACTCTGCAATGCTGATGAATGGCATGATTCATTTGACCACCCTGGGGGTGATCTTCTGGATTGCTGGCTGGATCTTTGCGCGCACAAGAAGCCCTAAGGGAGTAAAAGTCTTTTTCATTGCCGTTCCCTTCCTGGCATTTTTCATCGACTTCGCCGGCTGGTTCCTGACCAAGCAAAGCCCGGATTTCGTATGGTTGGTCTTGCTCGGCGGCATTTTCTCATGTCCCGTGGTTCTCATCGGGATGGCCGTCAGCCTCTATCAAATCTGGCTACTGAAGGGTTCCGATCATGGCGATCGAGCACAGCCCCTCGCTTCCTGAGCCGCTCGCTCGACGCCATTGGAGCGCCAGCGCCCGCCTTGTCTGGCAGGCACTGGTTTCCATGCGTCTGGCAGTTCACCTGCTGCTCTTCGTCGCCATTGCCTCGATCATTGGTACCATTCTTGCGCAACAGGTGAGCTACCATCAATACGTCGCACAATTCGGTCCCTTCTGGTATCGCGTCTTTGCCGATCTTGATCTGTACGATGTCTATCGCTGCGGTTGGTATATCGGCCTGGTCGCTGTTCTGGTGTTGTCCACGGCATCCTGCCTCGCCCGCAATACGCCCAGCATGCTGCGCGACATGGCGCTATCCAGGCGCCTATCCAGTCAGAAATTTCTGGCTAGCCGCGCGGAACAGGCAGAAATCAGTGTAGCGTCAGACAGTGGCTCCCTTGCGCGATGGGGAGGCATCTTGCGGGAAAGAGGATATCGCCCCCATACCCTTGCAGGGCCGGATGGGCAGGAAGTCATCCTGGCACAGAAAGGCAGATTTTATCGCCTCGGTTATATTTTTACTCATTTTGCCATCATTATGTTCTGTGCCGGTGCACTATATAACGCCAATTTACCACTGAAAATACGGGAGTGGTTTGGCTCCATTTCGCCACTGAGCAATTTTGCATTACCGCTAGCGAAAATCCCCCAAAAGGATTGGCTTCCCGCCAATGACAGCGCCTTCCGTGGCATCATCAGCATTCCTGTGGGACAGAGCGTGAACGCCATGTTTGAGCTGATTGGTGATGGATTTCTGGTACAGCGCCTTCCTTTTATCGTCCATCTCGATCATTTTACCATCACCCATTACCGCAATGGTATTGCCAAAAGTTTCATTTCCCGCATTTCTTTATACAACGCGCACGGAAAATTACTACATACTGGCATCGCCTATCCCAACCATCCGTTGACTTATGACGGTGTCAGTATCTATCAGACTTCGTACAACGACAGTCGCTCGGTGCTGCAATTTCAGAGTCACTCCCTGCTCGATCCTGAACTACCGGCCAACACCTTTGACGTACGCGTTGGCCAGAGACTACGTGCTGATTCCGATAATTACGAGTTGACAGTCGAGAAATTAAAAATCAACAATACCATTCCGCGTAAGGATCTGGGACTGGCAGAACGTCCAGGACACAGCATGATCAACGTGGGCCCCATCGTCCGGTACCAGGTGACCGACCGCAAGACGGGCGAAAGCTGGATCTACAAGAGTTATTTGCGCGCTCTGCAGCGACACGGAGAGCATTTTTTACTGCTTGCCTACCATCAGCAGGGTAATGGGATAGAACATTATCTGGCGATTCCCGAAGGAGCGCGGGGCGGAATCGGGTTATTCGTGCATTACCTAGGCGCCCTGGAAAATGCCGCCGCCCAGGGCGCGAACGCGAGTTCAACGGTTTTCCGGGGGATCCTACGACAGGTCGCGGAAGCACAGAATGTGCAACTGACGCCGCTGGAACGCTCCAATTTTCTGCGGGCCAGCCTCATCGCGTTGCGCGGCCTGCATGACTATCCCTTACCCTTTCTGGTCACCCTGCATCACCTTGACTTGCAGTGGTCGGCAGGCCTCGAGATGACGAAATACCCCGGAATGCAGATTGTCTATGCTGCATGTTTTCTGCTGGTTGGCGGCATATTCATCCTCTTCTACGTGCCACGTAAGCGTCTGTGGATTCGTCAGAAGGCTGCCAATAAATTATGCATAAGTGGCGACAGTTCGCGCAATCCTGAGGATTTTCACCAGGAATTCCTCGAAATCACCGAGGAGCTCCGAACCTTAATCACAGTGAAAGGAGAACATCATGTTTCATCAAAGCTCTCGTATCCTACTCTTGCTCAGCGCTATCGCCTTGCCCGCTGCCGCCATCGCCGCTCCCAGCGCCGCCGATATTGCCGCAGGCAAGTCCATTGCCTTCAATCGTGCCGAAGGCAATTGTCTTGCCTGCCACGTACTCCCCGGAGGAACCATGGCGGGCAACGTGGGACCGGATCTGACCCATTTTCCCTTCAAGATTGTCTTTCACAACCGGCAAAAGCTGGTAACTTTTCTCTACGATCCGGAAAAAACCATACCCCACATAAACATGCCACAATTCGGCAAAAACAAGGTATTGACTCATCATCAACTCGAACTGGTTGCGGATTATCTTTGGTCCCTTCAAAAGTAATCATTTCACACCGGAAGAAACGCCATGAAATACGCAAAACGAATTCTTTCCGTAAGCTTGGGCTTGGCACTTGGCAGTGCTGCCCTCTCTGCCAACGCCATCGATTGGTGGCAACTAGGCAATACCAAGGTTGGCCCGCAAAAGACGCTGCAAGATTTTCATCAATATTTCAAGGAACAATTCCCCAAGATGAGCCTCGAACAATACGCGCTCGGGAGTTATGCCTTCAACAAACAGGACTATGAACAATATCAACAGGCCATACAATTCAATCCCGGCGATCTTACCCTGAGCCAGGGGAAAAAGCTTTGGGAAACCAAGTTTCCGGATGGCAAAACCTACGCCTCCTGCTTTCCTGATGGCGGCAAGGGTGTTGCCGCTGGCTATCCATATTACAGCGACAAGACCCATCAAGTCGTCACCGCTGCCATGCGCATCAATGCCTGCCGGGCAGACAACCATCTGCCGCCACTAAAGTACGGCAGCAGTGATCTGATTGCCCTGGAGACCTATTTTGGCTCTCTTTCCAATGGCATGCCTACCGATGTCAAGGTAGTGGGCCGTGGAGCCGTGCGCGCCTTTGAGGAAGGAAAGGCCTATTACTTCATGCATCGTGGACAACTCAATTTTAGCTGCGCGAGTTGCCACGTAGCCTATGCCGGAAAATACCTGCGCGGACAGATCATCTCGCCGGTGCTCGGACAAAGCGCGCACTACCCGACCTATCGCGCCTCCTGGAGCGCCGTCAATACCTTTGAAAAGCGTTTCCAGGGCTGCGACAAAAAGGTTGGCGCCGCACCGCAAAAACTGGGTAGCCCAGAGTATCGTGATCTGGACTATTTCATGAGTTACCTAAGCAACGGGATCAAGATGAATGTCCCGGGCTATCGACCCTGAGGAGGATTGACGATGTCAGTTGATGTCAGTGAGCTTCGTCAATGGTTCGCCTTTCCGCAGGGGGCACGGGAACAACGCCTCTGGCAACGCCTTTGGGCGGTGGCATTGACCGCGGGGGCCTTTGCCGTCTGGGCGGTTTTTCGTGCCGATTTCTGGATGTGGCAGTACATCACCCTAGGGATCTGGTACACCGGACTCCTTTGGTTTGGTTGGCACTGGCCGGCCTTCCGCCGCCTGTTTTTCGCCATTCTCGTAGTCGCGGCGCCCGGCGTTGGTCTCTACATGGCTGGTTATACCGCCGCCGACAGCCTTCTGCTTCGTTATGTTTTCCAAAGCACAGCGATGTTCTACTGGATGAGCGGTGCCATTCTCGTCAGTGCGGTCAGCTATTACTGGTATCTCTATGCCGGCTCGCAGAGTGCTGGCGACCGCGGCCATCGCTTTGCCTGGCTGGCAACCGTGCTCGGCTTTGCCGGACTCGCCATCCGCTGGAAAGAGACCTACGTAGGGCATCCATCCTGGGGCCACATACCGGTCACCAACATGTATGATGCCATGGTGCTGCTCTGCACCGTTACTGCCCTGTTCTATCTGTACTACGAAGCGCAGGGCAAGCGTCGTGGCCTGGGCGCCTTTGCCATGCCGATGATTCTGGCAGCAGATATCTTTCTGATTTGGGTCGGGATCGCCTATCACCAGAACCAGATCCAGCCCATCGTGCCGGCCTTGAACAGCTTCTGGATCAAGCTGCATGTGCCCTGTGAATTCGTTGCCTATGCCAATTTCTATCTGGCGGCGATGGTTGGCCTTGCCTATCTGCTGCGCCAGCGAGCAGAACGCCTGGGCAGTCCTTTGGTAGAGCGCTTACCTGATCTCAACAAACTGGAACGCATCATGGCGGCCATGGTGACCTTTGGTTTTCTGTTCTTTACCGCCGGCACCATTCTCGGTGCCGTATGGGCAGCCAAGGCCTGGGGCGGCTTCTGGTCCTGGGATCCCAAGGAAACCTGGGCACTGATCGTGTGGCTCAACTACGCCGCCTACTTGCATTTACGGGGCCGTAGCCCACAGCATCGGCCGACGGGAAAAACCCTGGCTTGGTGGTCGGTCATCAGTCTGCTGACCGTCACCTTCTGCTTCATTGGTGTGGATCTTTTCTTGGGAGGATTGCACTCCTACGCCAAGCTTTAAAGGCGGGCAGGCGCCTGCAGCACGAGGCGCCGTCCACCAGCTTTACTTCCCACTCCCTGCGGAAATGCCCACCGACAACTTCCATTGCTGGATCTGTGCTATCAGCGGAGATTTGGCGCAATCCTCTGCCGAGAGACTGCTACACGCGCTGGCCCACTGACTGGTAGTCTGGAAAAACTTTTGTGCTGCGCCTGCCTGTTCCGCCTGCGCGCCGGTCAAAATCTTGGCTGCCGATCCATAGCTTGCCGCCCGGGCCTGCGCCCAGTTGGAGACGCCCTGCCAACAAGCCGAGCGTTGTGCACCACTCTCACCAATGCAAGAAGTGCTCTGCTGCCGGGCACTGGCAAGGTCTTGGGTCCAGCTCTGCGCAAAATCGCTGCTGTTGATTTTCGCTGCGCTGTTCACCATGGGAGTCACCGTTTTCGCTTCGGGAACCACGGTCGCCGGAGCACTCGCCTGGGACGACAGGGTTTGGGTCGGCAGATTCTCCTCGCGGATCGAGGATGCGGGTTTCTTGGCTACCTGCGGCAACTTCACCTTCGGCACTACCGGCGCAGCAGTTGACGGTGCCGGCTGGGAAACGGGCTGCGGCAGTGACGGCATTACCGGTCCGGAGGGTAGCAGGCCGTTGTTGGTTGCTGAGCCACATCCTGCCAACGTTGCGGCCACGGCAAGGAGCCCCAGGGTAGGAAACAATTTCATGACGCTGTCCTTTCTTAACGATTCAAGTCCATAGATAAAAACTATCTTGCAGTTTTCTCTCGCGCTTCCCCCGTCGGGCGTGCGCTGGCAGGATGATGCCGCTGCGCCGCTGCCGCCACCTCCGCACCAAACAAAACCGCCAACCAAGTCATAAACAACCAGAGCAGAAATACGGGCAATAGTCCGAGTGCCCCATAGAGCGTCTCGGTGATCGAATAGCGGATGTATTGCGCCAGCAAGTATTTGGCGATGTTGAGCAGAATAGCCGCAATCAGTGCACCAAAAAACGCGTCGAGGAAGGTCACTCGTGCTGCGGGCAATATCCGATATAACGCCAGAAAAACCACCAGCTCTACAACAAATGCAACGACATAGCTGAATTGTACCGGTAACGCTGGCATGGCACCGAAGTGGAGTAACCAGTGTTGCACGGGCTCCAAAGAAAGAACTAACGCAGCGCTGGCAATGGGGCCAAGGACAATCAGGAGAATATAGCGCAAGGGTCGCAGCCAGTGCGTCGTGATCTTCTCATTCCAAATAGCGTTGAAATGGCGTTCAATTTCGTGAAGGAGAAATAGCGCCGTTATCAACAAACCAATCACACCATACCATCCCAAACCCGCACCGCGGGCCGCCAGAACATTGAGCCAATGAATGACCGCTTCTCCTACTTCCGGAACAAAACTCTGAAATACATAGCGATCGATGAGTTGCCGTTTTTCTTCAGTGAATCCAATGAGATTCCACAGGCTAAAAATTACCGCCAGCAAAGGCACGATAGCCAATAGAGTGGTGTAGGCAAGCAGAGAAGCTCGATCCACACAGTCGTCCCGCCAGAAGTCCATTCCCGCGCGAATGAGGCGCAACAGGATGCGTCGCCACCAAGGTGTGCCTGCGTGCGGATGCCAACGCCCGCACCCGGACCGCTGTTTAGGTGTCTTGTCCAACAAGTCAGACATTCGTCTGTTCTCGAAATATTCGCCATTGGGCGACACTGGGCGTAGCTTGGCGTTGCCAGAGCCAGGCCTGGAAGGCCTCGACCAAACGGGTCAGGGTACTGAGATTGCGCGTTTCGCTGCGCAACATATGGCGCCGCAAAGGCTCGGCAAAAGGCGGACCGAAACGTGTAGAGATCTGCAGCAACAATGCGTCGAGCTGCTGGTCCTGCGGACGTTTCAGGTAATAACTGGTAAGAGCGGTCAAACGACTTTCCCAGTCGGCAAGCAGCCAGCGCGGCCGCGGCGCGATGCAACTGACCAGCCAGGGTAAGCCTCTATCCAGACGATAATTGAAGAGACGAAAAAGTTCTTCCTCACGTGCCAGGCTACCTGCCCAGGCATCGATGTTATCCAGGCAGAGGAATGGCGCCGCACAGAGGTCGAGAACGCCGTCGCCAGCAGCTGGCAGCGCCCGACAATCGACGTAGGGAGCCCATGAGCCATCAGCAAAGGCAGCCCACAGCAGCAGGTGGGTCTTGCCTACCCCTGTATCCCCGTAGAGACAGAGCGCAGTCGACGCCTCACGCAGCTGACGGATTGCCGCCAGGGCTTCTTCATGCAGGCCCGGAAGGTTGGTCATTCCCGCAAGTTGCCGCGGCTGCAACGGCAGAAGTTGCTGACCAAGTACGGAAGACAACGCCATCGTTACAAGGCATTCGCTCAGCTGACTGGTTGCCAGTGTAACAGTGTTCGCCAGGGTCCGGAATCGAGGGGCCGGGCAACGGACCCGATTGTCGTTTGCAGACGACAGGGCTCGCCGACTACAATTTGTGGATAGATGCAGTTCCACCCAGCGACAGGAGAGCAGGAATGTCTGAATATACAGTACGGGAAGAACTCAAGCCCAGCGGTCTGGATGGTATCAGTGATGATCAGATCAACGACCATTGGGGACTTTACAAGGGCTATGTGGCGCAGAGCAACGCCCTGCGCAAGGAGCTCGACGAGCTGCGCGCGGCGGGCAAGGGTGCTTCCCTGGGCTATGCGGATCGGCGCCGGCGTTTTGGTTTTGAATACAACGGCATGGTGCTGCACGAGTACTATTTCGCGCAGCTCAAACCTGGTAGCAACATCGACCAGGCCCCAGGCTTCAAGGCAGCGGTGACAGAGCAGTTCGGCAGCGCCGAAGCCTGGCACGACGACCTGATGGCGGCAGCAAAGAGCCGCGGCATCGGTTGGGCGATCTGCTATTACGACGCCACGACCGGGCAAATCAACAACCACTTCGTGCAGTTGCATGAGGACGGCAACATCGGTGGCTTTAGCCCGCTGGTGGTGGTCGACGTCTTCGAACATGCCTACATGGTTGACTGGAAGGCCCTGGGCCGCGGCGATTACCTCGCTGCCTTGCACAAAAACATGAACTGGGCGCTGGTGGAAGCGCGCTTCCAGGCCGCCAAGAGCGGACAGGTATTCAAGCGCTTCTGAGCGCCAGGTATCGTCCGGCACGAAACCCGCAGCCTGCTGCGGGTTTTTTTTGGCTTGCCGCGAACGCAGTGGCTTCGTACCATCCTACCATTCGTCTCCAGGAGCCTGACGTGAACCCCAAAGACCCCCTGACCTATCAGCAAGCCGGCGTGGATATCGATGCCGGCAACCGTTTGGTGGACCGCATCAAACCCCTCGCCAGCGCCACCCAACGTCCCGAGGTGCTAGGCGGCCTGGGCGGCTTTGGTGGCCTTTTCGCGCTCCCCCCTGGCTATCGTCAACCGGTTCTGGTCTCCGGTACCGACGGCGTTGGTACCAAGTTGCTTTTGGCCCTGGAGGCGAAGCAGCACGACGGCATCGGCATCGATCTGGTGGCCATGTGTGTCAACGACATTCTCGTATCGGGTGCCGAACCGCTCTGGTTCCTGGACTATTACGCGTGTAGCAAACTCGATGTCGAAGTCGCCGAGCAGGTCATTGCCGGCATTGCCGAGGGTTGTCGACAGGCCGGATGTGCCTTGCTGGGCGGCGAGACCGCGGAAATGCCGGGCATGTACCCCAACGATCACTACGACCTGGCGGGCTTTGCCGTGGGTATCGTCGAACGCGATGCCATCCTCGATGGCAGTCGCTGCCGCGCGGGCGATGCGCTGGTGGGAATCGCCTCTTCCGGGCCCCACAGCAATGGTTACTCCCTCGTCCGCAAAATTTTGGTGCGGGCAGGTGCCCACCAGCATCTGCAGCTGGACGGTGAGCCGCTCATCGACCAGCTTCTGCGTCCAACGCAAATCTATGTGCAAGCCATTCAGTCCTTGCGCAGCGTGGTTGAGATTCACGCTTTGGCGCACATTACCGGCGGTGGCTTGACCGAAAATCTACCGCGCTCCTTGCCCAAAGAACTGGCCGCAGTCATCGATCCAAAGAGCTGGCCGCAACCCGCGATCTTCACTTGGCTACAGGAACAAGGCGAGGTGGACACTACAGAAATGCGCCGTGTTTTCAATCTCGGCATTGGCATGGTCGCCAGCGTCCCGTGGGAACAGCGCGACGCGGCCATCGAGAACCTTACTGCCAGCGGGCACGTGGCCTACTGCATCGGCCGCCTGGAAACACGAAAGTCCAGCGGAGTCGTCTATCTTGACTGAACAACGCCTGGTACTGCTGATTTCCGGGCGCGGCAGCAACTTGCGTGCCATTCAGCAGGCCTGTACCAGTGGCCAGCTCCCAGCCCGGATCACTGCCGTCATCAGCAATCGGGCGGATGCCGCAGGGCTGGCATGGTGTCGCGATGCCCGCCTCGCTGCGGAAGTCATTGCCCACAAGAATTTTTCCACGCGCGCGGATTTCGACCGCGCCCTTGCCGCAGCTATCGACACCCACAATCCGGACTGGATCGTCCTGGCGGGCTTCATGCGTCAACTGACCGATGCTTTCGTGCAGCGCTATCTGGGACGCCTGATCAATATCCATCCTTCACTTCTGCCTGCCTTTCCGGGCTTGCACACCCATCAGCAGGCCTTACAGGCCGGGGTTCGCTGGCATGGAGCAAGCGTACACTTCGTCACGCCAGAACTGGACGCCGGGCCCATCATCGCCCAAGGCGTCTTGCCCGTGCGCAGCGATGACACCCCAGAAAGCCTGTCCGCACGCGTGCTGGCGCTGGAGCACGAACTCTACCCGCAGGCCTTGGGGCATCTCCTGCGGGGTGACTGCGTCCTGGAGCAGGGACAGACGCGCTGGCGGCAGGCCTATCAGAGTCCGGACCTTGCCAGCATCAATCCACAGAGGCAAGCATGACAGCACGTCTAGGTATCATCATCGTCGGCTCGGAGATCCTGCTCGGCAAACGGGAGGATCGCCACTTTGCCCGTAGTCGCGAACAGGCGCTGGATCGCGGTTACGAACTGGCCTGGAGCCTGTTGCTGGCGGACCGCTGGGAGGATCTGATCAAGCAGTATCGCTGGGCCTTCGCACAGGATTGCCCCTTTTTCTCCTTCGGTGGCCTGGGCGCCACTCCCGATGATCTGACCCGGGCGGCCGCCGCGGCAGCGCTGGATTTGCCCATGGAGCAGCACCCCGAAGCGGCACGCCTGATTCGCGAGCGTTTTGGCGACGGGGCCGAGCCCATCCGCATCCGCATGGCAGACTTACCCAAGGGCGCCAACATTATCCCCAACCCCGTCAATCAGATCCCCGGCTTTCAGCTGCGTCAGGGCTACTTTTTCCCGGGCTTTCCGCAGATGGCAGAGCCCATGACGCAGTGGATCCTGGAACGCGACTTCCCAGCGCGTACCTCGGCCTTGCAGTTACGGATCCTCCTGTGGGAGCAAAAGGAAAGCGACTGGGTCGACTTCATGGAACGCTTCTGCGCAGAACACGCGCAAGTAGAATTTTCCAGTCTGCCCAGCTTCGCGGCAACGGGTTCGCAAATCGAACTCGGTCTGCGCGGCGAGGCCGCAGCGCTGCATGCCGCCTGGCAGATGCTGGCGACTGAGCTCGAAAGACGCGGCGTGCGTTGGGAGTGGCTGGAAGAGCCTCGATTCCCATGATGCTAGCGATCTGACGCAGCCATGGTCGAGGAAAAGAAGAGCGAATGGGATTTTTGGCACCCCGAACACGGCGCTTTTGGCGAAGGTCCCCTGCTCGCTCTTTTGGGTGCCATCATCGGCGTGTTGACCGGGGTTGGCGACATCGTTTTTCACTACCTCGTTGCCGTCATCCACAACGTCGCCATCCTGAATATTTTCGATTTCCACGACCGAGCACACGTGCACACTCCGCCATCCCCCTGGGGCTGGGCCTTGCCCCTGGTTCCCACCCTGGGCGGTATACTGGTGATTTTTCTGGCGCGTAAGTACGGGACGGCCGTCCAGGGCGCTGGTGTGAGCCAGGTGATCGAGGCGGCCTACACGCGCGAGGGCCGCATGGCGCGCAGCATCGCGTTATTGCGTCCTTTGGCTACGGCCATCACGATTGGCACTGGCGGCTCGGCAGGACGCGAAGGACCTGCCATGCAGTTCGGCGCCGCCATTACAGCGTGGCTGGACGCCATCTTCACCATGCCTGCGCACCGCCGCATCCATCTTCTTGGTTGTGGAGTGGGGGCCGGTATCGCCGCGGTCTTCAATGCCCCCCTGGGCGGCTGGTTTCTGGCCATGGAAATCATCGTTCCAGACTGGCGCCCATGGACGATTCTCTCGACGCTGGTCGCGACCATTGGCGCCAGCCAAATCACCGAGCTGGTCTTCGGGAACTTTCATCTCCTCCCGGCGGTGACCAGTACCCTCGTCAACAAGGCAGCGGATCTCCCCTTCTTCGTTATCCTGGGCGCCATCAACGCGCTTGCGGCGATTCTCTTCATCGCCAGCCTGACGGCGATCACGCAGTACAGCGAGATGTTCCTGCGCAACCCCTATCTCCGCCATGCCTTGGGAATGTTCCTGGTTGGCCTTTTGCTATTGCTCTGTTTTGCCTGGACCGGTCACTACTACCTGATTGGCGGCAGTTACGCGGGCATCGGCGACATTCTGTGCGGAGAGATCAGTGCCTGGGACATCCTGCTGCTCCTGCTATTGCTCAAGCTGCTGGCGACCAGTCTGACCATTGGTTCGGGAGGATCTGGTGGCATCTTCTCGCCTTCGCTCTTTATCGGTGCGGGCACGGGTGCCTTGTACGGCCTACTCCTGCTGCATTGGCAGATCTTACCCGCCAAGCTTATCGGTCTGCTCGCACTCTGCGGCATGGCCGGCATGGTAGCCGCGAGCACCGGCGCGTTATTGAGCGCCCCGGTCATGGCCGTCGAACTGACGGGCAGTTACGAAGCCCTGCTGCCAGCCATGCTGACCTCGGTGAGCGCTTTTGCCATTCGCCGCATGCTGCTGGGCGCCAGCATCTACACCCTGCCCTTGCGCCGGCACGGGCTGGATGTACCGGAGAACCACTATGTCGTCGAGGGAACGGGAAAGCAGGAAAAGGGCTGATTTTGCGGGCCCCGAGGGAGATGCGGTATATTTTCTGCATACACATAACCCACATTCCGTAGGAGTCGCAATGTCCGTAAAATCCGCTCTCGACCGCCGCGAAAAGCGCGCAGTCTTCTCTTTGGCTGGCATTTTTGGACTTCGATTACTGGGGTTGTTTCTGGTGTTACCCGTATTTTCGGTATACGCCCACGGTCTGCGCGGTGCGGCAAATCATCCGGCGCTGATTGGCATTGCGCTGGGTGCCTACGGCCTCACCCAGGCTATCCTGCAAATTCCTTTTGGCAAACTCTCGGATCGCGTCGGCCGCAAACCCATCATCGCCATCGGTCTCCTGATCTTTGCCATCGGCAGTGTGGTTGCGGCCTTGGCCAGCAGCATCGACGGCCTGCTCATTGGCCGCATCATCCAGGGGGCTGGCGCGGTGGCGGCGGCAATCATTGCCCTTACCGCGGATCTCGTACGCGAGGAGCGCTGGACCAAGGCGATGGCGGTCATTGGCATCACCATCGGGATCAGTTTCAGCATCTCCCTGGTCCTGTCAGCGCCTCTGGCACATTTCATCGGGGTTTCCGGAATTTTTTGGCTGACCGCCGTCTTGGCACTCGTTGCTATCGCCGTTTTGTATCTCGTCATTCCCAGCAGCCCGGCAAAATTCCACCGAGATGCCGAACTGAACCCAGCCATGCTGCGGACCGTGCTGCGGGACCGGAATCTGCTGCGCCTCGACTTCGGTATTTTTGCCTTGCACACCGGCTTGACCGCGATCTTTGTCGTCTTGCCTTTGGTACTGGTCGATCCGCGCCACCCCTTGCTGTCGCTCTCGCATCAATGGACCCTGTATCTGCCGGTCATGCTGCTCTCTTTCCTGTTCATGGTGCCGCTGATCGCCGTCGGTGAGGCCAAGCGCAACTTGAAGGAAATCTTCCTCTTCGCCATCGCCTTGCTGATCCTTGCGGGAATCCTGATGGCCGTTTCCTACCATAGTCTGATCATGATCGCCATCGCTCTCTTCCTCTTTTTTGTCGGCTTCAATGTCCTCGAGGCCAGTCTGCCTTCCCTGATTGCCAAGTTCAGCCACGCCGGCGCAAAAGGAACGGCAACCGGGGTCTATACCTCTTCCGAGTTTCTCGGCGCATTCTGCGGCGGCCTCCTTGGCGGCCTACTCTATGTTCCGGAAGCCCGCAATTACAGCGTCATCTTCTGGGTGGTGACCGGCATTTTTGTCCTGTGGTTGCTGATCGCCTTGGGCATGCAGCGCCCGCGCTATCTCGCGACCCGCATCTTTACCCTGCCAGCAAATCCCGCCACAGGATTGGAGCAGAGACTACTCGCCCTCCCCGGCGTTGCGGAGGTGGCCGTCTTTGCCGACGAAGGCGCCATCTATTGCAAAGTCGACAGTAAAATTTTTGCCGAGGATCAGGCTCTCTCCCTTCTCGGAGGGCGGTCGGCGTGAGTGAGCTTGTCGCAGAGGCCAGCGCTGCTCCCATGGAGGAGGGAAGTAGCAGCGACACCGGAGCCCTCCGCAGTCGCTGGCGCAAAGTGCGTCGCAATCCCTTCTTTCATTTCCTGTTGGCAATCTTTGTTGGCGTCATCGCTGGCCTCGGCGCAGTGGTGTTTCGTCGTCTCATTGCCCTCATGCACAACCTCTTTTTTTATGGTCAGGCAAGCCTGGTATTCAATGCATTACAACACGCCAAGGCAAGTGCCTGGGGAACCGGGATCATTCTCGCACCTGTCGTTGGCGGGCTGATTGTCGTCTGGCTGGTGCGTAGCTTCGCGCCGGAAGCCAAGGGACATGGGGTCCCCGAAGTGATGGATGCCATCTATTACAAAGCGGGGGTCATCCGCCCAGTAGTGGTTATCGTCAAGGCCTTGGCATCCGCCATCACCATCGGTAGTGGCGGATCGGTGGGGCGCGAGGGGCCCATCATCCAGATCGGCGCCGCCTTTGGCTCGAGCCTCGCAGGTTGGCTGCACTTGCCAGAATGGCAGCGCCTGGGCCTGATTGCTGCTGGCGCGGGGGCTGGTATCGCTGCCACCTTCAACACCCCGGTTGGCGGCGTCCTTTTTGCCGTTGAGCTGATGCTGGTGGAAATCAGCGCCCGCACCCTGGTTCCAGTCATGATCGCCACCGGCACCGCGACCCTGGTCTCGCGTCTGCTGCTGGGCAACTTCCCATCTTTCATCATTCCAGCGGATATCATTGCCGAAACTGCGCACATGGATATCCGCAATTATTTGGTCTTTGCGCTGCTGGGGATCATTGTGGGTGGGATTGGCCTCTTTTTTACGCGTATGCTTTATTGGACCGAGGACTTTTTTGAGCGCATTCTTCCCAATCCCTACCTGCGTGCCGTGGTCGGAATGGGGGCAGTTGGTATAACCATCTGGGTAATCTTCCTCTTCAGTGGCAAATACTATGTGGAAGGCGTTGGCTACGCCACGATTCAGGATGTCCTCGATGGCGTCCTGCTCAATCCTGGATTCTTGTTTTTGTTGGTCTTGCTGAAAATTCTGAGTTTCAGTACCACCCTCGCTGCCGGCGGCTCCGGCGGCGTATTTTCTCCTTCTCTCTTTGTCGGAGCGTTGCTGGGTGCCGCCTGTATTTTGGTACTCAACTCGCTCTTCCCCGGCCTGGACATGCATATCGCTACCGGCGCGGCGCTGGGAATGGCGGGAATGGTCGCGTCCTCTACCGGAGCGGCAGTGACCGGGGCGGTCATGATCTTTGAAATGACCAATGACTATCACATCATCATCCCCCTGATTCTAGTGGCGTCCATTGCCTTCGGTATTCGCCGCATGGTCACCCGGGACAGCATTTATACCCTGAAGCTGCTGCGGCGTGGGCACTACATCCCGGAGGCACGGCACAGCAACCTTTACCTGATGCGCTCGGCAAGCAGTCTGGTCGAAACCCCGCTGTTACGTCTGCACGATCGTCGCTTGCTCAAGGATCTCCATCGTCTGCTGCGACGCTATCCACGCCTGCCACACATCCTTTTGATTCGAGATGGGAAACCGGTAGCTGCCATCGCTTCCCATCGGGTGCATGAAATCCTCGGGCGGCGCAACCTGCCCGAGGATACCCCCCTGCTGGAGCTCGCCAGTACCGACTGGATCCTGCTACGCCGTGACGTGCAACTTTACGAACTGGTGGCTGCGTTTCGTAGCAGTGGCGCGGAGATTGCGTTACTCAGTGAGGATGGAGAAACCCCACAACATCATTCCAGTGTTTCGGCAATGGTTACCAGCGAAGACATCCTCGCCGACACCAGCCTTCCCGTGTTGCTCCTGCACCCAGAAATGAAGCCGTAAAGACATGGCAAAAAAGAAAGCAGGCGGATGGGGTATTGGCATTGTGGCTGCGGCTCTGGCCGTGGGGGCGTTTCTCTACTTGACAGCGCAACCGGCGCATCTTCATATCCAGACCGTCGCCCTCGGCAGCTACGGCTCCGCCGTCCATCGCAACGGTCAGGAACTGGCGTTACAGATCCGGCCCCTGGCAGAGCTGGAGGGTCCACCTGGAGAATTGCCTCCTTCTCTTGACGGTCCGGCGGAGCAGGAAGTCATTGGCAATATTTTTCTGCGCTTTCCGCAGCTGGCGGCACTGCCAAAGGATTCTGCGGCACGGGAGCGCCTCGCCGAGCAAATTCGCACCCAGCTCAACGCGCAGTTATCGGCGCAACGGTCTCACTGGCAGGTGCGCAGTCTGCAGCTTCGCCCCAGCCTCGGCCCCATCCCCGGTGGCGACGGCTGACTCGCCATTCGATCATCTTTAGCTCTTGCGCTGCATGACGATTCCCAGGCCGAGGCCCAAAAATGCCAGAAAGAGGGTCAAAACGACACCATATAGCCAAGGCTGATGTTCAGCGTAATCGGCAATCCATTCTTCCAGCCCTACCTGCTGCACATCAATTTTTTGTTGGCTTTGTGCCAGAATCTTTCCGTGATTGACCAGGTAAACATCCAGTTCGTAGGCTCCCAAAGGAAGCGAAGCAGGCAGATGCAGGTGTGTGGAGAACAAGCGACCATCCTGAATCGTCACGCTCTCTGAACGTACCTGATACGTTCCTTGCCGCTCCTTGGCCGCGATAACCGCGGATTCCCAGACATCTTTATCAAGGGGTTCTGGTTCGTACTTTGCTTTTTCCAGGATCCCGCGCGGATCGAGTCCCAAAGCGTCCCGTTCGGCGGCGGGAAGAATTTTGTCCAACGGCGTCGAAGAGTCGATGAGCAAGACTCCCGGAAACTGACTTACGGTCACCTTCTTCCCGGTTACCCAGATGGGTCCCATCTGCGTCTTGCGGGTGACGGCGACCGCGCTGTCGGGAGAGCGCAGTACCACAATCACTTCACCAGGATGGGAAAGTGCGCCGAACACCAGGATATCGCGACCACGAAAGCGACTGGTCACATCCACCTTGTCCGTACCCGTGCCCAATACCACATTGGGCGCCTGCACGGATGCCTGGGCGGCCATTGGTATCGTTGCCGGCAGTAGCAATGCGCAGGCAAGCAAACAAATCTGTAAGAACTTTTTCTGCATCAGAGCACCTGCGTGACCTGGAAGACATGCTCTGGCGGGATAACCAGCCCCAGGCCCATCTTTACCGCCACGGCCACCACCACCAGGGCAAGGACAAGACGAAGCTGCTCGCCGGGCATACGCGCGCCCAGGCGGGCGCCGAACTGGGTACCGAAAATCGAGCCAATGACCAGCGCCAACGCAAGGTAGGGGTCAACCGCATGATTCATGCCGGCTTGCAAGATCCCGACTTCTGCGGTGGTGAAGAGCAGCTGGAACAAGGACGTACCGACCACCACCTTGGTCGGCATCTTGAGCACGTACAACATGATCGGGACCATGACAAAACCACCGCCCACACCCATCAGCGCTGTGAGCACTCCCACGGCAATTCCCAAGCCCAAGGGCAACAGAACCGTCGTCCGCAAGCCGGACACTGGGAAATCCATCTGCCATGGCAGGCGATCCACCCAGGACGATTTCTTCTCCTGCACCGGCTTGCTCTTTTTCTTGCCGCGCACGGCCATCAGCGCCTCGATCAACATGGAAATACCGATGAAGCCCAGGAGTACCACGTAGAGGAAGGAAACGACCAGTCCAAAATGTCCGCCCTGTTCGAGAATTTTTGCGACATGCACACCCAGCAGACCACCCGTCCAACTTCCAATCAGCAGGACGACGGCCATGCGCATATCGACATTTCCCAAACGCCAGTGGGCATAGCTACCCACCGCCGAGGCACCGACGATTTGTGCAGCGCCGGTACCCACCGCGATCAGTGGCGGCACGCCAACAAAGATCAGCAATGGGGTAATGAGAAATCCACCGCCCACACCCGTGAGTCCAGAGAGGAAGCCAACAATCAGGCCAAAACCCACGATCATGGCGATGTTGATATCCATGTGGGCAATGGGCAGGTAGAGATCCACGTTCAGGCCTCCTCGTCGCGTACTTCAGATCGCAGATTCTCGATGCCAGGGCAGATCTGTCCCTCCAGAGCGTCGGCGGGCACCGTGAGTACCGGCACCCTCAGACTCAGACTGAGCTTGGCGCCAAGATTTCCCAAAGCATGTGGGAGCCCACGCGGCTTGCCCTCGGTGCCGAAGCCCTGGCGACCGACAACCACCATGATCACGCCCTCGTTGGCTGCGACAATTTTCGGGATCTCGACTTCGGGGGCACCAACCGCAATGAAATATTCCGGCATCCCCAGCCCACAGGCCTCATGAATTCGTTCCGCAACGCCCTGCAGATTCTTTTCGGCCTCGGCGCGCGCATCTTCCAGCAATCGATCGCGAAGCCCCTCCGAAAACACGCCACTGCCAAAGCCCATTGGCGACCGTGGCACCTGCAGGACTGTCACTAGCCCCAAGTGCCCAGAAAGCAGGCTCGCAAAGCGCGCCGCCGCGCCCGCTGCCACCAGAGCATTTTGCGAGCCATCTACGGCCGCCAGTATCAAATGTTCTGCCATCTGTGCCCCCCACCGAAAGATTTTGCGTCGGATCATACCGAAACCATAGAGCGACTGTCGACCTTGAGCCACATCCCTCCCTTCCCTCTGCGCAAAACTTCTTGCAGAATCAGGAGTATTCTCATCAGGTTCCGGAGTCTTCCGCACATGAGCACCCGCCGCCAGTTGCCCATCGGCATCCAGACCTTCGCCAAGCTACGCGAGGAAGACTGCTACTACGTCGACAAAACCCCCTTGATTGCCCAACTGGCAGAGGGTAGCAGCGTGTACTTTCTCTCTCGCCCGCGCCGCTTCGGCAAGTCGCTGCTGCTCGATACCCTGGCCGAGGCCTTTGCCGGCAATCGGGTACTCTTTGAGGGCGGCGAGGCGGCAATTGCCCTGGGCGCCGATCCCAAGGCCGCCGATCGCTCGCGCCTGTACCTGGCCGATCATTGGGACTGGGACAAGCGCCATCCCGTCATTCGCCTCTCCTTTGCCGAAGGCAGACTGGAGCGGCGGGAGCAACTCGAACGCAGCATCCGCCGACAACTGCGAGAGAATGCCGAAGGCCTGGGCATTGCCCTGGTCGATCCGGAAGACATCGCCGGCAGCTTTGCCGAGCTGATCAGTGATGCCGCCGCCCGCTATGGCCAGCGAAGCGTAGTGCTGGTAGACGAATACGACAAGCCCATCCTCGACAACCTCACCGAACCCGAGATCGCCCGCGCCATGCGCGAGGGCCTGGGCAACCTCTACAGCGTCCTCAAGGGCCGCGACGCCGACCTGCGCTTCGTCTTCCTCACCGGGGTGTCCAAGTTCAGCAAGGTTTCCATCTTTTCCGGGCTGAATAACCTCAACGACATCACCATCGATGCCCGCTACAGCACCCTCTGCGGCTATACCGAGGCGGACCTGGACAGCGTCTTCGCACCAGAGTTTACCGCTGCCGCCGAGGCCGGCCGGCCTCTGGACCGCACCGAGGTGCAGCGCTGGTACAATGGCTACGCTTGGGGCGCAGAGTCGGTCTATAACCCTTTCGATCTGCTACTCTTGTTCGATAAACGCGAATTTCGCGCCCACTGGTTCGAGACCGGCACACCCACCTTCCTGGTCAACTGGCTCCAGGAAAAGGGCTTCTTCACCCCGCGGCTCGAGAGGATGCTCGCCGATGATGACCTTCTGTCCGCCTTTGATGTCGACTGGATTGCGCCCGAAGCGATGCTCTGGCAGACCGGGTATCTGACCATTGCTGAGCGCCTGAACACCCCACAGGGCGGGCTGTATCGGCTGCGCTTGCCAAACCATGAGGTGCGCACGGCCCTGAACCGGGCATTACTCAATGGCTGGATGCCCGATGCTGGACGTGCCACCGTAAACGCGGCACTCGCGCTCTATCAAATATTGGCTAAAGGCGACATCGCCGCTCTGCAGGCGCACTTCGAGCGCCTCTTTGCGTCCATTCCGCATGACTGGTATCGCAACAACCCCATTGCCCGCTACGAGGGCTATTTCGCCAGTGTCTGCTACAGCCATCTGGCCAGCCTGGGGGTGGAAATCATCGCCGAGGATGTCATGAACGAGGGCCAATGCGATTTGACCGTCAAACACGGCGGCACCGCCTGGGTCTTCGAGTTCAAGGTGGTCGATGATCCTGAAAAGGCGAGCACCGAAAGGAATAGCGCCATGGCGCAACTCCAGGCCAGGGACTACGCCGCCAAGTATCGCGGCGCGCCGGGCATCGCTCAGGTCATCGAGGTCGGCGTGGAGTTCTCGCGCCAAGAGCGGCGCATCGTCAGCTGGCAGGCGGAGCTATCCGCGCCGCTTGCCTGAGTCACTTATTTCTGGGATTCCCGTCCCCCAATGGCATATGGCACTACGACGCCCGCCCGCGCGAAACCACTCGCTGCAGGAACGCTTCCCACTGGGGTAGTATGCGTTCAGGCAGGTAGCGTTCACTGTGACGGACCCCTTGGGCACGCAGGGCCTCCCGCCGCGCCTCTGCCTCGCCACCATAAAGCAAAGGGCGCAAGGTAGCCACCAGGCTGGCGGTGTCATAGGGATCGAAGTATTCCGTGGCCGCGCCATAGACCTCGCGATGCACTGGGATATCGGACGCCACCGTCACGCCACCGCAGCGCATGGCCTCGATGCCGGAAAAATCAAATCCCTCGCCCACGCTCGGGCAGACCGTCACCAGGGCCTGGCGAAAGAGCAGACGCAGGTTGTCGCTCGGGACATTTTGCAGGAGAAAAAGGCTTCCCTCCTCCAGCCACGGAAGCATGGCGTCCAGCGCCTGCTCGTAGTCCCAGCCGATATGCCCCACTAGAATCAGGCGCAGCTCCGGATCTTCGGCATGGAGCGCCTCCCAGGCCGCCAGCAGGCGCCCATGATTCTTACGCGGTTCGATAGTGGACACCATCAGCAGAAACCGTGCACCGGGCCCCAGGGTGCGCTGCAGAAATTCTGCCCGCGCCTCCTCCGACCTAAAGCGACGGTGCAGGACCCAGGTTTTCAGCGGCTTTTTGCCCACAAACTCTACATGACTATAGCGGCGCACGATACCGGGGATTCGCTCAGGCTCCGGCTCGGTTGGCCGATAATGTGACGGAATCATATTGTATAAGGTAGCAGAGCGCGCCTCGGCGCTGGGAAAGAGGCGCAAGAGATCCTGCCGGGTGGTTTCGGACACACAGGCAAACCACGCCCCATCTCTCACGTTGGCCGCCAGCGCATGGTAGTGGCTGGCCTGATGGAAAGCGCGATCAGAGATGGTATGGGGCATGAGTACCGGGATGGCATCGTGATAGTGCACCACCAACTCCGTCCCTCGGCGTACCCGCCCAGGGAAAGGCGTCTGCGCAATCAGGACATCTGCACCGCGGGTATCGACACGCGGATAGCGAGAGCGGCCCAGCACCTGTGCCCGCTCGATTCCGGCCAGATGCATCCAGCGCCAGGGTTCGGCACAGACACGATAGCGACTGTGCCGTAGTACCCGCTCGCGCTCGGAGGCCGGCAGGCTCCGGCCAAATAACTCCTGCCATAGATAATCCGCAAAGGGACCGCCATCAAACTGCCCCACGGCAATATATCCACTCAACCAGGTCCGCCAGCGCAGGCGCAGGTCCGCGCCCTGCTCCTGCAGCCATTCGGCCACCGTCGTTTTCCAGTCGAAGGAGGTTTGCCCCTTGAGTGACACCAGCACCTGCGAAGCGTGCTGGATCTGGTCGCCCGCATTGCCCACAGAACGACCATACACACCACCGCGCAGGCGACGCTTGGACATCTGCAAGAAGCCAGCCAAATCCAAATTGTCCAGGCCTGCCAACGCGCTGAACAGCAAACGGGTTTCCTGGGGAATGCCGTAAAAGCCGTCCAGAGCGGGACGCAATTCCATCCAAACGGAGAGCGGCGAAGAGTCTTTCAAATGGACACCTTTTACTTAGCCAATTCATCAAAATCAGAGCGAGAAACGCATCTTGCCAGCCCGAGAAAGGATGAGCAAAGCATATCGTTCATGCCAAAGCGCCAATATGTTCCGGCCATTCAGGAAGCATGTGCAGCACCCATCCCTCCCCGCCCTCCTCCGGCGCAAAGTGACGCTCCAGAAACTGACGCGCCGTAGCATTGCGACCGGTGTCCTGCCAGTCCGCCCGCAGCGGCTCCGGTGGCGGGTTTTTGGCCACCATCTGCGCCAGAAAGGCATCTTCCAGCCCCAGGCCAAAGACCCGGCAGGAAAGCACCATCTGCCGCAAGCGCCCTGACTGAATCAACGCAACGCCAACAATGCCATGTTCGGCAAAACGATCTGCCGCGCGCAAGATCCACAGTCGTCCACCGTCTCCATCAAAACGCCGCAGCTCCGCAGCGCTCCAACGCCGCCCCGTGGTATTGAATTGATTGGTGCGGTTGATGAGCTCCACGGCCCGGTCAAAAGCCTTGTCATCGGCATGAATCGAGCGAATCTCCGCCCGGAGTTGCAAATCCCGTAGGTAGCCCTCGCGATCGGATGCCGTGGCCGCCATCTGCTCGCGTTGGACTTTAGCCTGCAACAATTCGGTACGCTGCGCCGCCTCTTCGCTCAGCCGGGGAACCTGCGTGGGAACGCCGTAGATCAGCTCCATGCGCCAACGGTGTGGATCGCCGCTCAGAGTGCGCATCTGGGGAAAGGCGCGCTGCACCTCGGCAATCTCCAGTGGGTTGTCGTCAATGAACAGGGCATGCTCAGGCAGGATGTTGAGTTCCGCCAGAATCTCGCGGATATTCTCGGATTTGGGCCGCCAGTTAATACGAATACTGGCAAAATCATCCAGCCGCAGCCGCCCGTACCAGACCTTATCAAAATTGATGCGGGTTTGCGCGTCATCGTTCTTGGAACAGATGGCGAGCAGAATTCCCCGCTGCTTGCAGATTAGCAGTGCCTCAGCGTAGCCAATCGGCCAGCCCTCGGTATGATCACCGGGAACGAGCTCGTCCATCTCCGCCAGCACGCCCTTCCACAGGGTATTGTCCAGATCCGTGATGATCGCCTTGATGGGCTGCTGTCGATCCGCTGCCAATGCCTCCAGCATCGCCTCGATACGTGCAAATAATGCAGAGTAAAAAGCAGTTTTTTTCGTGTGACGCAGGCCAGCATGAGCAAAGCAAAGATCATAGCCGTCGTAAATCCGCAGATCTCCGTGGCGACGCAGAAGGTCGTTGGTTTCCAGATAAAAAACCCCATTCTGGCCAGTCGCAGTCACGCTCAAGTGATCGTTCAGGTCACGCGCCATGCGATAGAGACTTTGGGGACTGCGCGCCTGAAAGAGGCCGGTTTCGCTCGGCGGCGGCTCGACAAAGGAAGGCAGCAAAACCGGAAAACGACCATCTACGCCTTCTATCACGTTTTGCAGGAGCTCCCGCAATATTTCCTTGGCAATCGGCAAAGACTCCTCTGCTGGCAAAGAACGCAAGGCCAGCCGATCCGCGTCATGAAAACCCAACAGGCGTTGCGCCGCCTGCCCCATCACCGTGCGCAACGAAAGCGCCAGGATCAGCGCATCATAGGACTTCCCGGCGGGGATTTGTGGACGCTCATGTAAACCCGACTGATAGAGAACGTGCTCCACCTGCCAATCCGGGAGCGCTCCGCGGGCCAGCGCTTCGGCGATGCAGCCTCCCCAGAGGAGTATAGAAAAACCCCGGCTCGGCCTGTCACCTTGCTCCAGGGCAGCGAGAAAGGCTTGGTGGCTTGTGGAAGTCTTGGGTTGGCCACGAAGACCAACAGCCATCCAGGACACGCCCGGCAAGAAACGTTTCATTCTTTCCATCTTGCCGCGGCAAGACGATCGGCGCAAAGGACGTGTTCGAAAAGCCAAGTGCTCCCCGAGCGCCACAGCGAGTGAATGAAGATCGCCTCCCGGCTCATGTATGTCTCAGTGTCAGAAGTAGCGGTGCCAATGGTAACAAGAGCCAAGCATCGAGCATAGAAAGTACTGCGGCCTCATCCCTCCCTTCCCTCTGCGCAAAACTTCTTGCAGAATCAGGAGTATTCTCATCAGGTTCCGGAGTCTTCCGCACATGAGCACCCGCCACCAGTTGCCCATCGGCATCCAGACCTTTCGTCAGGTCCGGGACGAAGGCTGCTACTACGTCGACAAAACCCCCTTGATTGCGAAACTGGCCGAGGGTGGCAAGGCATTTTTCCTTTCTCGCCCGCGCCGCTTCGGCAAGTCGCTCTTTCTCGATACCCTGGCCGAGGCCTTTGCCGGCAATCGGGTACTCTTTGAGGGCGGCGAGGCGGCAATTGCCCTGGGCGCCGAGCCCAAGGCCGCCGATCGCTCGCGCCTGTACTTGGCCGATCATTGGGACTGGGACAAGCGCCATCCCGTCATTCGCCTCTCCTTTGCCGAAGGCAGACTGGAGCGGCGGGAGCAACTCGAACGCAGCATCCGCCGACAACTGCGAGAGAATGCCGAACGACTGGGCGTCGCTCTGATCGACCCGGAAGACATCGCCGGCAGCTTTGCCGAGCTCATCAGCGATGCCGCCGCCCGCTATGACCAACGCGCCGTGGTGCTGGTAGACGAATACGACAAGCCCATCCTCGACAACCTCACCGAACCCGAGATCGCCCGCGCCATGCGCGAGGGCCTGCGCAACCTCTACAGCGTCCTCAAGGGCCGCGACGCCGACCTGCGCTTCGTCTTCCTCACTGGGGTGTCCAAGTTCAGCAAAGTTTCCATCTTTTCCGGGCTCAACAACCTCTACGATCTAACGCTGGACCCAGCCTTCAGCAGTATCTGCGGCTATACCGAGGCGGACCTGGACAGCGTCTTCGCGCCGGAATTTGCCGCTGCCGCCGAGGCCGGCCAGCCTTTGGACCGCGCCGAGGTGCAGCGCTGGTACAATGGCTACGCCTGGGGCGCAGAGTCCGTTTACAATCCCTTTGATGTTCTTCTGCTGCTGCGGCTGCGCGAGTTCCGCGCCCACTGGTTCGAGACCGGCACACCCACCTTCCTGGTCAACTGGCTCAAAGCCCGAGATTTCTTCACGCCCAGGCTCGAAGGGCTCTACGCCAGCGAGCAGCTACTGTCCTCCTTCGACGTCGATGGCATCGAGCCCGAGGCCATGCTCTGGCAGACCGGATATCTGACCATCCGTGAGACCGAACGACTGGCAGGCATCACCGAATATCGCCTGACGGTTCCCAATCAAGAAGTGCGTCAAGCGCTGAACGAGGCTCTATTCCAGCTCTGGCACCCGCAACCGCGCTCCGCACCGTTGCGCGCCCTCTTCTACGCACTTTCTTCCGGCGATACCGCCGCCCTGCAGGCGCACTTCGAGCGCCTCTTTGCGTCCATTCCGCATGACTGGTACCGCAACAACCCCATTGCCCGCTACGAGGGCTACTTCGCCAGTGTCTGCTACAGCCATCTGGCCAGCCTGGGGGTGGAAATCATCGCCGAGGATGTCATGAACGAGGGCCAATGCGATCTGACCGTCAAACATGGCGGCACCGCCTGGGTCTTCGAGTTCAAGGTGGTCGATGATCCTGAAAAGGCGAGCACCGAAAGGAATAGCGCCATGGCGCAACTCCAGGCCAGGGACTACGCCGCCAAGTACCGCGGCGCGCCGGACATCGATCAGGTCATCGAGGTCGGCGTGGAGTTCTCGCGCCAAGAGCGGCGCATCGTCAGCTGGCAAGCAGAAGCATCCGGCACCATCAATTGAAGCGTGCCCTGCGTCTTGCAAACGCATATCAGCTGTCCACAGCTACACCCCGATGCGCAATGATGACTTCCTCGCCCTGCTGAGCACGGCGAAGAAGCGGCGACTCAAGCCAAAGCTGCAAAGTATAAGCGTGGCAACATCCAGCGACCGGGCTGGCCAGGCAGCTCGATAAAGCCGAAGTACTGGTAGAACCAACAGGTAACCGCTCGCTGAGCGGCGTTCTTCTCTAGTTGAAGCCGGTTGCCCGGCCATGGCCGCTCTTTCGTTGCATTAGGGTGCAGCACGGATATTGGCAATGGCAAGTATGCGGATCGTGAGCAGCGTCGGCGGGGATAACTTTTGCGCCGATTTTGTGTTACCGTGAAATTCCCATGTAACACATTTGAGGGGCGAAGATGGGCGAGACAACCTTTACCTTCAGGGTCGATGAATCCATTAAAACTGCTTTCGTTACGGTAGCAAAGAGCAACGACCGTACCGCAGCACAACTCCTGCGCGACTTTATGCGCGAATATGTGCAGCGGCAACAGAGGGATGCTGCATATGACGCTTGGTTCCGGGGACAGGTACAAGCCGGTATTGACTCGGCCAATGCCGGGCGACTGGTGCCCGCCAATAAAGTCGAAGCCAAGTTCGCCGCTCGTCGCTCTGCCACCCGTGACCAGCTCGAAACATCTGAGTGATGGAGCTGTACTGGTCTACAGATGCCATCCAGGACCGCGAAACGATCTATGATTACGTTGAGGCTCATAATCCGGCTGCTGCACAGGCTCTTGATGAATTATTTGAAGAGAGAGCCGGCCAGTTGGCTTACTACCCCAACTTGGGACATCCGGGTCGCGTCTTGGGCACTCGCGAGCTAGTTGTGCATCAGAACTACATACTGGTCTATGACGAGTCTCACGACTTGCTTCGTGTTTTACGCGTACTGCACGCGGCTAGGCAATGGCCGTAATCATGCCCTCGCTACACAAAGAATAATTCGCCGCCAACCCCTTGCGCTCCGATTGCTACCGCATCCACAATCAGTACTGAAGAATACCGATCAGAGAACAGTTACACCCCAGAGAAGTAAAGAAAAACCTCGGCTCGGCCTGTCACCTTGCTCCAGGGCAGCGAGACACGAAGACCCAATCCCACCCTTCCCTCTGCGCAAAACTTCTTGCAGAATCAGGAGTATTCTCATCAGGCTCCGGAGTCTTCCGCACATGAGCACCCGCCACCAGTTGCCCATCGGCATCCAGACCTTCGCCAAGCTACGCGAGGAAGACTGCTACTACGTCGACAAAACCCCCTTGATTGCCCAACTGGCCGAGGGTGGCAGCGTGTACTTTCTCTCTCGCCCGCGCCGCTTCGGCAAGTCGCTCTTTCTCGATACCCTGGCCGAGGCCTTTGCCGGCAACCGGGTACTCTTTGAGGGCGGCGAGGCGGCAATTGCCCTGGGCGCCGAGCCCAAGGCCGCCGATCGCTCGCGCCTGTACTTGGCCGATCATTGGGACTGGGACAAGCGCCATCCCGTCATTCGCCTCTCCTTTGCCGAAGGCAGACTGGAGCGGCGGGAGCAACTCGAACGCAGCATCCGCCGACAACTGCGAGAGAATGCCGAACGACTGGGCGTCGCTCTGATCGACCCGGAAGACATCGCCGGCAGCTTTGCCGAGCTCATCAGCGATGCCGCCGCCCGCTATGACCAACGCGCCGTGGTGCTGGTAGACGAATACGACAAGCCCATCCTCGACAACCTCACCGAACCCGAGATCGCCCGCGCCATGCGCGAGGGCCTGCGCAACCTCTACAGCGTCCTCAAGGGCCGCGACGCCGACCTGCGCTTCGTCTTCCTCACTGGGGTGTCCAAGTTCAGCAAAGTTTCCATCTTTTCCGGGCTCAACAACCTCTACGATCTAACGCTGGACCCAGCCTTCAGCAGTATCTGCGGCTATACCGAGGCGGACCTGGACAGCGTCTTCGCGCCGGAATTTGCCGCTGCCGCCGAGGCCGGCCAGCCTTTGGACCGCGCCGAGGTGCAGCGCTGGTACAATGGCTACGCCTGGGGCGCAGAGTCCGTTTACAATCCCTTTGATGTTCTTCTGCTGCTGCGGCTGCGCGAGTTCCGCGCCCACTGGTTCGAGACCGGCACCCCCACCTTCCTGGTCAACTGGCTCAAAGCCCGAGATTTCTTCACGCCCAGGCTCGAAGGGCTCTACGCCAGCGAGCAATTGCTGTCCTCCTTCGACGTCGATGGCATCGAGCCCGAGGCCATGCTCTGGCAGACCGGATATCTGACCATCCGCAGCGTACGGCGTCGGGGAAACCGCACAGACTACCATCTCACCGTGCCGAACATCGAAGTTCGCCAGGCCCTCAACGAGGCCATCCTGTTGGGCTGGTACCCCGACACCCGCCTGGCCAACGATCTCACCGGCGCCCTCTATGACTGCCTGAGAACCGCCGATCCGGATCTGCTCAAGGCCCACTTCGATCGTTTATTTGCCGGGATTCCACACGACTGGCACCGGCGCAACCCCATCGCGAATTACGAAGGATATTGGGCAAGTATCTTTTACAGCCATCTGGCCGCCCTCGGCCTCGAAATGACCGCCGAGGCGGCAACCAGCGAGGGACGCTGCGATTTGGTAGCACGCGTCGAAAACATCATCTGGGCCTTCGAGTTCAAGGTGGTCGATGACACCCACGAAGCCAGTCAGGGCACCAACAGCGCGCTGGCACAACTCCAGGCCAGGGACTACGCCGCCAAATACCGCGGCGCGCCGGGCATCGAGCAGGTCATCGAAGTCGGCGTGGAGTTCTCGCACAAAGCGCGCCGGATCGTCAGCTGGCAGACGAAGTCATCCACGTTCAGCTCAAGTCAAAGCCACAAAGTGTGAACGTGGCAACATCCAGCGACCGGGCTGGCCGGGCAACTCGACAAAGCCGAAGTGCTGGTAGAACGCCGCCGCCTGCGCGGATTTCGCATCCACCACAATGGCTGCGACCGCCAGCGTTTGGCTGGCGGCAACAACGCGCTTGCAAGCATCCACCAGAAGGATCGACCCCAGACCCTGCCGCTGGTACTGTCGGCTCACGGCCAATCGGCCGATCAACGCAACCGGCACCGGATAACGCGGGAGCGTCTTGCGCCAATCCTCAGGCAGTGTGTTTGCCGCAACGCCGGCGGCACTCAGGGTGTAAAAGCCGGCGAGCACCCGCGACGCCTCCAGCGGTGAGGCCACAAAAACACGCGCCACGCCGCGCTTGATATCCTGACGGGCATAGTGCCGCAGATATTCATCGAGCGCCGCTTCCCCACAGGCAAATCCGCTGGTGGCCGCCTCGTCATCCAGCGGACGAATCCCGTAGTCCATCAGCGCACATGCTTGGCGTGGCGCACAAACGCGCGCTGCAAGGCCGAATTGGGAGTGGCCGGTACATCCAATGCGTCCAGAAAAGCTGCGAAATCCTCCCGAGACAGGGGGATGGACTCGAACGTCTGCACCACCGATCGTGCCTGTTCGACGGCGTTGCGAAGCACGAATTCGGACACACTCATATGACTGTAGGCCGCTGCTTTGTCGAGCAGTCGTCGAACCTCCTGATCGCAGCGGATGTGCAAGCGGGTATCCTTAACAATGGTTGGCATAGCAGGCTCCTGATGATTGCCCGCAGCATTGTGCGCCATTTGTGCGTACATAGGCAAGTTGTGCTCAGCGCCTTACGGACGATTGACTATTTTTCCAACCAATTCTCTACATTGAGGCCACGAATGCGGCTGAATTCGCGCATGATGTCCGTCACTAGCGTGAGGCCGAGCGCATAGGCATGCGCGGCGAACTTGTATATACATACCTGCAGCGTGTCAATTGTAAGCGTACAGCCTGTGATAGGTTTTTCTGTTAGGCCCAGTTCTCTATTTTTAACTCGGCTACACGGGAGAATTCTTTGGTATTATTGGTAACCAGAATAGCGCCAAGCGCCAGAGCGTGTGCCGCAATCATCATGTCCAATGCCCCAATGGGCTGCCCCTGCCGCTCAAGATCTGACCGTACCTGAGCGTATTGCCACACAACAGATTCATCGAACGGCAAAATCTCCAAAGGGGCCATGAACATCTGGAGCGCACGGTGATTACGCTCGGACTGGCTTTTGGCTACCCCAAAGGCCAATTCGCAGGCTGTAACCGTGGATATAGCGACTGTTCCTGAAGGATGCTCGCGAAATTTCGCGAGCACTTGTGGTGGACGGACGTTGATGATGTAGATACAGATATTGGTGTCGAGCAAATGCATCAGGAACCCGCAATCAGCGTTCTGTCCTGATTAGATGGTTGTGCACGATCCATAACAAAATCCGGTTCAAACTCTGCCAATCCGGCTTCAAGCATATCCCAGGAGCGGTCAAGCGGCAGCAGCAGTACGCCAGCACCGAAGTGGCGGACGATGACCTCCTTCCCTGCGAATCGATAGCTTTTCGGTAGGCGCACTGCCTGGCTTCGACCAGATTGAAATATGCGAGCGGTGTCCATCTAGTACCCCATCCTATCTGCGATGAATATCAATGGTAGATACCAAACCGCAAGAAATCAATGGTGCGTCCACCATCTTTGCCACATAACCGTCCAAACGAGCGAGCAGTTACGGCTGTACTGATCGATGAACAGGAGGCCGGCGGCCTTAGCCAGAAGGTATTTTGTGCCCGAGCCAGTATCGCGGTGGCACCTCGTCCGGCAGATTTCTGACGGTAACCGTCGCCATGTTGTCCCCCTGTACTTTGCGCTTTCATTGAAACCAATATAAGAATATTGCTATCACTACACAACGCGGCAAGCGGGTCGCGGCAGTTGTACCTCATTAGCGAATGGACTAGCATTAGTCCGATAGTTTTTGGGAGATTCCTCGAATGACTACTGTCAACATCCATGAAGCAAAAACGCAGTTCTCCCGCTATGTGGACCAGGCTGCATCGGGGAAGGAGATCATCATCGCGCGGGCTGGAAAGCCAGTGGCACGACTAGTGCCACTTGCCGCTTCCTTGCAACCCCGAAAGTTGGGATTGGGAAAAGGTCGTTTCCCCATGCCAGAGCAGTTTGATCACTTTGCGCAAACCGAGATCGAGGCGATGTTTCCAGGTCCAGAGGATTGATGGCAACCTCGCGCATCCTGCTCGACACGAATGTCCTGCTAGCGGGTCTCTTTGCTCCGGAGCGCCTCCCAAGCACTACACAACAGGTTCTGGCAGATCCTTCGAACGAGGTGTTTTTCAGCGCCGCAAGCCTGTGGGAGATTGCCATTAAATGCTCGCTGGGGCGTCCTGACTTTACCATTCCACCACGGGATGTTTGTCTCCTGGCCCAGGAAACTGGTTTTACGGAGCTCCTTATCGAAAGTGCCCATACTTTCGTGTTACCAACATTGCCCTGGCACCACAAGGATCCTTTTGATCGCCTCCTCGTCGCGCAAGCCATGGGCTTGCCTGCGCAACTGCTTACCACGGACAAAGCACTGGCAGCCTACAGCCCTCTGGTGTGCGTTATCCCCTGGGACACTCGAGCCACCATTGCTGGCAAGTCGTCAGAGGTTTTCCCTCCGTAACCACTCGCTGAGCGGCGTTCTTCCGTGTTGAAGGCGCTTATCCGAACATGACCGCTCTGTCGTTGCATTGGGGTAACGCGACAACAATGGGAGTCTACTCCCAAAAGGCGCGGCGACAAACTTCACCACCGATCGGCGGCGGTGGATGCCAAGGCCTCCAGGGGAAACCCTGGGGGCCTTCGTGCTTCAATGGGCTTGAGCCTTCTCAAGACGTTCCGCGATCCACACTTTAATGATTGACTGGCGAGTCACGCCCAAACGTTTGGCCTCTTTGTCCATCGCTTCAATCATCCACTCCGGACAATCCACATTCATACGACGTGGCTGCAATCCTGGCTGTCGGGCTTTGGAGTAGACATCCCACGCCACCAAATGACACAATGGTTCTGTGATGATTTGAGTATTCAAAACCCGCTACTTCCAGCGATGGATACGCAATACGGGGCTCAGCGATGCCATCCTGTGCAGGGCAGCGCAGGAAATTTGCCAATGACCACCAAGAGCCGCATCCTTGAAGCTGTTCCCGAATCGACCTGCGATCTGCATCGCCTCGGATTCATCGACAAGCGCAAGATGCAGAAATATGACGCACTGTGCCTAGAGCCATTCCTTGCGGCAACCCCGCTATACTTGGATCTCGACCATGCCCGTTAACATCGACGGCCTGAGTTTCGAAGAACGTAACCGCTCAAACGGCACCGTACTTTCCGGGCTGGCTGGCGAGCTCTAACCTGCTTTTGTTTTCACTGAGCAGGAGTGCGATATGAACCCGCGACGCAGCCAGAGCGACTGGCAACGACTGAT
>JAQVDS010000071.1 GCA_028697715.1 Acidithiobacillus sp. | reverse complement strand
CCGCCGAAATCCACGAGGTGATCGAGAAGCTGCCACAGGGCTACCAGACCGAGATCGGCGAGCGCGGCACTGGACTATCGGGTGGACAGCGCCAGCGCATCGCCATCGCCCGCGCGCTGCTCAAGCGGCCCAAGGTGCTGATCTTCGACGAGGCGATTTCGAACCTGGATCAACACACCGCCGAGCACTTTGCCCAGACCATCAATCGGCTCAAGGGCAAGGTGACGATGATCTTTATCACGCACCAAGTGCCCAAGGGCTTGCAGGTGGATGAGGTGGTGAATATGGGGCAGCATGCCATGCATATGAGTTTGGTGAAGGAGGATTCTTGATGGCATTAGGCAAAGAGCGGCTTAGAAAAATCCACGGCCTGACCGAGCCAACGGAGCCTGCTGATCCGGCAGTTCTTGCGCGGCGTAGATTCCATAAGGCAGCTGCAACGTGGCTCGCCAAGTGGTCGTACCCGCTGCAAGCAGCCTTTGCCCTGGTCGGGTTCGTGGTCGTGTTGCTACCGATGTTCTCGAAGGGCTGGCGCGCCGTAATTGAGACCACGCCCGTCGCTGAGCGAGTTTTCCATGATTTCTCCTCCCTTAGTGGTTGGGCAATGGTGCTGTTTTTTGTTCTTCTGGCTCTATTCCTCGTTCTGAACTGGCGGGTCAATGACTATCCAGGAGGATGGCACCCGACAAAACAATGGGGTTTTCCAAATCCTAAGCAGGTCGTAGAGATGGAACTGTACCCACGACTTAAGAGAGAAGAGTTCGTTTATTGGATCTGGATTTTTTTCAGCGCTGCCGGGACAACGATCTGGATGATTTTCTTTGGCGTATTTGCATTTTTCATCAGGATAGGAGGCTGATATGAGCGGTATCGTGACGGCGGGAGAAGTAGCGGCTGCAGCAGGCGACGCATATGGAGCGTACCAAGGCGGTCTGAGTACACCAGCCAACCAGGCTTCGTTTGGCGCTGCGGTAGCTGCAGGGGCGGCAGCCATGGCATCAACGGGTAGCTTTGGTGCTTTTGCCCAAGGACTGGGTATTGGCGTTGCTCCTGCAACGGCCGTGACGCAGACCGTGATGAATCTGAACGCATTGCAAAACGCTCAGTCACCTGGAGATGCTTTGGCAGCCTCACTCGGTATATTGGGTGGTGCTGCGGGCACGATCGCTGGATTGATGCCACCCTCGCCACAAAAAGTTGCTCTGACCGGCATCGCTATCGCCGCCTCTGCAGCACAGCAACTCGTGCAGAACGGCCAGCCGCTGCAACAGTCCTTGATCGATCTTTTGAACAAGGCTGCCAACGAATTCCTGAATCTGTTTCTACCTGAAGGAATGCGTCCCCGCGACCGGGGATACTCGAATTTCTTCGACTCGGCTAAAAACTGGGTCTGGCCCCGCGACCCCATCCTCCTCGACCTCGACGGCAATGGCCTCGAAACTGTCGGTCTTGCCAGCAACGTCTATTTCGACCACGACGGCGACGGCATCCTCACCCGCACCGGCTGGGTGGGTCAGGGCGACGCCCTGCTGGTCTGGGACAGAAACGGCAACGGCACCATCGACACCGGCGCGGAGTTGTTCGGCGACTTCACCGTACTGCCCAACGGCACCCTCGCCCCGAATGGATTTGCAGCCCTCGCCGCATTGGATGCGAATGGCGACGGCGTGATCGACGCCACCGACCCCGCCTTCGCAGAATTGAAGCTCTGGCGCGATATTTCGCAAGACGGCGTCTCGCAAGGCGGCGAACTCGTTTCGCTGGCGGACGCCGGCATCGTCAGCCTCAACCTCGCCCACAGCCTCAAGAACCAGCGCCTGGCCAACGGCAACACGCTCGCCCGCGAAGGGACATTCACCCGTGCCGACGGCTCAACGTCCGCCATGGGCGAATTCAAACTCGCCATCGACACCTTCGACACCCGCTTCGCCGAAGAGATCGAAGTCCCCGAAGCGCTCAGGGTACTGCCCAACATGCAGGGCGCGGGCAACGTGCGCGAATTGCAGCAGGCCGCCGCCCAATCCAGCAGCCTCGCCGGTGTTCTCGCCCAGTTTCAGAACGCGGGCACGCGCGCCGAACAAAAAGCCCTGCTCGATCAACTCATCACCGCCTGGGCCGACACCTCCGGCATGGCCAAGAGCCTGGAAGAGCGTGCATCGGGCAAATACCGCATCGTCTATGAAGCCTTCGGCAACGAGCGGCGCTCCAGCAGCATCGATACCGTGGCCTTCGCGGCGGTCTCCTCAGGCAGCGTGGGCGGCAGTGGTGGCGGCGCAGCGCTGATGACCGACTTCGGCGGCATGTACCTCTCCGAGCGCTATCGCAACCTGATCAGCGAGTGGAGCCGCAAGCTGCACGTGCTCGAAGCCTTCAACGGCCAGTACTTCTTCAACCTGCCGGAGAAAAAGAGCCAGACCGACGGGGCCAACTGGGGCCTGGCCATCTCGGCGGGTTCGGGCGGTGGCGGCAGCAGCGGTGGCGCCGCGATGGCCATCGAAGCCTTCCCCACCCTGCGCGTGAACTTCTCGCAGGCCCAGCTTGACCTCTTGCAGCAGGCCTACGACAGCCTCAAGGAAAGCGTCTACGCCAGCCTGGTGATGCAGACGCGCTTGAAGCCCTATCTGAACCAGATCGAACTCGTCATCGACGAACAGGGGCTCCGGCTCGACGCCACGCAACTCAACCAGATGCTGGCAGCCAAGAAGGCCGCCGACCCGGAGAACTATCTGGCCGATCTTCTGGATCTGGACCGCTACGCCAACGGCTTCCTCTCCGGCACGAACTGGGTGGGGCTTGCCGACTTCGACACGCTGATTGAGACGCTCCCGCAGACGGCGGGCATCACGGCGCTGCTCGACGAGTTCAAGGTAAAGAGGCT
>JAQVDS010000002.1 GCA_028697715.1 Acidithiobacillus sp. | reverse complement strand
CAGTTGTCTGCACGTTTTCATGCCCTGCCCAAGCGACGCCAGACTGCGGTCCTGCGTGCCGATCTGCACGCGGCACAGGCCAACGATGCGTATTGGCACGGGCTCTTTGGCGGTATTTATCTTCCGCATTTGCGGCGTGCTGTGCACCATCACCTGACGCGTCTCGAGGCAGGGCTCGACCAAGTGCGGAAACGGCCCGCGATGATTTGGGAAGATGTCGATCTCGATGGCCGCGAAGAGTGCTTCTATCATGATGCGCAGATGCAGATTGTGCTGCATTTGCCCCACGCCAGCATCCAGGAGTGGAATCACTACCCGAGCGAGCATGACTTTGCCGATACCCTGGCACGCCGCGACGAGGCCTACTACGACAAGATTCGTCAGGGGGAAAGTGCGGCAGAAGCGGAGAGTGCCGGCGGCATTGCCTCGGCCCATGATCGGGTCAGTTTCAAAACGGCTATTCACGCGGACGATCTGCTTTTCGATGATCTCCCCTGTCAAAGCTTCGTCGATCGCCTGGGCGGTGAAGCGCTGGAATATCAATTCGTTACCGGGGCAAAGACGCCGCGTTTCCTAGCCCAGCAGGAAGCCTGGGAACTCGAAAAATCCTTCGCTTTGCGAAACGGTTGTCTATCCGTTCGCTATGCGGGCAAAGGGATAAAGGATGCCGCGACGACGTTCACTACGCGTATCTATCTGGCCATGCCGAGTTGTGATGGACCGGCAGGCTGCCTGTCTGTGGATGCTGCCGTGGTCGGGGGCTTCGCCGCGGAGCTCTCCGGTACCGCACGGGAATTTCGTCTCGATGACGCGGTGCTGGGAGGCAGTGTCGAGATTCAGCTTCCTGAGCAGATAGCCTGGCAGGCTTGGCCGCACCGGACGGTCTCGCAGTCCGAGGCCGGCTTTGAGAAGATCATGCAGGCTTGGGTGCTGGAGCTGACTTGGCCTGTCGTCGGTGAGGAGTTTTCTGCCTCCTTGCAAATTCAGGTGGGGCGCAGATGAGTGCTTTGTACCTCGGGATAGATGTGGGCGGTACCAATTTACGCTTTGGCGTTTTTGATGATGCGCAGTGTATCGCCAGCTACCGCACGGAAATGAACCTGCGGGAACGTTGCGCCCAGGCCGGAGAGGTAGGTGCGGCGCAGCAGCTGGTATTGGAGGCCCTTGCCAGTGGCTATCACCGCTTGCGTGAGCAATGCCCGCAGATCGACGGAGTGGGGGTTGCTTTTCCGGGTTTTGTGACCGCCGACGGGCTGTTGCGGCAGTCACCCAATATCCCACATCTCGAAAATTTTGCTTTGGAAGCACGGCTCAGCGAGCAGTTGCAGGTACCGGTATTGCTCGAGAATGATGCCAATGCGGCGGCCTTTGGCGAATTCTGGTCCTTGCGCCAGGATCATCCTGAAATGCAGTCCTTGATCTATGTTGGGCTGGGTACGGGAGTAGGGGGGGGGTGGATCCAGTCCGGGCGCCCGTGGCGCGGCGAAGATGGCGCGGCGATGGAGATTGGTCATCTCATCGTCGTGCCCGGTGGACGACGTTGTGGCTGCGGCAACCAGGGCTGCCTGGAACAATACGCCTCGGCGCAGGGACTGGTGTCCAGTTATCTGGAATACACCGGCATGGCGGCCGATCCCAAGATCATCACCCAGCTTGCACAGGATCAGAACCCTGGGGCATTGCGGGCGTTTCAAACCTTGGCGGAACATCTCGGCCAAGCCCTGGCGCATGTCGTCAAGGTGCTGGACTCTCGCCAGATTCGCGTGGGCGGGGGCCTGAGTGCGGCCTGGGATTGTTTCGGCGAAGATCTGCGCCAGCAACTGCGCAGCAACATGATTCCGGCACTGCAAGACACCGTAGAGATCGCCGCCGGGAATGGCGATGACCAAGCGGGTATGCGTGGCGCTGCCCTGCTCGCCCGAGAAGTGCTGGCCGTCTGATGCGGGTCGGGGTTTTCGACTCGGGCCTCGGCGGTCTGAGTACGTGGTTGGCCTGTACCCGTTATCTCTCGGAAGCTGAATATTTCTATTTTGCGGATACCGCCAACGCACCCTATGGTGACCGTAGTGTGGCCGAAGTGCGGGCCTTTACGAAGGCGGCCTACCAGCGCTTTTTGCAACTCGACGTCGATGCCTTGGTGATCGCCTGCAACACCGCCACCAGTGCTGCCGCAGCACCACTGCGCCAATACGCGTCCATGCCCATCATCGGTATTGAGCCTGCCATCAAGGTCGCTCTGCAGGAAAGCAGCGGAGAACTGCTGTTGTTGGCTACCGAGCTTACCGTGCGCGGCGCCAAGCTCGAAAAGCTTCTACAGGATTGTGATCCGGAACGCCGGGTACGGGCGCTGGCCTGCCCGGGCTGGATGGAAATTATCGAGGGACAACGCGTGGACTGGCGCGAGCGTGCCAGTGATTATTGGCAGGAAAAGATCGCCGCACAGGTTAGGGACGCAACAGCGCTGGTTCTCGGTTGTACCCACTACTGTTGGCTGCGTGAGGAGATCTCTGTGTGGTCTGGTGGAAGCGCCATCTTTGGTGGTAACGATGGTGTGGCGCGGCAGCTCTACCGTCTTTTACATCGGCGTGAGCCGCCGGCACCGGCGGCCCCGCGCGAGCGGTTGACCCTGCACTTTAGCGCTTCGGCGGATGCCGATCAGAAAATGGCTGCTGCCCAAAGGCTCCTGCAGGGCGCGGGAGTACGCGCCCGAATCCTGCCTTTTTAGTTGAGGATAATACCGTCCTTGCCGAGGGTGACGTTATACTTCTTGGCTTGCGCTTCACCCTGGGCGTAGGAGAGCTTGGCTAGCTCCTCTGCATGTTGTGCCTTGGCGATCGCCTCATCATACTTGCCGGCCTTTTCTGCGGCTTCTGCTTTCTCGAGGAATTTCGGGGTGGCCAACCATTGATAGTGGATGCTCTCGGCCTTGGCCATAGCGGCTTGGGCAGCACTGATCGCCTTCTGGGCGTCACTGGCATTGGCGGCAAAGGCAAGACTGCTGCAGAGCAGGGCGGCACAGGCAAGGGTGCTGACAAGCAACGGCTTCATGATCTACTCCTCTCTAGTGAAATCTTGCATTGAGTCAAGCAAAAAATGTTCCGTTTCTTTGCTCCGCTAGTATGCATGCTGACGGTACCGGCACTGCCCCGATTGGACCGCTCTCTACTGGCCCAGAAGTCCCGAAAGAGCCATTCATACCGTAGCCAGCAGCACGAAAAGGGCATGGATGAGCAGCCCCAGCAGCAGTCCCACCACCGTCCCGTTGATACGGATGTATTGCAGATCGCTGCCGATGCCCTCTTCGAGAACGCGGATCATGTCGGCCATCGGCCAGGCGCGGATGGTGTCCTCAATGTGCTTGGTGAAGCTTTCCTGCACCGTGGGGAGTAGGCGGCGCGCGCTTTCTTCCACGTAGCCATCGATCGCCTGGCGCAACTGCGGCTGGGTATCCAGCAGTTCGCCAAACCAGCCCGCGCCCCTGCGCAAGAGCTGACGGCTGCGGGACCGGGGCGCCTGCAGGTCCTGCAAGAGCCATTGTTGTAGATCGTTTACCACCCGGGTGACATAATCGCGCGCCGCCGGGTGCGCGAGCAGCCCTTCCTGCCAGCCCCGGATGCGTGCCTGTAGCCTTGGATCCTTTTGCAGGCGCAGGAGATTTTCTTGGAGCCAGCGGTCGAAGGCCTGGCGCTTGGGGTGCTCGGGGTCCTGATGAATCTCGCTCAGGGTCTCCTGCGCCGCGCGTACCAGATTACGGGCCAGATTGCGACTCAGATTGGCGGGGTCGACGACCGCTCCGAGCCAGGAAAACAGCGTGGGATAGGCGCGTTGCAGCAGTCTCTCGATTTGTTCTGCGAATTCTTCTTGTACGCTTTCCTGCGTGAGCCAGTCATCGAGGCGGGCGATGGCGTCGCTGAGTAAGGCCTGATGGCGGCCATCTTCCGTCAGGAGTTGCAGGATCTGCGCCGTCCAGCGCGACAGATCCAGTTGCCGTAGTTGCGCCCCCAGACTCTTGGCGAGGCTCTGCCGCAAGGGCTCCAGTTGCGCCAGTTGCAGGGCGCGATAGACGAGTTGTTGCACTTGTTCGGCAAAAAGCGCTCGATTTTTTGCTTGACGTAGCCAGGAAGCCAGTCCACTCGCCAGAGAATAGCGCTGGACGAGCCGTAAGATGGCGTCTTCCTGCAGAAAGTGCTCGCGGATGAATTCTGCCAAGCGCTGTGCCAGCTGGTCGCGGCGGCGTGGCAGGACGGCGGTGTGCGGGAAGGGAATTCCCAGAGGATGGCGGAACAATGCCACCACCGCGAACCAGTCGGCGAGGGCGCCGACCATAGCCGCTTCGCTGGCCGCGAGCAACCAGGCGTAGCCTCCCTGCCCATTCTCCAAAGCGGCCCAGATAAAGAGGGCGAAGGCGAGCAGGAGAAGGGCGAGTGCCGCGCGACGATTCCGACGCAGTCGATTGCTGGGAGTTGGGCTTTGCATGCGCCAAGCATAGCACTGTCCTCTCTTGCCCGGGCATTAGTCTTTCTGTCATTGTGCGCGGGGGCAGACAGGAGCAGGGAATGGCAACGGAATTGCAGCTGGAAAGCAACTTTGCTGAACAATTGGAAGGGCTCTACAGCGAATGGCAGGCGGCGCTTGTCCCCAGCCCCAAGCTCCTGCTCCTGAACGAGGGCCTGGCCGCACAACTGGGGCTGTCGGTGGTGGCACTGCGCAGCTTCGGCGCAGCACTCTTCTCCGGGCAACGCCTGGCTTCCGGCAGCCGCCCTGTTGCCCAGGCCTACGCCGGGCACCAATTTGGCGTTTTCAACCCGCAACTTGGCGATGGTCGTGCGTTGTTGCTCGGCGAAATCCGCGATCCCCAGGGTAAACTTTGGGACCTGCACCTGAAGGGCTCCGGGCGTACCCCCTTCTCCCGCGGGGGGGATGGCAAGGCCGCTCTCGGGCCGATGCTGCGCGAGTACGTCATCGGCGAAGCCCTGCATGCCTTGGGTATTCCGAGCACGCGCGCGCTGGGGGTAGTTGCCACCGGCGAAACGGTGCAGCGCGAACAGCCACTGCCGGGGGCGATCCTGGCGCGGGTGGCATCCAGCCATCTGCGTGTGGGCACCTTTCAGTTTGTTGCCGTGCGCGAGCAGGAGGACCTGCTGCGTCGCGTGGCGGATTATGCGATTGCGCGTCACTATCCTGAGCTCTCCGATCTGTCCGGTGCTGAGCGCTACCTCGCCTTTGTCGATGCGGTCATGCAGCGGCAGGCAAAACTCATCGCGCAATGGATGGGGGTGGGCTTTATCCACGGCGTCATGAATACCGACAACATGAGTATCGCCGGCGAGAGCATCGACTTTGGGCCTTGTGCATTCATGGATGCCTATGATCCGGGGACGGTGTTCAGCTCCATCGATCAGAATGGCCGCTATGCCTATGGCGAGCAGCCACGCATTGGACAGTGGAATCTGGTGCGGCTGGCAGAATGCTTGGTACCCCTGGTGGATGATGACGTCGACCAGGCCATCGCTCGCCTCACAGAGACCCTACAGCGTTTCCCGCAGCTCTACCAGCAGGCGTGGCGGGAAGTCTTTGCACGAAAACTCGGGATCCCTGACGTGCGCGCGGAAGACGACGCGCTGATGGAAGACTTCCTGCTGCTGCTGGACCAGGAGCACGCCGATTTTACCCTCGCCTTCCGCAGTCTGGCGGCAGATTTGCAGGACATGGACCCAGCGCAGCGAGAGCGCCTGGGTATTCCCGCGATCCCCGAGAGCTGGGCCTCCTGGCGGTCACGCTGGCACGCGCGCCTGGGTGATGCGCGGCCCGCCGGCGCCGTAGCCGCTGCTATGGATGCGGTCAATCCGCTCTATATCCCGCGTAACCACCAAGTAGAAATCGCCCTTGCCGCGGCCAGTCAGGCCAATGACTCGCGTCCCCTGGAAAAGCTCCTGACCGTCCTTGCCGATCCCTACACCGCCCGCCCCGAGTACCTCCCCTATAGCGAGCCAATGCCTGGCAGCTTCGGGCCGTATCGTACCTTTTGTGGAACCTGACTATCTCCTCATTTTGCGGTACCGGAATTTCTTGCAGCCTGGGATAGCAATTGCCATCGTGAGCCGTCCCGCGGCCGCCTTGCCAGCCCCCCATCCCCCTCGTATCATGGCGTTTTAGAAGGAAGTCCTGGAAGCGAACTTGCGGCATCTCTACATCAAAACCTTTGGCTGCCAGATGAACGAGTATGACTCGGAGCGCATGGCCGAGCTGCTGGCGCGTAGTCACGGCATGGAGCTAGTCGAGACTCCGGAGGAAGCCGATCTGCTCATTCTCAATACCTGCTCCATCCGCGAAAAGGCGGAGGACAAGGTCTACACCCAGCTTGGCTTCTGGCGTCCGCTGAAAGAACGGGACCCCCAGCCGCTGATCGCTGTGGGTGGCTGTGTCGCCAGTCAGGAAGGTGAGCGCCTGCGTCGCCGTGCGCCCTTTGTCGATATCGTCTTTGGGCCGCAGACCCTGCATCGTCTGCCGGATCTGCTCGACGCACGTCTGGCGGAGCGGCAGCCCCAGCTCGACCTGAGTTTTCCCGAGCTGGAAAAATTTGACCGCCTGCCGGAGCGACCGGGGCGCCAGGGCGCGACTGCCTTTGTGACGGTCCAGGAAGGCTGCGACAAATTTTGCACATTCTGTGTGGTCCCGCACACCCGCGGGCGCGAATACAGTCGGCCGATGCCGGAGATCGTGCGTGAGCTGCGGCAGTTGCTCGATCAGGGTGTTGCCGAAATCACCCTGCTCGGGCAAAACGTCAATGCCTACCGTGCGCCTTCTGGATTGATCGGCGATGCCGATTTTGCCGATCTCCTGCGTCGTTTGGCGCTCTTGCCGGGGCTGCAGCGCTTGCGCTATACCACCTCACACCCCAACAACCTGGACGAGCGCCTTATTGCCGCGCACCGGGATCTACCGGTTCTGGCGCCGCATCTGCATCTGCCGGTGCAGAGCGGTTCCGATCGTATCCTGCGGCGCATGCACCGCAAGCACAGTATCGCAGAGTATCTCGAGAAGGTGGCGGCCCTGCGCGAGGCGCGCCCCGAGATCCGTCTTTCCTCGGATTTCATCGTTGGCTTCCCGGGAGAGACCGATGCCGACTTTCAGGCGACCATGGATCTCATCGACAAGGTGCGCTTCGACCAGTCCTTTTCCTTCAAATACAGCTCCCGTCCCAATACCCCGGCCCTGAAGCTGAAAGACAGCGTCCCCGAGCCGGTCAAGGAGGAGCGCCTCGCCATCCTGCAAACGCGCATCAACCAGCTGGCACAGGACTACAGCCGCGCCCTGGTGGGCAGCACCCAGAATGTCCTGGTGACCGGCCCGTCGCGGCGTGACCCCAACGAGTGGACCGGCAAGACCGGTTGCAACCGCTCGGTTAATTTTGCCGGGCCCAAGGGGCTAGCGGGGCAGATGCTGGCGGTGGAGATCACCGAAGCCCTGCCCAACAGTCTGCGTGGGCGTTTGACGGCTATGCGTGCGGCCTCCTGAGACGCCAGCGATGGAGCCTGCCCCGCCCGCGGAACACCGGGAATTCATCGCCGAGGGAGCCAGTGCTGCACAGTTGGCAGAACTCGCCGGGGAGCTCGATGCCCATCTCAAGCAGGTAGAGCGGCGACTGGGAGTGGTCATCTCCCAGCGCGGCGAGCGTTACCACCTCAGTGGCGAGCCTGTCGCCGTGCAGGCCGCCGCCGATGTGTTACGGCAACTCTATGGGCAGGTGCGGGCGGGGCGCTCCCTGAGCCAGCAGTGGGTGCATCATTGCCTTCAGTCCCATGTCCTGGAGGCCGAGAACGACAGCGACAGCGCACAGATCGCCGGGATTCTCACCCGCAAGGGCTGGATCAACGGCCGCGGGCCGCGGCAGCGCCGTTACCTACAAGCCATCCGTCAGCATGACCTGACCTTTGGCGTGGGGCCGGCAGGTACCGGCAAGACCTATCTGGCGGTGGCGGCCGCCGTCGAGCAGCTCGACAAACAGCAGGTGCAGCGTCTGGTCCTGGTGCGCCCGGCGGTGGAAGCGGGGGAGCGTCTCGGTTTTTTGCCCGGCGGTCTCGCGGAAAAGGTCGATCCCTATCTGCGCCCGCTCTATGATGCCCTCTACGAGATGCTCGGTTTTGAGAAAGTTGCCAAGCTGATGGAACGGCAGATCATCGAGGTGGCACCCCTGGCCTATATGCGCGGTCGTACCCTCAACGAGTCCTTCATCATCCTCGACGAGGCGCAGAACACGACGCCAGAACAAATGAAGATGTTTTTGACCAGGATGGGCTTCGGTGCCAAGGTGGTGATCACTGGCGATGTCACGCAGGTAGATCTGCCGCGCGGGCAGCCTTCCGGACTGGTGCAGGCCATCGACATCCTCAACGGCGTCGAAGGGGTGTCGATGAGTTTTTTCCATAGTGCCGATGTCGTGCGTCATCCTTTGGTGGCGCGAATCGTCCAGGCCTATGACCGCGGGAATGCCCCGGCATGAGTGCTCCACGTTTCGTCTTGAAGATGCAGCTGAGCTCGGAGTTGAGCGCAGCGGAACGGGCAGGGATTCCCTCCCGACGCCTGTTGCGTGCTGCCCTGGCCCTGGCCCTGACGGACTCTGACGCCGACGGACAGCGTCTGGAGGTCTCCCTGCAATTCCTGGGCAGTGCGGAGATCGCCGCGCTCAACGAGCAATTCCGACAACGGCCGCAGCCCACCAATTGCCTTTCCTTCCCGGCACCGGCGCAAGTCTGGCCTGGTCGCAGCCGCCCTTTGGGCGACATTCTCCTCTGTCCCGCGGTCATCAGCCGCGAGGCCGAGGAGCAGGGCAAGCCTTTGCGTGACCATTATCGCCATCTCCTCATCCACAGTGCCTTGCATCTTCTGGGCTATGATCATCAGGAAGAGCAGGAAGCCAGCCGCATGGAGGCGCTGGAGACCCGTTTACTGGCCCAACTGGGTGTGGCCGACCCATATCGTATGCAAGCAAATGAGTGAAGACCGGAGTAGCGAGCGCTCCCGCGGCTGGTGGGAACGTTTCACCCAGTCCCTGCGGGGTAATGTCGAGGATCAGGAGGGCCTGCTCGAGCTGATCCGCGAGGCCAGTGAGCGACAGATCATCGATGCCGAATCGGCACGCATGATCGACGGCATCTTCCGCATCGGCGAAATGACCGTCCGCGATGTCATGATCCCGCGCGCGCAGATGGAAGTCATCGAAATCGACAGCCCGGTATCCGAGGTCATCCGCCGCGTGGTGGAGTTGGGCCACTCTCGCTATCCGGTGGTCGGCGATGATCGTGATGACGTGCGCGGCATTCTCCTCGCCAAGGATCTGCTGCGCGCCTGCCAGCAAGGTTCCGCGCCAACGATCGAAGAGCTTCTGCGGCCGGCCACCTACATCCCCGATAGCAAGCATCTCGACCACCTGCTCTACGAATTCCGTACCGGTCGTCATCACATGGCCCTGGCGGTGGACGAATATGGTGGTGTTGCGGGTTTGATCACCATCGAGGATGTGCTGGAGATCATTGTCGGCGAGATCGAAGATGAGTATGACATCGACGAGGACGTCATGATCGTCCCCCGGGAAGATGGCGACTATCTGGTCAACGCCCTGATTCCTCTGGAGGACTTCAATGCCGCCTTTGCGGTGCGCTTGGAGGATGACGATGCCGATACCCTGGGTGGCTGGGTCAGTCGGGAGCTGGGACACGTTCCCCGGGTGGGAGAAAAACTGCGAGTACAGGGCCTGCAGCTAGAAGTTCTGCGCGCTGATCGCCGGCGTGTGCAGAGTTTCCGCCTGACCGCGCCCAGTTCTGCCGCGGGGGTAACGGCGGTGGAACGCGATAGCGACGCGGAACTCTAAGCGGCATGACTTTTTCACCGCTCCGGGCCTGGCCCGCTCTCGCGGCACTTGCCCTGGGTGCAGTTTGGCCCTTGGCCTTTGCACCCTTTCACCAGGCTTGGCTCGCCTTCGTTCTTTTGGGCCTCCTTTTTTTGCTGGTGCAGCGGAGTAGCTCGCCGCGCCGTGCTGCGGGCCTGGGCTTTTTCTTTGGTTTTGCGGCCTTCAGTTCCGGGGTGTACTGGCTATCCATTACCCTGCACAACTTTGCCCATATGGATTGGCCCCTGGCCGGGGCGGCGGTGGCGCTGCTGGCTGCCTATTGTGCCCTCTATCCAGCCTTGGCGATGGGCGTGGCCAGACGTTTTTCGCCAGCGGCACGCTGGTGGCTTTTGCCCCTCTTCTGGGTCTTTGCCGAGTTCCTTCGGGCGCGGGTGGCGACCGGCTTTCCCTGGCTGGCAGTCGGTTACAGTCAGGCAGGGGATTTCCTTTCTGGATATGCCCCCTGGCTTGGCCAATATGGGGTGGGACTGGCGACGGCAGGGGTGGCGAGTATTGGCGCCTGGGTCATCAGCCGACGGCGGAAGGCCGCGGTCTGGTCCATGGGCGCTTCGGCCATTCTGCTGATCTTTGCCGTGGCCCTTTTTGCCGCCACCGTCCGTTTTACCCACCCCACCGGCGCGCCGCTGCAGGTCCGGCTCCTGCAAGGCAACATTCCCATCAGCGAAAAATGGAATGCCAGCCGCATCAACGACATCCTCGAGCGCTATGTGCGCCTGATCGTGGCGAGTCCACCGGGAACGCAGCTCGTTGTTCTGCCAGAGACCGCCTTTCCCATCTTTCAAACGGAGATCCCGCTGCTCATCCAGCAACTACAGGCCTGGTCTGCCAAATACCACGCCGTATTGATGATCGGCATTCCCGAAGATGCCCAGGGGCGTTACTACAATGCCATCATGGAAATCGACGGAAATGCGCCGGTTCGCTGGTACCGCAAGGAACATCTGGTTCCATTCGGCGAGTACATCCCCTTTCCCAAGATTCTCGGCCCGTTGGTGCATCATTTTCTGCCGGGTCTTGGCAGCTTTACTCCGGGAGACGGATCTTCGGTACTGCCGGTGGACGGGCAAAAGGCAGGAATGACCGTCTGCTATGAAGAGTCCTTTTCCCGTGATGTGCGCAAAGGAGTGGTTCAGGGTGCGACCTTCCTCGTCAACAGCAGTGACTATGCTTGGTATGGCCACAGCACGGCCTCGGCACAGACCCTGCAGATGGCGGTAATGCAGGCGATGCAAGAGCAGAAGCCCGACATACGCGCCACCAACACCGGCATTACTTCGGTGATCCTCCCCACCGGACAGGTCTTGGCGCAATTGCCGCAGTTCAGTTATGCCGCCCTCAATGCGCGCATTCAGCCGATGGCTGGTGAGACGCCTTTTGCGCGCTATGGCAACTGGCCCTACCTCGGCCTTTCGTTACTCCTGTTGCTTTGGGCCTTGCGGCCCCGCCGGAAGGCGCAGTCCTAGCCGCGTCAACCGTGCCAATGAACGTCGGGCGCGATGATGCACAAGGCCCCCAGCACGATCAGGAGAGTCGCAACGATCTCCGCGCGGCGGAGGCGTTCTTTCAGGATGCGGTGGCCAAAGAGAAAGACGAGCAGGGTATCCACCTGCCCCAGGCCGCGCACCAGGGCGACCTGCGTCAATGCAAAACCGCTGAACCACGCCCAGGAACCCAGTGCCGAGAGCACGCCAACCGGCCAGGCAACACGCCATTCGTGCAGGCTGGCGCGCAGGTCTGCGCGCTTATGCAGTAAGAGCCAGGTTCCTAGCAAGAAGGTTTGCAGGGTATTGGTGACCAGCAGCATCCACAAGCCCAGAGCCAGGATAGGAAGATGCGGATCACCGTGCTGGCTGGCAGCGCGCAGGGCGATGGCGGCCAGGGCAAAAGAGAACGACGCGACCAGCCCGTAGCGCGCAGCGGGTTCGCGCAAGCCCCGCCAAAAGTCGCGCTCTAAAAACGCAAACCCCTGCCCAGACAGCAACAGGACGCCGAGCAACGCCAGAAAGATGCCAAGGATGGCCATGGCCTGGATCTCGGCGCCCAGAAACAGCACCGTAAGAATGACCAGTTGCGCGGCTTCGGTCTTGGCATAGGCGGTTCCGGTGACCAGGCCGCGGCTGTGAAAAGAGCGTACGAGAAAGAGTGTGCCGAGGATCTGCGCCACACCTCCCGCCAGGCAGAAGAACAAAAACGGCGGCTGCGTCCCGGAAAAAGGTTCGTCACCAAAACGCCAGAGCAGAAAGAGCAGTGCCAAAAGTTCCAAGGGTAGGGCGTACAGGTAACGCACAAAACTTGCGGCATCGGCGCTCAGTGTGCCTTTCAGTCGCGTTTGCAGGCCGGTGCGCCAGGTCTGCATGATCGCGGCAAAGAGGGTGATGGGAATCCACAGGGGGATTTCCAGATGGCCTATACGTAATGGAGAAATCGGCATCGATGAAGAGTAGTGAGTTTGCTCACCTTGGTAAATGGAAACAGATGCCAGACCTGTATTATACTGTTGACAGGTAGCAACCATAGGAAAAGGCGATGAAGGTTCTATGGGACGAGACAGTGCAGGGATGTTCGGCAAACGCGCAACGATTTCAGGGCACTGCACCTTATCCTTGGCTCCGGATCAGCGACTTCATCCGCCCCGAACTCTTTCCTCAACTTTGCGCTCAGTTGCCATCGTCGGAACTGTTCGAGAATCACATCGGAAAAACTCGCGCCCATGGGCAGAAAAATCATGACCGTCTGGCCCTGCAGTACCGACCATCCCTGGATGCGCAATTGTCGCCCCTGTGGCGGCAGTTCATTGCCGAATTGCACTCCCCGGCCTACCTGGATTTTTGGCGTACCATGCTTGGCCTGCGCCCGCGCAGTCCGGTGATCCTGACCATGCATTGGCATTACGCCCCGGCTGGCGCGTCGGTATCCCCGCATACCGACGCGCGACGCAAGATCGGCTCGCACATTTTCTATTGCAATACCGAAGATGACTGGGACGAGTCCTGGGGCGGTCAAACTTTGGTCCTGGCGGACGATGCTGGCCTTTGGCCGCGGCACTCGGCTCCCGATTTTTCCGACTTGCGCGAGGTGGCCGCCTCGCGGGTTTTAGGCAACCAGAGTTTTCTCTTCGCCCAGACCGATCGTTCCTGGCATGCGGTGAAGGCTGTGAGCTGCCCCTCGGGGGCCTACCGCAAAGTCTTTATCGTTGTCGCCAACCGCCTGAGTGGCCAAGTGCTCTGGCGTCGTATTCGTGGCAAGGACGCAGACGGTTACCGTCTGGCGGGGTAGTCGTGCTTGGTATCTGAGCATCCGTCAGGCGTAGCGCGCGAAGTGGAAATCGAGGACGCTGCGTATGGTGCCGAAAAACGCCGCGTCCGCTTGGAAAAATGGGAAAAGAGGGCGTTAGATTTTTCTCTACAACAGAGCGATCAGTGGTATGACTTGCGGATTACCGACCAGGCCCATGTTTGGCGTTTGGCAGGGCATGTCGAAACCGGCCATCTGAGCAAGACCGATCCCGCCAACGTAGCCCCCGTCCTACGGGTGTGATTCAGCCAAGCGTATCAGGCCGTTGCCCTTTTTCCCTTCGCGCACTGACGGAGCTGCCATTTTTCAAAAAGGCTGTGTGCAAACATCCCGATGATCATGGCGACAAAGAACAGCACGACTTCGGTTTCCAGCGTGCCTAAGGATGCGAGCGCCGGACCAGGACAGTAACCGGCCAGTCCCCAGCCGCTGCCAAAGAGGAAAGATCCAATCAGCAGCGAGGGAGTGATATCCCGGCGAGTCGGCACTCCTAGCTTGTCGGCTAGGAGGGCCTTGCCCCGACGAATCACCAGTGGGATGCCTACCATGCTGACCCCGAGAGCTCCCGCCATCACAAAGAGCAAGGAGGGATCCCAGGCACCAAAGATGTCAAAAAAGCCCGTGATTCGTGCCGGGTCTGTCATCCCGGAAACATTGAGCCCGATACCAAAAAGAAGGCCGATCAGTAGCGTACTGAGAAGTTTCATGTGAGGTTTCTCTTTTCTTTTAGAATAGGTGTATCAGAGAGGCGACAAGAAAGCCTGCCGCCATGAAGCTGATGGTGGCAGCTACAGAACGCCGTGAAAGTCGGGCAAGCCCGATTACCCCGTGTCCGCTGGTGCAGCCAGATCCCAGGCGGGTACCAAAGCCAACCAGAAGGCCGCCTAGCAGAAGGGCTCCCAGGTCCAGGTCGATCTCTCCTTTGCTTAGGGAAAATCCTGCCGCAGACAAGAGAAATGGAGAGGCGAGGAGACCCACAATGAAGGCGAGGCGCCAACCGACATCACCGGAGGAAGGCTTCAGGAGCCCACCCACGATGCCGCTGATACCGGCGATCTTGCCGTTGATGGCCAGCAACAGCACGGCCGCCAAGCCGATCAATGCGCCGCCAAACAGAGAAAGCCAAGGTTGAAAGGGAACTAGGTCAGTAAACATATATTACCTCGCAGAATCGAGAACGCTCCAGTAGTTGAGTTATTTACTATATATATATAAACTAATTCTAGGGGCTAAAGTCAACCCCTTGTTATAAAAGAGGGAGCTATATTTTTATGGCGACCTCCAGTTGTGCAGCGACGGTAGGTTTTTGCAAACGGAGGGTACTACCATGACGGAAGTGGCAATCAAGACCTTTTTCGATCCGACCACGTGGACCTTTACCCATGTGGTCCATGACCCGGCCACCCGCAAGGCGGCCATTATCGATCCCGTGTGGGACTATGATCCGAAGTCCGGGCGTACGGCGGAGCGTTCTTTACAATCTGTTATCGACTACGTTACCTCGCAGGATTTGCAGCCCGAGTGGGTCCTAGAGACGCATGTTCACGCCGATCACCTGTCCTCCGGTAATCTGCTGCGGGAGCGCTATGGATGCAAGATCGGGATTGGCGCGACCATTCGGCAGGTGCAGGAGACTTTCAAGAAGATCTTCAATTCTGAAGAGAGTTTCCAGACCGATGCTTCGCAGTTCGATCGGACCTTTGCAGATGGAGATACCTTTCCCATTGGTAACCTGCAGGTCTCGGTGCTGCACATCCCCGGCCATACGCCAGCCGACAGCGCTTATGTGATCGGCAAACACGTCTTTGTGGGTGATACCATCTTTGCCCCCGACGTGGGTACGGCGCGCTGCGATTTCCCCAATGGCAATGCACACACGCTATATCGATCCATCCAGCGCTTGCTCAGCATGCCGGAGGATACCGTCCTCCATCTTTGTCACGATTATCCCCCGGAAGGGCGCGAAGCGCGTGCGGAGTGGACCGTGGCGGAAGAGCGTGCCGGTAATATCCATGTGCACGATGGTGTTTCCGAAGAAGAGTTTGTCAAGATGCGTACAGAGCGGGATGCCACCTTGGCCATGCCCGTACTGATTCTTCCCTCGGTGCAGGTAAACATGCGCGCCGGCGCCTTGCCGCCTGCAGAGGCCAATGGTGTCAGTTATCTGAAAATTCCTGTGAACCTTCTCTAAAGGACCGATAGAGCATTGGGGCTGGCCGGCGACCTACGTCGTGTGGTCGGCCCTTCATCATTGGCTATTCCGGATGTTTCAGGAAAGCCTCGGATCGATGGGTAGATAGGCAAATATCCCGTAGGGGCGCGAGTACTGCAGCAACAATTGCGCCTGTGTCAGTGCCTCGCCGCCGCTTCCCTGGGGGAGGGAAAAGCCAAGGCTTGCCAGTGCCCAGGAGCGGATTTGGGTGAAAGAGGACTCGCCCGCGGGGCGCGGCAGATATAGCAAGTGATACTGACCGCTCTGCAAATGTGCCAGTTGGGCAACGGCCTGCTCTGCCTCGGTCATCCCCCCCAGGCCGTCCACCAGCCCCAGGCGTTTGGCGTCCACACCACTCCAGGCTCGGCCTTGCGCGTCTTGTTCAGCCTCTGCGAAGGGCAGATGGCGTGCCTTCGCCACCAGCCCTACGAAATGGGTATAGAGGTGATCGACTACCGCCTGGAGGGCCTGTTGCTCCGGTTTCCCAAGCGGCGCGAAAGGTGTCAGCGAGGGACTGTGGGGAAGACTGCTGACCCCGGAATAGCCAACGCCAAGTTTTTGCAATAGACCGGTATAGTTCGGAACGAGCACAAAGACACCAATATCGGCGGCGATAGTGGTTGGTTCAGCGTAGATGCGATCGGCGGCAGTGGAAAGCCAGTAGGCGCCGGAAGCTCCGAGAGTCCCCATGCTCACTACCACGGGCTTACCCGCTTTGCGCAAACGCTCAATGGCGCGGCGGATGGCGTTGGCAGCATTGACGTCGCCGCCGGGGCTGTCAACTTGCAAGATGACTGCTTTGACGTCGGGCTCGTGGCGCAGGTGATCGAGCTGGCGCACCGTTGCTTCGGCGGCAACCACCCCGGGCGCTTCGATATCTCCCGGCACCAGCATGCCATCAATGGGTACCACAGCGATCTCGGATCCGTGCTCCGGCTGATGCGCGGCAAAGCTTGCATAGTAGCGCTGCCAGCCGATGCGCCGGAGCTTCTTTTGGCCTATGGCTTTGGCAATGGCGTCGCGAAAGTCCTCCCGATCACCAATCTGCGTGATGAGCTTTTGCTGTAGCGCCAGCTGCGCCGCGTTACCTTGGGATTTTTGTAACAATTCGGGGAGATGTAGTGCATAATTCTCCAGGATATCCGCGGAAAAACCGCGCCCCTGATCCACCGCGCTCGTATAGGACTGCCACCAGGTCGCCAGCCAGGCACGATTTTCCTCCTGCGCCGCCGGCGACATATCTGTGCGGGTCAACGGCTCCACTGCCGACTTGTACTTGCCCTGGCGGAAGGCGTAAACATCGACCCCGATCTTGTTGAGCAGGCCCTTGAAATACAGAGAATCGCTGGAGAAGGGGGTGATCAGGGCCATGCCCAATTCTGGCAGAAATACCTGGTTGGCCTGCGCGGCAAGCACATAGTTGCCGGTAGAATATTCTGGGGCATAGGCGTAGATGAGCTTGCCTTGGGCGCGGAAACGCTGCAAGGCATGGGCGACATCCAGCAGCTGCGTCAGACTGCCGCCACTGAATTCCCGAAGGTCAAGCGCCAGCACCCGTATATTCGGATCTTTGGCCGCGTGATCGATGCTGGCGACAAGATGCCGCAGCAGAACATGCTCTTGCGTGGGGTGAATTTTTTGCAGTAGGCGGTCCTGCCAGGAGTTGCTTTCGCTGTATACCAAGCTGCCCTGTGGCTCGACCCAGAGGACGGAGTTTTTGGCGACGTGAATCTGTGGGCGGGAGAAATGCTGAACGATGGCGGCAATGATCAGGATCAGAATGGCCAGTGTCAGCAGATTGAGGACCGTGAGGCGCAGCCAGTGTAGAACCTTACCCAGCCACAGAAACGGTAAGAGCAGGCGGCGCATGCGTCGGTTTCCTTTCGCCACGGGAGAAATTGGTCGGGGAGACAGGATTCGAACCTGCGACATCCTGCTCCCAAAGCAGGCGCGCTACCAGACTGCGCCACTCCCCGAAGCCACTAGAATAGCCGTGGGGAGCGACTTTGGTCAATCAAGGCGGGAGAGCTTGCGCCGCAGGCGATCGAGTTCGCGACGGGCCAGGGCGATCCCGTCATTCAGTCGCTGCCGCTCTTTCTCAGTGATGTCCTTGCCCTTTTCTACCAGCTCCTCGCTATAGATGGCGATGGTATCGAGCAATTCTTCGACGCGCTCGTTGATGCGCTCACGGGATACTGCCATCCTGTCCCAGGCCCGGTTGGCCTGTTGGCGCAACTGCTCGCGGGTACGTTCGCCGCTTTGCGGAGCAAAGAGTAGCGCCGCTGCAGCGCCCGCCAGGGCGCCGGCAGCGAGGGCCGCGCCGAGGGCCGCATAACTCAAACCATTATCTGTATCGTAATCCATGAGATACCTCCGTTACGTGATGACCGTGGGGGCCTTGCGGCCAGAAAGGCTTTCCAAGCGAGTCAAGTCTTTCCCGAGCGTTACCAAGGGACCCAGGTAGCGCTGCGGGTCGCGATGGAATTGTTCGGGATTGGTTTCGTAGGCCTCGTGATAAATGCGCAAGGTGGCTCCCGCGGTACCAGTTCCCGAGAGCCGGAAGATCAGGCGGGCACCGTCGGCAAAGAGAATGCGCAGGCCTTGGTGTTCGCTGACACTACCGTCGATGGGATCGGTGTACGAGAAATTATCCGCCACCTGTACCTCGCGTCCCGCCAGCTGCTGACCGGGCAGCACCGGCAGTTGCGCCTGCAGCCCGTCCAGCATCTTTTTTGCGACCTCGCTCGGCAACTCTTCGTAGTCATGGCGGGTGTAATAATGGCGGCCAAAGCGCTGCCAGTGGGCATCCAAAATCTCGCGCACGGACTGGCCGCTATGGGCCAGTACCGAAAGCCATGCCAGCACCGCCCACAGTCCGTCCTTTTCGCGCACGTGGTCGGAGCCCGTACCAAAACTCTCTTCGCCGCAGAAGGTGATGCGACCGGCGTCGAGAAGGTTGCCAAAAAATTTCCAGCCCGTGGGAGTCTCGAAGTGCTCGATGCCCAAGGCTTTGGCCACCACATCGGCAGCCTGGCTGGTGGGCATGGAGCGCGCCACCCCATGCAGGCCGTTGGCGTAGGCGGGAATGCAGCGCGCCTGGGCAGTCAGCACGGCCAGGGAGTCACTTGGTGTGACGAAGACGCCGCGCCCCAGGATCATGTTGCGATCGCCATCGCCATCGGAGGCGGCGCCGAAGTCCGGAGCTTGCTCGGAAAACATTAGATCGGCGAGCGGCTTGGCATAGACCAGATTGGGATCCGGGTGACCGCCGCCGAAATCGGGCAAAGGTATGGCGTTTTGTACGGTGCCTGCCGGCGCGCCCAGGCGTCGTTCGAGTATTTCCTGGGCATAGGGGCCGGTGATGGCATGCAAGGCATCGAAGCGCATGCGAAAGGAGCCCTGTAGCAGCCGGGATAAGGCAGGAAAGTCAAAAAGCTTCTCCATCAAGTCGGCATAATCGCGCACCGGATCGATGACGCGGATGCGGGTGTTGCCCAGCTGCAACTCCTGCTCGTGATCGAGGTCGATGTCCTCGATCTGGGCAATGCGGTAGCTGCTGATGGCCTTGCTTCCCGCCCAGATCTGCTCGGTCAGGGATTCGCTGGCCGGGCCACCATTCTCACCATTGAACTTGATGCCAAAATCGTGGTCGGGGCCGGCGGGATTATGCGAGGCACTAAGAATGAGTCCGCCGCGGGCTCGGTAATGGCGGATGACGTGGGAGACGGCGGGGGTGGAGAAGAGCCCGTGGCGGCCAATGAGTAGTTCTCCCCAGCCGTTGGCGACCGCCATCTTGATGATGGTCTGGATGGCCTCGCGGTTGTAGTAGCGACCATCACCGCCAAGGACCAGGGTCTTGCCCACACGATCGGGAATGGCATCAAAAACGGCTTGTACAAAATTTTCCAGGTAATGCGCCTGTTGAAACACCTTTACCTTTTTCCGCAGGCCTGAGGTACCAGGCCGTTGATCGGCAAACGCTTGCGTCTTGACCGTGGTGATTTCCATGTACAGAGCCTCAATGATCCAAGGGGATGTCCAGCACCGTCGAACTGCGGGATGCATCGGTGCGCACCCATAAAGTATAGCCGCCGATCTGCCAGGTGCTGACAATGATGCCCCCGTCTTTGATGGCGGCCAAGCTGGCGCGACGCAGATCCTCGTCCATACTTTCTTCCCAGTCGCCGGTAACATGGCGGCGTAGCAGCTCCTGGGGATTGATGTCTCCCGCCTCGAAAATGCTCTGCGCATCGGGAGAGAGCAGTATGGTACCGAGAGGGAACAGCATCTTGGGATGAAGATCGCTCATACAAAAAATCCTTGGCTACGGAGAAATTCGCGGCTCGGTTCCGCGCAGTGCTGCATCAACGCTATCCGGTGTGGGTTTTGTCGCGCTAAGCGTGCCAGGCGCGATGCCGAGTCTAATCCTGCCGCAGCATATACCGTCGGCACCGGGAAAAACGCGGTGTACAAAAATTGCCGCATCACCTCGCGCAGTAAAGGGCTGAGGAGGCGTCGCTGTAAACCGCCTAGGCGACGACTGCGCCGTTGCACGGTGATTCTCGCGAAGGCCATATGCCTGGCCTCTTCCCGACGATGAAGCTGGTTGATCGCCAAAACCGCCGGTGGCAGCATTTTATCGCTCAAGATTTGCCGACTCATCTGGTCGGGGACGTTTTCACCAATGAAAATCGTCGCCCAGAAAGCTGCCGAGCCCTCCGGCGCCAAGCGGGCGAACAGGGTCGCCAAGCGCGGGCGCTGACTTGGAGGGGTCAGGAAGGGGAGTTGTGCCCGCTGTTGTAGCTCGAGGAACATCAAACTGTGCCCGACTTCCTCGCGCAGTTCGTGGAGCTGGTAATGGTAACTGTGCGTGTCGCCGTACAGATGCTGCAGGGAGTGGCTACCCAGCCGCTGAATGAAAAGTGCTTCCAGCCACAGACCCAGCTCACAGAAGGACACAAACTCGACTTGCGACAGGCGTATCCGCTCCTCAGCACGGAGGGCGTCGAACTCTGGTAGCCCATATAAAGAAAGGAGGGGATCAGGCAGCCAGGCCTTTTCCGGATCCAGGGTGTCCCAAGGGATTTCCTCGAGTGGATCACGATAGTTTGCGCTATGCCGACTGAGACGCTGAATGAGGGCGTCGTGGTGACGCGAAACAACCGCCATAAACTCTCTGCCCCTTCATAATACGTGTTCTGCATTCTGCCATGACCGCCAAAGCTCTCCAAGCCCGCCACCGGCCGGAAGGCGTTGCGCCGGTATCCTTGAGCGCGCAAAATGACAATCCGCTTTGTCGAGGTGCCCATGTTCGAATCCCTCAGCCAACGTCTCAACCAAAGTTTCAAGGCCTTGCGTGGTCAGGCCCGCCTCAGTGAAGACAATATCCGCGATGCCCTGCGCGACGTGCGTATGGCGCTGTTGGAGGCCGACGTGGCATTGCCGGTGGTCAAGGATTTTGTGGCAGAAGTGCGACAGAAGGCTATCGGCGAAGAGGTGTTGCGCAGCCTGAGCCCTGCACAGGTCTTCATCAAGATCGTCAACGACGAACTGACGCGTCTGATGGGTTCTCATAATGACCGGCTCGATCTGCAGGCGCGACCGCCGGTGGTGATCCTCATGGCCGGACTGCAGGGCTCCGGGAAAACGACCACGAGTGCCAAACTCGCCCTCTGGCTCAAGGAGCGAGAAAAGAAGCGGGTGTTGATGGTCAGTACCGACGTCTATCGGCCGGCGGCGATGGAGCAACTCGCCAGTCTCGGACGTGATATCGCCGTCGAGGTCTTTCCTAGCCACCCCAGCCAGGCGCCCGTGCAGATCGCGCGGGATGCTTTGGATGCGGCACGCAAGCAGGTGTACGACGTGCTGATCGTCGATACCGCCGGGCGACTGCACGTAGACGAAGAAATGATGACCGAGGCCAGGGACCTGACTGCTGCAGTACAGCCAACGGAATTGCTCTTTGTCGTCGACGCTATGACTGGCCAGGATGCGGTCAACACCGCCAAGGCCTTTGACACTGCCCTACCGCTGACCGGAGTGATCCTCACCAAGGCCGATGGCGATGCGCGCGGTGGCGCCGCCCTCTCCATTCGCGCCATCACCGGTAAACCCATCAAGTTCCTCGGTGTGGGCGAGAAGGTGCGCAAGGGGCTGGAGGCCTTCTACCCGGAGCGAATGGCCTCGCGTATCCTCGGCATGGGTGACATCGTTAGTCTGGTGGAGCAGGTACAGCAGGAAGTCGATGTCGAGCAGGCCCAGCGGATGACCGACAAGCTGCGCAAAGGCAAGGGCTTTGATCTCGAAGATTTTCGTGAACAGTTGCGTCAGGTGGAGCGCATGGGCGGGCTGACCAGCATCCTGGACAAGCTGCCGGGGATGAGTGAAATCCCCAGCGAAGCGCAGGAGGCCCTGCAGGACAAAAAGCCGATGCGGCGGCTGGAAGCGATCATCAATTCCATGACTATGGAAGAACGACGCCACCCGGAAATCATCAAGGCCTCTCGCCGCCGCCGAATTGCGGCAGGCTCTGGCACGACTGTCGCCGAAGTCAACAAGCTACTCAAACAGTTTGAGATGATGCAAAAGATGTTCAAAAAGATGGGCAAGGGGGGTAAGGGCTTAGGACGCTTGCTGGGGATGAATCCGCGCAATCTCACGAAAGGCGGTATGCCCTTTCAATAAGTGAAATTTTTGGTTATGATTCGCGCCTTTCCCGCCGCGCGGGTCGCGGTATTGTGCTTTTGTGAGGAACGGACATGGTAGTGATTCGGATGGCTCGGGGTGGCGCCAAGAAGCGGCCCTTCTACCACATCGTGGTGGCGGACAGTCGGGCACGGCGTGACGGACGCTTCATCGAGCGTTTGGGCTTTTACAATCCCGTCAGTAATCCGTCGGAACTGCGGCTCGACAAGGAACGTGCAGCCTACTGGCTGGCCCAGGGGGCGCAGCCTTCGGATACCGTGGCACGCTTCCTCAAGGCCGAGGGCGTGAGCAAGACGGGTGTCAACGCCGCCTGAAACTGCGGAATGGGTGCCTCTGGGGCGGATTTCCGGCCTCTATGGTGTCCGCGGCGCCGTCAAGGTCTTTTCCTATACCGAGGAGCGTGACGGCATTTTGGATCACGCCCTCTGGTATCTGGGTGTAGAGCACCGCCCGGTCGCTGTGCTCTCCGGTGGGGTGCAGGCCGGAGCAGTGATTGCGCAGCTGCGTGGGGTCCAGGATCGCGAAGCCGCCCGGGCACTGATCGGCGAAGAAATTGCTGTCCCTGCCGAAGAGCTGCCGCCGCTACCGGAAGGCGAATATTATTGGCGGGACTTGATCGGTATGCAGGTGATCAACCATACCGGGCAAGCGCTGGGGCAGGTGAAAAGCCTGTTGGAGACCGGCGCCAACGATGTCCTCGTGGTGGAGGACGAGCAAGATGCGGAAACCCTGATTCCGTGGACAGCGGATGTGCAGGTGGATGCAGTACAACGTCGTATCGTGGTTGACTGGGAAAAGGACTGGTGATGCGTTTTGATGTCATCAGCATTTTTCCCGAGCTGATTGAAGGATATTTTCAGGCGGGGGTTTTGGCCCGCGGTCGGCAACGCGGTTTGCTCGCATTGCAGGTCTGGAATCCTCGGGATTTCAGCGATCTTCCGCATCAGCGGGTGGATGACCGCCCCTTTGGCGGTGGTCCAGGTATGCTGATGATGGCGCCGCCACTGATGGCAGCCATCGCTCGCGCGCGGCGGGAAAATCCGGAGGCACCAGTGGCGTATCTATCGCCCCAGGGGCGGCCCCTGCGGCAGGCGGATTGCCAGCGCTTCAGCCGCCGCGCGGGGATGATCCTCCTGGCCGGGCGCTATGAGGGTGTCGATGAGCGCGTCATGGCGCAGGTCGATGAGGAGTGGTCGCTGGGGGATTACGTCCTCGCCGGAGGCGAGTTGCCGACGCTGGTGTTGATGGAGGCAACGGCGCGCCTTCTGCCTGGCTTCCTCGGGCATGAGGCCTCGGCGCAGGAGGACAGTTTTGCGGCGGCGGACCTCTTGGATTGTCCGCATTACACTCGACCCGAGCAATGGGATGGGGTGGGGGTACCTGAGGTTTTATTGTCGGGTGATCATGCGCGGATTGCGCGCTGGCGTCGGGGACAGTCGCTGTTGCGAACCCGGATGCGGCGTCCGGACCTCTGGGTGCGGCGCCAGTTGTCGGTTGAGGATATACGTTGTCTGCAGGAAGCAGAGAACGCGGATGAAAGTGGCAGGGCGTAAGGAGAAGTGCTGTGAATATCATTGATGAAATCAATCAGGCAGAGGCCAAGAACGAGATCCCCGACTTCATCGCCGGTGACACCGTAGCGGTGCACGTTCGCGTGAAGGAAGGCGAGCGCGAGCGGGTCCAGGTATTCGAGGGCCTGTGTATCGCCCGGCGTAACCGGGGTGCCCACTCATCCTTCACGGTGCGCAAGATTTCCAGCGGCGAAGGCGTCGAGCGCGTTTTCCCGATGCACTCCCCGCTGGTTGCCAAGGTAGAGGTGAAGCGTCGCGGCGATGTCCGGCGCGCCAAACTCTACTATCTGCGTGATCTCTCTGGTAAGGCCGCGCGCATCCGCGAAAAGCTCGGCTGAGATGACCGCCTTGCAGTCTACCGCCTTGCTGGAGCAATGGCGGATGGCTGCGGCACCAGAGCAGGATCGCATCTGGGCAGATGCTGCTGCGCGTCTGCCCTTGCAGTCAGGCTTTTTGCGGGAGGGCCTGCCTCTGTCTCGGGGGCAGGCCGATCTGCATCTCAGTCGTTGCTGGATGGCGCGACTCAGCGTGACCATTGCCGCGAATTCCCTGCCTGGCCATCTGGTCGCGCGGGCTTGGTCGGCGATGGCGACGGGCGCCCCGGTTCCCGCCGAATGGCTGCAGATAACACCCGATGCACCCCTACCGATCGACATGGAACTCGATATCCTTGCCGAGGCCGTCGAAAAACGGGACGAGAAACGGCTGTTGCCGCTGTTGCGCAGCATGGCCGAGGATGTCAAGGCCCGGCACCTGATCATCGATCGTCTACGCCTGCGGGTCGCAGAAGATGGTTTCGCCCATGGTTTGCGCAGCAGTCTCTTCCATGCCTGGGCACAACTCGCTGCCGTCGTGTCTGCGGAAGATTTTGTCGCGCTTACCCTGGCTGCGTTGCAGCAACATTGGGGCCTGCCCGAGGCTTGTGCGGTGGTGGTGCCCGAGGGGCGGGCAGAGCGGCGCGCGGATAGTGGCAAGGCGCTCTTGCAGAGTCTGCGCGAGCGTGATCTGAGTGCCTATATGGAGCATCTCCGCGGTATGGGGGACCAACCGATTGCCGCATTGCGTCAGCTCTTTCTGGCGCTGGGCCTGATGATTCTGGAATATCCGGCGAGCACCCAACTGCGTGAACTGGGAGAGATCTACCTGTGGTTGGCGGCGGTACTCCAGATGCCCCACCGTAGCTTGCGTCGTTGTCGACGCATACTGTTCAGTGCGGCTGCCGATCTGTTTCGCTTCGCGGGTTGGGAGGCGCAGCAAGACTGGCCGGGATATACTGAACTCGCAGCTTTCCGCCATGCCCTGTCCGAGAAGCCTACGCCGCAAACATTCCGTGAGGACTGGCAGCGCATTCTCCAGGTGCAAGCCCTCGGCAGCGAAGCCTTGGCAACCTGGTATCGTCGGCGGGCCGAGCAATATCTCAGCGTAGCTGCCGAGCCCGCGACAGACTTCTGGGCACATTGGCAGGAGACGCAAAGGGCTACCCAGGAACTCGCCGGACCGCTATTATGGACTCATCCCTTAGTTTTTCTGCGCCTGTACCCGGAATCGTGAGCCGTTGGCGCTACAGCGTCGCGCCGATCGGCACGCTGACCCTGGAATTTTGTGACGCTGCGTTGATTGGCCTGAGTCCCGTTCTCGGACAAGCCGAAGAGTTGCCCGATCTCCCCGCCGATCATCCGGTCGCGCAGGCGTTGGCAGCCTATGCGGCAGCCGACTTCGAGGCCTATGAACGATGCCGTAGGCGGCTTTTGTTGCGGGTACTCGGTACGCTATTTCAGCAGCAGGTTTGCCGTGCCCTGCAGGAGATTCCTCTGGGCCAGATCCGCAGCTATGGTGAACTCGCCAGCCGTTTGCAGAACGCGCCCCGCGCGGTTGGCCGGGCATGCCGTGGTAATCCCATCGCCATCCTCATCCCCTGCCATCGGGTACTCGCCAAGGACGGTCTTGGCGGCTATGCGGGCGAACGGGAGGGAGCAGCGCTCAGCTACAAAAAACTTCTTCTTCAGCACGAGGGGGTGTGGGATGCGCACGCCTAAGAACTCTGCACGGGAGCTGGACGAGGATGTTCATCAATTTCTCGATGCTTTGTGGCTGGAGAAAAACCTGAGTGCCCATACGCTGCAGGCCTACCGTCAGGATCTTGACAGTTTGTTCCGGCACCTGCAGCCGCGCGGGCTACGTTTGCGTCAGGCAGAGCACGCCGACCTGTCAGGTTTTCTCGCCGCTCGCCTGAGCGCTGGCGCGGCCCTGCGCAGCGTGCGACGGCAGCTCTCCAGTCTACGGAGCTTTTACGCCCATGCCCTGCGCGAGGGCTGGATCCACCGCGATCCCACTCTGGACCTCAGCTCGCCCCGTCTAGGTCGCTATTTGCCGGAGGTGCCGACGGAGTCCGAGATCGAGGCGCTGCTTGCCGCACCAGATCAAAGCCATCCCCTAGGGCTGCGAGATGCCACCATGCTGGAGCTGCTCTATGCGACTGGCCTGCGGGTGTCAGAGTTGGTGACCCTGCAGCTATCACAGGTAGACATAGCAGCCGGCGTGCTGAAGACCTTCGGTAAGGGGCGCAAGGAACGCTTGGTGCCCATCGGCGAGCGGGCCCAAGACCTGCTTGCCGATTATTTGCGGCGCGCTCGCCCCGAGCTCTTGCAGCAGGCTGCCCAAGCTGCCCTGTTTCTCAGCCAGAGGGCAGCACCTATGACCCGGCAACGTTTCTGGCAGCTAATCCGACACTATGGCAGGATTGCTGGCATCCATTGCCGGCTCTCTCCCCACAGTCTGCGCCATGCCTTTGCCACCCATTTGCTCGATCACGGCGCTGACCTGCGCAGCGTGCAGTTGATGCTGGGACATGCCCAGCTCAGTACGACGGAAATCTACACGCATATTGCCCAGGCACGGCTCCAGGCCCTGCACGCCGCGCACCACCCGCGCGGCTAGCTTCAGTCCCCTTTTTTTGGTAGGCGCAGGACAATGAAAATGCTCGATTTTCCTTGTCGGACCAGCACCGGAACTGGTTTGTCTGCGGGAGTGGCCGCAACCAGACGTTGCAGCTGCTGCGGGCTCTGCACCACCTGCTGATCGAACTGTTCGATGACCATCCCCGGCTGCACGCCGGCTTCGGCCGCCGCGCCTTCGTGTACGTCCACTACCTCTACGCCCTGATCGATTCCCAGCTCTCGTTTTAGTTTGGCAGACAGCGGCTTGGTGGAGATACCCAGCCGTTCGATTTTCAGCACGCTAGGATTTGGTGTCGGACTGCTCTCCAGATCGCTGGCTTTCTGCGGGCTGGGCAAGGCGCCGACGGTGATCGGCAGATCCACCGCTTTGCCGTGCCGTAAAATACCGATCTCTACCCGAGTTCCAGGCTTTTTCGTGCCTACCAGCAAGGGTAGTTGGCCGACACTGTAGACTGGCTTGCCCGCGAAGGTGACGATGACATCGCCGGCACGTAGGCCCGCACGTGCCGCGGGACTGCCCGGCTCGACCGAGGCGACGAGGGCGCCCAGGGGTTCATTGAGATGCAGTGCCTCGGCCATGTCTGGTGTCACACTCTGGACCTCGACACCGAGATAGCCAAACTGAATGGCCCGGTGTGCCTTGAGATCCTCTACCACCGACATCACCGTATTGATGGGGATGGAGAAAGACAGGCCCATGTAACCACCGTTGTTGGTGTAGATCTGGTCATTGATGCCCACGACCTGACCATACATATTGAAGAGGGGACCGCCAGAGTTGCCGGGATTGATAGGCACGTCACTCTGGATGAAGGGGATGTACTCATCGTCCGGTAGTGGTCGATCCAGGGCGCTGACAACGCCCTGGGTGACAGAGTTGGAGAAACCGAAGGGGGTACCCACCGCGAGTATCCATTGTCCCACCTTGAGATCGCTCGAATTACCTATGGGTGCTGTGGGCAGGTTGTTGGCGTCGATCTTCAACAGGGCGGTATCGTAGCGCACCGACAAGCCGACGAGTTTGGCCCGATAGGCGTGGTGATCAGCGAGGGTGACAATGATGTGCTTGGCATGGCGCACGACATGGGCGGCAGTGACGATGTAGCCATCGCTGCTCAGGATGAAGCCGGAGCCGAGAGATTCGACCTTCTCCTGCGGAGGCTGCTTGGACTGACTATTGGGTGCGCCAAAATGCTCAAAAAAGCGGTAGAAGGGCGAGTCTGGCGGAAAGGGATTGCCGGCCCCGGGAATCGCCTGTTCGGAGGTCGTGCTGATATTCACCACCGTTGGGCCATAACGGTCGATGAGGGGGGTGAAATCGGGAAGATTCACCAGGGGCCGCAAGGGAGTACTTTGCGTGACCGCGGCAACGGGCGCTGCCTGGCTGGTAGCTGGCTTTTCGCCACCCACCTGTGCTTGCGCACAACCAGAGGCAAGCAGGACCAGAGTGAACGCTGAGAGGATGGCACGACGTTGCGAGAAACGGGAAATGGGGCCGCACATTCGGTCTTTTACTCCTTAGGGTACCCGCCAGGGCGGTGCGACGGAGAGCATCCGCCAGAGAACAGGCTCAATAGAGTGCCCGCGCCAGTTTGCTGCGATATTCGTTGACCAAGGGATGTTCCTTGCCCAGTACGAGAAAAATCTTCAGGAGGGTCTTGCGTGCGAGATCGTCGCGATATTTTCGATGACGCTGCACCATCTCAATGAGTTGCTCCAGTGCTGCCTGCTCATGACCTTGCAACAGCTCGCGTAGCGCATGTTGGTACATGGCCTGCGCCTGCTCATCACCACTGCTTTCCTGCAAGCGCCGCGTGATTTCCGCGCTGGGCGGCGCATCGCGCAGTTCTGCCGAAAATTCCAGTAGCGCCCGCAGCGCCTCGACGTCCTCGCGAACCTGGAAGGCGGGACTCAGAGCCGCCAATTCGTGCTCGGCGGCGTCATGATCGCCACGACCGAGCAAAAGGCGCGCAAGCTCCAGGCGGGCCTCATCATTGCGGGCATCTTGCTTGAGGGCGGCGCGAAAGGCCTGCTCGGCGGCCACGGTATCGCCGCGTGCAAGGGCTTCGAGCCCCGCCTTGCGCTGCTCGTCACCAGCCTTGGGCAAAATCTTGTCGAGGAACTGACGAACGGCGGACTCGGGCAAGGCGCCGGCAAACTCGTCGACGACCTTGCCATCACGAAAGGCTTTGACCGCTGGGATACCGCGAACGGAATACTGTCGAGAGAGCTCAGGATTTTCATCCGCGTTGATCTTGACGAGCAAAAATGCCCCCTGCATTTCCTCGGCCAAGCGCTCCAGAACGGGACCCAGGGCGCGACAGGGGCCGCACCAGGGAGCCCAGAAATCCACCACGACCGGGCGACGAAAGGATTCGGCTTCCACGGCCTCGCTGAAGTTGCCCAGGTTTACGTCAATCACGTGGGAACCAGACGCCATCTACTTCACTCCTGCTCTTCGGATTCTGAACATGACTACACGATACTTTGTCGCCGGGAGCGCGTCACTGGACCTGCAGCTTGTGCATTTCCTCGACGATCTGCTGCAGCAGGCTGCGGGTGCTGGCGCCCAGCCCTTTGCCCAGACGCTCCACGTCGGTTTTGCCTTGGGATAATGGCCCCAGACAGGCGCCCAACTTTGCCATCTCGCCCCCTGCCCGCTGCATCTGGGCGGCCATCTGTCCGAGCCATTGCAGGGCCTGGGTATCGCCCCGCTGGGCGGCGACGACGATTCCGGCAATCCCGGGAGCGGCGAAGCTCGGGTCGGCCTGGGTGCCATGGGACGGGAGAGAGAGGGGATCCTGCAGACCTTGCAGGACGCTCTCGACGACAATGCGGTCTTCGTCGTCCAGACCGAGCAACAGTGTCGCATCCCTCGCGCCGGCCAGGATTTGTTCCAGGCGCGCGACGAGCTCTTGCCAACCATTGGCGCTGGCGGTGCGCAGAGTATCCGCCAGTACTGGCCGTTGATCGGCATTCTGACAAGCGGCAACGACCTGATGAATGAGTTGCGCGTGCGCCCTGCGTACCTGTTCGCGAAAGGCTGGAAGTTCCGGCACCGACATGTTCCCAAGATCACCAAACTCTTTGAGTTTGTATCCTGCCTTCACTAGAATGTCAAAGGACGGCGGTAGCGGAGGGATGGTTTTGGCCAAACAATGGCTGCAGCGCATGGAAAGTTGGGTGCACGGCGGTGTCGACATCGTTCGCGAGCATCCTGGGCGCTGGGCGCGCTACCTGCTGGTGCCTTTAGCTCTCACCGCCCTGCCGTTGCCCTTCTGGCTCATGTACGGTATCGCCCCCCTCGGACTCCTGGGCGGACTGTACCTGGCTGGACGCTGTGATGGGCAGGAATATACCAGTGCGCAAATCCGTCACGCCCTCAGTGTGGCGGTGTTGTGGGGAATGGTGTTGACGCTGTTTGGTCTGCTTTTCGAGTTTGGCCGCGAAACGGTGCTTCTCGGGGAACTCCTAAGCGGTGTACAGGGCAACTGGCAGCTGGGACAGGAACCAGGGTTCTGGGGTTGGTGGATGGGCTTCAGTGAGCGTCTCACCGATCTCGCCCTGACCCCATATTTCTGGTTTTCCCCGGCTTTCTTCGGCGTGGCTCTGGCGCTGCACAAGGGGCATGGCTGGCTGGAGGCGGAAGTCGAAACGACGCTTGCGTTGCTGTTTCGTCAAGAGTTGCGTGACCCGCTCATTGCTTTATGGGCCATACTCCTGGTTGCCAGCGTTATTCTGCCGTTGCCGGCGCAAGTATGGCTGGCGCTTTTGGTCTGGACACTGGGCCCCCCCATCGTCCACGTCGCGTATGAAGACATCTTTGCCAACAAGCAGCGGCCGCGGCGCAAGCGTGCGGGCAGATCGGTACAGTTGCCGGTATTGCAGGCGCAACCGCAGAAAGTGCGCGCCAGTTGAATCTTCTTCATGGCCAGGCAGCAGATTTTGCGCTTGAGAGAATGCTGCCCGCCTTGCTACTGTTCCGCCTGGAAAATTGATAGACGCAGGAGCCCCCATGTTTTCTTCCCAAACAGTCGCTGATTTTGATCCCGCTCTGGCAGCGGCCATGGAGCACGAGCGCGTGCGGCAGGAAGATCATGTCGAATTGATTGCCTCGGAAAACTACACGAGTCCGATGGTGATGGCGGCGCAAGGCTCGGTGCTCACCAACAAGTATGCCGAGGGCTATCCCGGCAAGCGCTACTATGGCGGCTGTGAGTACGTCGATGTGGTGGAGCAGCTGGCCATCGATCGCGCCAGGCAGTTGTTTGGCGCCGAACATGCCAATGTGCAGCCGCACTCCGGCTCCCAGGCCAATCAGGCCGTGTATTTTTCGGTGCTCAAGCCAGGTGACAAGATCATGGGTATGAGCCTGGCCCACGGTGGTCATCTTACCCACGGCGCCAAAGTGAATCTGTCGGGCAAGATCTTTGACGTGGTTGCCTATGGCGTGCGCCGCGAGGATGGACGCATCGATTACGACGCCATGGCGGCGCAAGCCGAGCAGGAACGCCCGAAAATGATCGTTGCCGGTGCCAGCGCCTACTCACGCATCATCGACTTCGCGCGGATCGGCGAGATTGCCCGCAGTATAGGCGCCTACCTTCTGGTCGATATGGCGCACATTGCCGGCCTAGTGGCCGCGGGGCTGCATCCGAGCCCGGTGCCCCATGCCGATTTCGTCACCACGACGACGCACAAGACTCTGCGTGGACCGCGCGGGGGCCTGATCCTCTGCCGCGAAGAATATGCCAAAAAGGTTAATTCTTTAATTTTCCCAGGCATTCAGGGCGGCCCGCTGATGCACGTCATCGCTGGTAAGGCGGTTGCCTTCCAGGAGGCCTTGCAGCCGGAGTTCAAGACCTACCAGACCCAGGTCATTCGCAATGCCCAGAAGCTCGCCGCCGTCCTGGCGGCCCGGGGCTATCAGGCGGTTTCTGGCGGTACCGACAATCACCTCTTTCTCCTCGATCTGGGCGAGACAGTGACCGGAAAGGAAGCGGAAGAGGCCTTGGGGCATGCCAATATCACGGTCAATAAAAACGCTGTGCCCTTCGATGCCCGTCCGCCGGCGGTGACCAGCGGTATTCGTATCGGCACTCCGGCGGCGACCACTCGCGGTTTTGCCGAGGGCGAAATGGAGATTCTCGGGGCCGCCATCGCCGACGTCCTCGATGCCCACGAAGACGCGGCCGTACTGCGGAGTGCGCAGGCTCGCATTCTGGATCTTTGCCGGAAATTCCCGGTCTATGGCTGACGGTGCACTGCCCCTTTTGCGCGCATGACGATACCCGGGTCGTCGATTCCCGCATTGTCGATGATGGCGAAGCGGTGCGGCGACGGCGGGAGTGTCCGGCTTGCGGCCAGCGCTTCACCACCTATGAGCGTGCCGACTTGGCCTTTCCTATGGTGGTCAAGGCAGACGGCCGCCGGGAGCCCTACCGGCAGGAGAAACTCCTTGCCGGTTTGCGGCGTGCACTGAGCAAGCGGCCGGTCTCTACTGCGGAGTTGGATCTTGCGCTGCGTAAGATCGAGAAACAGATTCGCAGCCATCCGGAACGAGAGATTTCGGCCCGTCGTATTGGCGATCTGGTGATGAGCGCGTTGCGTGAGCTCGATCCGGTTGCCTATGTGCGTTTTGCCTCGGTATACCGCCGTTTCGATGATCTGCATGCCTTCAGCAGCGAGATTCAGGCCCTGCTTGATCCCGGAAATGACGCTGAGTCCAGCAACGATGGCGATTGACGAAAACGATATCCAGCACATGCGTGCGGCCCTGGCGTTGGCGCAGGAGGGCCGCTACAGCACCCACCCGAATCCACGAGTCGGTGCGATTCTGCTGCGTGATGGCAGGGAGCTGGGGCGCGGAGCGCATCTGCAGGCGGGTGGGCCACATGCGGAAGTCCTTGCCCTGCGCGAGGCGGGGGAGACAGCGCGCGGCGCAACGCTCTATGTTACTCTCGAACCCTGCTCTCATCACGGTCGTACACCGCCCTGCAGTGATGCCCTGATCGCCGCCGGGATACGCCGCGTGGTGGTGGCGATGGCAGACCCCAATCCCCTGGTGGCGGGTCAGGGTATCGCCCGCCTGCGGGCTGCCGGCATCGAAGTCGATCTGGCCTGCCTGGAAGAGGAGGCCGCATGGCTGAATCGTGGTTTCATTCAGCGCATGCGCACGGGTCGTCCCTGGATTCGCATCAAGCAGGCCAGCAGCCTCGACGGCAAGATTGCCCTCGCGAATGGTCAGAGCCAATGGTTGACCGGGGTGCTTGCACGGGAGGACGTACAGCAGGAACGGGCGCAGGCGAGCGCCATCCTGGTCGGCGTAGGTACGGTCCTGGCCGACGATCCACGCCTGGCCCCACGCCTGGAACCCGCGCCCCTGCGCTACCCGGTCAAGATCGTCCTCGATGGTCACCTGCGTACCCCGCCCACGGCCGCTCTTTTGCGTAGCCCGGGTAGGACGTGGATTGTGCATCGAGACGATGCCGATGACGCCTGCGGTCCGGCTCTGGCCGCTGCCGGTGCCCGCCTCGTCGCTTTGCCGTCGGCAAGCTCGGGAGTCGGGGTCGACTTTACTGCGCTACTGCAGTTTTTGGCAGCCGAAGGAGTCAACGAACTCATGGTCGAGGCGGGTGGAAGACTGGCCAGCAGTCTTCTCGATGCCGGGTTGGTCGATGAATATCTACTCTACTTTGCCCCCCTCTTGCTGGGGCGGAACGCCCGCGCCTTTGCCGAGCCCGGGCCCTTCGCGGAGCTTGGGAAGATTCCGCGCTGGCACCTCCGGGAAAGCCAGGTGTTGGGGCAAGACGTAAAACTTCGCTATCTCTGTCAGCAGGAGGCCTGATGTTTACCGGAATCATCCAGGCCTTGGGAACTCTGCAGCAACGCCAGCACCTCGGTGGTGATCAGCGCTTCTGGATTGCCGCTGGCGGTCTCGATCTGAGCGACGTGCAGTTGGGAGATAGCATTGCGGTGTCCGGCGTCTGCCTGACGGTGGTCGCATTGGAGCATGGACGTTTTGCCGTCGATGTCTCGCGGGAAACCCTGGAACGCAGTACCCTCGGCAGTTTGGCCCTGGGTGCGCAGGTCAATCTGGAAAAGGCTTTGCGTCTTGCTGACCGCTTGGGTGGGCACTTGGTGGCTGGCCATGTCGATGGAGTTGGCACATTGCTCAGCGCGCAGGCCTCCGGCCGCTCTCAGGTCTATCGGGTGCAGGTGCCCCAGGATTTGCGGCGCTACATCGCGGCCAAAGGAAGCATCTGCGTGGATGGCGTGAGTCTTACCGTCAATTCCCTGTATCCTGATGGTTTTGCACTCAATCTCATTCCCCACAGTCTGGCGCAGACTACCGCCCAGTTCTGGAAACCGGGGCAACGACTCAATCTGGAGGTCGATCTTCTCGCTCGCTATCTGGAGCGCCTCATGGCCGAGACCGGGAAAAGCGCGGTAGAATCCCGGCTCGACGCCGCAAGTCTAGCCGCGAAAGGATTCATTTGATGACGGACACGCATATCAGTCCTACGGAAGAGATTCTCGCCGACATTCGGGCTGGGAAAATGGTCATCCTCATGGATGACGAGGACCGCGAAAACGAAGGCGATCTGATCCTGGCGGCAGAGCACGCCACCCCCGAGGCCATCAACTTTATGGTGCGGGAGGCCCGCGGTCTGGTGTGTCTGCCCCTGACCCAGGAGCGTTGTCAGCAACTGCAACTCCCGCAGATGGTGCGGCACAATACTGCGCAGCTGGGCACTGCCTTCACGGTCTCGATTGAGGCGGCGCGCGGGGTCAGTACCGGAATCTCCGCTGCCGATCGTGCCACTACGATTCAGGCAGCCATTGCCGATGGCGCTGGTCCCCAGGACCTCGTCATGCCCGGGCATATCTTTCCCTTGGCGGCGCAGCCCGGCGGGGTATTGGTGCGTGCTGGCCACACCGAGGCCGCTGTTGACCTCGCCCGTTTGGCGGGTTGCAAGCCGGCGGGCGTGATCTGCGAGATTCTCAACGAAAATGGGGAGATGGCGCGCTTACCAGACCTGCTGCCCTATGCCGCGCGCCATGGTCTGAAGCTTGGGACGATTGCCGATCTGATCCGCTATCGCCTGGAGCGCGAGCGCATTGTCCGGCGCGAGGGTAGTGGGCCCTGGCAGAGCCCCTGGGGCATGTTCACCCTGCACCTGTATCGCGACTGGATCGCTGGTGAGACCCACTTTGCTCTGGTAAAAGGGCAGCCGGAAGAGAGCGACAAGCCGGTCTTGGTGCGGGTGCAGGTGGGGAAGGCCCTCACGGATCTCTTTCTCGGGGATCAAGGCCCCGTGGCCCACGCGTTGGCGCGCCTGGCACAGGAAGAGATCGGTGTCCTGGTATATCTGCAACATGCCGACGAGATCGAGTCCCTCCTTGCCCAGATTGCCGAGTTGCCGGCACGGCCGCAGGGGCCTGGACAGGCAGGAGACTCGGGAAAAGTTCTCCGCACCTTCGGTATTGGCGCCCAGATCCTCACCGACCTTGGCGTCCATCAGGCGCTGGTCCTCAGTGACAGTCAGTTTCAGTATCGCGGCATTGGCGGTTTCGGCCTCGAAATCGTCGGTCAACTCCCCTTTCTCGAAACAGGAAAACGCCCATGATCGAGCGCATCGAAGGTACGTTGCAAGTCGGCGCTGGCGAGCGGTACGCGCTGCTGGTTGCCCGGTTCAACAGTTTTATCACGCAGCAGTTGGAGCAGGGTGCCATTGACGGTCTCAAACGGCATGGCGCCAGCGACGAACAGATTCAGGTAATCTACAGCCCTGGAGCCTATGAGATCCCGTTATTGGCGCAAAAGCTCGCGCGTTCCGGCAAATATGCCGCTGTCCTTTGTCTGGGGGCGGTGATTCGCGGTGGTACGCCTCATTTCGATTATGTCGCGGGCGAGGCGGCCAAGGGCATCGCCCAGGTTGGCCTTGAGACTGGCGTACCTGTAATTTTCGGCATCCTCACCACGGACAGCATCGAACAGGCCATTGAGCGAGCGGGCACTAAGGCCGGTAACAAGGGCTTTGATGCCGCTCTCACGGCAATGGAAATGGTTCAGTTGCTGAAAAACCTGTGAACGAGCCCCGCACTCCCAGTCGTCGGCGTCTGGCGCGAATGGCGTTGGTGCAGGCGTTGTACCAATGGCAGCTCAATCCCAGTTCCTGTGAGGAGCTAGCGGAACAGTTCCATGCCGATCCGGAGCGCCTGCAAGCGGCAGATGTAGCCTTCTTCGATCGGACCTGGGCGGCACTCTGCGGACAGGTAGGCGCCCTCGACCCGGCGATCATTGCAGCCATCAGCGATCGTCGCTGGGAAGATGAGGTCAACGAGATCGAGCGTGCCATCCTTCGCCTCGCCGCCTTTGAATTACACTCTGCACCAGACACCCCCTATCGAGTGGTCATCAATGAGGCTATCGAGCTTGATAAGGCCTTTGGCGCCGACCAGGGTCACCGCTTCATCAATGGCGTTCTGGACCAGCTTGCCCGCCGCTGGCGGGCCGTGGAACTCAGTCCTCCAGCGCCGAAAAGTAACGTGACATAGCTATATCCATGCATGAGCTTTTTGGTGTAACCTTCTGACTCCCAGAGTTTTCTTTTGAGGGCCCCATGAAGATTTCACAGTCCATCGCTATCTCCGCTGTACTGGTTTCCAGCACCATCTTCTCCGCGTCGGCATGGGCTGGCCAGGCCGACCAAGCCACTTTGGAGGATGCGGCATGCACGTCCCCCGACCTGCTCACCACCGCCAAGCTGGAAAATGACATCGGTACCCACTGCGCGCTTGGCCAGGGGGTTCCACAAAATTACGCGCTGGCGGCACAGTGGTTCGAAAAAGCTGCCAAGATTGGCTATGGTAAGGCACAGTACAATCTCGGGATGCAGTATTATTCTGGTCAGGGAGTGGCGCAGAACTATGCGCAGGCTGCCGAATGGTGGCAGCGTGCAGCAGAGCAGAATGTGGCTTTGGCCCAGTACAATCTCGGTAACCTCTATTATCAGGGACTCGGTGTCAAACAGAATTTCCAGAAGGCCGCCTATTGGTGGACAAAGGCAGCCGGACTGGGCGTAGCGCAAGCCAAGACGAACCTGGCGGTGTTGGAGAAGTGGCAGGCGAAAAACCTCCAGCAGGTCGCCGAAAAGACCCCCGTCACCCCGTAAGCGATCAGAGATTCTGCGGCGGGCGGTCTTCTGACTCCCGCTGCTCCGATCCGGACGCCTTATGCAGCTCCTGCTCCAGGGTCAACCTGTGGTTCTGCTCACCCAACAGCTTCGTCTCCAGCTCGCCGATCTGTCGGACGTGCTTGCGAATCCGCCAGCGATTGCGCAGATGCGTCGGCAGATAAAAAATGGTGCTCGCCAGCGCCCCGGCAACGAAGGCAATCAGGACGATCACTCCGATCGACTGTTGAAACTCCCAGGTAAAGAAGCGGACAGCGCTGAGGGCATTGTTCTGCACCGCAAATATCACTGCCAAAGCGGCAATGAACAGGGAAAAGAAAATCCACATGTGCCTCTCCTAGTTTTGTGATCGAACGAAGACCGCTTGAAACCAGCGCGTTACTGCCCAGCCGACGAAAGGTAGGCTGAGCAACCACAGCCAGATAGGAAGATCCAGCACCAGGGCACTCAGATCCCCTTCGACCGCAGCAATGAGGGCCAATCCCATAACCACGATCACCGAACTGGTCAACACGGCAAGGCGCTGCAGACCGCGCCGTAACTCCCGCCGAATAGCCTCCAGTTCCTCATTCTGCACGGGCACTTGCAGCTCGCCACGCTGGGCCTTTTGCAGCAGGTTGTGCACCAGTTCCGGTAGTTCAGGTAACACCAAGCCCCACTGCGGCGCGTGACGGCGAAATTGTGTCCACCATGCCTGCGGACCGCGTTGCCGATTCAACCAGTCGCGCAATAGTGGTGTTGCCACCTCCCAGATGTTCAGGGTAGGGTTGAAGTCCCGCGCAATCCCCTCCACATTCACCAACGTCTTCTGTAAGAGTAGCAGTTGCGGCTGGGTCTGCATCTGGAAGCGGCGCGTCGTCTGGAACAGGCGCAGAAGCAGTTGGGCTACGGAAATTTCGTGTAAAGGCTTTTCAAACACCGGCTCGGCGATGGCGCGGATCGCTGTTTCGAAATCCTGGACGTTGGTATCTGCCGGTACCCAGCCGGCCTCGATGTGGGCTTCTGCCACGCGCCGGTAGTCGCGGCCGAAAAAGGCGACCATGTTCTCGGCGAGATAATGCTGGCTGGCTTCGTCTAGGCTCCCCATGATGCCGAAATCAACGGCAATGAAACGGCCATTGCTGGGATCGATGAAGATGTTGCCAGGGTGCATGTCGGCATGAAAGAAGGAGTCACGGAACACCTGGCGAAAGAAGATCTCGGCGGCACGGCGCGACAGCTGATCAAAATCGATACCGGCGGCCCGTAGCGCTTCGCGTTGTCCAATCTGGATGCCGCGTATGCGCTCCATCACCAAAACCTCTTCACTACAATAGTCCCAATACACCTCTGGGACGTAGAGAAGATCAGGCTCATTGATGAAGTTGCGGCGTAACTGGCTCGCATTGGCCCCCTCGCGCAGAAAATCCAGCTCGCCCCGCAGGGTCTTGGCATATTCCGCAACCACTGCGCACACTCGTAAACGTCTGCCTTCCTGGGAATAGCGTTCGGCAAGCTCGGCCAGCCAGGCGAGAATCCCCAGATCCTGTTCAATGATGCGGTGTAGACCGGGTCGGCGGATTTTGATCGCTACTTCGCGGCCATCGTGCAGGCGACCGAAATGGACCTGGGCAATGGATGCGGCGGCAGCGGGCTCGCTGTCTATCTCGGCAAAGAGTTCTGCAACCGGTTTCTTCAGAGAATGCTCGAGGATCTGTCGTGCCTGCGCTGTCGGAAAGGGAGGCACCGCGTCCTGTAGTCTGGCGAGCTCGCGGGTGATCTCCTCGGGCAACAAGTCCCGCCGCGTGGATAGCATCTGTCCGAGTTTCACAAAGGTCGGGCCAAGGGCTTCGAGGGCGAGACGCAGACGGGCACCAAAACTTCCCTCCGGCTTGGGCATGATCCAGCGCCCGGGGTTCAGCTTGAGGATGGCCTGATATGGCTTCAGCAACGGCAGATAATAGAGCAACTCATCCAGTCGGTAGCGAACCAGAACGCGAGTGATCTCGAAGATGCGAAGGGAACGGAGATAAGATTGGCGCATGGCGGGATTCTAGCATGCTTACCAGAGAATAGGACGAAAAAGGGCCCCGCAGGGCCCAGAACTAAACAGCTGTCTGCTCTTATTTGGTTACGGTCTTTTCGACCTTGATTGTGCTGTTGATCTCTACACGCTGGTTGAGAAAACGTCCCTGAGCGGTAGCGTTGCTGGCAACAGGATCATCGTAGGAATGGCCCTTGAGCACCATGCGACTCCGGCTGACTCCATGGTTCTCCAGGTACTGCGCCACACTCTCTGCCCGTTGCTTGGACAGCTTCAGATTGTACGCGTACGTACCTACCTTGCTGCAGTATCCATTTACGTTGAGCACCGCGTCAGGATGATTTTTGGCGAAGTCGGCCACCTCGTCGAGAACCTTGATGTCATGGTCAAGGAGTTTGTAAGAATCGAACTTGAAGTTGATTCCGGTGATGGTGATTGGTTTGCTGACCAGCACTGTCTGCTCGACGGGCGCAATGGGTGCCGGGGCGGCTGCAGGTGCGGGTGACGGAGCAGGGGCGGCGACCTTTACCGGAGGCACGCAATAGGCAGGGGCTGGCCCGTTGGTGTCCGGTCGTCCGCCGCGTACGCATTGGCCTTTCGCGGTGACCACCGGCGCTCCCTGGGCATTTACCGCATACCCCTCATAGGGGCTGGTGCTAGCCAGAGCCGTGCTGGAGCTAAGTACCGCAGCGACAGAAAGTGCCAGCGTCAATCGCAGATTGTTCGACATTGTAATACCCTCCTCAATACCAAATGTAGAGCCGTGCCACGGACAAGGCAACGGTATTTTTACAACAAGCGGAAGAATGTTGTAATTCGACAACGCTGTCAAGGCGCGCGTACCTTGCCCCTGTCTGGAAAGGCATCGATTGGCATCAAAATACCTGTCCGCCTGATCAGTTAGAGCGCTGAAAAAGTCTTGACAGTGACGGGGGACGAAGTAATAATTCGCCGCTACCGCTGGAGGGGTTCCCGAGCGGTCAAAGGGATCAGACTGTAAATCTGACGGCTCTGCCTTCGGAGGTTCGAATCCTCCCCCCTCCACCAGATTTGCCGAGTTCGGTCGTGCGGGTGTAGTTCAATGGTAGAACCTCAGCCTTCCAAGCTGATGGTGTGGGTTCGATTCCCATCACCCGCTCCAAGTTTGGCCCACATAGCTCAGTCGGTAGAGCACTTCCTTGGTAAGGAAGAGGTCACCGGTTCAAATCCGGTTGTGGGCTCCATTTTGTTACGTCGCTTTTGGTTTTGATTGGAGAGGGTCTCTGAATGTCCAAGGGAAAGTTTGAGCGGACGAAGCCGCACGTAAACGTGGGAACGATTGGTCACGTGGATCACGGCAAGACCACGCTGACGGCGGCGCTGACGAAGGTGTTGTCGGCGAAGTTTGGTGGCGAGATTCGGGCCTATGATCAGATTGACAACGCGCCGGAAGAGCGTGCGCGCGGCATCACGATTGCGACTTCGCATGTGGAGTATGAGACGGCGAATCGTCACTACGCGCACGTGGACTGTCCTGGGCACGCCGACTACGTCAAGAACATGATCACCGGCGCCGCACAGATGGATGGTGCGATTCTCGTCTGCTCGGCGGCCGATGGCCCGATGCCGCAGACCCGTGAGCACATTCTGTTGGCGCGGCAGGTGGGCGTGCCATACATCGTTGTGTTTCTGAACAAGGCTGACATGGTAGATGACGCCGAGTTGCTGGAACTGGTCGAGATGGAAGTACGCGAGCTGCTGTCCAAGTACGAGTTCCCGGGTGATGACATTCCGGTGGTGATTGGCTCGGCGCTGAAGGCTCTGGAAGGGGATCAGAGCGACATTGGCGAGCCGGCCATTTTCAAGCTGGCGGACGCGATGGACAGCTACATACCGATGCCCGAGCGTCCGGTGGACAAGACCTTCCTGATGCCGATTGAAGACGTCTTCAGTATTTCCGGTCGTGGTACGGTAGTGACTGGGCGTATTGAGCGCGGCGTGGTCAAGGTTGGCGAGGAAGTTGAGATTGTGGGTATTCGTCCGACGAGCAAGACCACGGTGACGGGTGTCGAGATGTTCCGCAAGATTCTGGACCAGGGGCAGGCGGGAGACAACGTAGGTGTTTTGCTGCGCGGCACCAAGAAGGACGAAGTGGAACGTGGGCAGGTGCTGGCAAAGCCGGGCACCATCAAGCCGCACACCAAGTTTGAAGCCGAAGTGTACGTCCTGTCGAAGGAAGAAGGTGGGCGACACACGCCGTTTTTCAATGGCTATCGTCCGCAGTTTTACTTCCGCACCACGGACGTGACGGGAGCGGTTGATCTTCCGGAAGGCGTGGAGATGGTGATGCCGGGAGACAACGTACAGTTCAAGGTCACGCTGATTGCCCCGATCGCGATGGAAGATGGGCTGCGTTTTGCGGTGCGCGAAGGCGGCCGTACCGTCGGCGCCGGCGTCGTTTCGAAGATCGTCGAGTAACTCGCGGGTTGGGGTCTACTTTGCTAGACTCCATCGACGGCGCGGCCGATGTGGCCGCCTATGTTTCTGCAGGGCAGTAGCTCAACTGGTAGAGCAGCGGTCTCCAAAACCGCAGGTTGGGGGTTCGAGCCCCTCCTGCCCTGCCATTTTTTAGGAAGCGGCATTCATGTCAGAAAAAGTGAAACTCTATGCTGCGGCATTTTTTGCTGCCTTGGGGGTGCTCGCCTATTTTCTGATTCCGCTCCATTTCGGCACGTACGTACCCAGTATCGCTCTGATTGTGGGTCTCCTGTTCGCGCTAGGCTTTTTTGCCTGGAGCGAGGGCGCGTCTACACTGCTGCAGTTCTTTCGTGAGGCCTATGTAGAGCTGCGCAAGGTGGTGTGGCCCAGCCGCCCTGAACTGCTGCGCAGCACCGCAGTCATTCTCGGGCTGATCATTGTCATCGCTCTGTTTTTGTGGCTGGTGGATCTGGCCTTGCTGGCGGTCGTGCGTTTTGCCTTGGGAGGCGCCTAGTCATGGCAATGCGTTGGTATGTGGTACATGCCTTTTCCAGTTTCGAAAAGCGGGTGCAGGCAGAGATCCGTGAGCGCGCTCGGCGCGAGGGTTTGGCGGATCAGTTTGGTGAAATCCTGGTCCCGGTGGAGGAAGTGGTAGAGATGCGCAATGGGCAGCGGGCAACCTCCCAGCGGATGTTTTACCCGGGGTATGTGCTGGTGCAAATGGAGATGAACGATCTGACCTGGCATCTGGTCAAAAACACGCCGCGGGTTACCGGGTTCGTGGGCGGGAGTGTCGGTAAACCGCATCCTCTCTCCGAGGCAGAGGCCGACGCGATTCTCAAGCGGATCAAGGAAGGGGTGGAGAAACCGCGTCCCAAGTTCACTTTTGAGCCAGGTGAGCAGGTTCGCGTCATTGAAGGTCCCTTCAAGGACTTCAATGGCGTGGTGGAAGAGGTGAATTTCGAGAAGAGCAAACTGCGCGTCTCGGTAACCATTTTTGGACGCTCCACTCCAGTGGAGCTGGATTTCGGTCAGGTCGAAAAGATCTGATTTTATCATCTGAGGGAGCCGCACGGCGCTTGTACCTCAAGGAGTCAGCATGGCAAAGAAAATTACGGGCTATATCAAGCTCCAGGTGAAGGCCACCCAGGCCAACCCCAGTCCACCTATTGGTCCGGCTTTGGGCCAGCGCGGCTTGAACATCATGGAGTTTTGCAAGGCATTCAATGCGCAAACCCAAGGCATTGAGCCGGGATTGCCGCTGCCGGTGGTCATCACGGTGTTTGCCGACAAGAGCTTCAGTTTCATCGTCAAGACGCCGCCAGCGCCGGTGCTGCTGCTGAAAGCTGCTGGGCTCAAGTCAGGTAGTGGACGTCCCAACACCAACAAGGTCGGTAAGGTGACGGAAGCTCAGGTAGAAGAAATTGCCAAGACCAAGTTGCCGGATCTGAATACTGAGGACCTGGAAGCGGCCAAGCGCAGCATTCGTGGAACGGCCCGCAGTATGGGTCTGACGGTGGAGGGATAAGCGATGGCACAGAAATCGAAGCGTATCATTGCGGCGCGCGCCCTGATCGACCGCAGTCAGCGCTATAATCTCGAAGAGGCGCTGGCTCTGGTAAAGCAGACGGCCACCGCCAAATTTCCGGAATCGGTGGATGTCGCGATCGGTCTCGGCATTGATCCGCGAAAGTCGGACCAGGTGGTCCGCGGCGCGGTGGTGCTCCCCAAGGGTACTGGCAAGACGATGCGTGTAGCAGTCTTCGCCACCGGCGAAAAGGCCAGCGAAGCCAAAGAGGCGGGTGCCGATCTGGTGGGTATGGAAGATCTCGCCGAGCAGGTAAAGGCGGGGCAGATGGATTTCGATGTGGTCATCGCCACCCCAGATGCCATGCGCGTGGTGGGCGCCCTGGGTCCGGTGCTGGGCCCGCGTGGTTTGATGCCCAATCCGAAGGTCGGCACGGTAACCGCCGACGTTCGCACGGCGGTGCAAAACGCCAAGGGCGGTCAGGTCCGTTACCGCGCTGACAAGGGTGGTATCGTCCACAGCAGTATTGGCAAGGCATCTTTCTCGGTAGAGGACCTACATGCCAACTTCCTCGCACTGCTCGACAGCGTGAAGAAGGCGAAGCCGGCCACCAGTAAAGGTATTTATATTCGCAAGATCAGTGTCAACCCGACCATGGGCCCCGGCGTCGCCGTGGATCCTGCCGGGTTGTAAGAGGAATTCTGCCATTTTGGCGGGATGTGTCGGCGCAAGCCGGCGTTCAAAGACCGCAGGGGGCCTCTGCCTCAAACCCATACCCTGCGTAGGCGACGGCGCGCCAGGAATTTCTGGCCGCCTCTGTCCAACTGGAGGTAGCAAACCGTGAGTCTCAAACTCGCTGATAAAGAGCAAGTAGTTGCTGCCCTGCAAGCAAAGTTGGCGAATGTGCAAGCGATGGCGGTAGCCGAGTACCGGGGTCTGAGCGTCGCTCAGATGACGGCGCTCCGTGTTGCGGCGCGCAAGCAGTCAGTGCATGTGCAGGTGGTCAAGAACACCCTCCTCAAACGTGCATTGGCAGACACCGACTTTGCGGTGATGAATCCGTTGCTCAGCGGTCCCCTGGTTTTCGCGGCCAGCGAAGATCCCGTGGCCGTGGCCAAGGTCCTGACCGACTTTGCCAAGGGCAACGACAAATTCGTCATTACCGGTGGTGCCCTGGGAGCCAAGTTGATGGATGCGAAGGCGCTCCAGCAGCTCAGCAAGATGCCCTCGCGGGAAGAATTGCTGGCCAAGCTCATGGGAACCATGCAGGCACCCATCTCTACCTTTGTGCGTACCCTCAACGAGGTTCCCGGGCGTTTCGTCCGCACCCTCGCGGCTGTGCGCGATCAAGCAGCGTAATTCATTTTTAGGAGCAACAAGATCATGGCCTTATCAAAAGCAGAAATTCTGGATGCCATTGCTGGCATGACCGTCCTCGAGCTCTCCGAGCTGATCAAGGACATGGAAGAGAAGTTTGGCGTATCCGCCGCTGCGGTTGCCGTGGCTGCCCCGGGTGCCGCTGCGGGTGGTGCGGGCGAAGCGTCTGCTGCAGCGGAAGAGCAGACAGAATTTGACGTCATCCTGACCAGCGCTGGTGCCAACAAGGTAAATACCATCAAGGTGGTGCGTGCCATTACCGGTCTGGGTCTGAAAGAAGCCAAGGACCTGGTGGATGGCGCCCCGAAGCCGGTCAAGGAAGGTATTGCCAAGGCGGAAGCGGAAGACATCAAGAAGCAGTTGGTGGAAGCGGGTGCCGAGGCCGAGATCAAGTAAGATTTTCTGTCTCTACCCTACATGGCTGGCGACCTTTGGTCGTCAGCCCCTCATTATTGGCGGCATGCCGTCTTTTTGGTTCGTAATCTAGCGACTATCGCGCGGAGCACTCATGGCCTACTCTTTTACGGAAAAGAAACGGATTCGTAAAGACTTTGGTAACAGCCAAAGTATCCTTCCGGTGCCTTACCTGTTGGCGACCCAGATGGATTCTTATCGCGAGTTTCTCCAGGCTGAAACTCCCGCTGCGGCGCGCAGCGATACGGGCCTCGAAGCGGTATTCCGCTCGCTCTTCCCCATGGAGAGCTATTCTGGCAATGCGCGACTGGACTATGTCAGTTATCGTCTCGAACGTCCGGTCTTCGATGTCATGGAGTGTCATCAGCGCGGCGCTACCTATTGCGCCGGCCTGCGCGTACGCCTGCGTCTGGCGCTCTATGAAAAGGACGACAGCACAGGGGCGAAGCGCATCAAGGACGTCAAGGAACAGGACGTGTACATGGGTGAGCTGCCGTTGATGACTGAGCATGGCTCTTTCATCATCAATGGCACCGAGCGGGTGATCGTGTCGCAGCTGCATCGGTCGCCGGGCGTGTTTTTTGCCCATGATGCCGGCAAGACCCATTCGTCCGGGAAATTGCTCTTCAACGCGCGCATCATTCCCTACCGTGGTTCCTGGCTCGATTTTGAGTTTGATCCGAAGGATCACCTCTACGCACGCATCGACCGGCGCCGGAAGCTGCCGGCAACGACGCTGTTGCGTGCTCTTGGCTATGGTACGCAAGATATCTTGGGCATGTTCTTCGATACCGAGGAGTTCCGCATCGAAGGCGCGCAGATCTTCTACCAGCTGCGTCCCAGCCGTGTGCAGGGCGACATTGCCGTATTCGATGTGGCGCATCCCAAAACCGGCGAGATCATCATCGCCAAGGGTAAGCGCATTACCGCCCGTCATGTACGACAACTCCAGGAGATCGGTGAGACGATCGAGGTGGAAGTGCCGGAAGTGTTTTTGCTGGGCAAGGTCCTCGCCCGCGATCTGGTGGATGAAGTTACTGGCGAACTTGTGCTTCAGGCCAACGATCTGATCGATGACGAGGCGTTGAAAAAGCTGCGGCAAGCTGCGCCCTTGCATATCCAAACTCTGTACATCAACGAAGTTGATCGCGGTCCGTACATTTCTGAGACCCTGCGCATCGATACCGCGCGGGATGCCCATGAAGCACAGATCGAGATCTATCGTTTGATGCGTCCGGGTGAGCCACCGTCCAAGGATTCGGCGCAGACCCTGTTCCAGGGATTGTTCTTCAGCCCCGAGCGTTACGATCTCTCGCAGGTGGGACGGATGAAGTTCAATCGCCGTGTCGGCCGGGAAGAAATTACCGGCGCGGGGGTGCTGAGCAACGAGGACATCATTGCGGTGATGAAGGTCTTGGTGGATCTGCGCAATGGTATCGGCGAGATCGATGACATCGACCACCTGGGGAACCGGCGTGTACGCTCTGTCGGCGAACTCATGGAAAATCAGTTCCGTCTGGGACTGGTGCGCGTTGAACGGGCGGTCAAGGATCGTCTGGCGCTGGCCGAGAGCGAAGGTCTGACTCCGCAGGATCTGATCAATGCCAAACCGATTGCGGCAGTGGTCAATGAATTTTTCGGCTCGAGCCAGCTTTCGCAGTTTATGGACCAGACCAACCCGCTCTCCGAAGTCACTCACAAGCGCCGTGTCTCGGCGCTGGGACCGGGCGGTTTGACGCGTGAGCGCGCTGGCTTCGAAGTGCGCGACGTGCATCCTACCCACTACGGACGAATTTGCCCGATCGAGACGCCGGAAGGACCTAACATCGGCCTGATCAACAGTCTCGCTTGTTTTGCCCGTACCAACGCCTACGGCTTTCTGGAGACCCCTTATCGCAAGGTGATCGACGGGCAGGCCACGGATGAGGTGATCTACCTGTCTGCCATCGACGAAGGTGACTACGTCATCGCCCAGGCGAACTCGCCGCTGGGCCCGGACAATCACCTGCTGGATGAGCTCGTCTCCTGCCGAAACAAGGGCGAGACACTGTTGGTAGCGCCGGATCAGGTACAGCTCATGGATATCTCGCCGCGGCAGATCGTTTCCGTGGCGGCGAGCCTCATTCCCTTCCTGGAACATGACGACGCCAACCGGGCTCTCATGGGTTCAAACATGCAGCGGCAGGCGGTACCTACCGTGCGTTCCGATGCCCCGATGGTGGGTACGGGTATGGAGCGGGTCGTCGCCATCGACTCTGGTGCGGCCATTACCGCTCGTCGTGGTGGCGTCGTGGATAGTGTCGACGGTGCGCGTATCGTTGTGCGCGTCAATGACGACGAAACGCAGCCTGGGGAACCGGGAGTAGATATCTATAACCTGGTGAAGTATTCGCGCTCCAACCAGAATACCACCCTCAACCAGAAGCCGATCGTACGCGTTGGCGATGAGGTTGCGCGGGGAGACGTTCTGGCAGATGGCCCGAGTACGGAACTGGGGGAATTGGCCCTGGGACAGAACATTCTGGTCGCTTTTACCCCCTGGAACGGCTACAACTTCGAGGACTCCATCCTCATTTCCGAGCGCGTGGTGGCGGAAGATCGCTATACCACCATCCATATCGAGGAGTTCCCGGTCTATGCCCGGGATACGAAACTCGGGCCGGAAGAGATTACCCGCGACATTCCCAACGTCTCCGAAGGCGCCCTGCGCCACCTGGATGACTCCGGTATTGTCGTGATCGGCGCGGAGCTTGGCCCGGGCGACATCCTCGTCGGCAAGGTCACCCCCAAAGGTGAGACGCAGCTCACCCCCGAGGAGAAGCTCCTGCGCGCGATCTTTGGCGAGAAGGCCTCGGACGTGAAGGACAATTCCCTGCGCATGCCGGCAGGTATGTATGGTACCGTCATCGACGTGCAGGTCTTCACCCGCGATGGCATCGACAAAGACGCGCGGGCCAAGGCGATCGAAGAGGAACAGCTCAAGAAAATTCGCAAAGACGTGCAGGATGAGTACCGCATTTTCGAGGCGGATACCTACCAGCGGATCGAACGCCTGTTGCTTGGCAAGGTGGCTGAGGGTGGTCCCGCGGGTCTTGCGGCCGGAGCAAAGGTCACCAAGACCTATCTGAAGGAGTTGGCGCGGGACCGCTGGTTCGATATTCGCCTGCGCAGTGAGGAGAGTAACGAGGCGCTGGAGCAAATCCGCGCCCAGCTCGAGCAGCAGCGCGAACGTCTGGATGCGGTTCTGGAAGAGAAGCGGCGGAAGCTGACCCAGGGCGATGACCTGAGCCCGGGTGTGCTGAAGATGGTGAAGGTGCACGTGGCCGTGAAGCGGCAGTTGCAGCCCGGCGACAAGATGGCCGGTCGCCACGGCAACAAGGGTGTGGTCTCCAAGATCGTACCAGTGGAAGACATGCCCTACCTAGCCGATGGAACGTCTGTCGATATCGTCCTTAATCCCCTCGGCGTACCATCGCGTATGAACGTCGGGCAGATCCTCGAAACCCACCTGGGCTGGGCAGCCAAGGGTCTGGGACGACGTATTGCGGAAATGCTCGACCAGCAGCGGGCTATGGCTGAGCTGCGCGGATTTCTTACGGAAATCTACAATCGCACGGGCAAGATAGAAGACATCGACAGCCTGAGCGATGACGAGGTGCTGGCGCTAGCTCAGAATCTACGCAATGGTGTACCCATGGCGACCCCGGTCTTCGATGGGGCGAGCGAAGAAGACATTCGCGATATGCTCGAACTCGCCGGCCTGCCGCGGAGTGGCCAGGTCACCCTCTATGATGGCCGTAGCGGTGAAGCCTTTGATCGTCCCGTCACCGTGGGCTACATGTATATGCTCAAGCTGCACCATCTGGTCGACGACAAGATGCATGCCCGTTCCACGGGGCCGTACAGCCTGGTCACCCAGCAGCCGCTGGGCGGCAAGGCGCAGTTTGGCGGTCAGCGCTTCGGGGAAATGGAGGTCTGGGCCCTGGAGGCCTATGGCGCCGCCTACACACTGCAAGAAATGCTCACGGTCAAATCCGATGACGTTTCCGGGCGCAGCAAAATGTATGAATCCATCGTCAAGGGCGATTTCCGCATGGACGCGGGAATGCCGGAGTCCTTCAACGTGTTGTTGAAGGAGCTGCGGTCGCTGTCCATCGACATCGAACTGGAACAATCGGTCTAAGGTATCCGCAGGCTTCGGATAAGGAAGAGTCACTTGAACAACCTCCTCAAGCTTTTCAAGCAGAACGATCGGCAGGAAGAATTCGATGCCATCCGCATTGGCATTGCGTCGCCGGATAAGATCCGCTCCTGGTCTTACGGCGAAGTCAAGAAGCCGGAGACCATCAACTATCGGACCTTCAAACCCGAGCGCGAAGGCCTGTTCTGTGCCAAGATCTTTGGTCCAATCAAAGACTACGAGTGTCTTTGCGGTAAGTACAAACGTCTCAAGCATCGTGGCGTGGTCTGCGAAAAGTGCGGTGTGGAAGTCACGCAGGCGCGCGTGCGTCGTGAGCGCATGGGGCACATCGAATTGGCCAGCCCCGTGGCGCACATCTGGTTCCTGAAGTCCCTGCCCAGTCGCATGGGCATGATTCTGGATATGCCCTTGCGGGATATCGAGCGAGTCCTGTACTTCGAGGCCTATGTGGTTATTGATGTCGATCTCGGGGTCACGGATCTGCAGCGCGGACAGATTCTCAGCGAGGATCAGTATCTCGATGCCTTAGAAGCGTATGGTGATCAATTCCGCGCGATGATGGGCGCAGAGGGCATCCGGGAACTGCTCAAGGGCATCCCGTTGGAAAGCGAGATCGAACAGATTCGCGAGGAGCTTCTCGCCAGTAACTCTGACACTAAGACCAAGAAGCTGGCCAAGCGATTGAAGATCCTCGAGTCCTTCGTCAGTTCCGGTAACCGACCCGAATGGATGATTCTCGAAGTCCTGCCGGTGCTGCCACCGGATCTGCGTCCGCTGGTACCCCTGGATGGCGGCCGCTTTGCGACCTCGGACCTGAACGATCTCTATCGGCGGGTGATCAACCGTAACAACCGCCTTAAGCGCCTGCTCGAACTGAAGGCTCCGGACATCATCGTGCGCAACGAAAAACGCATGTTACAGGAGGCGGTGGATGCGCTGCTCGACAATGGCCGTCGCGGGCGCGCCATTGCCGGTCCGAACAAGCGCCCGCTCAAGTCCCTGGCTGACATGATCAAGGGCAAGCAGGGACGTTTTCGGCAGAACCTGCTCGGCAAGCGGGTCGACTACTCCGGTCGTTCGGTGATTGTCGTGGGTCCGGAGTTACGTCTGCATCAGTGCGGCCTGCCGAAAAAAATGGCGCTGGAACTATTTAAGCCCTATATTTTCAACAAGCTGGAAGAGCGCGGACTGGCGACCACGATCAAGGCTGCGAAGCGCCTGGTGGAGGCCGAAAAGCCGGAGGTCTGGGATATTCTCGAAGAGGTGATCCGCGAACACCCGGTGATGCTCAACCGCGCGCCCACTCTGCACCGTCTGGGTATCCAGGCATTTGAGCCGGTGCTGATCGAGGGCAAGGCGATCCAGTTGCATCCCTTGGTCTGTGCTGCCTACAACGCCGACTTCGACGGTGACCAGATGGCCGTGCACGTCCCGCTTTCTCTCGAAGCGCAGCTCGAAGCACGCACGCTGATGATGTCAACCAACAACATCCTCAGCCCGGCCAACGGCGATCCGATCATCGTCCCATCCCAGGACATCGTATTGGGTCTGTACTACATGACCCAGGAACGCCTCGACGCCAAGGGGCAGGGGATGCGCTTTGCCGACAGTGCCGAGGTACGCCGCGCCTACGACAACGGCGAGGTCGGTATGCACGCGCGTATCACCATGCGTTTCCGTGGTGAACGCATCGAGACCACGGTGGGCCGTGCCCTGCTCAGCGACATCCTGCCCGAAGGCTTGCCGTTTGCGGTGATCGATCGGGTGCTGAAAAAGAAGGCTATCGCCGAACTGATCAACACCTGTTACCGCACCCTCGGTGTCAAGGACACGGTCGTCTTTGCCGATCAACTCATGTACACCGGTTACCGCATGGCGACCCGTGCTGGCATCTCCTTCGGCGCCGGCGATATGGTCACGCCGCCAGAAAAGGACGTCATCCTGGCACGCTCCGAGGACGAGGTGAAGACCATCCAGGATCAGTACACCTCTGGTCTGGTCACCGAAGGCGAGCGCTATAACAAGGTGGTCGATATCTGGTCGCGCGCCACCGAAGAGGTCGCCAAGGCGATGATGGACCGGGTGAGCAAGGAAAAGGTCACCCTGCCCGATGGCAAGGAAACCGAGCAGGTCTCCTTCAACTCCATCTACATGATGGCCGACTCCGGCGCGCGCGGATCGGCGGCGCAGTTACGCCAGCTGGCCGGTATGCGCGGACTGATGGCCAAGCCGGATGGCTCGATCATCGAAACGCCGATCACCGCAAATTTCCGCGAAGGGCTGAATGTATTGCAGTACTTCATTTCCACCCACGGCGCGCGAAAAGGCCTCGCCGACACTGCCCTGAAAACCGCCAACTCCGGGTACCTCACTCGTCGTCTGGTAGACGTGACCCAGGATCTGGTGGTGGTCGAGCATGACTGCGGCACCGAGGATGGTCTGCCGATGATGGCCCTGGTGGAGGGCGGTGAGGTGGTCGAAGCGTTGCGCGAGCGCGTGCTCGGGCGGGTGACGGCGGAGGATATTTTGCATCCGAACACCGGTGAGGTTGCCATTCCGCGGAATACCTTGCTTACTGAGCAGTTGCTTGGGCAGCTCGACGAACTGGGCGTGGACTCCCTCAAGGTGCGGTCTCCCCTGACCTGCAAATCGCGTTATGGTGTCTGTGCCCTTTGCTATGGGCGCGATCTGGCGCGCGGTCACCTGGTCAACGCAGGCGAAGCAGTGGGTGTGATCGCTGCGCAGTCCATTGGCGAGCCCGGCACCCAGCTGACCATGCGGACCTTCCACATCGGTGGGGCGGCAAGTCGTGCTGCGGCGCAGAGTAGCATCGACATCAAGCAGGGTGGCTTGATTCGCTACCACAGCAGCTTGCGGTCGGTGGAGCACCCCAGTGGGCGCCACGTGGTCGTCGGCCGTAATGGCGAAATTGCCGTCACCGACGAGCAAGGTCGGGAAAAAGAACGCTATAAAGTGCCTTATGGTGCCACCATCCTGGTCCAGGATGGCGAGGCAGTAACGCCTGGCAAGCGCATTGCCGAGTGGGATCCGCATACGCGCCCCATTGTCAGCGAGATCGCGGGTACGATCTCGCTGCAGGATGCCATTGAGGGCCAGAGCGTCATCTCCCAGACCGACGACATCACCGGCCTGAGCACCCAGGCAGTGATCGATCCCAAACAGCGTCCGACCAGCGGCCGCGATCTGCGTCCTGTGGTCCTTCTGCAGGATGCCAAGGGCAAGGATCTCAAGTTGCCGGGGACGGATCTTCCTGCGCGTTACTACCTGCCACCGCGTGCGATCATCGCCGTCCAGGATGGCACGCAGGTGCAGCCTGGTGACACTCTGGCGCGTCTGCCAGTAGGCACCAGTAAGACCCGTGACATCACCGGTGGTTTGCCGCGTGTGGCCGAGCTTTTCGAAGCTCGGCGTCCCAAGGACTATGCCATCATTGCCGAGCATTATGGTATCGTCAGTTTTGGCAAGGACACCAAGGGCAAGCAGCGCTTATTGATCACCGACGAAAATGGTGATACGCACGAGTATCTCATTCCCAAGGGACGTCACGTCACCGTCTACGAAGGTGAGCGAGTCAGCCCCGGGGAACCTCTGGTGGAAGGGCAGCCGGTACCGCACGACATCCTTCGTGTTCTGGGTGTGCAGGCATTGGCCAATTACATCGTTGACGAGGTCCAGGATGTCTATCGCCTCCAGGGTGTGCGTATCAACGACAAGCATATCGAAGTCATCCTGCGACAGATGTTGCGTAAGGTAGAGATCACCCACGCGGGTGACAGCAGTTTCATCACTGGCGATCAGGTCGATCGCGCCCGGGTAGAGGAAGAAAATTCCGCCCTCGAAGCAGCAGGCAAGGAGCCGGCGCGGTTCACGCCGATGCTGCTTGGTATTACCAAGGCGAGTCTGTCCACGGAGTCCTTCATCTCTGCGGCCAGCTTCCAGGAAACCACCCGCGTTCTCACCGAGGCGGCGGTTTCCGGGCGCGTCGATGATCTGCGTGGCCTGAAGGAAAATGTGATTGTCGGCCGTCTGGTGCCTGCCGGCACCGGGCTTGCCTATCACGAGCACCGCCGTCGACGCAATCGCGGCGAGAGTTTGTTCGACGGTGGCAGCGAGAGCGAGACGGAAACGGTCGCTGCTAGCTGAACGAGACTTCGCAGTGCCCTGATCTTTCTTGACAGTTCGAGCGCGCGTCCATAAAATGCGCGCTCTCATTGGCGGCAGGTGACGAGCCGCCCTTCGTTTTTGGAGAAGGTATGCCCACACTGAACCAGTTGGTCCGCAAGCCGCGCAAGGCTCCGGTGGCCAAGAGCAAGGTACCCGCCCTAGAGGCCAATCCGCAGAAGCGGGGTGTCTGTACCCGCGTTTACACCACCACGCCGAAAAAGCCCAATTCTGCGTTGCGGAAAGTCGCGCGTGTGCGTCTGACGAATGGCTACGAAGTCAGTAGCTACATACCGGGTGAGGGGCATAACCTGCAGGAGCACTCCGTCGTTCTGATCCGCGGCGGACGCGTGAAGGATCTGCCGGGTGTTCGCTACCACATCATTCGTGGCACCCTCGACACCGCTGGCGTCAAGAATCGCAAGCAGCGGCGGTCGAAATACGGCGCCAAGCGGCCCAAGTAAGGGTTCCGGATTCCAAGGAGTAGAGAGATGCCAAGACGTAGAGAAGTGCCCAAGCGGATCGTGTTGCCGGATCCCAAGTATAAGGAAGAAGTCCTTGCCAAATTTGCCAACGTCCTCATGCGCGATGGCAAGAAGAGTGTCGCCGAAAAGATTGTGTATGGCGCCCTGGATATCGTCGCCGAGAAGAGCAAGGCGGATGCCATTGAGATCTTCCGCAAGGCTTTGGACAACGTGCGTCCGGTAGTGGAAGTCAAAAGCCGGCGTGTTGGTGGCGCTACCTACCAGGTGCCGGTGGAAATCCGCAGCGATCGCCGAATGGCGCTAGCCATGCGCTGGCTGCGCGACTCCGCCCGCAAGCGGAATGAGAAGTCCATGGGCAATCGCCTGGCAGCGGAGATTCTCGAGGCGGCGGAAAATCGTGGAAACGCCGTCCGCAAGCGGGAAGAAACGCATCGCATGGCCGAGGCCAACAAGGCATTCTCGCACTTCCGCTGGTAACTCTTTTCGCTTCGCAATCGCAAGGACTCATTCGTGGCGCGCACAACCCCCATCGAACGTTATCGTAACATCGGCATCATGGCCCACATTGATGCTGGTAAAACCACTACTACCGAACGCATCCTGTTCTATACCGGTGTTTCCCACAAGATCGGTGAGGTGCACGAAGGTACAGCGGTCATGGACTGGATGGCGCAGGAGCAGGAGCGTGGTATCACCATCACCTCCGCGGCGACCACCTGTTTCTGGAAGGGTATGGATGCCAAGCGTGCCGAGCACCGTATCAACATCATCGATACGCCCGGACACGTCGATTTCACCATCGAAGTCGAGCGCTCTCTGCGTGTGCTCGACGGCGCAGTCGCCGTATTCTGTGCCGTTGGCGGTGTGCAGCCGCAGTCGGAAACGGTATGGCGGCAGGCCAACAAATACGGCGTGCCGCGCATGGCCTTCGTCAACAAGATGGACCGCCAGGGTGCCAATTTTCAGCGCGTGGTTGAACAGATCCGCGGCAAGCTGAAAGGCAACGCTGTGGCCATCCAGCTGCCGATCGGTGAGGAAGAGCGCTTCCGTGGTGTGATTGATCTGATGAAAATGAAGGCGATCAACTGGGACGATGCGACGCAGGGCACCACCTTTGTCGAAGAAGAGATTCCCGCCGATCTTCAGGAAGCTGCTGAGGCAGCGCATCATGTGATGGTCGAAGCGATTTGCGACACCGATGAAGAGTTGATGATGAAATACCTCGAGGGCGAGGAGATTTCCATTGACGAGCTCAAGATTGCCCTGCGCAAGGCGACAATTGCCAGCGAAATCGTTCCGGTGCTTTGTGGTAGCGCCTTCAAGAACAAGGGCGTGCAGGCCATGTTGGACGCGGTTCTGGATTACATGCCCTCGCCAGTCGATATCCCAGCGGTGAAGGGGGTCGATCCCGATACCGGCGCCGATATGAGTCGTGCTGCCAGTGATACGGAGCCGTTCTCCGCGTTGGCCTTCAAGATCATGACGGATCCCTTCGTCGGACAGCTCACCTTCTTCCGCGTGTATTCCGGCGTTCTCAATGCAGGATCCACGGTGTATAACCCGGGGCGGGGACAGCGCGAGCGCATCGGCCGCATCCTGCAGATGCATGCCAATGAACGGCAGGAAATCAAGGAAGTGCTGGCCGGCGACATCGCGGCGGCTGTGGGTCTGAAAACGGCATACACCGGCGATACCCTCTGTGATATGGATAAGCCCATCATCTTGGAGCAGATGGAATTCCCGGAGCCGGTCATTCACGTGGCGGTAGAGCCCAAGACCAAGAGCGATCAGGAGAAGATGGGTATCGCGCTGGGCAAGTTGGCCCAGGAGGATCCCTCCTTCCGGGTGCGTACCGATCAGGAATCCGGGCAGACTATCATCTCCGGTATGGGCGAGCTGCATCTGGAGATTATCGTCGACCGCATGAAGCGCGAATTCAACGTCGATGCGACCGTTGGTGCGCCACAGGTGGCTTATCGCGAAACGATTCGTAAATCTGTCGAGGCAGAGGGTAAGTTCGTGCGGCAATCCGGTGGTCGTGGTCAGTACGGCCACGTCTGGTTGCGTCTTGAGCCACTGGAACCCGGTTCAGGCTTCGTGTTCGAAAATGCCGTAGTCGGCGGTGTGGTCCCCAAAGAATATATAGGGCCAACCGAAAAGGGTGTGCAAGAGGCTTTGGAAAGTGGTATAGTCGCCGGCTTTCCGGTGGTGGATGTCAAGGTTACCATCTTCGATGGCTCCTATCATGACGTCGACTCTTCCGAGGCGGCGTTCAAGATCGCCGGATCCATGGGCTTCAAAGCGGGTGCCGCCAAGGCAAACCCGGTGCTACTCGAGCCCATCTTTGCGGTGGAAGTGGTGACACCGGAAGAGTACATGGGCGACATCATCGGCGACATTAATAGTCGCCGCGGAGTGATCCAAGGTATGGATGATGAGGCAGGGGCCAAGATCATCAAGGCTGAAGTCCCGCTGGCAGAGATGTTTGGGTATGCCACTACGGTCCGTTCCCTGTCGCAGGGGCGAGCCACTTACAGTATGCAGTTCGAGAAGTATATGGAAGTGCCTGGGCATGTTGCCGAGGCCGTTGTCAAGAAAAGTCAGCGCTGAGTTGTAACGGGAGAAGGTAGTCATGTCCAAGGGAAAGTTTGAGCGGACGAAGCCGCACGTAAACGTGGGAACGATTGGTCACGTGGATCACGGCAAGACCACGCTGACGGCGGCGCTGACGAAGGTGTTGTCGGCGAAGTTTGGTGGCGAGATTCGGGCCTATGATCAGATTGACAACGCGCCGGAAGAGCGTGCGCGCGGCATCACGATTGCGACTTCGCATGTGGAGTATGAGACGGCGAATCGTCACTACGCGCACGTGGACTGTCCTGGGCACGCCGACTACGTCAAGAACATGATCACCGGCGCCGCACAGATGGATGGTGCGATTCTCGTCTGCTCGGCGGCCGATGGCCCGATGCCGCAGACCCGTGAGCACATTCTGTTGGCGCGGCAGGTGGGCGTGCCATACATCGTTGTGTTTCTGAACAAGGCTGACATGGTAGATGACGCCGAGTTGCTGGAACTGGTCGAGATGGAAGTACGCGAGCTGCTGTCCAAGTACGAGTTCCCGGGTGATGACATTCCGGTGGTGATTGGCTCGGCGCTGAAGGCTCTGGAAGGGGATCAGAGCGACATTGGCGAGCCGGCCATTTTCAAGCTGGCGGACGCGATGGACAGCTACATACCGATGCCCGAGCGTCCGGTGGACAAGACCTTCCTGATGCCGATTGAAGACGTCTTCAGTATTTCCGGTCGTGGTACGGTAGTGACTGGGCGTATTGAGCGCGGCGTGGTCAAGGTTGGCGAGGAAGTTGAGATTGTGGGTATTCGTCCGACGAGCAAGACCACGGTGACGGGTGTCGAGATGTTCCGCAAGATTCTGGACCAGGGGCAGGCGGGAGACAACGTAGGTGTTTTGCTGCGCGGCACCAAGAAGGACGAAGTGGAACGTGGGCAGGTGCTGGCAAAGCCGGGCACCATCAAGCCGCACACCAAGTTTGAAGCCGAAGTGTACGTCCTGTCGAAGGAAGAAGGTGGGCGACACACGCCGTTTTTCAATGGCTATCGTCCGCAGTTTTACTTCCGCACCACGGACGTGACGGGAGCGGTTGATCTTCCGGAAGGCGTGGAGATGGTGATGCCGGGAGACAACGTACAGTTCAAGGTCACGCTGATTGCCCCGATCGCGATGGAAGATGGGCTGCGTTTTGCAGTGCGCGAAGGAGGCCGTACCGTCGGCGCCGGCGTCGTTTCGAAGGTGGTGGAGTGATGGAAGGTTCCAAGATTCGTATTCGCCTGAAGTCTTACGACTACCGGATGCTTGACATCTCTGCTGCGGAGATCGTCGAGACCGCGCGCCGCACCGGCGCGCGGGTCTGTGGTCCGATTCCGTTGCCCACCAAGATCGAGCGCTTCACCGTGCTGCGTTCGCCGCATGTGGACAAAAATGCCCGTGACCAGTTCGAGCAACGCACTCATAAGCGGCTCATGGATATTCTCGACCCCAACGACAAGACCGTCGATGCGCTCATCAAGCTCGACCTTGCGGCGGGAGTTGATGTAGAGATTAAGCTGTAAGGAGAAAATAATGACGATCGGCATGATAGGTCGCAAGATCGGTATGACGCGGGTGGCTGGCGAAGGTGGCAAGGTGGTTCCGGTTACCGTTATCCACGTCGCAGAAAACGTCGTGACCCAGGTAAAGAGCAAAGACAGCGACGGGTACGAGTCGATCCAGGTCGGCGTAGGCAGCGTTCGCCCACAACGTTTGAGCTCTGCACTAGCCGGACATTTTCGTAAGGCTGCCGTTGAGCCGCGCCGTTTTTTACGTGAGTTTCGGCTGAATGAGTCCGGTTCTTATCAAGCTGGACAAGAGCTGTCGCTGGATATGTTCACTGTGGGACAGCGGATTGACGTGACAGGTGTCAGCAAGGGTAAGGGTTTTGCGGGTGCCATCAAGCGTCACAATTTTCGCAGTAATCGCGCCAGCCACGGTAATTCGCTATCCCACCGTGCCCCGGGCTCCATTGGTTGTCGTCAGACTCCAGGTCGGGTATTCAAAGGCAAGAAGATGGCTGGGCATTTGGGCAACGAGCGGGTAACGACTCTGAATCTCGAGGTCGTACGTGTCGATGTCGAGCGGCGCCTCGTGATGATCAAGGGCAGTGTGCCCGGCGCTAACGAGGGGGATGTTGTACTGCGTCCCACCGTGCGCGGGTAAACGGGAGCACGACGATGGAAGTAGAAAGTATTCATATTAGTAGTGGCAAGGGTGAAAAGGTAGAGCTGGCGGACGCCGTGTTCGACGCGCCCTACAACGAAGCGTTACTGCATCAGGTGGTGGTCGCGCAATTAGCGGGTCTGCGTAGCGGTACGGCGGTGCAGAAGAATCGTGCCGCCGTTCGTGGCGGCGGTCGCAAGCCTTGGAAACAGAAAGGTGGCGGTCGTGCGCGTGCGGGTAGTATCCGGAGTCCCATCTGGCGCGGCGGTGGTCGTGCCTTTCCTGGCGTGACGCAAAGTTACAAGCAGAAGGTCAACAAGAAAATGTGGGCCGGTGCCATGCGCATTGCGCTGGCGGAGCTGCTTCGGCAAGATCGTTTGCAGATCATCGCCGCAGAAGATTTTGCCGAACCCAAGGCCAAGCACGGGCGGACCTGGTTGCAAGCCGCGGGTGGTGATGACGTGCTGGTAGTGTTGGCAGAAGCGCCGATCAATTTCTTTTTGTCGCTGCGGAATTTTCCGCACGTCGGCTTGGCCGAGTGGCAGGATGTGGGTCCAGCAGACCTCCTGCGTTACGGGCGAGTGTTGATGGACGCCGCCGCCGCCAACAAGTTTGCGGAGGTGTATGGATGAATAACGAACGTCAGTTTCTGGTCTTGCTTGCGCCGATCGTGAGCGAGAAAAGCACCATGCAGACCCAGGCAGCAAATCAGTACGCCTTTCGGGTCGCGCGAGACGCCAGCAAGGGCGAGATCAAGTCTGCGGTCGAACGGCTGTTCCAAGTCAGTGTACTGTCCGTACAGACGCTGAACTACGCGGGTAAGGCGAAGCGTATGGGACGCCATGCCGGGCGTCGCTCTTCCTGGAAGAAAGCCTACGTGCGCCTTGCCGAAGGCAACAGCATCGACCTTGGCATTGCCTGAGAGAGATAGGGGATAAAGATGGCTCTCGTACGAACCAAACCGACCTCCGCCGGACGTCGTTTCGTCATCAAGGTGGTCAATCCGGAGCTGCACAAGGGCGCTCCGGTCAAAGCGTTGACCTCCAGCCAGGCACATACTGGCGGTCGCAACCACAATGGACGAGTGACGCGCCGGCACGCCGGTGGTGGGCATCGTCAGCATTATCGTCTGGTTGATTTTCGTCGTAACAAGAATGACATACCTGCCAAGGTGGAGCGGATCGAATACGATCCCAATCGCAGCGCCCATTTGGCCCTGCTCTGTTACGCCGACGGCGAACGCCGGTATATCCTTGCTCCCAAAGGCGTGTCCGCTGGCGACACCCTGATCTCTGGCGAGGAGACGCCGGTGCGTCCTGGTAACTGCATGCCGCTGCGCAAGATTCCAGTCGGTAGTGTGGTCCACAATATCGAATTGCGTCCTGGCAAGGGCGGGCAGATCGCCCGCTCGGCTGGCGCCTCCGCGCAGTTGATGGCGCGTGAAGGAGATTACGCGCAGATTCGACTGCGCTCTGGTGAAGTGCGCAAAATTCATGTATCCTGCCGCGCCACATTGGGTGTTGTCGGCAACGACGAGCATGGGACGCGGCAGTTGGGCAAGGCCGGTGCTACCCGCTGGCGCGGTATCCGTCCCACGGTGCGTGGCGTCGCCATGAACCCGGTCGACCATCCACACGGTGGTGGTGAAGGCCGCACTTCGGGCGGGCGTCATCCGGTGTCGCCCTGGGGGCAGCCGACCAAGGGGTATCGTACCCGTCGCAACAAACGTACCAGCGGCATGATCGTCCGCCGCCGGAAGTCCTGATCAGGGGAGAGGAATTCGTCGTGCCACGTTCCATCAAGAAGGGTCCTTTCGTGGACCAGCATCTCGACAAAAAGGTCCAGGAAGCTCAGGCGAGCAACAGTCGCAAGCCGATCAAGACCTGGTCGCGTCGTTCCACCATTACGCCCGATTTTATCGGTTTGACCTTTGCCGTCCATAACGGAAAACAGCACATTCCCGTTGTGGTCAACGAGAACATGGTGGGGCACAAGCTCGGCGAGTTTGCCCTGACTCGGACCTTCAAGGGCCACGTCGCCGACAAGAAAGCCAAGCGTTGAGGACACTGAGATGAGATCAACGGCAGTATTGAAAGGATTGCAGATGTCGCCGCAAAAGGCTCGACTGGTGGCTGACCTGGTGCGCGGAAAGCCGGTAGATAAGGCGTTGGATATCCTGCGTTTTACCCAGAAAAAGGCGGCGTTGCCGATTCGCAAATGCCTGGAGTCCGCCATCGCCAATGCCGAGAACAACGAAGGTGCCGATGTCGATGCCTTGGTGGTCGAATCGATCATGATTGATGGCGGTTCGGTGTTGAAGCGCTTCGCGGCCCGTGCGAAGGGGCGCGGCACGCGGATTTTGAAGCGTACCAGCCACATCACCATTGTCGTAGCCGAACAGTAAGCGAGGAAAGTATGGGTCAGAAAACGAATCCAATCGGACTGCGTCTGGGAATCATTAAGAATTGGAACTCGCGCTGGTACGGAAAAGCAGATTTCAAAGACAAGTTGCTCGAAGACATCCGTATCCGTGATTTCATTCGCAAGCGCCTGAGTGGCGCGGCGATCTCTGATATCACGGTTGAGCGGCCCGCGCGCAGTGCGCGTATCACGCTGCACACGGCGCGGCCCGGGGTAGTCATTGGTAAGAAGGGCGAGGATATTGAGAATCTGCGTGCGGAAGTGCAAAAGCGCATGGGGATTCCAGTGCACGTCAATGTCGAAGAAATTCGCAAGCCAGAGCTGGATGCCCAGCTGGTCGCCGAGAACGTGGCTCAGCAGTTGGAGCGGCGGATCATGTTCCGTCGGGCAATGAAGCGAGCCGTTACCAACGCGATGCGTTTTGGCGCCCAGGGAATGCGGATCAACTGTGCTGGTCGCCTGGGCGGTGCGGAGATCGCGCGGACCGAGTGGTACCGCGAGGGACGCGTTCCTCTGCATACCCTCCGCGCAGACATCGACTACGGCTTTGCCGAGGCTAAGACGACCTATGGCATCATTGGCGTCAAGGTCTGGATCTTCAAGGGCGAAATTCTCGAATGGAGCAGCGCAGCTAGCGTTGCTGCCGCGCAGAAGTAAGGAGAGCGGTGATGTTGCAACCAAAACGGACCAAATTTCGCAAACAGCACAAGGGTCGCAATCGCGGCCTCGCCACGCGCGGCAACAAAGTGAGCTTTGGTGAGTATGGTCTCAAGGCGACAACGCGCGGGCGCGTCACGGCGCGGCAGATCGAGGCCGCCAGGCGTGCCATCAACCGTCATGTACGCCGTGGAGGACGGATCTGGGTGCGGGTTTTCCCCGACAAGCCGATCAGCAAAAAGCCCGCTGAAGTGCGTATGGGTAAGGGCAAAGGAAATCCGGAATACTGGGTGGCGTTGATTCAGCCCGGTAAGGTTTTGTATGAAATGGAAGGCGTAACGGAAGAGGTAGCACGCGAGGCTCTGCGGCTCGGAGCTGCCAAACTGCCGGTGCAGACCATCGTGGTAGAACGGCGGGTGATGGGATGAAAGGACAAGATTTGAGCCAGCTATCGGTGTCTGAGTGTCAGACCCAGTTGCTTGCACTCCTCGAAGAGCAGTTCAAACTGCGTATGCAACATGGCACCGGGCAGCTGGCGAACACTGCCCGCTTGCGCGGCGTGCGTCGCGACATAGCACGGATACGTACTGAGATCACGAAGAAGGCGAAGGTGAGCCAATGAGCACAGAACAGAATCCTCGGAGTCTGGTGGGCACCGTGGTCAGCAATCGGATGGATAAGACCATTGTCGTCCTTGTCGAGCATCGTATTCAGCACCCGCTGTACAAGAAGTACATACGGCGGTCGAAGAAATTCCACGCTCACGATCAGGACAACAGTTGCCAGATCGGTGATACCGTGCGCATTGAAGAATGCCGGCCGATTTCCAAGACCAAGACCTGGCGTCTGGTGTCGGTAGTTGGGCATGCCATTGCGGAAGGAGTCGCATCATGATTCAAATGCAGAGTCGGCTAGCCGTGGCGGACAACAGCGGCGCTCGAGAGGTGATGTGCATCAAGGTGCTCGGCGGCTCGCACCGGCGCTACGCGGATATTGGTGACGTCATCAAGGTCAGCATCAAGGACGCGGCACCGCGCGGTAAGGTCAAGAAGGGTGATGTTTACAATGCCCTCATTGTGCGTACTCGCAAGGGCGTTCGTCGCGAGGACGGTTCGGTGATCCGCTTCGACAACAACGCTGCGGTGCTGCTCAACAATCAGTTGCAGCCGATTGGCACGCGTATTTTTGGCCCGGTCACCCGCGAGCTGCGTGGCGCCAATTTCATGAAGATCATTTCGCTCGCGCCCGAAGTGTTGTAGGAGTTGAGCATGAGCAAGATTCGCAAGGACGATGAAGTGGTGGTGCTCAGCGGTAAGGACAAGGGCAAACGTGGCAAGGTATTGCGCGTGTTGCCGGAGGAAGGCCGCGCCATCGTGGAAAAAGTCAATATGATCAAGCGGCATCAACGCCCGGATCGTATGGGTAACGGTGGTGGTATCGTAGAAAAGGAAGCGCCGGTGCAGTTGTGCAAGCTCGCGATCTACAACCCGGTTACGGGTAAGGCCGACCGCGTTGGTTTCAAGTTCCTCGCCGATGGCAGCAAGGTTCGCGTATTCAAAAGCAACGGCGAACAGCTGGCGAAGCATTGAGGGGGCAGGTGAAGATGGAAGCACGGTTGCAAAAAGTATACAAGGATCAGATCATACCGCGGCTGATTCAGGAGTTCGGTTTTAAAAGCGTCATGGAGGTTCCGCGCCTGCAAAAGATCACCATCAACATGGGGGTCGGTGAGGCGGTCGGCGATAAGAAGGTGCTCGAGGCTGCCGTTGGTGATATGACGAAGATCGCCGGTCAGAAACCGATTGTCACCAAGGCGCGGAAGTCTGTTGCGGCCTTCAAGATTCGCGACGGCTATCCGATCGGCTGCATGGTGACCTTGCGTGGTGAGCGCATGTATGAATTTCTGGATCGCTTGGTGAGTATTGCTATCCCCCGAATCCGCGATTTTCGCGGCCTGTCGCCGAAATCCTTCGATGGCCGGGGAAACTATTCGATGGGGGTAAAGGAGCAGATCATTTTCCCGGAGATCGAGTACGACAAAATCGACCGACTGCGAGGAATGGACGTGACCTTTACGACCACTGCCAAGAACGATGCGGAGGCCCTGGGTTTACTCAAGGCTTTCAAAATGCCGTTCCGCGCCTGAGGAGAGCAAAGTTATGGCAAAGAAATCGATGATCGCCAAGGCAGCGCGGGCGCCGAAATTTCGCGTACGTGCCTACCACCGTTGCCAGCTTTGTGGTCGCGCCCATGGTTACTATCGCAAGTTTGGACTGTGCCGTCTTTGCCTGCGGAAGCATGCTTCGGCCGGCAACATTCCCGGCATCGTGAAGAGCAGTTGGTGAGGGAAAGATGAGTATTACAGATCCTATCGCAGATATGCTGACGCGCATTCGTAATGCGCAGGCAGTGGGCAAGAATTCTGTCCAGATCCCAGCGTCCAAGCTGAAACGGGCGATCGCTCGGGTACTACTAGACGAAGGCTACATCGCGGAAGTCGCAGACGATACCCTCGCCGGTCATCCCAGCCTGCGGATTACTTTAAAGTACTATGCAGGGGAAGGAGTAATCTCCGAGATTCGGCGGATCAGCCGTCCCGGTGTGCGTATTTACCGCGGTGCGCAAGAGCTGCCACGGGTGCGCGACGGCTATGGTATCGCCATCGTCTCCACTTCGCGCGGTATCATGACCGACCGCGCCGCGCGAGCCGAGGGTATCGGCGGCGAAGTGCTCTGCGTCGTCGCGTAAGGGGGAAGCATGTCACGCGTAGCGAAACAACCAGTCAGTTTGCCCAAGGGCGTCGAGGTTCGGATTGACGCCGGTCAAGTCACCGTGAAGGGCCCCAAGGGGCAGCTCGCCATGGCCTTGCAAAACGGTGTCGGAATTCACGTCGAAGGCGACAGGGCGAGTATCAATTGGCAAGAAGATGTCGTGCATCACGCGGGTACCACGCGTGCGTTGTTGGCCAATATGGTCCATGGTGTGTCCCAGGGCTTTGAGCGCAAGCTGGAAATCATTGGCGTTGGCTATCGAGCTCAGGCCAAGGGTAAGACGCTGGGTCTGAGCCTTGGATTTTCCCACCCGGTTGAGTACCCGGTCCCGGAGTCGATCACTATCGAGACGCCGACGCAGACGGAAATCGTCATCCGCGGCGTGGATAAGCAGATGGTCGGGCAGGTTGCTGCAGATATCCGCGCGTATCGGCCGCCGGAGCCTTATAAGGGCAAGGGCGTGCGCTATGCCGGTGAGCAAGTCCGGCGCAAAGAAGCCAAGAAGAAGTGAGGGGATCAGCAATGGACAAGAATATCAGCCGGTTGCGTCGGGCCAGAAAGACCCGCGCCCGCATTGCCGGACAGGGCAAGCTGCGCTTGTCGGTCTATCGTTCCGGCAAGCATATCTACGCGCAAATCATCGACGATGCCCAAGGGCGGGTACTCACCCAGGCCTCTTCGTTGGAGAAAGATGTGCGTGCTACCATTAAGAATGGTGCTAGTACCGATAGCGCGGCCCTCATCGGTAAGCGCGTGGCAGAAAAGGCCAAAGGTCTGGGGATTACCGAGGTCGCTTTTGACCGCAGCGGTTATCGCTACCACGGCCGGGTAAAGGCCCTCGCCGAGGCAGCACGCGAAAGCGGCCTGTCCTTCTGACGGAGTATTGACAATGGCAAGAGAGAATCGCGAAAGCCAACAGCCGGGTGATGGAATGTTGGAAAAGCTCATTCACATCAATCGCGTATCAAAGGTGGTGAAGGGTGGGCGCCAGTTTGGCTTTGCCGCCTTGATGGTGGTGGGTGACGGAGATGGAAAGGTCGGTTTTGGGCGGGGCAAGGCCAAGGAAGTTCCTGCTGGTATCCAGAAAGCCACCGATCAGGCTCGCCGTTATCTCACCCAGGTGCCTTTGATGCGGGGCACCATCCCGTTTCCGGTGGAAGGGCGTCATGGCGCGGCTCGTGTCATTCTGCGGCCGGCCCCCGAGGGTAGCGGTGTCATCGCCGGCGGTGCCATGCGCGCGGTGTGTGAGGCGGTGGGCTTACGCAATGTTGTGGCCAAATCGTTGGGATCCAATAATCCCATCAATGTCGTGCGTGCAACCTTTGATGCCTTTTCCAAACTGGCGAGTCCTCAGTCCATTGCCATGAAGCGTGGCAAGACGTTGCGGGAAATTCGCGAACATGGAGGGTCTGAAAATGAGTAAGACCCTACGCGTTACCTTGGTCCGCAGTCTGATCGGGATTACGGAAAAGCACCGCGCCACGGTTCGTGGTCTGGGCTTGCGACGTACCGGTCACAGCGTCGAACTTCGCGATACCCCTGAGGTTCGCGGAATGATTCAGAAAATCCCGTATCTCTTACGTTGGGAAGAACAGTCATGAAATTGAATACCATTGCACCTGCGCCAGGCGCCAAGAAGGAGCGTGTGCGGGTCGGTCGTGGCATTGGTAGCGGCTTTGGCAAGACCGCGGGAAGGGGCCACAAGGGACAGCACGCCCGTTCTGGCGGCTACCACAAAGTCGGCTTTGAGGGTGGACAGATGCCGTTGCAGCGGCGCATTCCGAAACGTGGTTTTCGCAATGCCGGTGCTTCGCTGGTGGTCGAAGTGACCCTCGACATGCTCGCCAGCGCCGCAATCAGCGGCATGGTGGATGCCGAAGCTCTGCGGCTGCGCCGCTTTGTCCGCGGTGATGCCGATCAGATCAAAGTCATCCGGACGGGCAAGCTGGAAGCCGCGATCACCGTTAAAGGCCTGCGTGTCAGCGCCGGCGCGCGGCAGGCCATTGAGGCCGCTGGCGGTCAGGTAGAGGAATAAGTATGGCCAACACCCTCGGCGCACTGAGCAATGCCGCGCAGGGTGCGGGCAATATCGCGGAATTACGGCGACGAATCTTCTTCTTGCTCGGGGCGTTGTTGGTCTTCCGCATCGGCGCACATATTCCCGTTCCCGGTATTGATCCTGCGGCGATGGCTTCCTTTTTCCACCAGGAACAGGGAACCATCCTTGGTATGTTCAACATGTTTTCCGGAGGCGCGCTATCGCGACTCACGGTTTTTGCGTTGGGCATCATGCCGTATATCAGTGCGTCCATCATTTTTCAGTTGGGCGGGGCGGTTATCCCACAGCTGGAAGAGCTGAAAAAGGAGGGGGAAGCGGGGCGGCGGAAAATTACCGAATACACTCGCTACGCCACTGTGGTGTTGTCGCTCCTGCAAGGATTAGGTATTGCCGTTGCCATTGAGAAGATGCATGGCGGCTCGGTACCGGTGGTGATCGATCCCGGGCCACTGTTTCTTTTTACGACTACGATCACCCTTTCGGCGGGTACAGTATTCTTGATGTGGCTGGGCGAGCAGATTACTGAACGTGGCATTGGTAACGGTATCTCCCTCATCATCTTTGCGGGGATCGTAGCTGGCCTACCCCAGGCCCTTGCCACCATGTTGGAGCTCGTGCGTACCGGCCAGTTTCAGCCGCTCTTCGCTCTGGCCATTTTTGTCTTGGCCCTGGTGGTTCTTGCCTTCGTCGTCTTTATGGAGAGCGCACAGCGACGTATCCCAATTCAGTACGCTAAGCGGCAAGTAGGACGGAAGATTTATGGCGGGCAGAGCACCCACATGCCCCTCAAGGTGAACATGTCCGGGGTGATTCCGCCGATCTTCGCTACCAGTATACTGCTTCTACCTGCTACTCTCGCCGGCTGGTTTGCCAATGTGCCTGGCATGGAGTGGTTGGCTCGGATTGGACAGGCGTTGAGTCCCGGGACCACCTTGTACGATGTGGTATTCACTATTGCCATCGTATTCTTTGCCTTTTTCTACACGGCTATGGTGTTCAACCCGCGCGAAACCGCTGATAACCTGAAGAAGTCCGGTGCCTTCGTTCCCGGACTGCGGCCTGGAGAGCAGACATCCAAGTATATGGATCGGGTCTTGAGCCGTCTCACCCTGTGGGGAGCTATTTACCTCACCGTGGTGTGTCTGTTGCCAGAGTTCCTGATCACGGAATACAACGTGCCGTTTTACTTTGGTGGTACGAGCCTGCTCATCGTCGTCGTCGTTATGATGGACCTGATGGCACAGATCCAGAGCCATTTGCTTACCCATCGGTACGAAGGTTTGCTGCGGAAGAGCGGCCAGCAAGGTAAGTGATAACTATGACGGATATTGGACACATTATTCTGCTCGGCGCCCCGGGGGTGGGCAAGGGTACCCAGGCCAAGGTGTTGTCCGCCGAGTTGGGCTTGCCTCATGTTTCGACTGGTGATATGCTCCGCGCCTCTGTTGCTGCCGGCAGCGAGATGGGTAAACGAGCCAAGGCGGTGATGGAGTCTGGCGCTTTGGTCAGTGACGAGATCATACTAGGCATTGTGTCTGAACGGCTGCAGGAAGGCGACGCGCAGAAGGGAGTTATATTCGACGGTTTTCCGCGCACGGTGGTGCAGGCTGAAGGGCTCGACCATTTGCTCGCTCGCAGCGGTGTCTTGTCGATTGCGCATGTCCTGCACATTGTGCTTGATGATGAGGAAATTGTCGATCGGCTGTCCGGGCGGCGTGTGTGTCGCAACTGTGGTGCCATATACCATGTGCGTTTCCAGCCGCCAAAGGTTGCGGGACGATGCGACCGGTGTGGTGGCGAACTCTTTCAGCGGGACGATGACCAGCCTGAGGTAATTCGGCATCGGCTTGCGGTGTACGCAGCCGAGACGGCGCCGCTGGTTTCTTTCTACCGCGCTCGGGCCGGGTACGCTGAGGTGGATGGCACCGGTAGCAGTGCGGCGGTCACCGACCGTATTCGGGTTTTGTTGAGGTAAAGGGATGGCCAAGGAAGACACTCTCGAAATGCAGGGAGAAGTCATAGAAAACCTGCCAAGCGCAACCTTTAAGGTGCGTTTGGAAAATGGTTTTGTGGTCAATGCACACATCTCTGGGAAGATGCGTATGCACTACATACGGATTCTGCCTGGAGATAAGGTCACTGTGGAGATGACGCCTTACGACCTGAGCAAGGGGCGCATCACCTATCGCGCCAAGTAAGGAGGCGTTCCATGAAAGTTCGGGCATCGGTGAAAAGGCTTTGCCGTAATTGCAAAATCATCCGGCGTAATGGTGTCGTCCGAGTGATTTGCGTCGAACCGCGGCATAAGCAGCGGCAGGGGTGAGTGTGGTGATGGGGTTGGCTATGATGAATGGGAAGGAGTAGGGAATGGCCCGCATTGCTGGTGTCAATATTCCGAACAACAAGCAGATCGGTGTCGCCTTGACGTATATTTACGGCATTGGAACCACTCGGTCCCGCGATATTCTTGCGGCGGCAGAGATCGATACCGCGGTTCGCGTAAAAGATGTGAGCGAAGGCGAGCTCGAACGCATTCGCACCGAGGTCGCTAAGTATGTGGTTGAAGGCGACCTGCGCCGGGAAGTCACTATGAGCATCAAACGGCTCATGGATCTCGGCTGCTATCGCGGTATCCGTCATCGCCGCGGTCTCCCAGTACATGGTCAACGGACCAAGACCAACGCACGTACCCGTAAGGGTCCGGCGAAGCCCATCGCCCGCTGAAGCTGAAGGATCGATAGCATGGCAAAGACACAAACGAACGTGCGCGTACGGAAGAAAGTCAAGAAGAACGTTGTGGATGGCGTCGCGCATATTTACGCCTCCTTCAATAATACTATCATCACCATCAGCGACCGGCAGGGCAATGCGTTGGCGTGGGCCAGCTCGGGCGGGTCCGGCTTCCGCGGTTCGCGGAAGAGCACTCCGTTTGCCGCTCAGGTCGCGGCGGAAAATGCCGGACGCAGAGCGCAGGAATACGGTTTGAAGAACCTGGATGTCGAGGTGAGTGGCCCGGGACCCGGGCGAGAGAGCACAGTACGTGCCCTGCATTCCGTTGGTTTTCGCATCACCAGCATTCGCGACGTGACGCCGATCCCACACAATGGCTGCCGTCCGCCCAAAAAGCGGCGTGTTTGATTTTTTTGGAGGTAGGTAGTGGCTAAATATACCGGCCCCAGTTGCCGTCAGTGCCGGCGCGAAGGTGGCAAGCTCTTTCTGAAGGGTGAAAAGTGTTTCTCTGACAAGTGTCCAGTCGTGGTCCGGGCCTATGCGCCGGGTCAACACGGGCAACGCCGTGGGCGCGTCAGTGAATACGGTACGCAGTTGCGCGAAAAGCAAAAGGTGCGGCGTGTCTATGGTATTCTTGAGGGGCAGTTCCGGCGCTACTTCGCTGCAGCCTCTCAGAAGAAGGGCGTGACCGGCGAGCTGCTTTTGCGTTTCCTGGAGTTGCGGCTGGACAATATTGCCTATCGTGCAGGCTTTGGCTCTTCGCGTGCCGAAGCTCGCCAGGTAGTGCGGCATGGCCACGTGACGGTCAACGGCAAGCGAGTGGACATTCCGTCCTATCAAGTTCGCGCCGGTGATGTCATAGCGGTTACCGCGGCGGCTAAGGAACACGCGCGTATTCTGGGCGCTGTTGAGGCAGCAGAAGGTCGTGGCTACCCCGAGTGGCTCAGCGTCGATACCAAGGCACTCAGTGCCACTATCAAGGCCGTCCCCGTGCGCGACGAAATGCCGCAGGATTTGAACGAGCAGATGGTGGTGGAACTCTACTCCAAGTAATACGGAGCAACGAGGATTATTTATGGCTGAAGTTGGCGAGCTGTTGTGTCCGCAGAATTACGAAATCGAAACGACCGGTGCGCATTCCGCCCGCGTCAGTTTGGGTCCTCTAGAACGTGGTTTTGGGCACACTCTCGGTAATTCACTGCGGCGGATTCTCCTTTCCTCGCTGAAAGGCGTTGCAGTTACCGAGGTCGAAATCGAGGGCGTTCTGCACGAATACTCCAGTCTGGAAGGGGTGCAGGAGGATGTCGTGGACATTCTCCTGAATCTCAAGCAGCTGGCGATCCGTAGCCACCGTCAGGAGTCGCAGACCATTACCGTGCGCAAACGGGGACCCGGGCCCGTCACCGGTGCCGATATTGTCGCCGAGCATGGAGTCGAGGTGGCGAATCCCGGGCACGTCATTGCGACCATCACCCGGGACGTCGAGATGGTGATGCACTTGCGCCTCGACTTTGGGCGTGGCTATCAGGCGGCCGCTACGCGCCTGCGTGACCACGAAAAACGGATCGGCGTCCTGGCTCTCGATGCGAGCTTTAGCCCGGTGCGTCGCGTCAGTTTTCAGGTAGAGAGTGCTCGGGTGGAACAGCGTACCGATCTTGATCGCCTGATCCTTGACGTCGAAACCAATGGTACAATTGAGCCACTGGCTGCCATTCAGGAGGCGGCACGCATACTCCGCCAACAGTTGGACGTCTTCGTTGGTGGCGAGATGCCCGCCGTAGAAGAGCTGCGGAAAGTTGCTGTGGTCGAGGATCTGATGCCCCTGCTGGAACGGCCGGTGGATGATCTCGAGTTGACCGTGCGTTCGCTGAATTGCCTGAAGGCCGAGGACATCTTCTATATCGGTGATCTGGTGCAGAAATCGGAAAATGAGCTCTTGAAGGCGCCGAATCTCGGTCGTAAATCTCTGACAGAGATTAAGGAGATCCTCGGCGGCAAAGGGCTTTCCTTAGGGATGCGCCTGCAGAATTGGCCGCCCGAGGGCTTACCACCGCTGGGTAATAAAGATGCCGTCGAGGCAGACTGAGTCGTTACTTTTTATTTGGGGAGTGTGACGTCATGCGTCATGGCAATAGTGGAAAAAAACTGAATCGTAACAGCAGCCATCGGCGGGCGATGTTCGCCAATATGATGGTCTCGCTTTTTGCGCACGAGCGAATCGTCACCACCTTACCCAAGGCCAAGGAACTGCGACGCTTTGCCGAGCCGATGATTACCCTGGCCAAGGAGCCTACGGTGGCGCGGCGGCGTCTCGCGTTTTCTCGTCTTCGTGATCGCGCGGCCGTGGTCAAACTCTTTGATGAACTGGGTCCGCATTACAAGGCAAGGCCTGGTGGCTATCTGCGTATTGTCAAGTACGGGTTTCGTGCGGGTGACAACGCGCCGCTCGCAATCGTTGAGCTGGTGGATCGCGAAGCCAGCGCTTCCTGACGAGACAGCGTCCCGCAAAAGGGCTGGGAGCCTGGCTGCTCTCAGCCCTTTCCTGCTTCTGTTGTCAGGTGTTGCGCTAGATAGTGGCCGGTATGAGAATGTTGCGCCATCATCAGTTGTTCCGGCGTTCCTTCGGCAATGATCTGGCCGCCGCCGTTGCCGCCCTCGGGACCGAGATCAATGACCCAGTCGGCGCTTTTGATGACGTCGAGATTGTGCTCGATGACCACCACGCTGTTGCCGGCGTCAACGAGCTTCTGCAGTACGCTCAGCAACATCGCGATATCGTGAAAGTGTAGGCCGGTGGTCGGTTCGTCGAGGATGTAGAGGGTGCGACCAGTGTCCCGACGGGAAAGCTCGCGCGCGAGTTTCACCCGTTGCGCTTCGCCGCCAGAAAGGGTGGTTGCGGACTGACCCAGTTGAATATAACCAAGACCAACGTCGAGCAAGGTTCCCAGTTTACGGGCGATGCTCGGCACTGGCGCGAAAAATTCCGCGGCTTCCTCGACCGTCATCTGCAGCACATCGTGGATGGACTTTCCCTTGTAGTGGATCTCCAGGGTCTCGTGTTTGTAGCGCCGTCCGTGACAGACGTCGCACTCGACATAGACGTCGGGGAGAAAGTGCATTTCCACGCGTAAAACGCCTTCTCCTTCGCAGGCCTCGCAGCGCCCGCCTTTGACATTGAAACTGAAACGACCTGGCCCATAGCCGCGCGCGCGGGCCTCATTGGTCCCGGCAAAGAGCTCCCGCACGGCAGTGAAAAGTCCACTATAGGTCGCCGGATTGCTGCGCGGGGTGCGCCCGATGGGGCTCTGATCGATGGAGATGACCTTGTCGAGATGCTCCAACCCGAGGAGCTGCTCATATGGGGCGGGGGTGAGATGGCTGTTCATCAGCCGGCGAGAGCAGGCCGGGAAAAGGGTGTCGTTGATCAGCGTGGATTTGCCGGAACCACTGACCCCGGTGACACAGGTGAAGAGCCCGAGGGGGATTTCCAGAGTTACCTCGCGCAGATTGTGTCCACGCGCGCCGACGAGCCGTAAGATCCGCTCGTTGTCTGGCGGACGGCGACGTTCGGGCGTGGCGATACAAAGTTCTCCGCGTAGGTATTTCCCGGTCAGGGAAGCTGCGCTACGGGCCACGCTTGCCGGATGACCGCTGGCCACCACCTCGCCGCCATGCACGCCAGCAGCGGGGCCCATATCGACCAGATAATCGGCGGCGCGGATGGCATCCTCATCATGTTCGACCACGATTACAGTGTTGCCCAGATCGCGCAGGCGTTTCAGGGTCTGCAGCAAGCGATCGTTGTCCCGTTGGTGCAGGCCGATGGAAGGCTCATCCAGGACATACATGACGCCGACCAGGCCGGCACCGATTTGAGAGGCGAGACGAATGCGCTGTGCTTCGCCACCGGACAGGGTCTCGGCGGAGCGGTCGAGGGTCAGGTAGTCCAGCCCGACGTCCATGAGAAACTGCAGGCGATTATGGATCTCCTTGAGGATCCGCTCGGCGATGGCCGCTTCCTTTCCAGCAAGCTGGAGCTCTTCGATAGAGCGCACGGCCTTGCCGATCGACAGGGCGGAAAACTCATGCACAGCGAGTGCCCCGACGCGCACCATGCGCGCCTCGGGACGTAGGCGACTACCGCCGCAGTCGGGGCAGGGCAGTCGGCCCATGAAGCGCAGGAGCTCCTCGCGTAACAGCTGCGATTGCGTTTCGTGCAGTCGTTTTTCCAGGGTGGGGATGACTCCGGAAAAACGCTGGGTTTCCGCTTTGCCGTTGCGTCCACGGATCGCCAAGGGCTCGGAGAAACCGTATAGAAGAATATTCTGCACCGTATCGGGTAGTTCCTTCCAGGCGCTTTCCAGAGAAAAAGCAAGACGATGGGCCAGGGCGTGCAAAACTGGATGCATATCATTCTGGCGTTGTCGCCAGGGCGCAATCGCACCATCGGCAATGCTCAGCGCTGGGTTGGGGATGATCAATTGAGGATCGAAGATGTTGATTTCACCGAGCCCATCGCAACGAGGGCAAGCGCCTGCCGGGTTGTTGAAAGAAAAGAGCCGTGGTTCGAGGGCAGGGAAGGATCGGCCACATTGGTGGCAGGCGTGGCGGGCAGAGAAAAAATGTTCCTTTTCTTCGCCTAGGTTGACTACGATCGCCTCCTCGTCGCCCATGGCCATCGCGCTCTCCAGTGATTCTGCTAGACGTCCCCGAACATCGTCGCGCAGGACCAGGCGATCGACCACCGCTTCGATGCTGTGCTTGCGTTTGGGATCCAGCACCGGGAGCTCTTCCAGCTCGCAAAGTTGTCCATCGACCCGGGCGCGCACCAGACCACGGGCGCGTAACCCCTGGAAAATCTCCTCGTGGCTGCCCTTACGATCGCGGAGTACGGGGGCCAGAACCAGGATGCGGGTACCACTTTCCCAGCTGAGGATCTGATCGAGCATCTGGGCGATGCTCTGGCTTTGAATCGGTTCGCCACAGCACCACGGTGTACCCACGCGGGCATAGAGGAGGCGCAGATAATCGTGAATTTCGGTGACGGTGCCAACCGTGGAGCGCGGATTGTGGGAGGTCGATTTCTGCTCGATGGCAATGGCAGGCGACAGTCCCTCAATGGCATCGACATCGGGCTTGCCCATCAGGGAAAGAAACTGCCGCGCATAGGCCGAAAGACTCTCCACATAGCGGCGCTGCCCTTCGGCGTAGAGGGTGTCGAAGGCCAGCGAGGACTTGCCAGAGCCGGAGAGGCCGGTAATCACGATGAGTTGGTCGCGGGGCAGGCGCAGGCTGATATTTTTGAGATTGTGCGTGCGGGCACCGCGAATTTCGATATGATCCATGCCGTTTGCTTTGTTGGCCGTCAGAATGGGATAGTATACGGGCTATCGGGACGCGCGTCCCCGGTTATCAGGAGAGAAATCATGGCGGGAGTGAATAAAGTCATACTACTCGGGCACTTGGGGCGTGACCCCGAGATGCGCTATCAGCCCAGCGGCGGGGCCATTGCCAATCTCAATTTGGCCACGTCGGAAACCTTCAAGGATCGCGAGGGCAATCGCCAGGAGCGCACGGAGTGGCACCGCGTGGTGTTGTTTGGGCGCACCGCGGAGATTGCTGGCGAATATCTGAAAAAAGGTAGCATGGCCTACGTCGAGGGACGCCTGCAGACGCGCAAATGGACCGATAAGGAAGGCCAGGAGCGCTATACTACCGAGATTGTGGGTGATCGCCTGCAGCTAGTGGGGGGGCGCGGTGGCGGCACCGCGAACTTCGACGACGGCCAGCAGGAAAGCTATGCTGCTCCGCAAAGCGCGGCCAAGAGCTCTCCGCGTCCTCCGGTGGAGCAGTTTGAAGATGATGACATACCCTTCTAAATACCTCGATCCAAGACCCTGACTGAGTTGGTACACCATACCCCAGTGGGCTTTGTGCTCGCTGGGGTTTTTTATTACTTACGTGAACACCTATATGATGAACGCCGAACCCTGGGTTACGGCATTGATGTCGCCCGGTATCTGGGCGTGGTGCAAGACACCGTCTACCTCTGGCGCGAGCGCCTGCCCGCGCACAAGATCGGGCGGCTGTGGAAATTCCAGTTCTCCGAGGTGGACGAATGGGTGCGCGCCGAGGGCGCGGCTGAAGACAACAGCGCAAGGTCTCGCTTGCCGCTGGGTCAACATCTTGATAGTTTTTTGTAAAGTTGCGTCCATCGTGAATCGGCGTATCATGTCGAATGTTCGGTAGGCTCGTCTATATCCCTACAGGGTGATGGACGGGTCTATTTGTTTCTTGGTCGTCGTGAAAAACGATTTTAGCCCTTTAGAAAAGGGTGAGTGGTGGGAGTAGGAGTTCCGTAGAGTGCGCGGTTTATCGTGTAATCCAGTGGTGCCCGAGGCAGCAGAATCCGCTTTGCCTTTGGTTGAATCCTTATGCCTGCTTGCCGAGCGCATCGTTCCCGGTGCGCTGGCGACAGTAATGCTGCTGGGAAGGGAAGGGGAGCTCCGCCTGTACGCCGGGCCCAGTCTTCCTAAAGGACTGTGGGAGCGCTTTGATGGCTTGCGTGTGATCGAAGGCAACGGCTCCTGTGTCAGCGCCGTTCTCAGCGGTGAGAAAGTTTTGGTGCACAACGCAACCCAGGACGAGCGTTGGCTACGGCTACACGAACTTGCCCATACGTTGCAGATCCGCGCCTGCTGGTCGGTACCGATTCGGGATCCTCTCGGCCAGGCAGTTGGCAGTTTTGCGCTCACCAGTTTTCGGGAAGGTACGCCGACAGCAGAGCAGGAGAGATTGCTGGAGGGAATTGCCGCAGTAGTCGCACAATTCCTTTTCCAGCCCTCCGTGGATGGACGTGATCGCAGCTTTGCCGCGGCATTGCGTTCGATCAGTGAGGGTGTACTACTGACGGATGCAGAGCAAAACATACTGTATTTCAACAACGCATTTGCCCAGATAACGGGCTACGGTCTGGCCGAACTGATCGGCAAGAATTGCCGCATCTTACAGGGGCCAAAGACAGCAGCCGAAACCGTCGCGCGTATACGCCAACACCTGGATGCGGGACAAGCCTACTGCGGAGAAATTCTCAATTATCGCAAAGATGGCAGTTCATTTTGGAACCAGTTGTCGATCAATCCAATACGCGACCAGCAGGGACAGTTGGTCCAGTTTGTGAGTGTGCAGCGGGATATCAGCGAGGAGCGCCAGCAGCGCGAGGCGCTGCGTCTTTCCGCACAAGTGTTCGAGGCCCAGGAAGGCATCATGATAACCGATGCGGAACAGCGCATCGTGCGCGTGAACCAGGCGTTTACGCGGCTGACGGGTTATGCCGAAAGTGACGTCTTGGGACTGACGCCACAGATTCTGCACTCCGGGTTACAGAACGGTTATTTTTACGAGCGGATGTGGGAAAAGCTGCATCGGGACGGCGAGTGGCAAGGAGAAATCTGGAATCGTCGGAAAAATGGGGACTTGTTCCCCGAATTCCTCCAGATTCGGGCGGTGCGCAACAACGCGGGAGAAGTAACCAACTATATTGGTTACTTCCATGATCTTACCCATCAGAAAGCCCGTGAGGCCGAGCTGGAGAAAATGGCACTGCACGATCCGTTGACGGGTCTGATGAACCGACGGGCGCTGGAGGAAGAACTGCCCCGAGCGCGCGCCCGGGCAGACCGTGGTGAACGTCTCTTGGCCCTGGTTGTGCTCGATCTGGACGATTTCAAGGAAGTCAACGATCGCATTGGACATGACCGGGGTGACGCCGTGTTGCAGCGGCTCGCGCAGCGTTTGCAGGATTCGTTGCGACACTCGGATGGCGTCGTCCGAATCGGTGGTGACGAGTTCATTCTGCTGCTCGAAGGGTTGCGCGATGTCGACCAGCTGGAGAGTGTGTTGCGCAAGGTCAATTCTGCGGTGGAAAAGCCATTCGTTCTGGAATCGGGTGAGCAGATTCATATTCAGATGAGCATGGGAGTGAGTATTTATCCACTCTCTGCCAGCAGTAACCTGGAGTTGCTGCTGCGAGAAGCCGATCAGGCGATGTTCGAATCCAAGCGGAACAAGGAAACTCGGAATGCACCGTGGGCATTCTGGAGCCCAGACGAAAGTACCCAGAGCCTGTATCCATTGCGGATGCTCTTTCGTGCCGGTGGGCTGCAAAGCTGGTACCAGCCGATTTGGGATCAACGAGCGAAACGGGTCGTTGGTTTGGAGGCATTGGCACGTTTGGTGGATGAGGACGGCAAGGTCTGGGGACCGGGTGACTTCCTGGGGCAGCTCACCGAAAAAGATATTTTTTCTTTAATGGAGCAGATGCTGCGACAGGCTATCCTCGATTTGCAGGCCCTCGAGCGGGAGGGGCAGGTCTACTGGGTATCGGTCAACATCGATCCCCGGGTACTGGGTACTGTCTGCATGTGTACGATAAAGGGAGTCGTGGACGACTTACGCGTAGATCCCGCACGAATCACCCTGGAGATTTTGGAAAATCACGACTTTATCGACCGTCAGATAGCGACGGATCACCTTCTCGATTTGAAAGCGATGGGGTTTCGCTTGGCGCTGGATGACATCGGTAGTGGGTATTCTTCCCTTTTGCGCCTGAAAGAGTTGCCGGTCGACAAGGCAAAGCTGGATCAGGGCTTTGTGCGTTGTCTGGAGGATCGCCCCCAGGATCTGCGTTTCGTACAGTCGGTTGTGGGCCTGACCAAGGGGCTGAATATCGACTTGGTGGCCGAAGGGGTGGAAAGCGATGCGATTCGTGATGCCTTGATGGAGATGGGGGTCCGGTATTTTCAGGGCTACGCAATTGCTCGTCCGATGCCGGTGCCCATGTTGCATGAATTCCTGGAGCGTAGCTTGCAGGATAATGGCGACATTCCAGCGAGTTTTCTCGGGCTATATGCTCAACATATCTCACATTTCGATATTCTCGAAAAGGCGCTGGAGCTGCATCCTGAAATCGTTGATTTTCAGGCAATGGCCAACGCGCATGCCTGTCCCGAGGAGCGTCGATTGGAACAGTTGGGGTTGGCTCCAGATGCCATGTTGATGACCTTGCACCAGGAATATCATGCCTTGATCGGCTGTTTGCGGATAGAAAATGGAAAAGTGCGAGATGCAGACTGGTCAGCCGTGGAGGACTGCCATCGGCGTTTCTCTACCGCTCTGCTTGATGCTTGCTGGTTGCATGCACAACAACCGGCCTGATCGGTCCAGTGCCTAGTGTCCAAAGGCCGACTGAACTGCGTCGGCCAGGGACCGGGCAAGATGCAGGCGAATGGTACTGGGGGGTATCTTTCCCTGGGGCAGGATGGCGAGATGAAATCCGAGTTTTTCGCTCTCGCGCAGGCGACTCTCGGCGTTGGTTACCGGACGCAATTCCCCCGCCAGACCCAATTCGCCAAAGGCCACCAGACCCTCTGCTACCGGTTCGTTGCGAAAGGCACTAAGGACCGCCAGGGCAACGGCCAGGTCGGCGGCCGGTTCCAATACGCGCACCCCACCGGCGATGTTGACGAAGACATCCTGGTCAAATAAGAAACTTCCGCCATGGCGATGGAGGATGGCCAACAGCAGAGACAGACGATTGGGATCGAGACCCAGTGCGACCCGGCGCGGATTGGCCAGAGGGCTGGGGGTGACCAGCGCCTGTACCTCCACCAGCAGGCTACGGCTGCCTTCCTGGGTGGGCAGGACGATGCTGCCCGGAACCGGCCGCTGGTGCTGACTCAGAAACAGACGCGAGGGATTGCTGACTTCCTCCAGGCCCTTTTCCTGCATCTCAAAGACGCCGAGCTCATTGGCGGCGCCAAAGCGATTCTTGATCGCGCGCACGATACGATAGGGGCTGCCGGCTTCCCCCTCAAAATACAGCACCGTATCGACCATGTGTTCCAATACCCGAGGACCGGCAATCGCCCCCTCCTTGGTCACGTGCCCCACCATCCACAGGCTGATGTCCTGGGTTTTCGCCAGACGCACCAAGCGCGCCGCACATTCGCGCACCTGGGCGACAGAACCCGGTGCGGATTGGAGATTTTCAGTAAATAGGGTCTGGATGGAGTCGATCAGTAATACCCGGGGACGTTGCTGGGCAAGCTGGGCTTCGATGCTTTCCAGGTGATTTTCCGCCAGGACCTCGATGGCGAGATCGCCAATTCCCAGACGCTGGGCACGGAGGGCCAACTGCGCCGCCGATTCTTCGCCGGTTACGTAGAGCACGGAGTCGTTTTGCGCCATGCCGGCGGCGCTCTGCAACAACAAGGTCGATTTGCCGATGCCGGGTTCCCCCCCGAGGAGGATTGCCGCCCCTGGCACCATGCCCCCGCCGAGGACGCGGTCGAGCTCCTGCAGGCCGGTACTCTGTCGGCGGATGGTGGCAAGGGGTACCGCCGCGAGACGTTGCGGTGGGCTGGCCACCGCATAGGCACTGCTGCCGCGGTTACTTTTGGGAGTCGGCGCTGGCCGCTCTTCTACCAGGCTGTTCCAGGCGCCACATTCCCCACAGCGACCCATCCATTTGGGGCTACTGGCGCCGCAGGCCTGGCAGACGTAGAGACTCCGCTCGCGACTCACGGCACGCGTAGCCTGGGTACCCGCTGGGCGATGCGAGTGCCGATTTCGTAAGAGATGGTGCCGAGCTGTTCGGCGCAGTCCTCCAGAGGCAGCTCGGGGCCTCCCAAGATCTGTACCGGATCACCAATGTCGGCCGCGATGTCATCCAGCGCGACGAACGCGAGATCCATGCTGATCCGCCCGAGCAGATGACTTGGCTGGCCCTTCACCCGCACCGGGGCCTCCTGTAATCCCAGGCGGCGATCTAGCCCGTCGCCATAGCCGCAGGCAATCACCCCCACGCGGCAGTCACGCGGGCTTTGCCAGCTGGCACCGTAGCCGAGCCAGTCCCCGGCGCGCAGCCTACGAACGGCGATGATCTTGCTCTGCCAGCGCAATGCCGGCCGCAGATCGAGGTCGGCGGCGCTGCGCGCCTGGATGGGGCTCAGGCCATAGAGCAGCAGGCCCGGTCGTATCCAGGGAGTGATCGCCCCCGGCAGGGCGAGGATGGCCGCCGAATTGGGCAGAGAGTGCTCCCCGGCGGTATGCGGGCCGAAGGTCGTGCAAGCCTTATGGAAGGCACGGATCTGCTCGGCATTGTAGGTGTCTTCCGGAGTATCGGCGCGGGCCAGATGGCTCAGCAGACCGAGAATCCGCAGCGGTCCACCGACACCAGCGCGCAGTTGGATAAACACTTGCGACAACTCGTCATGGGAAAAGCCGAGCCGGTGCATGCCGCTGTCGAATTTGACAAAGACCTCCAGTGGCTCCTGCCAGCGGCTCTTCCGCAGCCAGGCCACTTGGGCGAAATTTTGCAATACCAGACGGTGTCCATGCGCCGCAGCCAAGGGAATCTCTCCTGCGGAAAAGGGGCCGGCCAGGGCGGTGCAACGGGGGCGGAGCTGCAAGCTCTGGAGTTCCTCCGCCTCTTCGATGCTGGCCACGGCAAAGGCGTCAATGCCGGCCTCCGCCAGAAGCGTGGCGACCAGCGCTGCGCCGTGGCCGTAGGCATTGGCCTTGATGGCGCCCATTACCCGCGCGTGGGGCACAGCACGGCGCGCCACCGCCAGATTGTGGGCAAGGGCCGAGGCAGAGATTTCCACTTGGTTGGGGCGACTCATGCGACAATGATAGCAAGGGGGAACCCTGCCCGTCTTGGGACTTAGGCGCTTTTGCGCTGATGTTTGCCAGGGTGATCTTTGCCCCAGCCCCATTCATAAAAAAACCACGGCATGCCGATGAAGAGATACCAGTAATAGGTGAATAGACGCCAACCGAGGAGACTGAAAGCAATGTCGGCCTGCGGCAGGCTGGTGCCGAAGAGCAGGCCGTAGGCCGCACCGACGCTGCCCGCGCCACCGGGCAGAAAACTCAGCTGCGAGGTCAGGTTGAGCAAGGTCTGACTGACCACGATATACGGCACAGTTACCTGAGCACCGACATACTGCATCAACGCCCAGAGGACCAGATAGCGTGGTGTCCAGTAGCCGGCCGCACTGAGAAAAATTTTACCTCGTTGGCACCAGGGAAGTGCGCGCAGCAGTTCCAGCGACTTCAGGAAGCGCGAAAAGAACAGCGCAATACGTTGCCGGTAGCGTTGATACCATGAAAAGCGAAGAAACCTTCGATCGATGCCGCGAATAATACGTCGACGCTCGAAATGCCAGATCGCAAACAAGAGAGCTGTAGTGCCAAAGGTGATCAATGCCAGCCAGAAAATGATGCGCACGTCAGGCAAAGAGTTCTGGAAAAAGAGGAGGTACAGTAAGGAAAAAAGAAAGATGGCAATCATGAAGAGAAGATCGGTGATAGCGATGGCGAGCAGGACGGCTGCTGCCGTACCAACGTTCAGGCCACGCCGGTAGAGAAAGACGAGGTAGGCGGCCCCCATGCCTGAGGCTGCGGGCGTTGCTGCCCCAGCAAATTCGGCAGCCATGACCAGCGGCAGGGCGCTGCGCAGAGGAATGCGCAGCGCAACGCCGGCACAGATCAGATGCAGGCGCAGAGCCTCGGCCAGCCAGCTCAAAAGCATCAGCGCCGTCAGTCCCAGCAGTAGTTGCGGACGGATCTCGCTGATCAGATGGATGGCCTGGCCATTCATGAAATACCAAATCGGCACCAGAGAGATGGCGATTGCGAGGAGGAGAACCAGCCAGAAACGCAGATTGATGTTCATCTCAATCCAGGCGCTTGTACACGCAGATATTCTCCACTTCCAGTTCGCTCGCGTAGTCGAAAAGACTACTCGGTACGCGATCGTAGACTTGCAGACCATAGCGTCGGTAGGGGCGCTCGGGGCGATGTCCTGGCCAGGAAAAGAGTTCTCCGTAGTAGTGCGGAACGCCACGCGCGCGCAACAGGGCCTCAAACTGCTGCCAGAGATGCAGACCCAGAAAGTGCCCCCGCTCGGGACTTTGCACATTGAAATGCATGTGCGCGGCATGGGCGGGCCGCAATGGGCGCTCGCGATAGCTGCGGAACAGCAGCCAGTTGAGAAAATGCAGGGTTTGTGGCTGCGCACGATAGCTTCCGGCGGCCGCTCGCGCGAGCATCTTCAGGGTTGCCTGGGCGGCTACGCGAAAGACCGAAGAATCGAAATCTGGTGGTGCACCTAGGAGATAAGCAACGACCTGCCCGTGCTGCTCGGCGACCAGGCCCCAGTCCAGTGCGTATTCCAGGTAAGGATTTACCATGAGCGCCGCGAAAAGTTCACGATCACCGCAGAGTGGCTCGATCGGCTCTCCCAGAAACCCGGTGTCGCAGCAGATCTGTCGTACAGCCGCTGCATCGCTGACGCGTAACGGACGCAGCTGGTATTGACACTCCCCGCCCTGGAGCTTGGCGGCCTCCGTTGTGGGCAGCAGGCCCTCGCGTAACTGACTCGCCATGTTGTGCTAATGGCTATGCGCGCGCTGTGCCGCCGGGAGCTGTCGCGCGATCTCTTGCGCCAATGCCGCAATACAGTGACTCATGGCCTGTGCCTGCGCCGTTGCGGACGAGTCAGCAGTGACGCGCTGGTGAAAATGTCCAGCATATTCTACATGGTTAGCGGCATCGAGCAGGAAGTAATCGGCATCGAGCAGTACGCTGCCGTTGCTCGTCGGGAGAAATTCCTGTATCTGCACCTGCAGATGGATGGGGCGCGCGTTACTGGGTACCGGGGAACCGGCAAGCAGCACGGTAAGATCGGGTAGACGCCGCCGCAGATCCTCCGTTAACACGCGCTGCGTCATGCCGCCCAGCGGCGCGATCCAACGCACATGCCCGGATACCTCCATGCCATTGTCGCCGCTACGGCGGGTAAGGTAGAGGCGATCGATACTGGCGGGCATCTGTACGTGATCGACTATCAACAGGCGGTGCTTCTCTGTCAGTGGCTGAGTGGGTAGGGGCGAGCCTTGCGCGTTCAGACTCAGGTACTGCGTTGGGGTGCTGGCGCAGGCACTGAGGAGCAGGGTGAAAACAAGAAGAAAACAGAGACGGATCCAGGCCATGGTCATTTCCCGATCAAAAGGGCATTGGGGTGGCTGTTGAGATAGTCAGTCAGGGAACGCAGCGAGGTAGCGGCGCGGCTGAGTTCATATAGTGCACGCGGCAGGGTACTGGACTCCGGTGCATTACCGGCGCTGCCCTCAGCTGCCAATAGGCCGTGTGCCGCCTGCAAGGCTTGCTCTGCCTGCGCGCTCGCGGCACGCAAATGCTGCAGTGTTTCCGGTAACTGCTTTTGGCCGGACGCCAGAATGGCATTCAGGTGCTGCGTTGCCGCAGCAAGGTGGCGGAGTGTCTCCTGCGTTTTTTCCGATTGGCTGAGGGCAGCAATCCGCTGCGTCGTGATTTGCAGATTCTTGGCGATCTCTGGTAGGGGCAGTGCATGGATTTCCCGCAGGATGCCATCGACCTGAGCCAGCGTTCCGGCGAGACTTCCACCCTCCACAAAAGGAATCTGAGGTGGGTTGCCAGCAGCCAGAGTCGCCGCTTTGGGGTGCTGAAGCATGACCAGGGAAATCTCCGGATTGCCTATGAGAGGCGGGTTCTGTTGCATTTCGGCCCGCAGCCCCTGCGCGATCAGAGCGCGCAGCATCGCGTCCATCTGGGGGCGTGGATTGCGTTCATCCCATTGAGCGTCGGCCAGAGGAATGCGCTGCGGTTCGAGCGCCAATTGCACATCGGTCTGCAGAGCCTTGCGCTGCGGGTCGTAGCGCATGTCGACGGCGGTAACCGTGCCTACCCGAGCTCCTTCCAGGCGCACGGCAGCTCCGCTCGCCAAACCCTTTGGTCCTCCCGGCAGTACCAACTGGTAGAACACGGCATTGCTGCGCGGTGCCCAGCGCGCTGCCTGTGCGCTGGGATAGAGATGGAATTGCATGTTTTCCGTAGCCGGTTTTCCCGACTCTGGCGTGAATACCGAGATGGCCCCAGAGAGGATGGCGTTGCTGGGCGGTAGATGCAGGCCTGGGTCTTTGCCAAGGAGAGCGAAGCGAATGTTGCCAGAGTTCCAGAAACGACTGCGGGCGTTGATCAGATGCAGATATTTTTGCGAGATGAAGGCATAAATACGGAAGCCGTCACCATCCGGGGCCTGCGCCTTGCCGCGCACCTCGCCAATCTGCATCCCCTGATAAAAAATGGGAGCCGCCCGCTCTACGACATTGAAATGATCGCTTTGCAGGATGAGCGTCAGACCTTTCGGCTCGCTTTTGAGCACCGGCTCCTGGCTCAGTCCCACCACCTTGTGCACCGTCGGGCCGGGATGTGGATCCACGCCAATATAGGGCCCGGCGATGAGGGATTTGAGGGAGCTCAGATCGCTGAAACTGACTTCCTTGCCAGCAATCCAGTAGCGCGTCCCCTTGCCCAGATGTCCGGCCATGTAGGGGTCGAAGCGGATGGTGACGGACATTTTGTCCAAGGACTTCGCCAGTCGGGTACCGGTGACCTGCCCAACCGTCACTCCGCGAAACTTTACCGAGGTATGATTGGCCTTGATCCCGCCGGTGGTGGGAAACTCCACGGTAACCGTCGGCCCTTGGTCGAGATAACTTCGTAACGCAAGCCAACCGACAATCGCCAGTGCGGCGACCGGCACTGCCCAGATCAGACCTGGCCAGCGGGGTTTACGATTCTGCGCTTGCGGTGTTGACGAAGACTGACTCATCTTGTTCCTGTTGTTCATCGACCTTTTGCCAGAGGAGGCGGGGATCGAAGATCTCGGTGGCAAACATGGTGATTACGACAACGGCAAGGAAGAAGGGTAACGCCTTTCCCACGTACACCGCCAGCAAGCCGGAGAGATGCATGAGGGGCAGAAAGACGGCGACGGTAAAGACATCGATGTGGGACCAGCGGCCGATCTGGCGAATGACCCGGAAAAGCATGGTCTTACTGCGCAGCCAGCGCTGCGAGTGGCCATGCACTGAGACAAGGAACCAGCTCAGGCCAAACAGTTTCAGAAAGGGGGTAAGCACGCTGGCAAGAAAGATGATGGCCGCAAATACATAAAAATTCGCCTGGATCAGCTTGTGCACCCCGGTCATGATGGTGTAGCCCTGTAAACTGCCGAGTTGGTAATTGCTCTCCATGGGATAGAGATAGGCAAAGGGATAGCAGAAGAACCCCGCAAGGGTCAGTGCCAGGACGCGTATCTCGGTGTCCGGCCGATAGCGCCAGACTCGTTCGCCACAACGGCGGCAATGTTGGCCATCCGCCTCCGCTCTGGGGTGCGGCAGACCACAAAAGGGGCAACCGACGTACTCCACCCCTTCTTCGAGATGCTGGCAGCAAGGGCCAATACGCCGCCAGATTTCGCGTCGATCAAGGCTCGCGCGGGTCAGCAAGGTGAGAAAAGAAACGGCGAGGACGCAATAACCGCCGATTCCGATACTGATGGGCAGAAACGGAGCGACCCGGCCATAGCCGATGACGCAGCCAATGAGAAAGACATCAGGCATGGCCCATTGATCGAGGCGTTCCGACCAGCGAAAGAGCTTGCCCAGATGAGGATGATGATAGTCGTGATAGATGCCGAGCAAGACAGCGGCCAAAAAGCCGAAGCGAAAAAAAGGCAGGATGATGAGTTCCAGTGCCAGGATCACGGCAACCACTGGCCAGCCCTGGGCCGCGATCCCGGCAATGCCGGAATAGACGATACTGGTGTGGTGAACGCCAAAAATATCTACCGACAAAAACGGGAGAAGATTCATCGGCAGCAGAAGGAACAAGGCGCTCAGGCACATGGCCAGGGCAGCATTGATGCTGCGCCCGCGAGTGCGCTCCAGGGTGGCGCCACAGCGTCCACAGTAGGTGTTCAGCCCGCGGATACCGGTGCGTGGCAATTTTTGCAGCAGGCCGCAGTCGGGACAGCAAAGGTATCCATGCTCGGAATGCGGATCGACATCGGCGCTGCCCATGAGCACAGTGCTCATCGACTCACTCACTTTTCTTGATCACAAGTGCTTTGAGCATAGCAGAGGATCGGCTTGCCTGCCGGAATCAGGCCCCGCCATCCAGGGGCGCGTAGTTCTCGAAGCGCGTGTATTCGCCAAAAAAGCTCATACGCACGGTCCCGATGGGTCCATTACGCTGTTTGCCGATGATGACCTCGGCCAATCCCTTCACCTCTTCCTTGTCCTTGTGATACACCTCGTCGCGGTAGAGGAAAAGGATCAGATCGGCGTCCTGTTCGATGGCGCCGGACTCGCGCAGGTCTGACATCTGCGGACGTTTTTCGGTACGGTTCTCCAGACTGCGGTTGAGCTGGGAAAGGGCGATGATGGGCAGGCCCAGCTCCTTGGCCAGTGCCTTCAGTGAACGACTGATCTCAGAGATTTCCGCCACCCGGTTGTCGCCGCGTCCGGGCACCTGCATCAGCTGCAGATAATCGACGACAATCAGTGCGATATCATGCTCGCGTTTGAGACGTCGGGCGCGGGAGCGCAGCTCGGCAGGAGAGAGGGCGGCCGAGTCGTCGGCAAAGAGTGGAGCGGTGTTCAGTTCGCCGACGGCCTGGGCAATGCGGGGCCAGTCGTCGCGATTGAGACTGCCATTGCGCAGGCGGTGTTGATCGACCCGCCCGCGCGAGGAGAGTGCACGCAGGACGATCTCTTCCGTCGGCATCTCCATGCTGAACACCGCCACCGCGCGTTTTTCCACACAGGCAACGTGCTCGGCAATGTTCATGGCAAAGGCCGTCTTCCCCATACTTGGGCGGCCGGCAACGATTACCAGCTGACCTGGGTGCAGACCCGAGGTCTTTTCGTCAAGATCGACAAAACCGGTGGGCAGTCCGGTGATCTGCTTGCGTTCCTTGGCGATCTGTTCGATCCGATCGATGACCGCAGGCAAGACCTCCTTGATTTGCTGAAAATGGGCGCCGCCGCGATCTTCGCCTTGTGCCAGCTCAAAAATCTTGCGCTCTGCCTCGTCGAGCAGCAGACGCGCCTCCCGCCCTTCGGGGCGATAGGCCAGATCGGCGATCTCACGGCCGGCACGGAGCAGCGAGCGCAGGACCGAGCGTTCACGTACGATACGCGCGTAGGCCAGGATATTGCCGGCACTGGGGGTGAGGTTGGCGAGTTCAATCAGGTAGGTGAGGCCGCCCACCTCGGCAAGGAGCTCGCGGGCCTCGAGATGCTCAGCAAGGGTGACGGCGTCGAGTTCGCTGCCGGCATTACAAATTTCGGCAGACGCGGCGAAGATGGTTTGATGACGGCGCTCGTAAAAATCGTGGACGGCAAGGGCCTCGCTGACCGCTTCCCAAGCTTCCGGGTCGATCAACAAGCCCCCGAGGACCGACTGCTCGGCCTCCCGGGAGTAGGGGGTTGCCTTGACTTCCTGGTCCAGATGGGCCGCCATTGCTCTGCCTCTGGACTCGCGAAATCAGGCGCGTTCGACGACGACCTGGATGTCGATCTCGACTTCGGGGTGGAGATGCAGACGTACCGGATACTCGCCAGTGCGCTTGATGGGGCCTTCCTGCATACGGACCTCGCCATGACTCACCGTATGACCCAGTTCTTCGAGCATCCGGGCGACCTCATGATGACCCACGGAGCCAAAGAGGCGTCCGTCTTCGCCAGCCTGCAGGGCAATGCGCAGAGTGGTCTCTGCCAGGGCCTCGGCCCGTGCCCGCGCCGCCTGCAGGCGCTCGGCCTCGACTGCTTCCAGCTGCGCCTTGCGCTCGGCAAAATCGGCCAAATTGCTGGGCGTGGCGGCCACTGCCTTGCCCTGGGGGATCAGGAAATTGCGTCCGTAGCCGGGGCGAACCTCGACGACATCTCCCAGGCGGCCCAGTTTGTTGATGCGTTCCAATAAAATGACTTTCATGATCTTGTCCTTGTCGCCAGCGGGTTAGCGGATGACGTAGGGCAACAGTGCCAGGAAGCGTGCGCGCTTGATGGCGGTTGCCAGTTGCCGCTGGTAGAGGGCGCTGGTGCCGGTGATCCGGCTGGGTACGATCTTGCCCGTTTCGCCAACGAAAGCCTGCAAGGTTTTCAGGTCCTTATAGTCGATTTCCTTGACACCTTCGGCCTTGAAGCGGCAGGTCTTGCGCCGTCGCGAAAAGCCACCGCCGCCGCGACGATCACCATCATTATCTCTGTCTCTATCTTTATGAAATGCCATTGTCGGTTCCTTACTCTACGCTTGCTGGAATGCTGTCTGTCCGCTCTTCATCGCCGCTGCGCTCGTGGCGATCGCTTTCGTCGCGCGCCAGCGGCGATGCCTCGGTGATGGCTTCGTCGCGTGCCAGGGTCAGGTGGCGCAATACGGCATCACTGAAGCGGAAGGCGTCTTCCAACTCAGCCAGGGCGGCTGCGCTGCACTCCACATTCATGAGAACGTAGTGCGCCTTGTGGGCCTTTTTGATGGGATACGCGAGCTGACGGCGACCCCAGTCTTCCAAACGATGAATCTGCCCACCGTCGCCCTCGATCATGCCGCGGTAGCGCTCGATCATCTGGGGTACCAGCTCACTCTGGTCAGGGTGGACCAGAAACACAATTTCATAATGCCGCAATGCATTCTCCTTACGGATCATAGAGTCCGGACGCCCATCGTCCGAACAAGGAGTTAACCACCACAAGGGAGGAACGCGTATTCTACGCGCTGACAGAGGAATTACAAGGGCTTGCTGCAGCGCTCCCGGAGCTTGTCGATCTCGGCACGGTAGGCGGTATAGCGTTCGGGATCGAGCTGGCCTTCCTGACCGCGCAAACCACCGAGGCGCGACGGCGGTAAATCGCAGGTCAGACAATGTTGCATGGCCTGATTGGCGGCGGCCATATCATTGCAGATGAGCAGCATCTCGCAACCGGCGGCGAGGGCAGTATCGACGCGCTCGCTGATCGCGCCGACCCCGAGCGCACCAGCCATGCTGAGGTCGTCGCTGACAATGACTCCGGTAAAACCGAGATCGCCGCGCAATACCGTGTGCAGCCAGTAGGACGAGTACCCGGCCGGGGCCTCATCCACGGCAGAATAGCGCACATGCGCCGGCATGATGGCGGGAATACCGGCCGCGACTAGGCGCCGGAAGGGACGCAGATCGCTTGCCAACGCCTCTAGCGGGCGGGAGTCTATGGGAAGCTCATGATGGGAATCGGCTGCCACACTACCGTGACCGGGAAAATGTTTGGCTACACCGGTCAAGCCCTGACGGTCCATACCTTGCCAGAGATGGCTTGCCAGCTCACCAACAATGTGCGGATCGCTGTGCAAGGCACGATCCCCGATCACTGCAGAGACACCGGAGGCAAGATCGATACACGGCGTGAAGTCGATGTCGATGCCCAATTGTCGGAGTTCGTATCCCAACAGCTCGCCCCAAATTCCCGCAAGAGTGCGGGCACGATCCAGTCCCTCGCGATCGGCAACGAGTCCGAGGCTGGCCTGGGGCGGAAAACGCGTGACACCATCGCGCAGGCGTTGCACTCGCCCTCCTTCTTGATCGATGGCGACGAGGAGCGCCGGCTGGCGCAGGGCGTGAATTTCGTCGCAGAGTTCCCGTACTTGGCTATGGCTGACACAGTTGCGCGCAAAGAGGATGACGCCACCCACCGTTGGGTGCAGCAGCCGCTCGCGATCCTCCGCTCCAAGGGTTGGGCCGGGCATGTCGATCATCAGGGGGCCAAGGGGGAGTTCAGCTGGATTTAGCATTTTCCTCCCCCCTTTTTTCCGGCTGTATCAGTTCCATATCCGGCGGCATATCGATAGGCAGGGAAATGGATGGGAGTTTGTTGGGCATGCCGTGCACATGGACGGGGACGATCATCATGCTGAAGCCATCTTTCTGGAGACGATCCTGGATGATGAACGACACTTCATCGTGCAGGATGCTCCACAATGCACTGTTTTGACTGGAGTCGATGACCCGTCCGGCAAAAAAGATACTGTTGGGAAAATAGCGGATAGCCGCACTGGCGAGGTCTTCCATGGCCTGAATGCGGTCGGTGCCGTAGGTGGCAAACCAGGTGGCGGCCATGCCCTGCGCGCGACAGTAGGCGATGTATTGATTGGCTTCGGCTTCGGTGTACACCTTGAGCTGCTCGACCGCCTCCATGCCTTTGAACTCGCCCTGACCGACGATGCCCGCCACCAGGAATACATAGTTTTTGACAAAGCCCTTCACCATGCGGTGCGCGGTGAGCAGGGTATGCAGACCGACGCCATCGAATTTGTTCACGAAGAACACTGCCGTACTAGCACGCGGGTCGAGGGGCAGCGCCGGCCCAGGTTCCATGTTTTCCGGGACGACGTCGAGCATGGTTTCGTCCAGCTCGCGGGTACGCTTGCTGATGGAGCGGTAATGGCGATAAATGAAGTAACCGAGCAAGATGACAACGCTGGTGATGAGCAGGGTAAACCAGCCGCCGGCATCGAATTTCTCAAAGGTGGTAATGATCAGAATGGAGCCGGTGACGATCAGACCGAGTACGCTGATGATCAGTTTGCCCAGCCATGGCTTGTTGCCCTTGCGCTGAGCAAACCAATGGCGGCTGAGGCCCGCCATGGTCAGGGTGAAGGTGATGAACACGTTGATGCTGTAGAGCACCACCAGGATGCGCACATGGCCTTGGGTGGCCAGAAGAATGGCAATCGACGCGAAGCCGACGAGCAGGATGCCATTGCGCGAGACGAAGCGGTCGGACAGGTAGGAGAAACGCTCCGGCAGCCAGCGGTCGACGGCCATATTGGCCATGACGATGGGGGCGGTGATAATACCCGTGTTGGCAGCAATGAAGAGAAGCAGCCCCTCGGTCAGCAAAGCGAGCAGGGTGGCCCAGTTGCCCCAATGGATGCCAAAGCCCTGCCAGTTGGCGGTGATGCTGTGGAACAGCGCGGCATTCAGGGTTTCCCCGGCGCGGGCCTCGGCGTGGTAGAGCAGATAGAGAAATATCAGGCTGCCGGCAACCAGCGACAGCGAGGTGGCGAGCAGGGTCATGGTCCGCTGGCCGGTCTGTACCCGGGGCTCACGCATGATGTGCACGCCGTTGGCGACGGCTTCCAGACCAGTATAGGTGCCGCCGCCGAGACTGAACGCGCGCAGTAACAGGGCAATGATGAAGATCCAGCCATAGCTCATGCTGTCCTGTTGCACCCCATGGACGGTCGCCAGCGCAATGTGGGGGAAGTCGCCGGCATGGCTGAGCAGGCCCCAGGCCAGGATGATCCCGTTGCTGATCAGGAAGCCGACAAAGATCGGCAAGAGAATCTTGATCGATTCCTTCATGCCGCGCAAATTGAGGAAGATCAGGAAGAGCAGCACCAGCAGATCCAGTAATATGCGCTCCTGGTACCAGCTCGCGGGCAGGATGCTGAGCACTGCCTCGGTACCGGAGGCCACCGAGATGGCGGCGGTGAGGATGTAGTCGACAATCAGGGCGGCGCCGCTGACCAGGCCGGCGAAGGGGCCGAGCAAGGTGGTGGCGGTGTGATACCCGCCACCACCCTCGGGGAAGAGGGCAATGACCTGTTTGTAACCCGCCGCAATGATGAATACCGTAACCGGAATGGCTATCGCGAGGACTACCGACAAATATTCATGACCGTGCAGGGCATAATAGATTTCCGGTGGGCCGTAGGCCGAGGAGGAAAGGGCGTCGGATCCGAGGCCGACCCAGGCGAGAAAGGCGGCCAGGGAGAGATTTTCGAAGAGGTGCGGACTAAAGACATTGACCGCGCGCTGAAAGCGAGGAAAGCGAAAACGTGCCATTCAGGTTCTCCTGTTCGGCCGAGGATAGGACGCGAAGGTGTCAGCAATGAGCACGGGTAGGCCCGCGGGGGAGCGAGAAAAAAGATCGATGATGGCAGCGGGATCGAGGCGGATGCAGCCAGCCGAAACGGGTTGCCCCAGATGTTCGACGTCTGCCGTGCCATGTAGGTAGATATAGCGGCGAAAGGTATCGACTTGACCGCCCCGGTTGCGTCCCCGCTCCAGGCCGCAGAGCCAGAGCAGGCGGGCAAGAATCGGGTCGGTCAGGGTGGCGCCAGGTTGCCAGCGCTCGCCTTGCCAGCGCCGCCCGCGCAGCACCGCGTCTGCCGGCAGCCCTGCGCCCACGCGGGCGCGCACATAGTGCCAGCCGCGCGGGGTCTTGCCGCTGCCGATCTCCTCGCCGAGACCGGCGCGAGCGGTGGATACGGGCCACTCTGCCGTTGCTGCACTGCCGCGCAGCTCCAGCAGGCGTTGCCGGGTCGGCTGCACCCAGAGCCAGTGCGCAGGCGCCTCAGCGGGTAAAAAGGGCGACGGACTCGACATGGGCGGTATGCGGAAACATGTTGACGATGCCTGCGCTGCGCAAACGAAAGCCAAGCTGCTGCACCAGATACCCGGCATCCCGAGCGAGGGTATCCGGGTTGCAGGACACATAGACCAAACGCTCGATGGCGGGACCAATGTCCTTGAGGATCTCGATGGCGCCACTGCGCGGAGGATCGATGAGAAGTTTACGCACGGGGTGTCCGGCCAGCACTTCATCGAGACTCTCCTGGGCAAGATCCGCACAGCGAAACTCCACTCGCTCCGCCAGGCCATTGGCTGCCGCGTTGGCGCTGCCCAAGGCCGTCAGGCGACGCTCTCCCTCGATCCCCAGAACCTTCGCTCCGGCGCGCGCGATGGGCAGGGTAAAATTCCCCAGACCGCAGAAAAGATCGGCAATGCGTTCCCCTGCTTGGGGATCGAGCAGCGCCAGGGCGCGGTGGATGAGAACCGGATTGATGCTGGCGTTGACCTGGGTGAAGACGAGAGGAGAGAAGGCGAGGCGGACGTCATATTCCGGCAAGTCGTAGAACAATGCCGGGGGATCGCTCTCGCTGATGCAACGCAGGCTGTCGGGTCCCGCACTCTGCAACCAGATCTGCAAGTTATGGGTCTGCCCAAAGAGAGTGAGCAATTCCTCATCCGCGGGGGGCAGCGCTTCCAGATGACGGAACACCAGTGCCGCGACTTCGTCACTGCAAGCCACTTCGATTTGCGGAATGATGCGCGGATTGTGCAAGCGCGCGATCAGCGCTCGCAGGTCGAGAATCCGCTCACCGATGCGCGGGTCGAGTACCGCGCAGCTCTCCATTTCTGCCACATAGCTGGAATGGTATTCGCGAAAGCCCACCAACACCCCGCGCGTGGCCGGCACCCGGACCGAGAGGCGTGCCTTGCGGCGATAGCCGAAGCTCGGCCCGGCAATGGGTGGCAGGATGCGCTCCGCTCGCACCTTGCCGATTTGCCAGAGTTGTTCTTCCAGATGCCGTTGTTTGACCGCTATCTGTGCCGATGCTTCCAGGTGTTGCAGGCTGCAGCCGCCGCAGACCCCGGCATGGGGACAGCGTGGCGTCACCCGTTGCGACGCGGCCCGCTGCACGTCCAGCAAGCGGGCACGATCGTAACGCGGAGTACCTTCGTATACCTGCGCTACGACCTCTTCCCCTGGCAGGGCACCGGCGACGAAAGTGACTTTGCCGTCGACCCGAGCAACCCCCACACCTTCCCCATCCAGGGAGTCAATCCGCAGAGTACAAGGTGCTGTGCCGCGTATGGGCTTGGGACGAGTCATGAGCGGTAAAAGATGACGTTATTTGCGTTGCCACTGGCCACTGGGGCCTTGGTACCAGTAGCCTGCGGGGGCCTTCGCGATCCAGGCACGGGCAAAGCTATCCTGAATCTGACTGGCCCATTCGGGATGGCCGTTGGCATCAGCAATCTGCGCATAAAGATTTTGCAGGGCAGAGTTGTAGCCTGCCACCAAACCCGCCAGCGCGCCGCGCTGCGCCAGAGGCACCGCCGCGGCATCGTGGATGGCGACGAGTCCATTGCTGGTGTAGCCAATGGCGCCGCTGGCAAAGTACGGGCCCAAATTGCGCGCCTGATTTTCTACGTTGGCCTTGGCGGCAATTACGGCAGGGCTGGAGGCATCCAGATTGGCGGCAGCATGCGCTGTACTGCTGACAGAACGGAACGCGACATTGGTCATATATCCTAGAATTTGACCGGGATGCAGTTCTTGCGGCCGATGCCAGGCACTGGGTGCTGCCGAGGCTGCCGGCGCGGTGGTCTTGGCTTGGGGCTCGGTCTGGATGTCCACCCGTCCTTGCTGGGCGGCGTGGTAGACCTGGTCGACGACCTGATCGGCGAGCTTTTGTGCTGCAGCAGCCGGAAAATAGATGTTGACCGTCACGCAAGCCGCCAGGGTCAGAGAAAGACCCAAAACGAGAAGGACCCGAAGGCCGTGTCGAAATCGATAAGCGTTCACCCGTTAGTCTCCTGTGGCAACCTGGGCCTTACCTTCCATGACGGCGTGCAGGCGGCTGAGCAGCTCCTGCCAGTTACTGCGCCGATTGTAGCCGATGATGTTCACCTGCGGCAGTCCCTGGCCTCGGAGCAGATAAAATCCACCATCTTTGGCATTGGCTACCCCCGATAAGGTCGCGACTCCATCTCGCAAATCTACCCCGAAGCCCAGTTTGGCATAAGAAAACGTATGGAAAAACCGCAAGAAGATATTCTGGAAAAAGCCGCTGATGCCACCACCTCCCAGTTTGGTCAGCTTTTCGATGGCGGCGGCACTGATTTTTTGCGGGATGCCGGGAGCGCGACGGGTCGCGATGCGCGCATCAAAGGCCACCGGCTGCCAATCCAGCAGCGTGAGATGCTGGACGCTGCCATCGAGCACGCCGCTGATGTAACCCACCGGAAAGACATCGGTAAGCGGTTTGAGTTGTAGATTTTGCAGGCGAATGCTGGTCTGCAGGAGGGGAGCGGGGGTAAAGAGACCCGTCACGGAGAGTCCGTCGATGCTGATTTCGCCCCCAAAGGCATGGGCGCGCATCACGCTGCTGGTGCTAAGAGTGCCCTGCTGATAGCGCAATTGCGGAATCTCGGCATCAAGGGTGCCGGTGAAGTGCGGCCAGCCAAAAGTGCGGGTGAGAGAACCCAGCTGCATGTGATCGACCCCGCCACCAAGAACGAAGCTGGGCGAACCGCCCTGCCAGTTGGCCTGCAAATGCTGGATATGGACACGACCACCCAACACGGAAAGCGCGGCTGGTGCGCGCAGCTCGGCGACATGGCTGCGCAGCAGAAACTGCGCATCGAGGGGCCCGAAAGGGATGCCATAAAAGCCACCATAGAGCCACTGCAGTTCGGCCTTGGAGTCGCCTCCTTGTCGTTGCCAGGTGCCGCTGGAACGCAGGTCTTGCAGAGTGAATTGGCCCTGCGGATCGCGCAGGCCGCCATCCTCGAGCTGCCAGCGCAGCTTGTCGAGGCCAGCGGCATAGCTCCCGGAAATCTTCAGTGTGCCACTTGCCTCGAGTCGATGGGCCAAACCGCTACTCGGGAGTATTGGACGCAGCCAGGTTTGCCATAATGGCTGCACCGCCAAAGTCGCTTCCTGCAAGTGAATCTCTGGCGCTGCAGAGCTGGCTCTGGAAGCAGCAGAAAAGCGTGCCTGCCCCATCTCTGGCCAGCGCAGCGTGGCTTCTGCTATCCGCCAGTCCTGCGTTCCATATTGCCAGTTTCCTCGCAGCGTGACTCCTGCGGCGGGTGCGCTCGCGTACCATGGACTCCAGAGCGCCGCGCCAGCGCGCCACTGCAAGGTGGATTGGCCCCGCCAGATGCCCTGTCGCTGCTCGACCTGGGTACGCAGATGCAAGACGCCGTCCTGGGCCGCTTGCAGCCCACTGGGACTGCTGAACTGCAGCCTGTTGAGCGAGGCCTGCAGGGCTGCCTCGTGCAGCCTAGTCCAGTTCACTCCCCGCGCAGTGAGTTGTGCTTGTAGCGTTCCCTGGGGGTGCCAAGTTTTCGGGAGTACTGTTTGTAATAGGTACTGGGCATTGCCTCCTCCCATCAGCCGAGCCGACCAGCTCCCTTGCACTGCGCTTCGCCACCAGGCGTGCCAGGAACCGATCTGCTGGCTCTGGAGCTGTAGTCGCAGTTGCCCGCCGCTTTTGCCAACTTTTCCTTGGCCGCGTACCTGCAGGTTTCCCAGGGGACTGGCCTGAACGCTTGCCTGCACCTGCACTTCGTCGCCCCCAGCGCGGGACCGTAGTCGCCCCTGCGCCTGCAAGGTCTCCCAGTGCATTGGACTGGAACCCTGCTCGGCGCCAGTTTGGATTTGCCAGTGCAGGTCGCGAGGGCTCGTCCCCTGCGCCTGGATCTGCAAATTATGCAGCTGCAACTGCGGGCCGCTGAGGCTCGCCGCTCGGATTTCCAGGACCGTGGCCGGCGCCGGACCGATCATTCCTAGGCGGGGAAGACCCCGGTGGACAGATAACGGTCGCCGCGATCGCAGATGATCGCCACCAGAAAACCCTGCTCCAGAGTCTCGGCCACCCGCAAGGCAGCAGCAACCGCGCCGCCGGAGGAGATGCCGGCCAGGATGCCCTCCTCGCGTGCCAGTCGGCGGGTCATTTCCTCCGCCTCCGCCGTGCCGATATCGATGACCCGATCGACCAATTCGGGTTGGTAGATCTTGGGCATGTATTCCTTGGGCCAACGACGGATCCCCGGGATCTTGGCGCCGGCGGCAGGTTGCACCCCGACGATCTGGATAGCTGGGTGGACCTGGCGCAGGTAACGACTGGTGCCCATGATGGTGCCGGTCGTCCCCATCGCCGAGACGAAATGGGTGATCTGCCCACGGCTGTCGCGCCAGATTTCCGGACCCGTCGTCCGCGCATGTGCGTCAGGATTATCGGGGTTGGAGAACTGATCGAGCATGATCGCCTCGCCAGCGTCGACCATGGCGCGGGCACGGTCGATGGCCCCTTCCATGCTCGCCTCGGCCGGAGTGAGCTCGATATCTGCACCAAAGGCGCGCATCACCTGCCGCCGCTCAATGCTCATGTTTTCCGGCATGATCAGCGTGATTTTCAGGCCCTCGACAGAGGCTGCCATGGCCAGGGCGATGCCGGTATTGCCACTGGTGGCTTCCACCAGACGATCTCCCGGCCGGATCGTGCCCCGCTCCAGCGCGCAGCGGATCATGTTGAGAGCTGGGCGATCCTTTACCGAACCGGCGGGGTTGTTTCCCTCCAGTTTGCCAAAGATCCGCACCCGTGGATTGGGACTCAGCCGCCGCAATTCGCACAGCGGGGTATTACCAACGAAATCTGCAAGGCCGCTCATCGCATTTTCTCTCCTGTCTGCAGAGCCTAGGCTAGCACTGCCTGCCCGTAGACCCAAGCGCTGTGTCTGACTATGATGATTGTAAAGAGCAAGCGAGGGATCCATGCTAATGAGTACTAGTGCTGCGGTACAACCGGCGCATCACCACGAGCATCATCACCATACCCAAATCGGTTGGTTGCGCGCCAGTGTGCTGGGTGCCAATGATGGTCTGCTGTCCACCGCGGCCCTGCTGACCGGTGTCGCTGCTGGCCAGGCAGGCACACACGCTCTGCTTCTGGCTGGAGTTGCCGCCTGGGTGGCTGGGGCATTCTCCATGGCGGCGGGGGAGTACGTCTCCGTCAGCTCCCAGGCCGATACCCAGGCCGCCGACCTTGCCATTGAGGCTCGTGAGATTCACAAAAATCCGGATCTGGAACTGCAGGAGCTCACCCATATCTACATGCAGCGCGGACTGGACGAGCCTCTCGCGCGCCAGGTAGCGGAGCAGTTGATGCAGCATGATGCCCTGGCGGCCCATGCCCGTGACGAACTGGGCCTGACGGAGGTGGCCGCCGCCCGGCCGGTTCAAGCCGCTGCGGCTTCTGCGCTCTCCTTTTCCCTGGGTGCTATCTTTCCGATCTTGGCGGTTTTTCTGGCGCCAGCGGCCGCACTCCTGCCAGTGCTTTATATCCTGACGTTGCTCTTGCTTGCCATCTTGGGGGGAGTGGCTGCCTGGGCTGGCGGTGCATCGGTCTGGCGCGGGGCCATCCGCGTACTGATCTGGGGTGCGCTGTCTCTGGGTGCCACGACCTTGATCGGCCATTTGCTGGGTACCGCAGTCGCATGAGCGTCCCCGTCTGGCATCTGTATCCCGGCGCCGGCCAGCTCGCCGAACGTCTGGCGGCTGCCATCGCGCGCATGGCCGTCGAGGCCATCGCAGCTCGTGGAGCCTTTCACCTGGTCCTTGCCGGTGGGCATACACCCAAGGCCGTCTACGAAGTCCTGCCGCGTCTCGGCGCCAGCTGGCAGCATTGGCATCTCTACTATGGTGACGAGCGCTGTTTGGCGCCAGATGACCGGGAACGGAACTCGCGATTGGTACAGGACACGCTCCTGGCAAAATCTTCGATTCCTACCCGGCAACATCATCCCATTCCCGCGGAGTTGGGTGCGGAGGCCGCAGCGGCCGCCTACGCTCACATGCTCCCTGCGCAGCGCTTTGATCTGGTGCTACTGGGAATGGGCGAGGATGGTCACTGCGCCAGTCTCTTCCCCGGCCAGGAGCAGGGATTCGCGCCTGATGCCCCGGCTGTTCTGCCAGTGCACCACAGTCCCAAACCGCCCGCCGATCGCGTTTCTCTCAGTGCTGCGAGATTGCGCCAGACACGCGCCCTGTTCTTCGTCATAACCGGTGCCGCTAAGGCTCCCGCCATCCAGCGTTGGCGGGCCGGGGAAGATCTCCCTGCCACCCGGGTGGGCGCCGGCTTCGATGTATGGCTCGATGCGGAAGCCTGGGGCGCGCCTGCTGCGCGCTACGAAACCTAGCAAGCGCCCGAAGAGGGTTAGCGGGTCCTCAGCTCTTCCCCCCGGCGGGATTGGTCGCCGCTCCAGTGTTTTTCTGCACGATGGCAAGAGCTGTGGAGACCAGGGCACCGACGTTGCCGAGATCGGCAGGGATCACCAGGTTGGTGCTGGCCTTGGCCAGATTGCCCCATTTCTCGATGTAATCCTTGGCGAGCTGCATCTGCAGGGCCTCGATACCGCCCGGCTCGCGGGCGGCGGCGCCGATGGTGGCAATCGCCTTGGCGGTCGCTTCGGCCACCAGCGCAATGGCCTGCGCCTCGCCCTCGGCGCGCAGGATCTCCGCCTGCTTGCGCCCATCGGCGACGTTGATCTCCTGCTGCCGTTGTCCTTCGGAGGTATTGATCTGTTGCTGGCGCTGTCCTTCGGACTTGGCAATGATGGCGCGCTTTTCCCGGTCGGCAGTGATCTGCAGCTCCATGGCGCGAATGATTTCCGCCGGAGGGGTGATGTCCTTGATCTCGTAGCGCAGTACCTTGACACCCCAATTCAGGGCCGCCTCATCCACCGCTTCGGCCACCGCCGCATTCAGGAGTTGCCGCGACGAAAGCGCGGCATCCAGATGCAGCTTGCCGATCTCCGAGCGCATGCTCGTCTGCGCCAGTTGTACCACGGCAGTGAAGGGATTGCTGGAGCCATAGGCGGCCTTGACGGCATCGGTGATCTGCACGTAGAGCACCCCGTCGACGGTCATGGTCGTGTTATCGAGGGAAATGCAGACCTGGGCCGGCACCTCCATCGGCAGCTCACGCATATCGAAGCGGTAGGCGATGCGGTCGATGAAGGGAACGATGATATTGAGGCCGGGCTGCAAAGTGACGTGGTAGCGCCCCAGGCGTTCGACGACCCAGGCGCGCTGCTGCGGCACGACGCGAATCGTGGCCCGCAGTACAAAAAAGACGACGATCAGGACGACGACGATGCTGAGGAGGGTGGTGGGCATAGCGATTCCCTGGACGATGGCGGAACGACGGCAATGTGCAAGAGATTTCCCTCGTGCGCGACGATGAGCGCGGCGGCGCCGGGACAGGCACCATTGCCTTCTTCCAGCACTGCCGGCCACTCACTGCCACGATAGCGGACCCGGTAGCGGCCCTGGGCGTCGGGACCACGGAGCACCTCCACCGCCTGGCCGAGATCGAGGTCGTCGACGCCGCTGGCTTTGCGCGCCAGCCGATGGCGCAGCCAGGCGCTAGCGATAATGAGGAGCACACTGCTGGCGAGAAAGACCCAGTGCAGAGTGATATGTGGCAGGAAAAGCCCGGCAAGAAGGGCGATGAGGGCAGCGATGGCGACCGCAGCGAGGTAGAAGGTACCGGTAAAGAGCTCTGCCAGACCGGCGACCACGGCAATGATCAGGTAGAGCAGGAGCACGGCTCAGTCACCGCATCGCAGGTAGACCACCGCCAGCGGTGGCAGGGTCAGCGACAGGCTGGCCGGGAGCCCGGACCAGGACAATGCCTCACTGTCCCGCGGCGCATTGCCCATATTGCTGCCGCCGTAGGCAGCGGCGTCACTATTGAAGATCTCTCGGTAGGTCCCGGCGTGGGGTACGCCAATGCGGTACTGCTCGCGCGGCACGGGCGTAAAGTTGCAGACGACGACCACAAAATCACCGTTACGATCCCAGCGCAGAAAGCTCAGTACCGACTGCCGGGCGTCGTGGCAATCGATCCACTGAAACCCTTCGTGCTGAAAGTCCTGTTCATGCAAGGCGGCGATGTCTTGGTGCAGTCGATTCAGATCGCGAAACATCTGCCGAACGCCACGGTGCCAATCGACGTCCAATAGCCCCCAGTCCAGGGCAGAACTGCTATCCCATTCTCGTCCCTGGCCGAATTCGTTGCCCATGAAATTGAGTTTCTTGCCGGGATGGGCGAACTGGTAGCTGAACAGTAGGCGCAAATTGGCGAAGCGCTGCCAGGTATCACCGGGCATCTTGTCGAGGAGGGAACCTTTGCCATGTACGACTTCGTCGTGGGAGAGTGGCAGGACGAAGTTTTCCGTGTAGGCATAGAGCTGACTGAAGGTCAGGGCATCGTGATGATACTGGCGATGGATGGGATCGAGCTGCAGATAACTCAGAGTGTCGTGCATCCAGCCCATGTTCCATTTCATGGAGAACCCCAGACCGCCGAGGTAGGTGGGGCGGGAGACCATGGGCCAGGCGGTGGATTCCTCGGCAACGCTCAGGATTCCCGGATGCCGTTCGTGCAGGGCGACGTGCAGTTCGCGCAGAAAGTCGATCGCCTCCAGATTTTCCCGTCCGCCATACTGGTTGGGGATCCATTCGCCCTCCTTGCGAGAATAATCGCGGTAGAGCAGGGAGGCGACGGCATCGACGCGAAAGCCGTCGATGTGAAACTCTTCGGCCCAGTAGAGGGCATTGCTGAGGAGGAAGTTGCGCACCTCGTTGCGCCCAAAATTGAAGATATAGGTGCCCCAATCCTTGTGCTCGCCTTCGCGCGGATCGGCGTGCTCGTAGAGGGCCGTACCGTCGAAGCGTGCCAGTCCCCAATCGTCGCGTGGAAAATGCCCGGGTACCCAGTCGAGCAGCACGCCGATGCCCTGCTGATGGCAATGGTCGACGAAGGCACGGAACTCGTCGGGGCTGCCAAAACGACTGGTGGGGGCAAAGTAGCCGCTGACCTGGTAGCCCCAGGATTCATCCAGGGGATGTTCCATGACGGGTAGCAGCTCCAGGTGGGTAAAGCCCATTTCCTTACAGTAGGCCACCAGTTCTTCGGCGAGCTCGCTATAGCTGCAAAAGCTGCCATCGGCATGGCGCCGCCAGGAGCCGAGATGCACCTCGTAAATGCTCATGGGTGCTGCCTGCCAGTCTGCCTCGGCGCGCTCTTGCAACCATGCTTTGTCTTGCCACTGATGTTGGGATTCTACCACGCGCGCAGCGGTTTTTGGGCGTGCTTCGAAGCTCTGGGCATAGGGATCGGTCTTCACGAAGACATTGCCGGATTCGCGATGACGGAGCTCGAACTTGTAGAGAATTCCCGCGCTGAGCCCCGGCAGGAAAAGCTCCCAGAGACCACTCTGGCCGCGTGCGCGCATGGGGTGGATTCGACCATCCCAGGCGTTGAAATCGCCCACCACACTGACGCGTTCGGCGTTGGGCGCCCAGACGGCGAAAAAAACTCCGTCGATCCCTTCGCATTGGCGTCGATGCGCACCCAGGCTACGGTACGCATCCAGCCAGCGACCCTCGCCGAAGAGGTAGATGTCCATCTCGCCGAGCACCGGCTGGAAGCTGTACGGGTCATGCTGTTCGTGCCAGTTCCCGGCGCCATCCTGCCAACGCAAGCGGTAGGGTTGCGCCAGTCGCGTGCGCGATTCGCAGAAGAAGATCCCGCCCTCGGTTACGCAGTGCATGGGACGCGCCTTCCCGCGTTTGGGCAACAGTTCCGCCTGTTGGGCATGAGGCAGGTAGGCGCGTTGTACCCAACCGTTACCCACAGGATGCTGGCCGAGGAAGGCAAAGGGATCGTGATGACGTGCAGCAAGAATGGCGTCTACGTCACTGGTGTTCATGCTCAGTATCTCGGTCACCATCACTCAGCTCCCTCGGGCATCTTCCGGTCAGCATAGCACAGGGGAAGGAAAAGTCTCGCGCTAGTCGTCGCGGAAACTATCCTCGGCGTCCTTCATGACGCGCTCGGGGTCGCTCTCCTCTTCCGGCGCCTTGCCGGCCATGCAGGCACGTCGACGTTCAAAATAGGCGGAAAATAGCAGCCCCATTTCAAACAGCATATACATGGGGATCATCAGCAGGACCATCGACAAGACATCCGGCGGACTGAGGATGGCCGAGGCAATGGCGCAGACGAGGAAGGCATAGCGCCGCCCACGCCGCAGGGTATCGAGCTGCAGAACGCCGATCTGTACCAGTACCACCACCAGAATCGGAATCTGAAAGGCGAGGCCAAAGGCCAGGGAAAACTTGACGATCAGCGCCAGATAATTGCTGACCTTGGGCATGGCGCTGATGTCGTTTCCGGAAAAGCTGGCAAAGAAGCGAAAGGCGTTGGGAAAGACGACGAAATACGCGAAGACGATGCCCGCCACGAATAACGCGAGGGAAGTGAACAGAATCGGAAAAAAAACTCGTCGTTCGTGGGTATAGAGACCGGGCGCGACGAAGGCCCAGAACTGGTACAGAATGACCGGCAGGGCGAGAATAAAACCGGAAATGAGCGATAGCTGCACATAGGTCAGAAAGACCTCGGGCAAGCTGGTGTAGATCAGATGGCTGCCTTTGGGCAGGACCGAAATCAACGGCTGGGCAAGAATGCCATAGATCTGCTGGGCGAAGGGATAGGAGACAAGGAAACCCACGAAGATCGCGATGACCGCAAAGAGGACTCTGCGACGCAGCTCCAGGAGATGGCCGATGAAGGTATTTTCTGCGGACTCGCTCAGTTTGTCTGCACTCGCCATGAAATTCCAGGGGCTATCGGTGTGTCGGCAGGGGTGGCAACACCCCTGGTTGGCTCGTCAGTGTAGGAGCTGCCCTTGAGGACGGGAGGAACCACTGCTCCCGGGCGGTAGCGTCACCTCTGGTTCGCCTTCTGCAACCGTGGAACCAGACTCAGCACTTACCGTACTTGGTTCCTCCGTTGCCAGCAGAGGCTCCTCGATGCTTGCCTTGAACTTCTCCACTTCCTGCAGTGGCTCATTGGCAAAGCCCTTGAGTTTCTCCGCCTCCTTGCGCATCTCGTCGAGCAGCAACTGCTGTTCCACTTCCGAGCGCACGTTGTTCACCGTGCGCCGGAAATAGCCCACCCATTTACCCGCAGTACGCGCCAACTCGGGCAATTTTTCCGGCCCTACTACCAATAGGGCAATGACTGCGAGAAGGGCGAGTTCGCCAAAGCTGAAATCAAACATGGCTTAGCCGTGGTGAATGCTTTCCTGTTCGGTCTTCGGGCTAACCTCGGCCTCGATGGTATGCCCGATGGCCGCATCTTTTTCTTTCTTTTTTTCCTCTTCTTCCTTGACCGCAGAGCGGAAGCCCTTGATGGCCGAACCTAGATCGGAGCCGACGTTACGCAGCTTGGCAGTGCCGAAGAGGGCCACCACGATCAACAGGATGATAATCAAATGCCAGATACTGAAAGCGCCCATACTGATCTCCTTCCCATGCGGGACGATGCGGCAATACTCTTTTGACCATAGTCAAGTAATGGGACAGCGTCAAGCCGACTTGCGCGATGCCTTTTCGACCAGACCAGACATCCCTTCGCGGCGTTGCAGCTCGCCCAATACTTCATCAATATGCAAATCTCGTTCCTCCAACGCCACCAAGAGGTGGAACAGCAAGTCCGCAGCCTCGCCAAGCACCGGTTGCGTCTCGGGATTCTTGCAGGCAATGAGGAACTCTGCCGCTTCTTCTCCCACCTTTTTCAGGATCCGATCGCGGCCCCCATGGAGCAGTTTGGCCACGTAGGACTGTCCTGGGTCGGACTGGCGTCGGCGATGAATGGTGGCCTGCAGCGCGTCGAGCACACTGCCCCCGGGTGGGCTGCTGTCTTGCCAACCATCTTCGCTAGCGTCGCGAAAGAAGCAGGTGACGGCCCCAGTGTGACAGGCAGCGCCCTCCTGCAGTACGCGCAAGAGCAGAGTATCCCCATCACAGTCCAGATGAATGCTTTGTAAATGCTGCACATGTCCAGAACTTTCACCCTTGCGCCACAGGGCCTGACGCGAGCGCGACCAGTAAATGCCACGCCCCTCCGCGAGGCTCAGGCGCAGGGCCTCGGCATTCATCCAGGCGAGCATCAATACCTGTCCGCTGCGCGCATCCTGGGCAATGGCAGGAACCAAGCCCTGCTCATTCCAGTGCACCGCAGCAAGCAGCTTTTCGTATTGACTATCCATAAATTTCTCTACGCAAACGGGCGCTTCGCGGATGCATCAGGCATCCAGACGCATGGGAATGCCCTGCAGCGCCAGGGTATTTTTCACTTCCGCGATGCGGAATTGGCCAAAATGGAAGACACTGGCAGCCAGGACGGCATCGGCATGGCCGTGCACGATACCGGCGGCAAAATCCTCGATCTTGCCAACCCCACCTGAGGCGATGACCGGCACGGGCACGGCATCGGCCACGGCGCGGGTCAGCTCGATGTCGAAACCTTCGCCGGTACCATCACGATCCATGCTGGTCAGCAGAATCTCGCCGGCGCCGAGGCTGGCCATACGTTGGGCCCAGGCTACGGCATCGAGCCCGGTGGGACGGCGTCCGCCATGGGTAAAGACCTCCCAGTGCTCGCCACTACGGCGCGCATCGATGGCCACTACGATGCAGGAATTGCCAAAGCGCTGCGCCGCCTGTTGCACCAGCTCGGGCTTGGCGACCGCCGCGCTGTTGATGCTGACCTTGTCGGCCCCGGCCAGTAGTAGGGTCCGGACGTCTTCGACGCTGCGCACGCCACCACCCACCGTCAGGGGAATGAAGACCTCGGCGGCGACCGCTGCCACCACATCGGCCATGGTCTGCCGCCCTTCGTGGCTGGCAGAAATATCCAGGAAGGTCAGTTCGTCGGCGCCCTCGGCGTTGTAGCGAGCAGCGGTCTCGACCGGATCGCCGGCATCGCGCAGGGAAAGAAACTGCACCCCTTTGACCACGCGTCCCTGGTCGATATCGAGGCAGGGGATGATGCGCTTACTGAGCATGACCTGCATCCAAGCGGCGCTGGGCACTGGCAAAATCGAGGGTGCCTTCGTAGATGGCACGCCCGCTTATGGCGCCGAGGATTCCGTCTTCTTCATGGGCCTGAAGCGCGAGCACCTGCTCCAGGTTGGCGATGCCTCCCGAGGCGATCACCGGCACCGGGATACTGCGCGCCAAGGCAACCGTGGCCTCGATATTGGGGCCGCTCAGCATGCCGTCGCGGCTGATGTCGGTGTAGATAATGGCCTCGACGCCATCGTTGGCAAAATGCTTTGCCAGGTCGATGGGGTCATGCCGGGAGAGCTTGGACCAACCCTCGGTGGCTACCTTGCCATCGCGGGCATCGATGCCGACGATGATATGTCCGGGAAAGGCCAGCGTTGCCTCGGCAACAAAGCCGGGCGCCTTGACCGCCTGCGTACCGATGATGACAAAGTTTACCCCGGCAAGGATGTAGCGTTCGATTTGCTCTTCCGTACGGATGCCCCCGCCCACCTGAATTTCCAGATCGGGGAAAGTGCGGGAGATTTCCCCGATGGTCTCGGCATGCACCGGTTCCCCGCTGACGGCACCGTCGAGATCGACAATGTGCAGGCGCCGCGCCCCGGCCTCCACCCAGCGTTGGGCGGTAGCCACAGGATCCTCGGAAAAGATGGTATCGTCATCCATGCGCCCTTGCCGCAGTCGCACGCAATGACCCTCCTTGAGGTCGATGGCGGGTATCAACAACATGCTCTTTTCTCCATGTTCACGCAATATTGCAGCCGCTGCCGCACTCGCCAGACCATTCCAGAAAATTGCCCAGCAAGCGCAGGCCAGCGGTGCCACTCTTTTCCGGATGGCACTGCAGGGCAAAGAGATTGTCGGCGGCAATCGCTGCACAGAAAGGAAAGCCGTAGTCGGCAAAGGCAGCGAGCAGGTCGGGATGCGCCGGCTCGACATAGAAGGAATGCACGAAATAGAAATGGGCATCCTGCGGGACGCCGGCAAAGAGGGGATGGGGTACCAGCTGGTGGAGCTGATTCCAGCCCATGTGCGGAACCTTCAGGGGCTGCCCCTGCGGAGTTTGCAGCGCCTCTTCAGGGAAGGGTAGGACCCGGCCTGGCAAAAGACTGAGCCCCGCGTGTTCGCCATGTTCGACGCTGGATTCCATCAAGGCCTGCATCCCCAGACAGATGCCGAGAAAGGGCCGGTTCTGCGCGGCAATCCGAAGAAATTCATCCAGTTCACGCTCTTCCAGAGCTGCCATGCAATCACCAAAGGCACCCACGCCGGGGAAGATGATGCGATCGCAGGCGGCCAACTCGTTGGGTTTGGCGCTGATCACTGCCTTGCCCCCCAGATGTTCGATCGCCTTGGCTACCGAATACAGATTACCCATGCCATAGTCAACGATACCGACGGAACTGCGATAACTCATCGATTCAGTGTCCCTTTGGTGCTGGGAATGCTGTCGCCAGCCCGTGGATCGGCGCTGACCGCCATGCGCAGCGCCCGCCCACAGGCCTTGAAGAGGGTCTCGGCAATGTGGTGGGCGTTGTTGCCGCGCAGGGCATCGAGATGCAGTGTGACCTGGGCATGATTGACGAAGCCCTGAAAGAATTCATGCAAGAGGTCGACATCGAAAGTGCCAATCTGGGCACGGGGAAACTCGACCGCGTAGACCAGCCCCGGACGTCCGGAGAGATCTACCACTACCCTTGATAGCGCCTCGTCGAGGGGGACATAGGCATGGCCATAGCGGGTGAGGCCGACCTTGTCCCCCAGCGCCCGGGCAAAGGCCTGTCCCAGGGTGATGCCGATATCCTCAACGGTATGGTGCGCGTCGATTGCGAGATCGCCGTGTGCCTCGATCTGCAGGTCAAAGAGTCCGTGGCGGGCGATCTGGTGCAGCATGTGCTCCAGAAAAGGCAGCCCGGTCTGCAATTTCACCTGACCTGAGCCGTCCAGGTCCAGACGCACAGCGATCTGGGTTTCGAGGGTATCACGACGGACTTCCGCAACACGGCTCATAGCAATTTTTCCAGGGCAGCAAGAAATGTGCGATTTTCGGCGGGTGTGCCGATGCTCACGCGCAAATAGTCACCGAGGCGGGGATGTCCTGTAAAGGCCTTGATCAGTACCCCGGCGCCTTTCAGTCCGGAGTGGATGGCAGCGGCGCGACCAGGTACGGCAAAGAGCAGGAAATTGGCACGGCTGGGCCAGACTTGCACGCCCAGCTCTTGCAGGCGCTGCAGGACGACCTCGCGCTGGGCGCGGATCTCTGCCGCCTGCAAAGCCAAGACCTCGGCGTGCTGCAGGGCGAAGGCGATGCTCCTTTGCGTGAGGATGTTGATGTTATAGGGCAAACGCAGCTTGTCGAGTTCCTGAATCCAGGCCCTCGGGCCAGCGAGATAGCCCAGACGTAGCCCGGCTAGCCCCTCTTTGGAGAGGGTGCGCAGGAGCAGCAGATTGGGCCAGCGTCCGAGATGCCTGGCAAAGCTCTCCTCACTGAAGGCGTGATAGGCCTCGTCGACCACTACCAATCCCGGCGCTGCGGCACAGATGACTTCAAGACTTTCCATGGGGTACATCTGTCCGCTGGGGTTGTTCGGCCAATCGAGGAAGACAATGGCCGGGTTGCGGCGCGCCATCTCGTCCAGAAAGGCTGGGAGATCCAACTGAAAGTTGTCATCCAGGGGCACGGAGTGATAGGCGAGCCCCTGCTGTTCGGCGATGACACGATACATGACGAAGCAAGGATCGACGGCTAGGATCGGTAGTCCGGCACCGGCTACGGCACTGATCAGAACCTGGATCAGCTCGTCGGAACCGTTGCCGAGCATGAGCTCCATGCCCGCAGGGATGCCACCGTGCTCGGCCAGGGCATGCAACAATTCCGTCGGGCGCGGCGCGGGATAGCGGTTGAGCTCGGCCTCCCGCAGGTTTTCCAGCCAGGCACTGCGCAGGCTGTCGGGCAGGCCGTAGGGATTCTCCATGGCATCGAGTTTGATCAAGCCCGCGCTCTCGGCAACCGCATAGGCCTGGCTTTCGAGTACCGCCGGGCGCAGCAGTCGTTCCTGAAGGGATCTTGTGCTCATTGGCCGCTCTGTATCCGTGCTGCGGCCGAACGTGCATGCGCCGTCAAACCCTCGGCCTCGGCCATGGTCTTGGCGAGGTTCCCTAATTCGGCCGCTCCCGCGGGACTGGCTTCGATCAGGCTTGTACGCTTGATGAAGTCATAGACCCCCAAGGGCGACGAGAAGCGGGCACTGCCACCGGTAGGCAGCACATGATTTGGCCCGGCCACATAATCCCCGAGGGCCTCGCAGGTATGGATGCCGAGGAAGATCGCGCCGGCATTAGTGATTTGCGGCAGCAGGGCACGCGCTTCCTCTACGGCCAGTTCCAGGTGTTCTGGCGCTACCTGATTGGCCAGGGTGCAGGCCTCCGACGCATCGCGGGCAAGGATCAGGGCACCGCGATTCTGCCAACTCGTGCGGGCAATGGGGGCGCGATCGAGTTCCGTCAGGGCCTTGTCGACGGCGCTGGCCACCGCCTCCAGGTGGGCGGCGTCCCAGGTGATGAAGATGCTCTGGGCGATCTCATCATGCTCCGCCTGAGACAGCAGATCCCAGGCCAGCCATTCGGCGGGTGCCGAGCCGTCACTGAGCACGAGGATTTCACTCGGGCCGGCAATCATGTCGATGCCGACTTTGCCAAAGACCATTCGCTTGGCGGTAGCCACGTAGATGTTGCCTGGGCCGACGATCTTGTCGACTGCCGGCACCGACTCGGTTCCATAGGCGAGGGCGGCTATGGCTTGCGCGCCACCGACGCGAAAGACGCGATCGACCCCCGCTACGGCAGCTGCAGCCAGCACCCAAGGATTGATCTCCCCGCCTGGCGTGGGCACGGTCATGATGATTTCTTCCACCCCAGCCACTTTGGCGGGCAGGGCATTCATCAGTACCGAGCTGGGATAGGCCGCCTTGCCACCTGGCACATAGATTCCTACCCGCTGCAGGGGCAAAACCCGCTGGCCGAGCTGATTGCCGGCGGCATCGGTGATTTCCCAGCTCTGCACGAGCTGCTGCTGGTGATACTCCCGAATCCGCTTGGCGGCGGCTTGCAGGGCGGCGCGCCCCGTTGCCGGTAGGGCAGCCAGGGCAGCGGCGCAATCGCCCAGTGGGATTTCCAGGGCCGCGGCATCCGCCAGCTCCAGGCGATCGAAGCGAGCGCTGTACTCAAGCAGCGCGGCATTGCCGCGTTCGCGCACGGCGTGCAGGATCTCCCGCACCCGTTCTTCCACCTGCTGATCTCCGCTGGCCTCCCAGCCGTGCAGGGCGGCAAAGGCCGCTGCAAAATCCTCTTGCCGGGTGTCGAGACGCTTCATTGCTCAATCTCCGCTTCCAGTTTGCGAATGAGATCCTCGATGGCCTTGCCCTTGCGTTTCATGGCTGCCGGGTTGACCACCAGGCGGCTGGAGATCGGCATGATCTCCTCCACCTCGACGAGACCATTTTCCCGCAGAGTGCGTCCGGTAGAGACCAGATCGACGATGCGGTCTGCCAGACCGACCAGCGGCGCCAATTCCATGCTGCCATAGAGCTTGATGATTTCCGTCTGGATGCCGCGCGCTTGAAAGAAGCGCTTGGTGATTTTCGGATATTTGGTGGCGATGCGGACGCGCTCCCAGCTTTCCGGTCGGTCACCCGCAGCCAGGGCGGCAGGCTCCGCTACCGACATGCGGCAGACGCCAATGCGCAGGTCGAGGGGTTCGTAGAGGGCGAGATTCTCCTGCTCGAGGAGCACATCCTTGCCGGCAATACCAAGGTCGGCCGCGCCCCAACTGACATAGGTGGGTACGTCGCTGGCGCGGATCACGAGAAAGCGCACCTGCGGGTCAGTACTCGGTAGGATCAGCTTACGCGACTTGTCGGGGTCTTCGGCCAGCTCGATACCGGCTGCGGCAAAGAGCGGAATGCTCTCTTCGAGAATGCGCCCCTTGGACAGGGCAATGGTGAGACTGTCGTTCATGCCGCCTTTCCGCTCTGATTTCGTACCCGTCGAATATCTGCCCCCAGGGCGCCCAGCTTTTCTTCGATCACCTCGTAGCCGCGGTCGAGGTGATAGATGCGGTCGATGAGGGTCTCGCCTTCGGCAACCAGGCCGGCCAGGACCAGACAGGCCGAGGCGCGCAGATCGGTGGCCATGACCGGCGCACCCTGCAGGCGGGGCACACCGCGTACGACCGCCGTCTTGCCGTCGCTGTCGATACGCGCTCCCAGACGCTGTAGCTCAGAGACGTGCATGAAGCGGTTTTCGAAGATGGTTTCGGTAATCTTTGCACTACCCTCGGCGATGGCATCCAGGGCCATGAACTGCGCCTGCATGTCGGTCGGAAAGGCGGGGTAGGGGGCGGTGCGAATGTCCACGGCGCGTGGTCGCTGCTGCATGCGCAGACGAATGCCATCACCGTCCTCATAGAGTTCCGCGCCTGCCTCGCGTAGCTTGGCCAAGACGCTGTCGAGTAAACGCGGATCGGTACGTCGCAAAAAGACATCACCCCCGGTCATGGCCGCTGCGACGAGATAGGTACCGGTTTCGATGCGGTCGGGGAGGATCTGGTGCTCGCAGCCGTGCAGGGAATCTACCCCCTCCACCTCGATCACTGAGGTCCCGGCACCGTTGATTCGTGCCCCCATGGCATTGAGCATGCGCGCCAGATCCACAACTTCGGGCTCGCGCGCAGCATTTTCGATGCGCGTGTGTCCTTCCGCCAGAGTGGCGGCCATCAGCAGGTTTTCGGTGCCGGTCACGGAAACCATTTCCATCACGATGGAGGCCCCACGGAGTCGCTGCGCCCGCGCCTTGACGAAGCCATCCTCCAGGCGAATCTCCGCGCCCAGGGCCTGCAGACCGTTGAGGTGCACGGTGACGGGACGACTGCCGATGGCACAGCCGCCGGGCAGGCTGACCTCGGCGCTCCCGTGGCGGGCGAGTAACGGTCCGAGTACCAGGATCGAGGCGCGCATGGTCTTCACCAGTTCGTAGGGTGCCACCAGGGAATGCACGCTGCGCGGATCGATCTCCACCCCCAGCTGCTCGTCCACCAGTACTCGAGCGCCCAAACAACTCAGAAGCTCGAGAGTGGTGGTGACGTCGCGCAGGTGCGGGATGTTGCGCAGGCCAACCGGCTCCCGCGCCAGAATGCTCGCTGCCAGGCACGGCAGGGCAGCATTTTTTGCCCCCGAGATCCGCAACTCACCACGCAGAGGGCCATTACCACGCAGGAGCAGCTTGTCCACGGTGTTGCGTCAGCCCTGGGCCTTGCTGACCAGCTTCTGCAACTCGCCCTGCTGGAACAGATCGGCCATGATGTCGGAGCCACCCACGAATTCGCCATTGATATAGAGCTGCGGGATGGTCGGCCAGTTGGAGAATTTCTTGATGCCGTCGCGGATCTGCGGGTCAGCGAGCACGTCGACGGTGAAGAGCTCTTTCACGCCCGCCTGCTGCAGGAGCTGCACTGCGCGGGCGGAAAAGCCACACTGCGGCGCCCGCGGATTGCCCTTCATGTAGAGGGTGATGGGGTGTTTACTTACCTGATCCTGGATGATGTCTTGAATGTCGGCCATGACTGTACCTCGAATGAGAGTGAAAAATTAGGAACGAGCCGCAGCTTCGTCCGGGGACAAGGTGCGTAGCTGTAGGGCGTGGATTTCCTCACGCATGCGGTCGCCCAGACAGGCATACACCGCCTGGTGCCGTTTGACGAGGCTCTGGCCCTGAAATTGCCCAGCGATGACCACAGCCTCGAAATGGGCTCCATCGTCACCGAATACATGCACCTCGGCGCCGGGAAGACCAGACTCGATGAGGGAACGGATCGTATCTGCTTGCATCATCTCTTCATCTTACCTGAAATTGTCGTGTCTGTGATCCCGTCGCTCAGGGACGCAGCTTGTATCCGCTAGCCAAGAGGCGCCAGGCTACCGCCGAGCTGAGCAGAAAAAAGGCCAGAGCGACGGCGAGAGAAGCCCAGACCGAGACGTCCCCATCGCCAAAGAAACCATAACGGAAACCATCGACGATGTAGAGGAAAGGATTGACCATGGACAGGTGACGCCAGATCCCCGGTAACGACTGCACGGAATAGAATACCCCGGCAAGAAAGGTCAAAGGCATGATCAGAAAATTCTGAAAGCCGGCAATCTGGTCGAATTTTTCTGCCCAAAGCCCGGCGACGATGCCCAGTGCTCCCATTCCTCCCGCACCGAAAACGGCAAATAGCAATATCCAGACCGGATGTTGCAGGGGTAGGTGGAGGAACAGCAGGGCCAGCAACAGGATGGCCAATCCCACGGCGATGCCGCGGACAATGGACGCCGCGGTCATCGCCAAAAAGATCTCCGTCGGCCGCAGGGGACTGAGCAGAAGAAAAATGATGTTGCCCGTCACCTTGGCCTGAATCAAACTGGAAGAGCTGTTGGCAAAGGCATTCTGCAGCACCGACATCATCATCAGGCCGGGAACGATGAAGGCGATGTAGGAGACTCCGGGGTAGATATGGATGTGCCCCCCCAAGGCATGACCGAAAACCAGCAAATACAGCAGAGTGGTAACCAGGGGCGCGGCAATCGTCTGTAACCAGACGCGGGCGAAGCGCAAGACCTCTTTGCGAAACAGGGTCCAGGTTGGTGTCCAGGCGATGGCAGGTAAAGGCCGGTGTCCTAGGAGCGACTCTGGACTCTGTTGCGCCTTTCCAGTCGAAACGGGGCTATTCATCTCAGGTGTTGCGCAAGCGCAGATTCGGGTCGAGAATTTCGACATAGGCACCATCGCGGATGCGCCGCTGCCACTCCTCCATACGCTCGCGTACGGTGCGGTTGAAAAGCTGCATGCGTGCGACCGACTCCAGTTGCGTATCACTCAGGGCAGCCTCGCGCCGGCCTTGCGACTGCACGATGTAGATGGCATCGCCGATCTGGATGGGGGCACTTACATTGCCCATCGGCAAGCTCATCAACGCGCGTTCCAGCTCGTCTGGCAAGCTTCCCGGTGCCACCCAGCCCAATTCGCCACCATTGGCTGCGGTGGCACGATCCTGACTGTAGCGCCGAGCCAGCGCGCTGAAATTCACCCCCGATTGCAGGCTCGACTCGATGTCCTTGGCCTGGGATTGTGCCTCCTGCTCCTCGATCCCTTTGCCGGCGTGCAACACGATCATCGCTGCCTTGACCTCAGTCACCGACGGCTCTTGATGCTTGACATCGAGGAGCTTGAAAATGTGATAGCCGGTGGCGCTGGGGATCACCGGGCTGATATCGCCAGGCTGCAATTTGAGCAGGGCCTGGGTGACAGCGCTGGGCAGCTCGGCGGCCTTGATCCAGCCCAGGCGACCGCCCTGCAGGGCGTCGCGGGCAGCGCTAACCTCGGTGGCTAGACGGGTGAAGCTGGCGCCGTTTACCAGTTGCTGGTGCACGCGCTCGATATCCTGGCGCACCTGAGTCACGGCATCCGGGCTGGGGTCGCCGGGCAAGGGCAGGAAGATCTGCTGCAATTCAAAACTCACCCCTGCAGTTTGTTTGAGCTGGCGAGCAAAGGTCTGGATCTCGTCTTTTCCGAGATGCACCCGCGCCTCGACCTCCTGTTGCTGCAGACGGTCCACCAAGATCCGTTCACGTAGATTGTCCTCGAATTCCGACCAGGACTGTCCCTGCTGAGTCAATGCCTCGCGCAGCTGGTCGGGGGTCAGGTTGTTGCTGTGGGCGATATTGGCAATGGCTTGGTCCAGCGTGGCCTGATCGACGTTTATGTCCATGCGTTTGGCCATCTGCACCTCGATGTCCTGCAGGATCATCTGTTGCAGTACCTGACGGCGCAGGATCGCATCCGGTGGCAACTGGCCGGGATCCTGTTGCTGCAGTTGCGCCTTGATGGCGTCGACCTTCTGATTGAGTTGCAGCGAGGTGATGATCTGATCGTTCACCACTGCCACTACCTTGTTGAGGGTGTCGAGGTTCTGTGGCAGGGGCGCGGCTTGCGCTGCCACCGTGGAGCGGGCAGAAAAGACCCGCGACGGCGGGGGTGCAGCCAGGAGTGTCTCCCGGTTGACAAAAGGGGTTGTGGCCCAGGCAGAGCAACTGCTAGCCAAAGCAGCGAGGAAAAGGGCAGAGCGGTATCGAGACATCAGAACTCCATGCTGGCGCCGGGCACGTATTGATCGAGGAAACCGTTGGAACTATTGCCAATGCTGGTCAAACCGCGCAGCACGATTTCCAGGTAGACGGCGTTGTTCGTCTGCCCCCCCAGCAGAATCTGGTGGAACATCATCAGTTGAGCCGTCCAGCAACCGCCATCATAGCCGATCCCGACCAGCTCCTCCAAGGGCTTGTTATTCTGAACATCATATTGGTAGCTGCCCAGAACCCGCCACTGCTTGCCGATGGGAAGCGCTGCAGAGACGCCCGCCTGATCCACGTAGTTGCGCGTATAGCGATAATCGAGATTGAGCACCGTCCCATTGTGGGCCAACCATTGCGCGCGGAAATCCATGCGCTCGAAACGCCGCCAGTCGGAGTCGGTTTCGGAGCTGGCGAGGAAATTGAGATTGGCCCGGGGCGCGTACTGGGCCTGCCAGAAATAATTGGAGCGGCTGTTCTGCGCCACGATATTGCCGGCAAGGTCGATCTGCCGCCGGTTGAAATACTGGATCTGGCCGATGGCGGCGCTCCAGACTTCCCGTCCATTGGGATTGTAGCCCGATCCCTCCAGGCCATAGGCCAACTGATTGGCCGCGTTGATCCGATCGCTGCCGTCAAATAGCGAGTTGTCGGTAAAGATGGAATCATAATTCTGGAAGGGTGTGCTGGAATCGAAATTCGGGATCTGGTTCTGTGCCTGCAGGGGGATAAACAGGTATTTGAACATGGGATGCAGGACGATACTGCTGCCATCCTGGGCATCGCGAACGAAGTTGAGACCGCCGCGCAGGCTTAGGGCGGGCAGACTGCGGTTGCTGACGCGGGCGTAAGGGCCATTGCGCTGGATCTGGTAATGGCTGAAATAGAGCCGCCCCTGCGGTTCCAGGTAGCCCCAGGCGCGACTCCATTTCCAACTGATGGTTGGGGTGAGGTCGAGACGCTGGCCAATAGGGCCGGTGCTGGCATAGAAATAATTGAAGTTGCTGCGCCAATCGAAATAGCCGGTTCTGCCCAGGCGCCAATAGCCATTGGCGTAGACATAGGGAAGTTGCGCATAGGGCGCAGCTTCTCCTTGGAGCAGTTCCTGATAGCCCTGCAGCATGACACCCGCCTGCAGATGCCGATTGCCATAGCTGATGGCGCCGGTGGAGGTCAGATATGGCGCATTGCCGACCCCGCCGATGTACCCGCCGTTGAAGCCGGTAACCCCGGAGAGATCAGCGAGGAAATTCCGATAGCTGACGCGATTGTAGTTGACCGAGAGCGCAAAACCATCGCCCAGATTCTGCTGGTGCTGCCAGGATACCGCCCAGACATTGCTGCCGGTGAGCTTGTCGTGGGGCAGCAAAGCGAGAAGCAACTGTCCGCTATAGTCGGGCTCCAGGTAACGGAACTGGTTTTGTAGCAATACGCCGCGCTTGGTCAGTCCTTCTACAGTGAGGGTGTCATCCAGATTGCTGGCGATGTCGAAATAGTAGGGAATGCCCAGGGTAAAACCATTGATGGTGGAACTGCCAATGGTGGGTGGCAGAAATCCGGAATGGCGCTGCAGCGGAAAACTGAAATAGGGCAGCCAGAGGACCGGAAGGCCGTAGACATTCAGGGTGCTGTTGTAGGTACTGATGTATTGGTCGTTCTGGTTGAGATCCAGCTGCTGACTGTAGATCTGCCAGGCCGGGACATGCCCGTGGCAGGTGGTGTAGCAGGCTTCGTTGAGGCGGTAGTGATTCTTGCCAAGCTCCTGCCCGCTGCTCGCCTGTCCATGGCCATCCTGACTCGGCAGCAGGAAACGCGGATGGAGAACGATACCCTGATTGCTGTGGATCTTCAGGGTTGCCTCCGGCGCATTGGTGACGATTCCGGGGCTGACCAGGCGTACCTGCCCTTTGGCGATGATCTCGTCCTTCTTCTCGTCGTAATGGGCCTGATGGGCATAGAGGCGACGATCGCCGTAGAGCACCTCCACATTACCCGAGGCCGTCCATTGGCCGCTGCCCAGGCCCTGAATCTGGTCGGCGTAGAGGGTCACCGGCCCATCCTGCGCCCAGGCCGGCGAGGCAAAAGCGCAGAAGACCGCTGCCGCGCAGGTCAGGGACCAGCGCCGCGGGCGTAACCGGCCGACGGCCATCGAGCATGTCCCAGGGCTAGGCATAGGCGCGTAAAATCGCACAGAATGCGCGTATGTCGCAATCTCCCAGCCACCTTCCTCAGCTCGGTGCCGCCGCCGAACGCTTCTTGCGTACCCATGGCGTCGAGCCGACCACTCTGCAGCCGATTCCTGGCGATGCCAGCGCGCGCCGCTATTGGCGGGCACCTGGTGAACGCGTCCTGGCACAGGTGCCCCACGCCGACGAGCTCTTACCCTTCTTGCGCGTGCAGCATCGCTTTGCCGAGGCGGGCCTGCCCGTGCCGCGCATCCTTGCGGTTTCTCTGCGGTATCGTCTGCTCCTGCAGGAGGATTTGGGTTCCCGTGACCTCAAGAGCGCGCTGGATGCGGGTGAGTCGCCGGATGCCATTATGGCCAGGGTATTCCCCCTGCTGCTGGGCTTGGCGGCGGCAGCGCAAGATAGGGTTCTCCGCCCGCCCTTTCCGCCCTATGATGCGCAGCGGCTGCAGCAGGAGCTGTCGCTCTTCCCCGACTGGTATCTCCGGCGGCATCTCGGTATTACCTTGTCGAGTGCCGAGCAGGATCAGATCGGCATGCTGTTTTCCGCTTTGCGGGACGGAGCGCGTCAGCAGCCCAGCATCTGGGTACACCGCGATTTCCATGCCCGTAATCTCCTGCTGCGGCCCGTCGGCGCGCCGGTACTGATCGACTTTCAGGACGCCGTGCTTGGGCCGTGGACCTACGATCTTGCCTCCCTGCTCTGGGATCGTTACTGGGACTGGGGACGGGCACGGCGCGATGGCTGGATCGAGCAATATCGCTGCCTGCTGCAGCGACACGGATTGGCCGTCCCCGACGGCGAGGCATTTCGCGTGCAGGTAGAGGTCATGGCGCTACAACGTAATCTGAAAATCCTCGGTATTTTTTGCCGCTTGGCGTACCGCGATGGCAAGAGCGGATATCTCGAATTGTTGCCACGCTTTTGGGCCTACGTCGAGGACCTGCTTGCCGGGCAGGAGGCCTGGCGGTGCTTCGTGCCCCTGTTCCAGGGCTGGTCGCCATGCGACAGGCGGTGATCCTCGCAGCCGGGCGGGGTGAGCGCCTGCGCCCGCGCACCGACTTTCTCCCCAAGCCGCTGTTGAGCGTTGCCGGGCGTCCGCTCATCGTCCGCCACCTGGACCATCTGGCCGCCGCCGGAGTGGAACGGATCTTCATCAATCTCTCGCATTTGGGAGCCCTGTTGCCGCGCTTCCTGGGCCGGCAGTGGCAAGGGATGTCGCTGGAGTATAGCGACGAAAGGGCGCAGCGCCTGGAAACCGGAGGAGCACTCATCGCCCTGCGCGAGCGTCTGGAAAATGCCCCGTTTCTTCTGCTCAATGGCGACATTTGCACGGAGCATCCCCTGGCGCAGTTGTTGGCCGGCGATCCGGGCCTGGTTATGGTGGATAACCCCGCGCACCATCCCGAAGGTGATTTCGCCATGGAGAAAGGACGCGTGACAGTGCCCGCTGCAGGGCCGCCGACCTACACCTATTCTGGCCTTGCCCTTCTGGACGCTGCCTGGCTGGCGAATTTTCCGAGCGGCCCCGCGCCCCTGGCACCATGGCTGCGACAATGGGTGGCGAAAGGTCTTCTCCGTGCTTATCTTCAGCAAGGATATTGGTGTGACGTTGGTACGCCGGAGCGTTTGCAGGCCGCCCGCCTGCACTATGGAGGAGCGTAGTGGCCTTTGACGAAGCGGAAGTGACCATCTGGGTGCAGCCAAGTGTTGCCCAGGTACAGGAGTGGCGCGAGCACTGGTTGGCGGCGATGGATCTGGCGCTGTGGGGCGAACTAAAGAGCAGCAAGATCGGCGCTCTGGGCAAGCTGCGGCGGCGTATTCTGGAGTGTGGAGAAAAAATACGCTCTTACAGTGCGGATCGTTCCTGGATCCCGCACCCGCGCGAACGGATCAAGAATTGCCTGAGTAGCGGTCTGCAGTTGCGGGAGAGTCTCGACAAGGTCGCCGAGCTCCTGCAGGAGATGGAAGCTGGGGCGGCACTCGTGCCTTTGCGCGGCTTGTGGGATAATTTGGCCGAAAATTTGCTCGCCGATCTCCAGAAACGTGAGGAGCGGCTGGTAGCGCTTCTGAATACACAGTATGGGGAAGAGATCGAGTGAGAAATGTGGTTCGCGGGTTTGCGCGTCGATGAAGATCGTTTATGGGCTCATTTTTCTAGGGGCAGTCGCCCTGTTCGTTCTACTGTTCTGGGCCGATCGCCCGCAGATCCTCAGTGGTAGCCCGGAGAGTGGATCGGTGGCCTGGTATCGTCAGCACCCGCGAGAGCTGGCCGCCGTCAATCTGAAATGTTGGGAACTCTTGCAGCAGAGCAGCTTTGCTGACGTCGACAAGGTGATGGGGGCGCATCCCGAGTGTCGGATTGCCTATGAGGCGAGTCGTAGCAATGACTGAAGCTTCCACCAATAGTGAACTCCTGCTGCGCACCGGCCGTGAAACCCTGCGTCTGGAGCGGGAAGCACTGGAGGGCCTCGAGGCGCGACTCGACGATGCCTTCGTCGCAGCCTGTCGATTGCTGCTTGCCTGTTCGGGCCGCATTGTCGTCAGCGGCATGGGAAAATCCGGGATCATCGGTAAGAAGATCGCCGCGACTCTGGCCAGTACGGGGAGTCCCGCCCTTTTTCTCCACCCTGCCGAGGGCAGTCATGGCGACCTTGGCATGCTCACCGCGTCCGATCTGCTCCTGGCCCTGTCCAATTCCGGCGAAACCGCGGAGCTGCTTGCCATTCTGCCGGTGGTAAAACGCATCGGCGTCCCCCTGATCGCCCTTACCGGCAAGGCGGACTCTACCCTGGCGCGACGGGCAGACGTGCATTTGGATTGTGCCGTAGCGCGCGAGGCCTGTCCGCTGAATCTGGCACCTACCGCCTCGACCACTGCCAGTCTCGCCATGGGTGATGCCTTGGCCATGGCCCTGCTCAGTGCCCGGGGTTTTTCCGCGGATGATTTTGCTCTCTCCCATCCCGGTGGCGCTTTGGGAAAGCGTTTATTGCTGCGGGTGGAAGACCTGATGCGCCGAGGTGAGCAGTTGCCGCGGGTCCGGCTCTCCACCCCGGTGCACGAAGCGATCCTGGAGATGAGTGGCAAAGGCATGGGCATGACGACAGTGGTCGATGACGATCATCACCTTTTGGGCATCTTTACCGATGGCGACTTACGCCGAGCCTTCGCCGAGCAACAGGATCTCTGGGGACGTCCTATGGCCGATTTCTATCGTCCCAAACCGTTATGTATCAGCGCCGACGCCTTGGCAGCAGAGGCGATGGCGCGGATGGATGCCGAACGGGTGGCGGTATTGCTGATCGTCGATGACGAGGATCGCCTGGCGGGCGCCATCAGTATGCATGATCTATTACATGCGGGGGTCGCATGACGGATTGCAGCGAGCGCTGTGCGCGGATACGCCTGTTGGTCCTGGATGTTGATGGGGTGCTCACCGATGGCCGCCTGCTCTTCGATGCAGAAGGGCGGGAAAGCAAGAGTTTTCATGTGCGCGATGGGCATGGCATCCGCCTCCTGCAGGATTGCGGCATCGAGGTGGCCCTGATCACCGCGCGCTATTCCCCGGCCCTCGCCCATCGGGCCCGTGATCTCGGCATCCAGCGTGTGTATCAGGGCAGTGTCGACAAGATCGTCGCCTACACCGAATTACTCTTCGCCACCCAACGGCGGGAAGAGGAAGTCGCCTACATGGGGGATGATCTGATCGATCTCGGTATTCTCGGCCGCGTGGGGCTCGCTACGGCGCCCGCTGATGCGCACCCCGAAGTCCTGGCGCGCGCGCACTGGGTCGCGCAACGCCCGGGTGGTATGGGCGCAGTGCGCGAACTGAGCGAGGAAATCCTGCGTGTCCAGGGGTATTGGAGCGGCATCGTGGCGCGCGCCCTGGGTCAGGTATGAACCTGCGTCTGCTTGGACTCCTGTTCCTCGCCCTACTGGGCGCAGGACTGTTGTGGCTGACTTGGCCAAAACAATCCATACCCTTCGTTGCCGTGGATTGGCATGGTGGCATTCGGCACGGTGATCAGGCCGCGAGCGATGTCGTTCTGCGCGAGTATGACGCGCAGGGACAACTGCAATTACTCGCCCATGCACAGGATGCCTACCATCTGCCCGAGGGCAACCAGACCTTTCTCAACGGATTTTCGCTGGAACGCTTCCGCCGTCAGGGGAACCTTGCCCTGCAGGCCGAGCATGGTCTTCTGCGTAACGGCGATCAGGAGCTCCTGGCCTGGGGACAGGTGCTTGCGACTTTGGGGGCTGACAGCACCCTGCGTACGGAAAGATTGCGTTATGACCCCAAGAGCGGCGTGATCGAGACCCGGGATCCGGTCTTTCTGACCCATGGGCGCAGTACCCTGCAGGGGGTTGGGTTGTTGGCGTCGGTAAAAACAGAGCAGTTCCGCTTGTTGCATCAGGTGCGAGGAACTTATGTACCGTAAGTGTTGCTTCGTTCTTCTGTCTTGTCTAGTTCCGCTTTCGGTCAGCGCGGCAAACGCGCCGGATACGGGACTCGGCAAGGGGCCCATCCACATTTCCGCTGACCGGCTGCAGGGCCAGAACAAACCCGTGCAGGTAGCCATCTATAGCGGTGATGTCGTCATGCAGCAGGGGGATCTCGTCATCCACGCCGCGCAGCTCACCATCCACGCCGCCGCCGGTAGGGTAGAGAAAGCGGTAGCCACGGGCAGCCCGGTGAGTTTCACTATGTCCAGTGCCGAGCGCCATGGCTATGGCCAGCAGCTGACCTATGAACCCGGCAGCGGCCGTATCATCCTCAGCGGCGACGCTCACCTTTGGCAGGGGAAAAACGAGATCAGCGGGAATCAGGTCACCTATCTTTTGCAGAGCCAACAGACGGCCGTGACGGCAAGCCCTGGCCAGCGGGTACGCTCGGTCTTCTATCCGGCCAAGGGTGGTAGTGCCAAGCCATGACGTCCCAGCTGCGCGCGGAATCCCTGGTCAAACGCTTTCGCCGACGCACCGTGGTGCGCGGGGTGTCGGTAGAAGTGAAGGCCGGCGAGGTGGTGGGGCTTCTGGGACCGAACGGCGCTGGCAAGACCACGACGTTTTATATGATGGTAGGCCTGATCCGCCCCGATAGTGGTCGGATCTACCTCAACGACCAGGATGTCAGCAAACTCCCCATGCATCAGCGCGCGCGAATGGGGCTTGGTTATCTTCCCCAGGAACCCTCGGTATTCCGTCAGCTCAGTGCCGCCGACAATGTCCTGGCAGTGCTTGAACAGTTGCCTCTGAGCAGCGAAGAACGGCAGGAGCGTTTGGAGCAGCTGCTCGCCGAATTGCGTCTGCAAAATCTGCGCAACACCCGCGGACAAAGCCTTTCGGGTGGTGAACGGCGGCGGGTGGAAATTGCCCGCACCCTGGCTATGAGCCCGCGCTTCGTTCTGCTCGATGAACCCTTCGCCGGCATTGATCCGATCTCGGTGATCGAGATTCAGCAATTGATTTCCGGCCTGAGTGCGCGCGGCATCGGCGTCCTCATCACCGATCACAACGTGCGTGAAACCTTGGGTATTTGCCAGCGCGCATATATCCTGCATGATGGTCAGGTGCTGGCCTCGGGCGGCCCGCAAGACCTCATCGACAATCCCGCCGTGCGCGAAGTCTATCTGGGAGAGCAGTTCAAGATCTGAATCATGAAACAAGGACTCGAACTCAAACTCGGTCAGCATCTGGCCATGACCCCACAGTTGCAGCAGGCGATTCGCCTTCTGCAGTTGTCGACCCTGGACCTGCAGCAGGAAGTGCAGATGATGCTCGACAGTAATCCACTCCTTGATGAGGAGGAAGGCGTGGAGCTGGCGGCGAGTGATGGCCTATCCCCCGCACCGGAGGAGCGTCAGCTCGATCTCGCGGCGGAAACCAGTCTGCCCGAAGAACTGCCCGTCGACAGCCAGTGGGAAGACGTGTTCGACATGGGCAGCAGCGCCGCAGGAAGCGCAATGGCCAATGATGAGGATCTGCCCGATTTCGAGGCGCGCAACAGCCGCGAACAAAGCCTGCAGGACTACCTCCGCTGGCAGGCTAACCTCACCTTTTTCCAGAGCGATGATCGCAATCTGGCGGAGTTGATCATCGATGCTATCGACGATACCGGCTATCTGGGCGCGGAGCTTACCGAGCTGGTGGAGACCTCTGGTCGACCACTGGCGGAGCTGGAAGCGATCTTGCGGCAGATTCAGGATTTTGACCCGCCAGGGGTCGCTGCCCGCAGTCTGGCGGAATGCCTTTCCTTGCAGTTGCAGCAGATCGAGGAAGAAGATGATGCCCTGCTCCTCGCCCGCCGCATCGTCGACGAGCAGCTCGAGCTTTTGGCCAAGCATGACTATGTCCGCCTGGCGCAGGCCCTGGATGCGCGCGAGGAGGAGTTGCGCGCTGCTGTCGCCCTGATTGCTGCCCTCAATCCCAAACCCGGCAGCGAAATTGGTGCTGGAGCCTCGGAATACGTCATTCCCGATGTCATAGTGCGTTGGGTAGGCAAACGGCTGCGGGTAGAACTGAACGCCGAGGCGATGCCGCGGCTGCGTATCAATCGTCATTACGCGGGCCTGTCCGGCGGCAAGGACGCCGCGCATCGGTACATCCAGGATCAGCTCAATGAGGCGCGCTGGTTCATTAAGAGCCTACAGAGCCGGCAGGAAACCATCCTCAAGGTAGCGACGGCGATTGTTGAACAGCAAAAGGATTTTTTCATGCACGGGCCGGAGGCGATGCGTCCCATGGTCCTGCGCGACATCGCCGAGGCCGTGGAGATGCACGAATCGACGATCTCCCGAGTCACCAACCAAAAGTTCATGACCACCCCCCGCGGTTTGTTCGAATTTAAGTATTTCTTCTCCAGTCATGTGGCTACGGACCAAGGGGGGGCGGCCTCCGCCACCGCCATTCGCGCCGTGATTCTCAAGATGGTTCAGGCAGAAGATAGCCAGCATCCATTGAGCGACGCCGAAATCGCCAAGGTACTCGCCGAGCAGGGCATTCAGATTGCCCGCCGTACCGTCGCCAAGTATCGTGAGGCCGCCAATATTCCGCCCGCCAGCCAGCGTCGCCGCTTATAGCCAACGTCTCCCGCTCTCTAGCTTTTGGCTTTTGCAAAGGCGGCCAAGGCGCTACACTGTGAGTGGAGCGGTAAAGCAGTGATGGACTCCCATAAACGAAAGCTAGGAGCTTGCCATGCAATTACACATCACCGGCCAACACCTGGACCTCACCGAGGCCATCAAGAACCGAGTGCACGAAAAACTCGGACGCCTTGATCACTACTTCGATCGCGTCATCGATGGGCGGGTCGTGTTGAAGTTCCTTCCTCACGAAAAACTCTCCAACGTGGCGGAGATCACTGTCAGCGCTCCCGGACACGATTTTCACGCCGAGGCGCGTGATGCCGACATGTACGTAGCCATCGACCAACTGGCCGACAAGATTGACGGTCAGGTGCGTCAATACAAGGAAAAACTGCAGCGCCATCGGAGCAGTCCGGTAGCTGCAGTCCTTGCCACCGAAAGCGAATGACCATGGCTGCTTTGCCGCTCCCCGCAAAGGCGATTCTTCTCGACAGTCCGGCCGCCAGTATGACGGAGGTCTTGCAGGCCCTGGCCGAGAGGCTCAGTGAGAGCACGGGAATCGTTCAGCAAAAAATTTATGACGCTCTTATGGCTCGCGAAATGCAGGGTTCCACGGCACTGGGCTTCGGAGTGGCGGTGCCACATACGCGTTTGCCGGATCTTGCCAGCGCTGCGGTCGCCGCGTTGCGCACTCGTACGGCAGTGGGGTTTGCTGCGCCCGATGCGGAAGGCGTGCATATCTTTGTGGCCGTGCTGGTACCCGCCGGAGAAGCTATGGAGCACCTGGAGCTACTGTCCCATATCGCCGCGCGTTTGGCGCAGGAAACCGTGCGGCAGCAGCTTGCTCAGGTCCAGGATGTGGATGCCTTTCGCGCTCTGCTAGTTGCTTGAGGCGTACCCGTTTTCGGTAGCGATGTTCGCGCCGTTTGCATGGGGTTGGACGGTATGGATCGCAGCGTCAGTTTTTCCCAGATGGCTTCCGACCTGGCTACTGAACTTGGCTGGACGATCCTGCATGCGGCTGCGCAAACGCTGCTGCGTGTGGACTCGCAGCACAGTAGTGATGGTGCGGCGCTAGTGGGATTTCTCAGCTTCATTCGCTCGCACCCGGTGCAGATCTTGGGGCAGGCAGAGCTGGACTACCTGCATAGTCATCCCGAGCAGATCTATCACGTGCAGCGATTGCGCATCCTCGTTCTGGCGGAAGGGGTACAGCCAGCTTCGGATTGGCTGGCGAGCTTGATGGACGAAGGGGTGAGTATCCTCGTCTCGGCGCTTCCCGCCCGGCGGATCTTGGTGCGCGTGCAGCAATATCTGCAACGCGAGCTGGCGCCGCGCTGTCTGCTGCATGGGGTGTTGGTTGACGTGCTCGGGGTGGGAATCCTCATTCAGGGGGAGGCCGGCATTGGCAAGTCCGAGCTGGCCCTGGAGTTGGTGAGTCGCCATCACCGCCTGATCGCCGACGACAGCGTGCTGTGCATTCGCGAAGCGCCGGGGGTGGTCACTGGCCATTGCCCCGCAGCCCTGCAGGATTTCATGGAGGTGCGTGGGCTGGGGATCATCAATATTCGCCATCTTTTCGGTGCCTCTTCCGTGATCGATTCCAAGCGACTGCGCTTGGTGGTCGAGATTCGTGATATGGCGGAAATGGAACTGGCCGACGTCGATCGTTTGCAGGGCCAGGTAGACCACTGGGACATTCTCGGAGTGCCCTTTCCACGCTTGCGCCTGCCCGTCAGTGCTGCACGCAATCTTGCGGTACTCGTGGAGGCGGCAGCACGAGCGCAGTACCTGCGTGAAGCCGGTGTGGATATGTTGGCGCTTTTTGATCAACAAACCCGTGCGGTAGGCCACAAGCTGTGAGCGCCGCTGGTGATTTTGTCATCATTACGGGGCTGTCCGGTTCCGGTAAGACGACCGTCTTGCAGGCACTCGAAGACCTTGGCTACTTTTGTGTAGACAATCTGCCCGCCACCCTCCTGGGTTCCTTGTTGCAGGAATTGGCGCACCACCAATTGGCTCCGCCGCGGGTTGCCGTGAGTATCGATGTGCGCAATCGCACCTTTCTCGACGCATTGCCCGAGGCATTACAGCAGATATCGCAGGAATGCGGTCTGCAACCGCGTATACTCTTTCTCGATGCGGATGAAGAAACGCTGTTACGCCGGTACAGTGAGACCCGGCGCCGCCACCCCCTCAGTGATCAGGAAGCAGCCCCAGGAGCCGCGCTGCATCAGGTCTTGTCGCGCGAGCGCATCCTTCTGGCTCCCTTGGCGCGCCTGGCCGATCGTGTGCTGGATACCTCGCAGGTTCGCAGTCACTCCTTGCGGCTGCGTGTGCAGGCCTGGGCTCAGGTGGCGCGGGTGCAGGGTCTGATCTTGCTGCTGCAGTCTTTTGCTTTCCGCAACGGGGTACCTGCCGATTCCGATTTTGTCTTCGACCTGCGCGCCTTGCCCAATCCCCATTACGAGCCCGAACTGCGGTCTTTGACCGGGCGCGACGCCGCTGTGCGGGAATTCCTTGACCATCAGGATGCCGTGCAGAGGGCGCGCAGCAGTCTGGAGGCCTTTTTGCAGGAGTGGCTACCGCCTTTTGCTCGCGACCACCGAAATTATGTCACCATTTCCCTGGGCTGTACCGGTGGCAAACATCGTAGCGTCTACATGGTCGAATCCTTGGCGCGATCCCTAGCGCGGGATGGGCAGGAGGTCTTGGTCGAGCATCGCGAGCTCGATATTCAGGAGCGCTATTCTTGAGCCTGGTGCAGGTGGCTTTGCTTACCCATGCCGGTCTTGGCGAGGCGCTGCTGGCAGTGGTCGAACACATCTATGGCGATCGTCCCGCGGCCTTGCTTTCCCTGTCCCCTGCTGGCGATGATCTTGCGCCCCTGCGTGCTCGCCTGCAGGAGCTGATCGATGCCGCCGGGCCGGACCGTCCGCTGCTGATTCTCTGTGATATTCTCGGTGCCAGCCCCGCCAACGCCCTGCCCAAGACTTGGACTAACCCCTGGGCACGGGTGATTTATGGGCTGAATCTACCGATGTTGTTGCGTGCCCTGTCGCGGCGCGAACAGTGGGAAGGCCTGCCGGAGCTCGTCGCCGAGGGTGGCCGCGCGGCAATTCAGTGTCATCCGCAATCCGTTGTCGAATCGGTTTCTGCGCTAGACTGGTAGGCATAGTGGTCCGCAAGGAGAAAGGTAATGGCTGATTTACGCGAAGTGCATGCACGCTTGGGGCAGAGTCTGTGGCTCGACAATCTCTCTCGTACTCTGATTCACGACGGCATTCTTGCCCGTTACATTGCCGAGGACGGTGTTTCCGGGGTGACCTCCAATCCCAGCATTTTCCAGAAGGCCATTCACGAGAGCCCATATTATCAAGAAGATTTGGCGCGTCCGGCGGAGTCGGCGGAGCGCCTTTATGAAGAGATGGTAAAGGTCGATCTGCAAATGGCCTGCGATCTGCTGCAGGCCACCCATGTGGCTACCCAAGGGGATGATGGTTGGGTGAGTTGGGAAGAGTCCCCCCGGCTGGCGATGGACGAGGCTGCCACCGTTGTCGAGGCGGAGCGTTTACGCAGCATCGTCCAGCGCGAAAATCTCCTGATCAAGGTTCCCGCTACCCCCGCAGGCATCGCTGCGCTGCGCACCCTCATCAGTCGCGGCATTTCTGTGAATGTGACGCTGATGTTTGGCCTGCGGCACGTGCGCGAGGTATTCGCTGCCTACCAGGAAGGTCTGGTGGCATGGATCGATGCCGGCGGTGAGCCTGGACGGGTGAAGGCCGTCGCCAGCCTTTTCCTGTCGCGCGTCGATACGCTGGTGGATCAGCAGCTGGAAAAAATTGGTACGGAAGAGGCATTGCGGCTGCGGGGCAAAACCGCAGTGGCGCTGGCCAAGAAAGCCTATGCGCTGTATCGGGAGACCTTCCACGGTCAGGGCTTTTCTCGCCTCAAGGCAGCCGGCGGGCGGCCACAATATCTGCTTTGGGCCAGCACCAGCACCAAAAATCCTGCCTATTCCGATCTGCTCTATGTCGAGCCCCTGATTGGGCCAGAGACCATCAACACCCTGCCCGATGCCACCCTGGCCAAGCTGCGAGAGCATGGAAAGTTAGGGCAGACCATCGCTCATGACCTCGATGCGGCAGAGCAGACTCTGGCTGATCTCGCGTCTCTTGGGGTCGACCTCGATGGCCAGGTCGCCCCCCAGTTACAGAAGGAGGGCTTGGAGGCCTTCTCTAATGCCTTCGAGGCGATGCTGGCCGAGGTGGAAAAGCGCCGCGCCTAGAAGCCGACGATGTTGTAGCCGGCGTCGACGTAGGTGATTTCCCCGGTGATGCCCGAGGCGAGATCCGAGCAGAGGAAGGCGGCGACATTACCGACTTCCTCTTGTGTCACGTTGCGTCGCAGCGGGGCATGCGCGGCATAGTGGTCGAGGATGCTGCGAAATTCGCTGATGCCGCTGGCTGCCAGGGTGCGGATGGGCCCGGCAGAGATAGCGTTTACCCGAATCCCCTCAGGCCCCAGGGAGTACGCCAAGTAGCGTACACCTGCCTCCAGACTGGCCTTGGCCAGTCCCATGATATTGTAATTGGCCATTGCCCGTTCGGCGCCCAGATAGCTGAGAGAGAGGAGGGCGCCGTGGCGTCCCTGCATCAATGGACGCAGGGCTTGGGCCATGGCGGTAAAGCTGTAGGACGACACTTCGTGGGCAATGCGAAAACCCTCTCGGGTAGTGACGTCCGCGTAGTTTCCGGACAGCTCGTTCTTGGGTGCAAAGGCCGCACCATGGATGGCGATATCCACGCCTCCCCAACGTTGCTGCAGGTCGTCGACGACGGTACGTACCTGCGCCTCGTCCATCAGATCCAGGGCCAGGGGTGCCGGCGCCTGGATCTGCGCCGCTAGGTCTTCCACCCGGCTTTTGGTGCGTTCGCTCTGGTAGGTCAAGAGGACCTCCGCCCCCTCCCGTGCCAGCGCCTGGGCAATGCCCCAGCAAATGGAACGTTCGTTGGCAACGCCGACTACCAAAGCCTGTTTACTCTGTAAAAAACCCATAGTCTGTGGATGCTCCGAGTGTCCCTGTCAACGCAGGAAAATGGTGAGATGTTTGCCGGGCTGCAGGTCGCTCGCCGAAGCCAGGCGATTCCACTGCACCAGGGCGTGGGGTGAGACGTGAAATTGCTGCGCAATCTGCCAGACGGTGTCGCCGGGGCGGACGACGTAGGTGGTAGCATGCGGGGCACTGGCCAACCGTTCTTGCTGCGGACTCAACGCAGCCACCTCCGTCCCGCGGGCGGGGAGGCGCAATACCTGTCCGGGATGCAACATGCTCTTGCTATGCAAACCGTTGTAGGATGCGATAGCGGATACGCTCACACCAGCTCGTTGGGCAATCTGCCAGAGGGTTTCACCGGGTCGCACGCGAATGCTGCCACCGCTTTGGGCGACGGTATAGGTAGCCTCTTGCAAATGCGTGCCAGGTAGCCGCAGTTTCTGCCCGGGGTGGATGATGCTGCGCGTGCTCATGTCGTTGGCGCTGGCCAGGGCGCTTACGCTGACTCCGGCGCGTTGTGCCAGCTGCCAGAGACTCTCGCCGGGACGCACGGTGATACTGCGTGGCGCGTACCCGCTGGCGACGGCCATAGGTTTGCCGCCATAGATGATGAGTCGTTGCCCCACCTGCAGGAAGCGGCCCGAGCGCAAATGATTCCAGTGTTCGAGATCACGCACGGAAACGCCAGTCCGAAGGGCAATCTGGGACAGGGTTTCGCCAGATCGTACAGAGGTGTAATGCACGGCGGGAGTAGGCCGTGCGGTCTGTACGGCGACGGCTGGCACTGGACTCGCTATCGGAGCGGGCGTCGGAGTTTCCGGTTCTGGCATCTGCAGCAGGGCAGTGCGCAGGGTTTTCGCCTTGTCCTTGGGGACGACCAGCGAGTAACCGGCTGGCGCCACCCCGTAACTCAGCCCGGCATTCAGGTGTTGTAGCTCGGTCACGGAAACGTTCATCAACTGCGCCGCAACCTGCAAATTGACCCGCCGCGGTGTATTCACCAAGGCGATATGCGCGGTGTTGGGGATGCTTGGCAGGGCAATGTGGTAAGCCTGGGCATTCTGAATCACTTGGGCCAGCCCGAGTAACTCGGCAACGTAGTTTTCCGTCTGGTTTGGCAGGTTCAGATCCCAGAAGTCGGTAGGTTGCCCATTTGCCACATTCTGCTGTATGGCCGCCGAGACGGTACCCTGACCGGCATTATAGGCGGCGATGGCAAGGAGCCAGTTGCCGCCAAAGTAATTGTAGAGATAGGAGAGATAATCGAGGGCGGCATTGGTGGAGGCCGTAAGGCTGAGGCGGGGGTCGCCCCAGCGGGTATTCTGTAGACCGAAGTTTCTAGCAGTGCCGGGGATGAACTGCCAAAGCCCCGCTGCGGCTGCCGGAGAATACGCCTTGGGGTTGTAGCCGCTCTCGATGGCAGGCAGCAACGCCAGCTCCATTGGCAGGCCGCGTTCGTGCACCGCATTGGCAACGTAGTACAAGAAGGGGCTGGAGTTGTGGAGGATCTCCTCTAGCTTGCCCTGATGCTGCAAAAACCAGCTGCGCCACTTGGCTACCCGCGGACGGGAGACATCGCTGATACGAAAACCATCCACCAGGTCGGCCCAGATGCTCTCCTGCGCGCTTTGCAGCTCCACGTCGCTGCGCTGCAGGCTGCGGAATTCCTGCAGGAGCTGCGAGCTGTCACCAACCGTCTCTGGAACGGCTCCCTGCGCATTCGTGTTGGGCTCTTGCAGGGCTGGACTGCTGCTTTGCAGTTTGGCGATCAACTGGGAAAGGGATTCTTGCTGATCATGATTGGCTGGTGAGGAGGCCGCGCTGTTGCTGGCCCAGGTGAGTGGTGACCCCAGCAGCGCGCAGCTCGTGGATAGGACGATGACCGACTTTCGCATACTACTCCTTCTTTGGTGAGGAGGCCCCGGTTGTGCATCCTTACCAAATCTGCAGATTTTTCGCAAATGTAAACAAAAAGCTGGGACGATCCCCGCGAGGACCATGCGGCTGATACTAGGGGGTCCATCGATGCTCGTCAATGCTAATTATGGACTATCAAAATTTCCTATCGATGCCCGGCAAAATGCGGCAATTCTGTCGCGCAGTGTGGCGCAGGGTACAAGCCTGATATGATGGGCCCCGCTACTCGTACAGAAGCAAGATAAGGATTCAGACTCGATGACCGTGCGTACCCGTTTTGCCCCCAGTCCCACTGGTTACCTGCATATTGGTGGAGTGCGTACCGCGCTCTTCTCCTGGTTGCATGCGCGTCAACAGCAGGGCCAGTTCATCTTGCGCATCGAGGATACGGACCTCGAACGCTCGACGCCCGAAGCCACCGCCGCCATCCTGGAGGGGATGCAGTGGTTGGGTCTGGATTGGGACGAAGGTCCGTTCTATCAGACGCAGCGGATGGAGCGTTATCGCGAGGTGCTGGCGCAGATGCTGGCGGCCGGTACCGCCTACCATTGCTATTGCAGCAAGGAAGAACTGGATCTCATGCGGGAAGAGCAGCGGGCACGCGGCGAGAAACCTCGCTACGACGGTCGCTGCCGGCAGCGTCAGGAGGCCCGTCCGGGCGTCTCTCCCGTCATCCGCTTTCGCAGCCCCGACAGCGGCGAAACCGTGGTCGAGGATCTGGTGCACGGGCGGGTGGTGTTCCAAAATAGCGAGCTGGATGACTTGGTCATTGCCCGCTCGGATGGTACCCCCACCTACAATTTCTGTGTGGTCGTGGATGACTGGGATATGGGTATCACCCAGGTCATCCGCGGTGATGATCACCTCAACAATACCCCGCGGCAGATGCAGATCCTGCAGGCCCTGGGTGCCAGTGTCCCGCAGTATGCCCATGTGCCAATGATTCTCGGGCCGGACAAACAGAAGCTGTCCAAGCGCCATGGCGCGGTCAGCGTGCTGGAATATCGCGAGCAGGGTTTTCTCCCGGATGCCCTGCTTAACTTCCTGGTGCGCCTGGGATGGTCCCATGGCGATCAGGAAGTCTTCAGCCGCGCGGAGATGATCGAGCATTTCCGTATCGGGGAGGTACACAAGGCCGCTTCTGCCTTCAATCCCGAAAAGTTGCTATGGCTCAATGCCCAGCATCTGCAGACCCTGTCGGCCGAGGAGCTGGCGCGGCAGCTGCGTCCCTATTTGGTGGGATTGGACGACGCGGCAATCGCCGCTGGTCCTGCGTTAGCGAAGGTCGTCCCTCTTTTGCAGGAGCGTGCGAAGACCCTGGTGGATATGGCCGCTGCCGCAAAGATGTTTTATGTGGCACCGGAAACGGCAGAGGAAAAGGATCGCAGCAAACATCTCGCTGGGCAGGGGGCGTTGCTGCAGGCGGCGCGGCACGCCTTGGAGCAGGTCACGGACTGGACGGCTGGCGCCGTGCATACGGTGTTGCAGGCGTTGGCGCAAGAACATGCAGAAGGTAAGTTGGGCAAGGTGGCGCAACCGCTGCGAGTGGCGGTTGCGGGCTGCGCCGTCTCCCCGCCCCTCGATCAGACCTTGGCGGTGTTGGGGCGAGAAGAGACCTTGCGGCGCCTGCGGCGGGCGCAGGATTGGGTATGATTGCCCCTTGGCGTAGGCGGCCGCTTTTGTCATTATCGTTTCTTATGGATTGCCGCCTTGAAAAGGAGTTTCGCTATGGCCCACAACGTCACGCAGAAAATCATCGCCGCTCACCTCGTTAGTGGTGAGTTGCAGGCCGGCAGTCCCATCTCGATCCGCGTCGACCAGACCCTGACCCAGGATGCCACGGGTACCATGGCGTACCTGCAGTTCGAGGCGCTGGGACTGCCAAAGGTGCGCACCGAACTGTCGGTATCCTATGTCGATCATAATATGTTGCAGTCTGGCTTCGAGAACGCCGATGACCACCGCTTCCTGCAGAGTTTCGCTGCCAAGTATGGAATCCATTTCTCCCGTCCCGGCAATGGTATCTGCCATCAGGTGCACTTGGAACGCTTCTCCAAGCCGGGGCGTACCCTGCTCGGTTCCGACTCGCACACTCCTACCTCCGGCGGCGCCGGCATGCTCGCCATTGGCGCCGGTGGGCTCGACATCGCCCTGGCCATGGGCGGTTTGGCCTTCAATCTCAACATGCCGCAGGTGATCGGCGTCAAACTGACTGGCCGCCTGCAGCCTTTCGTCAGCGCCAAGGACATCATCCTCGAAGTGCTGCGCCGCAAGACCGTTAAGGGCGGCGTGGGCAAGGTCTTCGAGTATTTTGGCCCGGGCGTCGCCAGTCTGTCGGTGCCGGCACGTTCCACCATTACCAATATGGGTGCCGAACTGGGGGCCACCACCAGCGTCTTCCCCAGCGATGGGGTTACCCGCGCCTATCTCAAGGCGCAGGGCCGGGAGGCCGATTGGTCGGAGTGGGTGGCGGATGCTGGCGCCAGCTATGACGAGATCCTGGAGATCGATCTCGATACCCTGGAGCCGCTGATTGCCTGTCCGCATAGTCCGGACAACGTCAAGACCGTGCGCGAGGTAGCCGGTACGCCGGTGGCGCAGGTAGCGATCGGTTCCTGTACCAACTCGTCTTATACTGATCTGATGACGGTGTCTGCCATGCTCAAGGACAAGGTGGTTGCGGAAGGGGTGAGTCTGGGAATCTCGCCGGGTTCCCGGCAGGTCATGGAGATGGTTACCCGGGATGGCGGCCTGCTCAATTTTATTAGCGCTGGTGCGCGCATCCTGGAATCGGCTTGCGGTCCCTGCATTGGTATGGGCTTCGCGCCGCCCAGCGAAGGGGTCTCTATCCGCTCCTTCAACCGCAATTTTTACGGTCGTTCTGGCACCAAGAATGCTTCGGTGTACCTCGCCAGTCCCGAGACCTGCGCTGCCTGCGCCCTGACGGGCGTGATCACCGACCCCCGCGATCTGGGTATGGCGCCCATCCAGGTGGATTTGCCTGGGCAGTTCCTGGTGGACGACCGCATGATCGTGGCTCCCGCGGGCGAGCCGGACAAGGTGGAGGTGCTGCGTGGCCCCAATATTGCCAAGTTGCCGGTGAATCATGCGGCACCCGACGAAATTCGCGGTTCCGTTCTCATTCGCCTGGGTGATGACATCACCACCGATCACATCATGCCGGCAGGGGCCAAGGTCCTGCCTCTGCGTTCCAACCTGCCAGCCATTTCGGAGTATGTCTTTCATGTGGTCGATGAAAGCTTTCCCAGTCGGGCTAAGAGTTCCGGCGGCGGCTTCATCGTTGCTGGGCACAACTATGGTCAGGGCTCCAGCCGGGAACATGCGGCCCTGGCGCCCCGCTATCTGGGGGTGAAGGCGGTATTGGTGCAGTCCTTTGCGCGCATCCACCTCGCCAACCTGATCAACTTCGGCATTCTGCCGCTGACCTTCGTCAATGCCGCCGACTATGAGAAGGTGCAGGCCGGTGACGAGCTGGCATTAGACATCCGTGGCTTGGGCCTGGGCCAGACACGGCTGTTGCAGGACCTCAGTCAGGGCATCGAGATTACTGTACAGCCGCAGTTGGCCAGCGAGCGTGACCTGGAACTGATTCGCAAGGGTGGCGCCTTGTCCTGGGCCAGTGAGCAATTGGAGAAGACGGCATGAGTGGCACGGCGATCCGCTACGAAAAGGGAAAAATCGTGGTTCCCAACGAGCCGGTCATTCCCTTCATTGAGGGGGACGGAATTGGGGTCGATGTCACGCCGGCCATGCGCCAGGTGCTCGATGCTGCCGTTGCCAAGGTATATGGCGCTGCACGTCGTATCGACTGGCAGGAGCTCTATGCGGGGCAGAAGGCCGTCGCGAAATTTGGCGCGGGCGTGTATCTGCCCGAGGAAACCATGGCCGCTATTCAGCGCTACCATGTGGCCATCAAGGGCCCGTTGGAGACACCGGTGGGCGGTGGCATCCGCAGTCTCAACGTCGCCCTGCGTCAGGATCTCGATCTCTATGTCTGTCAGCGGCCGGTGCGCTATTTTGCCGGCACGCCGAGCCCGATGAAGCGTCCGGAAGATGTCGACATGGTGATCTTCCGGGAAAACTCGGAAGACATCTACGCCGGTATCGAGTGGGCCGCAGGAAGCTCCGAAGTGGCCAAGGTCATCGCCTTTCTGCGAAACGAGATGGGGGTCAAAAAGATTCGCTTCCCGGAGAGTTCGGCCATTGGCATCAAGCCGGTATCGCAGGCGGGATCGGAGCGCCTCATTCGCCGCGCCATCGCCTATGCCCTGCAACATGGGCGCAAGTCGGTGACCCTGGTGCACAAGGGCAACATCATGAAATTCACCGAAGGTGGCTTCCGCGATTGGGGCTATGCCCTGGCCGAGCGGGAGTTCGCCGACCAGGTATTCACCGGGAGGCAGAAAGCGGCCATCGCCAAGGCCGAGGGCAAGGACGCCGCCATGGCCGCGGAAGGGGCGGCGCTGGCAGCCGGCAAGCTGATCATCAAGGATGTCATCGCCGACAATTTCCTGCAGCAGATCCTCCTGCGCCCACAGGATTATGACGTGGTCGCCACCTTGAATCTCAACGGCGACTATATCTCCGATGCCCTGGCAGCGGAGGTGGGGGGGATTGGCATGGCGCCCGGGGCCAATCTCTCCGATACCCACGCCATCTTCGAGGCCACCCATGGTACCGCACCCGATATCGCCGGGCAGGGCAAGGCCAATCCCAGCTCGCTGATTCTTTCCGGGGTGATGCTCCTGGAGCATCTCGGCTGGACGGAGGCGGCGCAAGTCATCACGGCGGCAATGGAAGGTGGTATTGCCGCAGGAGAAGTGACCGGTGACCTCGCCAGTCTGCAGGGCCAGGCGGGGCTGTCCACCAGCGAATTCACCGCGGCGCTCTGTCGTCGCATTGAGGCATGACCCATTGAATCTGCATGAATATCAGGCCAAGCGTCTGCTGGCTGAAGAAGGGGTGCCGGTACCCAAAGGGATACCGGCGTTTTCCGTCAAGGAAGCCGTCAATCAGGCCCGCGCCCTGGGTGGTGGTGACTGGGTGCTGAAGGCACAAGTGCACGCCGGTGGCCGGGGCAAGGCCGGTGGTGTGCAGCGGGTACACAGCATCGCGGAAGTGGAGGCGGCGGCCCAGTCCTTGTTGGGAAAACGCCTGGTGACGGTCCAGACTGGCCCGGAAGGGCAGCATGTCGCCGCTCTGCTCATCGAGGAACCCAGTCAGATTGCGCGCGAATTCTATCTTGCCTTGCTGGTGGATCGGGCGGCAGCACGCCTGACCTTCATCGCCTCGGCCGAGGGAGGTATGGAGATCGAAACGCTGGCAGCAACGCGTCCCGAGGCAATCCAGCGCATCGTCCTTGATCCCGGTATCGGCTTCCTGCCCTACCAGGCGCGGGACCTGGGCTTTGCCTGGGGTTTGCCGGCGGCGGCGGTGCAACAATTGGTCAAGGTCATGCAGGGCATGTACCAACTGGCGCGGCGGCTGGATGCGCAGATGGTGGAGGTCAACCCGCTGGCCCTGACGCAAGAGGGCAAGGTTCTCGCGTTGGATGCCAAGGTGGTGATGGACGATAACGCCCTTTACCGCCACCCCGAGTCCGATGAACTTTTTGATTCCACTCAGCAGGACCCGCGGGAGATCACGGCGCGGCAGTTTGGTCTGAATTACATCTCCCTCGATGGCAATATCGGTTGCATGGTCAATGGCGCAGGGCTGGCCATGGCTACCATGGATCTGATCAAGCTGCATGGCGGGGAACCGGCCAATTTCCTCGATGTTGGTGGGGGGGCGGCCGCCGACAAGGTGACCCAGGCCTTCAAACTTATCCTCTCCGACCAGCGGGTAAAGGCCATCCTGGTCAATATTTTTGGCGGCATCACTCGCTGCGATCTTCTCGCCCAGGGTATCATCCAGGCCGCCAGCGAGGTGGGTATCCACTTGCCGGTGGTGGTGCGTCTGGAAGGCACCAAGAAGGAGGAGGGGATGGCGATGCTGCGGGAGAGCGGGCTGCGCATGATCGTCGCCGAGGGCTTGACCGATGCGGCGTGCAAGGCGGTAGAGGCCGCCCAGGCTTGATGTGGACATCAATGTCGTCTGGTTGCAGAAGCTCTGGCCCCTGCTGCGGCACTCCGGGCCGCTGATCTCGCGTCTGGCGGAAACCTATGTCAAACGTGGCGCGGATCGCAAAACGGCAGAAAACCTGGCAGGAACGGCGGTCATTGTCGATCAGGTCCTCGAAGAGCGCCTCAAGGATCTGGCCCAGGCCGATGATCTGCATGCCCTACGCCGCGAAGTTGCAGAATTGCGGGCGCTCATTGAGCAACGTGGGCTGCCTCGGCGCCGACCCCTGCTCCTCTTTCTGGTTATCGGCGAGTTGATCATCATCGCCTTGCTACTCTATTTCGGGATTCACTCATGAGCATTCTTCTTCGCCACGATACCCGCGTCATCTGCCAGGGCTTTACTGGTAAGCAGGGTACCTTCCACTCGGAACAGGCCATCGCCTACGGTACGCGCATGGTGGGCGGCGTGACGCCGGGCAAGGGGGGCAGCGAGCATCTGGGTCTGCCGGTCTTTGACACCGTGGCGCAGGCGGCAGCTGCGACCGGGGCCGAGGCGACGGTGATCTATGTGCCTTCGCCCTTCGCTGCCGATGCCATCATCGAAGCAGCGGCAGCCGGGATCGAACTGATCGTTTGCATCACCGAGGGCATTCCGGTGCATGACATGCTGCTCGTCAAGCAGTATCTCGCCAAGCATCCGCACGTCCGTCTGATCGGCCCGAATTGCCCGGGAGTTATCACCCCGGGGCAGGCCAAGATCGGCATCATGCCCGGCTCGATCCATCTCCCCGGGCGGGTGGGCATCGTCTCGCGCTCCGGTACCTTGACCTACGAGGCGGTGGAGCAGACGACGCGTCTGGGCCTGGGACAGAGCAGCTGTGTGGGAATCGGCGGCGATCCCATTATCGGTATGGATTTTGTCGAGGTGTTGCGTCTCTTTGAGGCCGATGCGCAGACGGAATTGGTGATCATGGTGGGAGAGATCGGCGGACGTCTGGAAGAAGAGGCGGCGGAGTTCATTCGCCAGAATATGACGAAGCCGGTAGTGGCCTTCATTGCCGGCTCAACGGCACCCAAGGGAAAACGCATGGGGCACGCCGGTGCCATCATCGATGGTGGCGCGGGCACGGCAGCCGCAAAGTACGAGATTCTGCGCGCCGCCGGGGTGCACTGCGTGTCCTCGCCAGCGGATCTGGGTAACCAGGCCGCAGCCCTGCTCGGCGTCTGAAGCATGCGCATTGCCCTGGCTCAATGCAATCCCCGCGTTGGGGACGTGGCGGGCAATGCGGCGCTGCTCCTGCAACTGGCCCGAGAAGCGCAAGCGCAGGGGGCGGCGCTATTGGTTGCGCCGGAGCTGGTAGTCTCCGGCTACCCTCCAGAAGATTTATTGCTGCGTAATGACTTTCTCGACTGTTGCGCACAAGCCTTGGAGACGCTCGCGCGGGATTGTCCTCTGCCGCTGCTCGTCGGTCATCCCTTGCGCCGGGACGGACGCTTGTACAACGCGGCAAGTCTCTTGCGCGGCGGGCGGATCGAGGGCAGTTACGCCAAACATTGTCTACCCAACTATCAGGTGTTCGATGAAAAGCGCTATTTCCACCCCGGCGACGACGAGCTGATCTTTACCCTGGAAGGGCTGCGCGTGGCCCTGCGCATCTGTGAAGATCTTTGGTGTAACGAGCTGCCGTTGCTCTCCGAGCCTAGCACTGCCGATGCTGTAATAGTGCTCAATGCGTCGCCCTTTCATCGCGCCAAACAGGCAGAACGGGAGAGGGTTGCTGCGCGGCGCGCGCGGGAAGCCGGTGCCGCTGTTCTCTATGCGAATCTGGTGGGTGGGCAGGACGAACTGGTCTTTGATGGCGCTTCCTTTGCCGTCGATACGCGAGGCCAGGTGATCGCCCGCGCCCCTGCCTTTGCCAGCGAACTCCTCATGCTCGAGGTCGAAGTCTCGAGCAAACAGTGGCAGGGTGGACCCGTGGCGCCGGAGCTCTCCCCCGTTGCCGAGGTCTATACGGCGCTGCAGATCGGGCTGCGCGACTATGTGCAGAAAAATGGCTTTTCTAGCGTGGTGCTGGGGTTGTCCGGCGGTATCGACAGCGCCCTGACGCTGGCGCTCGCCGCCGATGCCCTGGGCGCGGAACGGGTACACGCCCTGATTTTGCCATCCCGCTACACCGCTGCAATGAGTATCGAAGATGCCGAGGCAGAGGCCAGGAAGCTTGGGGTGGGCTACGACATCATCCCCATCGACGGGCTCTTCGATGCCTATCTCGAAACCCTGGCGCCGGTCTTTGCCGGGCGTGCCGCCGATGTGACCGAGGAAAATCTCCAGGCGCGCATCCGCGGCGCCCTGCTCATGGCCTATTCCAATAAATTCGGTCAGCTCTTGCTCAGCACCGGCAACAAGAGCGAAATGGCGGTGGGCTATGCCACCCTCTACGGCGACATGGCCGGTGGCTTTGCCCTGATCAAGGATTGTCCCAAGACCCTGGTCTATGAGCTGGCGCGCTATCGCAACGGGCAAGGCGAGGTAATCCCGCCACGTGTTCTCGAACGAGCGCCCTCAGCCGAGCTGGCGCCAGACCAAACCGACCAGGACAGCCTGCCGCCCTACGGCGTCCTCGACGCGATCATCCACGCCTATATCGAGCGGGGGGAGGGGCGTACGGAGATCATCGCGCGCGGATTTCCCGCCGCCACGGTGGAGCGCACCCTGCGCCTGATCGATCGTGCCGAATACAAGAGGCGCCAGGCGGCGCCGGGGGTACGCATCAGCCCTCTGGCATTTGGCAAGGACCGCCGCTACCCTATCAGCAACGGCTTCCATCCTTGGGACCCGGATTGTCTACAGGAGAAAAGATGAAAAAGATTGAAGCGATCGTCAAGCCTTTCAAGTTGGATGATGTGCGGGATGCCCTGCAGGAAATGGGGATTGCCGGCATGACGGTGACCGAGGTCAAGGGCTTTGGCCGGCAGAAGGGGCACACCGAACTCTACCGCGGTGCCGAATATGTGGTCGATTTTCTGCCCAAACTGAAGATGGAGGTGGTGGTCCCCGATGTCCTGGTCGACCGCGCCGTTGATGCCATCGTCGAGGCAGCACGCACGGGCAAGATCGGCGATGGCAAGGTCTTCGTCAGTGAAGTCTCGCGCATCATCCGCATCCGTACCGGGGAAGAGGGCGACGAGGCCGTCTGAGCCGCGCGCCTCAGCCGAGCTTTTGCGTATATTTTCCCTGGGGATAGTTGTAGCGCAGGATGGCCGCGGTATTCTGTGCCAGCTTTGCCAAGTCTAGGTGCTTGTAGGATAGATAGAGGTAGTAGAGCGCCTCTTCGCGGGCTGGGCTCAACTGGTATTTGGTCACCACCTGGGCGCAGCGGTTGGCGGACGCCACATAGGCGTCGCGCACGTAATAGAACTTGCAGATGTCGAGGTTGCGCTTGCCCAGCAGGTCGATGATCTTCTCCATGCGCAGGCGGGCATCGGCGGCGTAGGCACTCTTCGGCCAGCGTTTGACCAGGGTCTCGAAGGTGTCGAAGGCTTGATGCAGGGGCACCGGGTTCCAGTTTGCCCCTTCGATTTCCTGGTACTGAGAGATGCCTTTCAGATACCAGGCGTAGTCTACGTGGGGGTTGACCGGGTGCAGCTTGATGAAGCGTTCGGCTGCTGCCGCCGCCGCCTTGGAATCGCCCTGCTGATAATAGCTATAGGCGGTATTCAACTGCGCCTGTTCAGCATAGGGACCATAGGGGTACATGGCCTCCAGGTCCTGATAATCGCGGACTGCCATACCGTAATCGCCGCGATTCTGGGCGTTTTTGCCCTTCTGATACATGACAGCGGCTGCCTCATGGGAATTTAGCAGATGGTCTTTGGGCTTGTCCGAGGCACAGCCAGCAGCGGCCAGGGTCAGGACTGCCATAACGGCGAGGGAGCGCTTGCGCATGTCGAACAATGATCTATAGTGACGGGCCATGAGCAGCGATACTACGGAAATTGCACTGGTTTTGCCAGAGGAGCGGGCGGGGGAGCGCCTCGATAGTCTACTCGCGGAACTGTTGCCGGATCTCAGCCGCAGTCGTATCCAGGAATTACTGGGGGCGGGGGAGATTGTCGTCAACGGCGAGAATCTGCGTCCCAGCCACCGGGTACAGGGTGGCGAGGCTGTGCAACTGCGCCTGTCGCCGCGGGAACCTGAGCACTGGGCGGCAGAAAATCTGCCGTTGCAAGTCGTCCATGAAGACGAGGAGATCCTCGTGCTTGACAAGGTCGCTGGCATGCTCACCCATCCAGGCGCCGGGCACCCGGGCGGGACCCTCGCCAACGCCGTACTTGCCCATTGCCCGGACAACAGCAAGCTCCCGCGCGCCGGTATCGTGCATCGCCTCGATAAAGACACCAGCGGTTTGCTGGTGGTGGCCAAGACCGAACACGCCCGCCAGGATCTCACGGAACAGCTGGCCGAGCGCAGCATGCATCGGGAATATATCGCCCTGGTGCAGGGCGCTATGACCGGCGGTGGGCGGGTGGAAGCACCGATTGGCCGCCACAGTCACGACCGGCTGCGCATGGCCGTGCGCAGCGACGGTCGCTTTGCTCGCACCGACTACCGTCTGCTCGAACGCTTTCCACGCCATACCCTCTTGCGCCTGCGTCTGGCCACTGGCCGCACACACCAGATTCGCCTGCACATGCGCCACATCGGTCATCCCCTGGTCGGCGATCCGGTGTATGGTGGCCGCGCTATCGTCCCGCCAGGGCTCGATGCCGCCGCTTTGGGTACTTGGCGGGCCTTCCGCCGGCAAGCCTTGCATGCCTGGCGTCTGGAGCTGGAACATCCGCGCAATGGTGCACTCTGTGCCTGGGAGAGTCCCTTGCCCAGCGATATGGAGGAATTGCTGACGATGCTGCGCCGCCTTGCCTCCTGAGCCCACCTTCCTTTCCCTCGATTGGCCGTTGCCAAGGGGTGTCCGCGCTGCCATCAGCACCCGTCAGGGCGGTTCCAGTCGCGCCCCCTGGGATTCCTTCAATCTTGCTGACCATGTCGGGGACGACAGCGCTGCCGTCGCGGCCAACCGCCAGCTACTGCGCCAATGCCTGGACCTGCCCCGCGAACCGCTGTGGTTGCAGCAGGTGCATGGGACGGAGATTGCGCGCTGGGAGGTCAAGGCTGGCTTTGGGCGAGTGCCGCCGGCAGATGGCGCCGTCGCGCGCAGTCCAGGGGCCGTGCTTTCCATTCTCACTGCCGACTGCCTACCGGTACTGGCCGTCTCCCGCGATGGCCAGGTGATTGCCGCCTTCCATGCCGGCTGGCGAGGTCTCGCGGCAGGGATTCTGGAGGCGGGAATCCGCGCTATGCGGGTGGCACCCGGCGAAATTTTGCTATACTTGGGCCCGGCAATCGGGGCACAGCGCTATGTGGTCGGCGCCGAGGTTCGCGCCGCCTTTCTGGCGCATTCGCCGCAGGCAGAGCTGGCCTTTCGGCCCCAGGGAGATGGCTACCTTGCCGATCTCTATTTGCTGGCACGGCAGCGCCTGGCAGCACTTGGGGTGACGGCGATCTGGGGCGGAGAGCACTGCACGCATAGCGAGGAGCAACTCTTCTTCTCCTATCGTCGGGATGGACAATCTGGGCGCATGGCGTCGTTGATCTGGCGGGAGGAAGCATGAAATCCTGGCAATGGGGAAATGCTGCGGAGTCGTCCACGGACGGCGCACAGCTTGCGGCGCAGCTCGCGTCTCTGGGCGTGCGTCTGCGTGCATATCCCGTGGCGCGCGTCGCGGCACCGTGGCTCGCGCCCGCGCAGCTCGATGCCAGCGAGCAGGAGCGGCTGTTGTCCGCCCTCGATGGCGTCTTCCAGGAACTGCAACGTGAGCGCGGATATCAGGACCGTGATCTGGTGGTTCTCTACCCCCAGCACCCCCTGCTCGCGGAACTCGATGCCAAGTTTTGCCGCATCCACATCCACGAGGACGAAGAGGTCCGTTACATCGTCGATGGCGAAGGGGTCTTCGGCTTCGTTCTGCCCGACGGCAGACAGCTGGAAGTGACGGTCAGCGCCGGTGACTACATCGACATCCCCGCGGGTGTGGAACACTGGTTCCGCCTCAACGGACTGCAGCGCATCAAGGCGGTGCGTTACTTCAGTGCGCGCGGCGGCTGGGTGCCGCTCTATCAGGAGCGGAGCATGCAGGAATTTCCCCGTCCATGAATCCCCAGCGTATCGAGGTCGATTACCGCTTTCCGGTCGGGAGCGATGCGGAAAAGCAGGCGCAGATCCTTGCCGTAGGGCAGACGGCGGGCTCCTGGGATGCGCGTTTCCAGTATCGGGACGATGTCCTGCGCGCGCATTTGGGTGAGGTGTTGCAGATTCAGGAAAACCAGGATGGGAGCCAGCAGGCGACGATTGCCTTTCCCCTCGCCAACGTCGATGGCGGCATCGGCAGTCTGCTGACCATGATCTTTGGCAAGTATTCCCTGGGCGGGACGGCCAAGGTCGTCGGCCTGCGCCTGCCGGAAGACTACGGAGTACGCGCGCGCTACGGCATGGCGGGCATCCGCGCGCGTCTGGGGGTGAGCGATCGTCCGCTCTTTATGGCCATTTTCAAGCCCGCCCTGGGGCTGAGCGCCGAGGACCATGCCGGCATCCTCGCCGAGGTGGCCCCGGCAGGCCTCGATATCATCAAGGACGATGAAATCCTGCCCAATCTGGCTGAAGCACCCACCCGCGAACGCTGGCGCGCCTGCGCGCCCATCCTCGAAGCACGGCGTGACCGCCTGGGGCGCGATCTGCTCTACGCGGTGAACCTGTCCGGCAATGCCCAGGAACTGCAAACCCTCGCCCGCCAGCTCGTCGCCGAGGGCGCCAATGCCCTGTTGCTCAATGTCTTGGCCTATGGCTATCCGGTCCTCGAGGCCCTGGCTAGCGACCCGGAAATCGCTGTGCCGATCTTTGCCCACCCGGCCCTCGCCGGGGCCTTTTCCGCGGCGCCGGAGCATGGGCTGTCCTACGCCCTGACCCTGGGCACCCTGATGACCCATGCCGGTGCCGATGCGGTCCTCTACCCCGCGCACTATGGCAGTCTGTCCTTTCCGGCCGCCGAGGAATCCGCCATTCGCGATGCCCTGCGTGCGCGCGGCGTGGCCGCGGTGCCCTCGGCTGGGGTGCAGCCGGGCATCCTGCCGCAAATCCTCGCCGACTATGGCAGCGAGGTGATTCTCAATGCTGGCACCGGCATCATGGACCATCCGCAAGGGCCGGCTGCCGGTGTTCTGGCCTTCTTCGAGGCCTGGGAACGCTATCAGAGGCAAGAGAGCTTCTCTCTGGAAGATCTCCCTGAGGGACCCTTACACGCTGCTATCGACAAGTGGGGGAATGGACATGGCTGAGCGCCTGATCTTCTGCGATTTTGACGGCACGATCCTGGTGGAGGAAATCTTTCGCGACCTGATGCGGTCGTTTGCACCGGAAATCTCGGCGCGCGTCCTGCCCGAGATTCTCGCCCTGCGCAAATCCCTGCGCCAAGGGCTCACCGAGATCCTCTCGACCATCCCCAGTCAAAAATGGCCGGAGATGGAAAGCTTCGTTCTCGACAAGAGTCATCTACGCGCGGGTTTCGAGGAGTTTCTCGCCGCCCTGCCGGGCCTGGGCTGGGAGCTGCTGGTGGTGACGGGGGGCTTCACACGCATGGCCGAACTCGTGCTGGCACCATTGCGCGGGCAGATCCGGGCCATCCACGGTCTCGAAGTGGACCTCGCCGGCCCCACCCTGCGGGTCTTTTCGCCTTGGGAAGATGACGAGGAGCTGGTGGTCAAGCGGGCCATCTATGCCCAATATCAGCCCGCGGCGGCCATCTGCATCGGCGACTCGGTGACCGACCTGCGCCTGGCCAGAGAGTGCCCACGGGTCTTTGCCCGGAACGGCTTGCAGGACTACCTGCGTGCCGAGAATCGAGCCTTCACGCCCTTTGACGATTTTCACGATGTCCTGACTGCCCTGGAGAAGCATCGATGACGGATCCACGCGCGAAACTGGCGGCGGCGGCGCGCGATTTCTACCAACGCGGCTGGATGCTGGGGACGGCAGGCAATCTTTCGGCTCGGTGCGATGCTGACAGCTTCTGGATCACCGCCAGTGGCCGGCCCAAGGATGCCCTCAGCGAGGAAGACTTCGTTGCCGTCGATCTGGCAGGAGATGTGCAGGAAGCGACGGCGGGGCGGCGTCCTTCGGCGGAAACCAGCATCCATCAGGTCATCTATCGGCATTTTCCCGAGGCGCGGGTGATCTTTCATGTGCACTCGGTGGAGGCCAATCTCTGTGGGCATTTCGCCAAGGCGGGCCAGTTGCGCCTGCCGCCACTGGAGATGCTCAAGGGGCTCGGAATTCCCGAGGCCGAACCCGCGGTCGATCTTCCGGTCTTTGCCAACCATGTCGAGGTGGCGCAGATTGCTGCCGACATGGATGCCGCATTTCTCCAGCGCCTGCCGCGCCTGCCCGGGGCCCTGATCCACCAGCACGGCATGACCGCCTGGGGCAGGGATTTTGACGCCGCCCGGCATCATCTGGAACTTTTCGAATATTGTTTTCGGTATCTATCATTAGCCCGTTTACACGGCCTGGGAGGAGAGTCATGAGTCAAGCCCTACTGACGGTCATCGGAGAAGATCGACCGGGAATCGTCGCTGCCGTCACCCAGGCCCTCTACGCCGCCGACTGTGCCATTGGTGATGCCTCCATGATGCGCTTGGGTGGTTACTTCACCATCATGCAGGTGATCGATTACAGCCGCGATTTCGGTGCGGTGGAGGCAGCTCTCGACCCGGCGGTGAAGCGTCTGAATCTGCGCGTGCACCTCGATCCGATCTCCAGCGTACCCGCGCAGGAGGACGTCGCCAACGTCCGGGTGACGGTATATGGTGCCGATCATCCGGGCATCGTTGCCGGGGTGACCGAGGCCCTGGCGAAGATCGGCTTTAACATTATCGATCTGGAAAGCGAGAAATCGGGCAACCCGGAGCGACCGATTTACGTCATGATCATCCAGGGGTCGGCTCCGCAAGGTCTGGAGCAGGTGCGCCAGACCCTGGAACCGCTGAAAGTGGAGCAGGGGGTCGAAATCAGTGTCCACGCTATCGATACGGCGCTGCTCTGATGGCTGTACTGCCCATCCTCACCTATCCTGACCCGCGTCTGGCACGTCCATCGGAGCCGGTGGCGGAATTTGACGACGAGTTGCGCACTTTCGTTGCGGACCTTACCGAAACCATGTACGCGGGCCCTGGCGGAGTGGGGATTGCCGCACCCCAGGTGGATCGCCTGCAGCGCATCGTCATTGTCGATGTACGCCCTAAACTGGGTGAGGACTGCCATGGCCTGATGGTCCTTATCAACCCAGAGCTGGTGGCCTGGGAGGGGATGGCGGTGGGCCGCGAAGGTTGTATGTCAGTGCCGGATTTTACCGGCAATGTCATTCGAGCCGAGCGAATTCAGGTGCAGGCGCAGGATCCCGATGGACGGGATCGGGTCTACGAGTGCGAGGGCTTCGAGGCCCGCGCGGTGCAGCACGAGATGGACCACCTCGATGGCCTCTTGTTTTTAGACCGCCTGGTATCCCGCAAGACCGATCTCTTTCGGCGCAAGAACTACCAGAAAAAGAAATAAAAAAGGCCCCGTACTGGAGCCTCAAGCGGGGCGAGTGAAACGTTAGTGTTTGAGCCGGCAGGAGCGGAAATGCTTGCCGACCAACATGAGGAACTGGATGGTTTCTTGGGTCTCGGGCTTTTTCATGATATCCAGAAGCCCGAACAGGCCGCCCTTGGGGGCGGGCTCCTTGGCCGCTTCCTCGGTGGCGCCTGCCAGGCAACTGAGAAAGTCGGTAAGGATGTGCTGCGCATCCATCTGTTCGACCACCCGCAACACCCGATCCATCACCCCAGTACGCACGGCCCGATCCAGCAGGCACATGGCATCGGTGGCCAGAGTGGCAAGACGGGTGACCATCTCGTCGCTCATGGAATCGCCCATGGCACCCAGCGTCCGCGCGATCTGCACGATGCGGTCGAGATCACCGTTGTGCACCAGGGCAGAGATGGCCGGCAGGGCCTTGGCCAAATCCGCCCGCTCCACACGGTCGAGCAGGTCCAGGCCGCCGGTGGCGATTTCCGCCAGGCGACCCACCATCTCATCACTCATCGAATCGCTGGCGGCACCTACCAATCGCGCCAGGTGCACGATGCGGTCCAGATCGCCGTTGTGCACCAGAGCAGAAATGGCGGGTAAGGCCCGCGTCAGATCGGCGCGCTCCACCCGGTCCACCAGGTCCAGGCCGCCGGTGGCGATTTCCGCCATCCGTCCCACCATCTCGTCGGACATGGAGTCGGCGGCAGCCCCCATGAGGCGGGCCAGATGCACGATGCGCTCCAAATCACCGTTGTGGACCAAGTGCAGCAAAGCCGACTGCGCCTGCTGCAATTCGTCTTCTTGACTACTGTCGAGTACGGCTGCCATAGGTCACCTCCTCAGAGCAGGCCGCGCGCGGTCGCCCAGTAGAGCTTGTTGTATGCCATCTTGAAGGCATGCACCGAGCCGGTGGGGGCCTTGGGCTGTGGCGGGTTCTGATAGTCGAACATGGCATAGGTGGCGCGGTCCTTGCCGGCCTCGATAAAGCAGAAGACCTTGCCGTCGTAGCTCTTCACCGGGCGTCCCATCTTGACTACTGCCGCCACATTTTCTGCCGCGGTTTCCGCCTCGAAGTGGGCCGTCGATCCCGCCTTGGAGATGGGCAGATTGGTGGTGTCGCCGAGGACGATCACATTTTTGCCGTGCTCACCTTCCATGTGCAGGGAATGCCGGTTGGTGGGAATCCAGCCGTTCTCCCCCAAACCATTCTTCTCGATGACTTCCTGACCCTTGTGCGGCGGTACCGCCACCAGCAGGTCATAGGCCACTTCGCTGCCCTCTTCGCTGAGGACCTTGGCATTCTTGCCGTCCACCTCTTTCATGTTGAACAAGGTCTCGTACTTGATGCCCTTGGCGTCAAACTCCGGTGCCGCCCACTTGGCCACATTTTCCAGGCTATGCACCCGGCCGATGGGGTAGGTGTAGTAGAATTCGGTCTTGTCGAGCAGACCCCGATCCTTGATGAAGTCGTACATGGCAAAGGTGACTTCCAGCGGAATCATCGGGCATTTGTGCGGCAGACCCACGGTGATAACGATGCGCCCACCCTTGAATTCCGAAAGCTGCTTGTAATACTCCACAGCGTTTTCTGCGGTGTAGCAATTCACCGAATTTTCCTTGAGGCCAGGAATATTCTCCGGCATGGCCCGCGATCCGGTGGAAATCACGATCAGGTCATACTCATGCACCTTGCCACTCTTGCACTTCACATGATTCTGCGCGAGATGAAATTCTTCGACGGGATCGACATGAAACTCGATTCCGGGCTCCAGCAGGCTCTCCTGCTCTCGCACCAGTTCGTCGGGAGTGGCGCGCCCCATCGCCACATAGAGCCAGCCCGGTTGGTACACATGTTCATGGCTTGCCGAGAGCATAGTGATGCGCGCCTTGCCGGTTTTCATCTCGTGATGGATCCGCCGTGCCAGATGATTGGCAAAAATGGTTCCCCCCATACCACCGCCTACGACTAGAATTCTCATGATGTCACTCCTTTTGCGTTAGTGCGTTACTTGGCTTTACGAACCTTGATGTGGAAGGTTCCTTCACTATCCTGATTGGTATCCACCATTTCATGACCGACCTTGTGTACCCATTCGGGCACGTCCTTGGCGGATCCTGCATCGGTGGAGAGCAGCTCGAGGGTGTCCCCTACCTGCATGCTCTTCATATTGCTGATGAGCTCCATGAGCGGCCCCGGACAAAAGCTGCCGCGTGCATCCACTGTACGTTCTGCCATTGGTTTTCTCCTTACTCTCTCGTCTCCGCTGGACCGGGATGGACCCGATCCTATTGTGATTACGCCTCAGAAGGTCAGAATTTGTGCCCCTTCGGCGTCACTGAAAAACTTGGTCAGCCCCATGGCGCCTGCGACAATGGGTTCCAGGTCTTCTTCCGTAACCGCCATGACGTCCATGGCCATGGAGCAGGCCCAGATCTTGGCATCGCCCAGCTCTACGGCTTGTTCAAAAATCGTAAAAAATTCTGGAACCTTGTGTTCCTCCATTTTCTTGCCCACCACGCCGGAAGCAGGCGCTTCTTTACTATGCCCCTTGATAAAGTGGGGAAAGGCATTCATGGATAAAAACACCTGGACATCGATACCGGTAACCGCTGCCACCGATGCCGCCATGGCCGCAAACTGCAGATGTTCCCGATCCCCGTTGAGACAAATAATGAATATTCCCGCCATAAAAACTCCTGTTTTTGAGTTGATAGAGTATGCACAGCAGTTCTTATGCCATATAAAAGTTAGAATATATAGTAATTATGATTTTATTTTATCTATCTGATTGATTGAAAAAATGTGCTGAATGACGTCCATGCGCCACTTATTTGTCGAGAGGCTCGCTGCGCACTGTCATGACAATGTCATGTTTATGTCATGTCGTAAGCCAGTCAGCCGTTCATGAAAATAATTGTCAGTAAATGTCATGATATGTTTTCTCTTTCATATATATTAAATAATAAAATAT
>JAQVDS010000019.1 GCA_028697715.1 Acidithiobacillus sp. | reverse complement strand
GAACCATCGAACATCTTGCCTTCAACAAAGGTCTTCTCTTCGATGGTATGGGCTGGCACCGAGACGTGCTGTTCCTTGCCCTTGGTGTCGGTAAAACGAAAATCAATGAACTTGACATCTTTTTCGGAAATCAATTGCAGCACGTCTTTCGGGCTGTACCCCATGAGCTTTTCCTCCACGGCACTCATCAATGAACCTGCCCCAGATTGGGGCGCCAATGCGGCAAGTGTACGGCGGAATGCAGACGGCGCCTAGGGCTTGATCGAGCCGCCAAGCGCGTCGCTACAGCCGAACGCGACAATTTCTCTTATACTACAGTGCTACGCAAAATTAGGAGGCACACTATGGACACTGCAGAAATCCTCGCCCGCGCTGCGCAGCGGACCCAAGACAAGAAGCACGCAGGAGACCTGACTCCGGAAGAGGCCCATGCGCTTCTACGCGAGCATCCCAAGGCCAAATTGATCGATGTGCGCTCGCATCCCGAGCTGGAGTTTTCCGGCTTTGTCGAAGGATGTTGCCATGTGCCTTGGAAGCTCTATCCGGGCATGACCCCCAACCCGGATTTCGACCGACAGATCCAGTCCATCGCTCAGCCAGACGCTTTGTTGCTGCTGCTTTGCCGCACCGGCGGCCGCTCCACCGAGGCCGCCGAGCATCTGGCCGACCTGGGATATACGCACGCCTACAACATCCTTGGCGGTTTTGAAGGGAAGGGCGACGAACTCGGACAGCGCGGCAAGCTTGAGGGCTGGAAGGCTAGCGGTTTGCCCTGGCGTCACCCGTGAGCAGCACTCGGCCTGGCGCGGACTGATCCTCGCGCCGCACCAGCAGCAGACCCTTTCAGATCTGGCAGGCAGGGCAAAACAGCGCCGTTTTGCCCCCGACCGGCAACGACTCCAACGCTCCCCCACAGGTCGGACAGTGCCCATCCTCCCGATGGCGAGTGAGGAAGGTCTTGGGCAACAAGGGAATCTTTGCCTGCGAGCGTAGCGCCCGTTGCAAGACCTGCGGAATCTGTTCAAGAAAACGATCCCGTTCCTCTTCACTGAGGCTGGGAACCGTCCGATCTGGGCGCAAACGCGCCTGAAACAGAATCTCATCGGCCCACAGAGGACCGATGCCGGTCACGAAGCTGTCATCCAGCAGCACATTGCGCAGGGCGCTACGACGCCGCGCCAACGATTCGCGCAGATGACTCAGCCCATCTGCCGGAACGAGCAACGGATCCGGCCCCAGCTTGGTGAGAAAATCCACATCACTGCTCTCGTCCAGCAGGCGCAGGCGACTCCCCAGTTGGGTCCCCTGCAAGCGCAGGCGCAACTGTGCATTGATGGCCAGTTCCAGGCCCGCGCGGTTATCGTTGCCTTCTTCCGCTGGAGCACCGCGCTCCAGATCCATTACCAGATCTCCGCCCAACTGCAGGGCAAGGATCTCGCGTCGGTCCAGCTCGCAAAAGACCTGGGTACCGTAGCGATGGATATCGGTGATTTCCTTCCCTTGCAAGGCATCCTCCGCCAGTCCACCGGCCTCGGCAAGCTGCTCGCCCTTGGCATTCTGCAGACGCAAGGCACCGAGCTTTTTGCGCAGCACACTACGTTGCAGTTTTTGTTTGAACAATTCGATTTCGGGCAATTCTGCCATAGTCTGTACTCACTTCATTGTCATCTCGGCCCTAGTCTACCGCGCGCACCGGCCAGTCGGAAACTTGGCAGGCCGAAAGCGGGGGAATAGACTGGCAAGAACGCTAGTGAAGGAGCCATGATTTATGAGCGTCCCGACCGAGATCCAGATTCAGGTCGACACCCGCTATATTCCCGAGCAATCCAGCCCGGAGCAGGAACATTACGTCTTTGCCTACCATATTCGCATCGAGAACCATGGTCCGAAGACGGCGCAGCTGCGCAACCGCCACTGGATCATCACCGATGCGGAGGGGCGAATACAGGAAGTGCGCGGCCCCGGCGTCGTCGGCGAACAACCCACCCTCGCGCCAGGCGAGCGCTTCCAGTACACCAGCGGCACCGTGTTACCTACCCCAGTCGGCAGCATGCATGGCAGCTACCAATGGGTAAGTGAAGACGGCGATGAGTTCGAGACCCCAATCCCCGCCTTTCGCCTGGCCGTGGCCACCGTCTTCCATTGAGCTACCGGAGCCTGCAGCGCGCCTATGGTTTGTGGGCGCCCATCTACGACCGCGCAGTAGCGGGCTTTTCAGCGGCCGCACGGGCTGCCAACATTGCCAATATTCCAGCAGAGGCGCAGCGAATCCTGATCATCGGCGCCGGAACCGGTCTCGATTTTCCCTATCTACCTCCACAGACCTTCAACGTTGCAGTGGATTTCAGCGCGGCTATGCTCGCGCGAGCGCGCTCGCGGGCAGCGCAGGTGCGCCTCCTGCAGGCCGACGCCGAGCGTCTGCCGCTGCGGGATGTCAGCTTTGACGTCGTTTTACTACACCTGATTCTGGCAGTGGTACCGCACCCTTCTCGGGCCCTTGCCGAGGCGAGTCGCGTGCTGCGCCCCGGCGGCACGCTGCTGATCTTCGATAAATTTCTGCGGCCGCAGCAAAGGGCACCCCTGCGCCGACTCCTGGCCCCCCTTTCGGCGAGTCTGGCGACGCGCACCGACGTCGTCTTCGAGGACTTGCTGGCGCAGCGCCCGGAATTACGTCTGCTGGACGACCAAGCGGCCGCCCTGGGCGGCTGGTTTCGTCGCCTACGCCTGAAAAAGGCAGAAAGTCCCGCCTAGAGCGGGGCCACGTTAGCAGCTCAAGCGCCGCTGCGCGCCGCTTTTTTTCGATCGTTTTCCTTGAGAAAGCGCTTGCGGATGCGGATCGATTCCGGCGTCACTTCCACCAACTCGTCATCGGCAATGAACTCCACTGCCGCTTCGAGGCTCATGCGGATCGGCGGCGTGAGCAGGATGTTTTCGTCCGAACCCGAGGCGCGCATGTTGGTGAGTTTCTTTTCCTTGAGGGGGTTCACCACCAGATCGTTGTCGCGACTGTGGATACCGATGACCATGCCTTCATACACCTTGTCACCCGGGCTGACGAAGAGCCGCCCGCGATCCTGCAGGTTGAAGAGGGCGTAGCCCACCGCTTCCCCCTCCTCGGCCGAGATCAGCACTCCGTTGATGCGTGCCGGAATGGCTCCCTTCACCGGACCATAGCCATCGAAGATGTGACTGATGACACCGGTACCCGAGGTAGCGGTCATGAATTCCGTGTGAAAGCCAATGAGGCCACGAGCGGGGATCCGATACTCCAGACGCACCCGACCACGGCCATCGGGCTGCATGTCCTGCAACTCGCCGCGCCGCGTCCCCAGGCGCTCCATGATCGTGCCCTGATGGGTCTCTTCGACATCGATGGTCAGCGCTTCATAGGGCTCTTCCGCGACGCCATCGACAACCCTCTGAATGACCCGGGGGCGGGAAACCGCCAACTCATAGCCCTCGCGGCGCATGTTCTCGATAAGGATGGTCAGATGCAGCTCCCCCCGACCGGATACCTGAAACACATCGGCGTTGTCGGTATCTTCCACCCGCAGGGCGACATTGGTGAGGAGCTCTTTGTAGAGCCGCTCGCGCAGTTGGCGGCTGGTCACGAACTTACCCTCGCGCCCAGCAAAGGGACTGGTATTGACCTGAAAACTCATGTTCAGGGTAGGTTCGTCGATGGGTTTCCATGGCAGCGGTTCCGGTGCTTCGGGGGCAGCGATGGTGGCACCAATGGACGGCGCATCGAGGCCAGTGACGGCAACAATATCGCCAACACCGGCACCATCCTCCCAGGGAATCCGCTTCAGGCCCTCAAAGCCCAGCACCTGCAGAATTCGGCCTTTTATGGGCTTGGCTTCCTGCCCCTGCAGCATGACCACGTCCTGGCCTGGTCGGATGCGTCCGCGACGCACCCGGCCAATGGCGATCTGTCCCACATAGCTGGAGTAGTCCAGATCGGCAATTTGCAGTTGCAACGGCGCTTCCGGATCGCCCTCGGGCGCTGGTACATGGCTCAGAATCAGTTCGAAGAGCGGGCGCATATCGCCTTCGCGCACGCTTGGGTCTTCTCCGGCATAGCCCTGCAAGCCCGAGGCGTACATCACCGGGAAGTCCAACTGCTCCTCCGTGGCACCGAGCTTGTCGAAAAGGTCCAGCGTCGCGCTGATGACGTAATCGGGACGCGCGCCAGGCCGGTCGATCTTGTTGATGACGACGATTGGCTTGAGCCCTAGCTCCAGGGCCTTGCGCGTCACAAAGCGGGTTTGCGGCATGGGGCCTTCTACGGCATCCACCAGCAGCAACACCCCATCCACCATTCCCAGTACCCGCTCTACCTCGGCACCAAAGTCGGCATGGCCGGGGGTGTCGACAATATTGATGTGGGTTTCACCCCACTGCACCGCGGTGTTCTTGGCCATGATGGTGATGCCGCGCTCCTTTTCCAAGGCGTTGCTGTCCATGACCCGCTCTTCCACCTGTTGATGCGCGGCGAAGGTACCGGATTGCTTGAGCAGTTGATCGACCAGGGTGGTCTTGCCGTGGTCGACGTGGGCGATGATGGCGATGTTACGAAGTTGACGTGACACAAATTTCCCCAATAAAGACAGAGCCGGCTGGCAGCGGGCTCTCTTATAACGACATGCCCCCCAAAAAGCAAACCGCCCCGCCACGAAAACTCGTGACAGGGCGAAGAAACGAGGCGCCGAAGCGCCCCGCTAGGCTTAAGCGAACTTAGAAGCCAGCCTGGAACTGCAACATCAGCGTGTTGTAGGCCATGCCGTTGATGGGGGCACCATTGCCGCCAAAAACGCCACCCAGGATCCCAGTACCGAATTTGCCGTTGCGAGCCGTGGGGATGATGTAGTTCACCTGAATCTCCGCTGCGTGCGGGTTATTCGGATTGACATAATAATTCAAGCCGACCGTGGTGTTATCCAGCTTCGCATCGTAATCCTGGTAATTGTTGTAGCTGAAAGAATCGAAGCGAACCGCAGGCTCAATATCGAGCCATGATGGCGTTAGCGTCATCTGGTAAAGATTTACGCCAAGTCCAACATTCCAGTCCTGCGCCATGTAGCCAGGATTGCCGTCGCGGGTCTGACCGGTATGCAGGTTGGTATAACCGGCAACGTAGTGGATGCCCATCAGTCCACCGTGGACGCCGACGTTCCAGGTGTAAAGGGAATCAACGTTGTTGGCAACACCAAGGGCATTCGGCTTGTTTGGCAAAGTCATACGAGAGCCACTGATTTCAGCTTTGACCAAGGGACCCATGAAATCGTAGGTTAAGCGTGCAGATGCCAGATAGCCGCCACTACCATTCAGGAAGCCACCCTGACCACTACCAAAAGGATTGGAACCGGAAACCTCCCAGTTGTAGGCGCTGCCGTAATCCAGAGAGGTCTCATCGGCGATAGCGACAGCGTAGCCAATACCCGTGCCCATTACGTCATTAGCGTGCAGCATCGCACCGGCACTACGTCCCGGCAACAACGACTGGGCCATAGAACGAAAGATAAAGGGCAAGGCGTTGCCTTGCGTGTCGATATACTCATTGCCTACAGGCTGCTTGAACTTACCCACCTCCAGCTGCACGAAGGGAACTGGGGCAAAGTTGATCCAGGCATCCAGAATGGAAGCATTGCCACCATTACCCAGACCATTGTTCAGAGCATTGGTACTATATCCAGGAATGCCTTGATTGCCAGCATTGTTCCCACTGATAGCGGCATTATCCCAGCCAGCCATGATGTTATACGTCACACCATCCGTTGCCTCACCCTTCACACCCAAGCGGATGCGATTGGCACCGAAAACTAGGCCATTGGAGCCAGACTGAGAGCCGTTCCTTGACGTACCAAACTGCTGGCTGCCGGTGATCTGGGCATAGCCATACAGGATCGGGCCGTTGTCCTTGGCGGAACTGTCGGCCGCAAAGGCCGCACCGGGGACCAGTACTGCAGCAGCAACTGCAAAAGCTACAAGATTCTTCTTCATGACAAAGCTCCTCCTCATGAGCCGTTGTTACAATACAACGATAGAAGTTATAGCACCCCTTTTGCGCCTTTGCAACGGCACGCCAAGAACTTTTTGCAACGAGCCACTAAGAAAGGGAATTCTGCGGGACCCGTACGCTTTCCCCGCTCGCCATAGCGGCGCGACGCGCGCTCAGGTTGGCGCGCAAAAAGGTGATGGCGCGGCGGTACTGTCCGAGTTCGCGGTCCACCTCCAAGACCTGATCGAGGAGCTCCGCTGGCGAGGCACCCGGCAAACCGCGCAAGAGGCGGTGCCAGCGGTCGTCGACGCGCTCCTGGCCTGCGAGCAGGGCATCCAGAACGGAAAGGGAGTCCAGGCACTCGGCCGGACACTGGGAGTCACAGAGCTGATGAAGGAGATGAATGCTATCCATGGCGGTCTGCTTTGCGGTGACTAGGGTTATAACACTACGACCGTGGGCAAAACGGAAAGTTGCGCGCCCACAAAAAAACCGGGGCAGTGCCCCGGTTCTTTGACACTGCCCCGATCAGTGGGCAGCGTAGATGCTCTTTTTGGTGAAGCGTCCGCGGAACACCCAGATCTGGTACCAGTTGTACATGATCATGATGGGTACAAAACCCGTCATGAACAAGGTGAATACCGCCAGCGAATTGGCAGGGTTAGCGGCCTCCTGAATCGTCCAGGTGCCGGGCACGATATAGGGGTACATGGTTGCCCACATGGCAGCCCAAAGGAGTACTACTACGCCTTCTCCCCAGAGCAGAGCGACGAAGTTGTGCCCTGCCGAATGATTGCTCATCGACTTGAAGGCAAAGAACAGCACAATCACCATCCAGGCCGCCCAGACCCACCAGTTCGGCCCGGTCCATTTGGCCGCAGCCCAAGGAAAGATGGCGTAGGACCAGACGAGGGTTACCACGATGGCAGCCAGGGCCAGGAGCGAGAAGAGGCTGGTCCAGCCCTTGGCGCGCTCGTGGATCACATCGCCGGGGACAAAGCGCGCGCAGAGGTACAGGCCACCGGCCAGCCCCGCGGCGATGACCGCACCAAAACCCGTCCAGATGCTGAAAGGCGTCAGCCAGGTCAGTGCGGTGCCTGAGAAGTGCATGACCGGGGTGCTGTAGTCCCTCCCGGCAATATGCGCCATGGCCAGGCCGTTCTGCATGGGGAAACCCTGCAGGCTAGCGCCCAGGGCGACACCAGCAAAGAACGGCGCCAGCAGACTGCCGATAGCAAAGAACCAGCCCCAGACCTTGCGGCTGGAACGGGCATGGACATGGAACTCGAAGGCCACAGCACGCATAATGATGGCCCAAAGGGCGATCATCAGCGGGATCATCAGGTAGTTGAACGCTGAGCCATAGACCAGCGGAAAGGCGCCAAAGAGCACGCCGCCGGCCACGACCAGCCAGGTCTCGTTGCCGTCCCAAAAACCAGCCATCGACGCCATGATCGCGCCACGTTCGTCTTCATCCTTAGAAAACAACGCAAAAATTCCGGCACCCAGGTCGGCGCCATCCAAAGCGATATAAAACAGAAACATCAGCCCCAGCAAAATCCACCACCAAGTAGATAGAGCTGAGGTAATCCGCACGATGTCGTGGGTAAAATCCATGGTAACCTCCGTAAAAAACCGTGAATGGAGTGGCACAGGCCACCCCACGAGGCTTAGCGCTCAGCCTTCAGCATTGGCTTGGCGAAGCTGGCCTGCGCGTGTCCACCGCCGGCGTGCGCATCGCCCTCTTCCCCGTGGTGGAAGAGCTGATCCGATGGGGCAATACCGTCCACCCCCTTGGCAATGACGCGGGCGAAGAAGTACCAGGCACCCGCCCACACCAGAAGTTCAAAGACGATGTAGCCAGCAAACCAGATGACTTCCTGGGCCACGCTCATGTGGCTGACCCCCTGATAGGTACGCATCAGGCCGTAGACCACCCAAGGCTGGCGGCCGATTTCACGTACCCACCAACCGGTCCAGATCGCGAGGTAGGGCAGGAAGGCAGAGAAGACTACTACCCGCAGGAACCAGGGATTCTTGCGTAGCGATTCGGCATTGAGCTTGCCACGCAGGCGCAACCAGTTGCCCCAGAGCGCCACGAAGAAGAGGAAGAAACCAATCGCCACCATCACCCGGAAGGCGTAGAAGGGTACCCAGACATCCGGGCGATCCTCGGGCGCAAACTGGTCCATACCCTTCACTACACCGTCCCAGGTATGCGTTTCCAGCAGACTCAAGACATGCGGTATGGAGATCTGGAAGAGGTTGCCGTCGTTGTTGGCATTGGGGATGGCGATCAGGTTCCAGCTGGTGTTCGGCTTTCCATCCGGCAGATAGGTATGGTAGTGCCCTTCCATGGCCGCCAGAGAGGTCGGCTGGGTATCCGCCACATCCTTGCCGACGCTATCACCGATAAAGATCTGGATGGGCGTCACGATGAGCAAGGCGAGAAGGGTGGGCTTGAGCATCTTGGTGAAGAGATCGGCGTTGCGATTCTTGAGAATGAACCAAGCACTCACGCCAGCCATGACGAAGAGAGACAACTCCACCGTTGCCACCCACATGTGCGGGAAGCCCCAGACAAAGTTGTCATTGAGGATGGCGTGCCACCAGTTCTCGACCTGGAAGAGGCCATCCTTGAGCACGACACCGTTGGGGGTCTGCATCCAGGAATTGGCGACCAGGATCCACATTGCCGAAAGACTAGAGGACAGGCCGACGTTGAAGGTGGCAAAGGCGTGCATGCCCTTGCTGACCTTACCCCAGCCAAAGACCATCAGGCCAATGAAGCCAGCTTCGTACATGAAGGCGGTAATGGTCTCGAAGCCCAGGATATTGCCAAAGAACGGGCCCGCGGCCTGAGAGAAAGGGCCATAAAGGATACCGAAGGCCATCTCCATGGTCACCCCGGTCGCCACACCGGCACCAAAGTTGATGATAAAGATCTTCTCGAAGAAGCGATTGAGCTTATACCAGCGCTCGTCACCGGTACGCAGCCAAGCAATCTCCAGGAAAAATAGCAGCCAGGACATGCCGATGGTCAACGGCGTCCAGAGGATGTGCATGGTCGTGATCCACGCAAAGTCCAGCCGACTGAGCAGGACGGGTAAACTGTTTTCGATGATCATTGCTGATTCCTCGACTCGCTAAGGTTATAGGTGAACTACTGCCCCCTGGCGAGCAAAGGGCGTGCCACATTTCTGGCGGAGGGAACGGCAGAAAGAATAAGGAATTGGTGATATAGCCAGTCGCAGCCCGTTCAAATGCACCAAAAGCATCGGTTCATTTGCACCGCACTCGTCCAAATAACCCAATATAATCATATATCTAGATATTTTGTTCAATTTTTATCCTTGCGCCTGCCATGTCCTTCTCCTACTCTTTCTGAAGAATCTCCCAATCAACTTGGCAAGCCCAGGAGAGTGAACATGTGCGCAACAAGATTGCAGGATTTATCGGCCTGGCAGCGAGTGCAGAAGCAACGAGAGGATTGGGGTAATGCGAAGATCGTCGACCTCTTCGACGCGGATCCCGAGCGCGGCAGCCACATGACCGCCGAGGCCTGTGGCATCTACCTGGACTATTCGAAGAACTGCCTACGGCCGGAAACTCTGGCGGCACTGATCGATCTGGCGCGGGAGCGCGGTCTGGAAGCGCGGCGCGCCGCCATGTTCGCTGGCGAGCATATCAATAGCACCGAAGATCGCGCTGTCCTGCATTGCGCCCTGCGCGCACCGAAAGATGCCCAGATCTGCGATCAGGGCGTCAACGTCGTGCCCGAGGTGCACGCGGTTCTGCAGCGCATGATGACCTTCTGCGACAAGGTCCACCAGGGCGAGTGGCTGGGCGCGACGGGCAAAGCCCTGCGCCAGATCGTCAACATCGGTATCGGCGGCTCTTACCTGGGGCCGGAGATGGCCTATCGGGCCTTGCGCCAGCAGCGGATGGCAGGTATCCGCGAGCACTTCGTGGCGAACGTCGATGGTGCGGCGCTCGCTGCGGTACTCGCCGAGATCAACCCCGAAGAAACTCTGTTCATCATCGCCTCGAAGACTTTTACTACCCTGGAAACCATGACCAATGCCCACGCCGCCCGACGCTGGCTGGTAGCGGCCCTGGGCGAGGCGGCGGTGGAGCAACACTTTGTTGCAGTCTCTACCAATGACAAGGCGGTCGCCGCCTTTGGTATGAATCCGGAGCATAGCTTTGGCTTCTGGGACTGGGTAGGCGGGCGCTACTCGATGGATTCTGCCATCGGCCTGGCCACCATGCTGGCGATCGGTTCGGCGGCCTTTACCGAGATGTTGCGCGGTTTCCATGCCATGGATGAACACTTTCGGCATGCCGAACTGGCGCAGAACCTGCCTGTCCTGCTAGGTTTGATCTCGGTCTGGTACAACAACTTCTGGGGCGCTCAGAGCCAGGCGATCCTGCCCTACGCCCACGACCTCGCCCGCTTTCCCGCCTATCTGCAGCAACTGCAGATGGAGAGTAACGGCAAACGGGTAGATCTGGCAGGGAACCCTCTCTCCGTAGATAGCGGCCCGATCATCTGGGGGGAACCAGGCACCGACGGCCAACATTCCTTTTATCAGTTGCTGCATCAGGGAACCCGTTTGGTGCCCTGCGATTTGATTGGTTTTATTGCGCCCCTCAGCGAATACCGCGATCAACATGACCTGCTCATGGCCAATCTCTTTGCACAAAGTGAGGCCCTGGCCTTTGGCCGTTCGGCGGACGAACTGCGTGCCCTGGGGGTACCCGAAGCACAGATTCCCCACCGGGTTTCCCCCGGCAATCGGCCCAGCAATCTGCTCCTCGTCGATGCCCTCACACCGTTTTCTCTGGGTGCCCTGGTCGCCCTCTACGAACACAGCGTCTTCACCCAAGGGGTGATCTGGGGCATCGACTCCTTTGACCAGTGGGGGGTAGAGCTCGGTAAGGTCTTGGCCACGCGCGTCGAATCGGACCTACAGGGCAAAACCCATCATCCCCACGACAGCTCTACCCAGGCACTGATCGAGCGCTACCGCGCCAGTCGCAGCTAGGCGGCGGGAACTTTTCCCGGCGGCAGTTTTTCCAAAGGGAAATCTTTCCTGAAGAGTTCTGCCGCCCCTATGAAGAAAACCGCCGCGTTTTTTGCTGTTTTGCTGGTCTCCAGCACTGCCTATGCCGTCGTACCCACCCCCACCCTGCCCGCCGCACCCCCCATGCCGGCGCCACAGATTTCTGGCGTCAAGGCGGCGGTGCTGATCGACGTGAATACCGATCAAGTCCTGCTCGACCAAAATGGGCAAGCGAGCTATGACCCCTCGGGCCTGGTAAAACTAATGACGGCCTATCTGCTCTACCAGGCAGAAGCGCAGAAGATGTTGCAATCCGACCAGCAGGTCTCGGTAAGCGTCGATGCCTGGCATGCCCCTGGCTCGCGCATGTTCATCCAGCCCGGGCTGCCGGTTACCGTCGACCAGCTTACTCATGGCCTGCTGATCGACGGGGGTAATGACGCCGCCATTGCCATCGCCCAATCAGTGGCAGGTAGTGTTGCCGGTTTTGTCGACCTGATGAACCGCGAAGCCGCCAGCATGGGGCTGACCCAAACCCATTTCGTCAATCCCGATGGCATGCCGACGCCCGGACAGCGCAGTACGGCGCTCGACATCGCCCGCTTGGCACGCGCCCTGGTGGTGAAATTCCCGCAGATAGAGAAGGTCGCAGGGCAGGCAAGTTACCGCTACAACCACATCACCCAGTACAACTACAACCCGCTGGCAGGGCAGCACGGTATCACTGGTCTGGGAGTCGGCTTGGCCTCCGCCAACAACTGGGATCTGGCCGTCAGCGCCAGCCAGGATGGCCGGGGCCTAGTAGCGGTCATCCTGGGCGCCAGCTCCCGTGCCGTCGCCGGTACCGATGCCGCCGCCATGCTCCACTACGGTTTTCATGGCTGGCAGCAACAGCAGGTCTACCCGGCCGGCGCGATGGTGGCACAAATCAAGCGGATCGGCTGGAGCCCGGAGACTCTCTCGATCATCACCCCCAAAGCGATCAACGTGGCCATTCCCCGGCCCAGTCAAGGTAAGGTGGAAAGCCGCTTCGTCGCCGCCAGCAACCTGCAGGCCCCGATCAAGGCCAACAGCAACGTGGGCACCCTCGACATCCTCTGGCAGGGCAAAGTCCTGAAGTCGGAGCCGGTTCTGGCGAAAAATGCGGTGGCCAAGGCCGGCTGGTTCGGCCGTCTCTGGCATCGCGCGCAGGGTGCATTGTGAGCGGCGTACGATCGCGCTCCCGCGAGGCCTGAACGATGACTGCGACTACCTTCTTCCGCCAGCGCAGCTGGCGGTTCTGGCTGGTCTTTGTCGTTCTCTTCGTATTGGTGAACGCCGCTGTTGCCGTTGCTTTCTGGACCTATCGTATCTACCAGGAACTTCCTCCGGTACAAGCACTGGAACATTGGCATCCGGCCGAGCCGCTACGAATCTATGCCGGCAACGGTAAGCTCCTGCAGGTCATCGGTCCGCAGTTGCGCTACGCCCTGCCCATCCGTCAGGTTCCGAAGCGCCTGCAAGATGCCTTCATCGCCGCCGAAAATTCCAAGTTCTACAGCCACAACCCGCTGTATTATCCGGTCAGTTTTCCCGGCATCGTTCGCGCTGCCTGGGTGGACCTCATTCATTGGGGACCAGTGCAGGGGGCCAGCACGATCACCGAGCAGGTTGCCCGCAATTTTTATCTGACCCCCAAAAAGACCATCACCCGCAAGGTGGCAGAGATCCTGCTCGCCTATAAACTGGCGCAACATCTCGATCGCGCGCAGATCCTCGATCTCTACGTCAACAAGATTTATCTGGGCGAAGGCGCCTACGGAGTGCAGGCCGCCGCCGAAACCTATTACGGCAAGACGGTCTCGCAACTGAGTTTGGGCGAGATGGCGACTCTGGCAGGCTTGCCGGCTGCCCCGTCGGTGTTCAACCCCATCGCTTCGCCGGCCTCGGCCAAGACCCGGCGCGATTATGTACTGCGACGCATGGCAAAACTGGGGTTCATCAGCGAGGCTGCTGCGCAACGCGCCATGGCCGAGCCAATTCGCGCCCGCTACCACGCCCCGGCAAGCAATCTGGCTCCCTACGCCACCGACTGGATCCGTAGCTGGCTGGAAAAGCATTTTGGCCCCGACTTTACCTATCGTAGCGGCCTGCGGGTCTATACCAGTATCGATCCGCGCGATCAGCGGGCAGCCAACCAAGATGTGGCAATTGGCCTGGAAAATTACGCCATGGGCCTCGATAGTATGGACCCGAAGGCTTGGCGTGGCCCGATTGCGCAACTGCGCGGAGAGATGCTCCAGGCCGCTCTGCATGGACAGCGTCCGCCCATGTTACCGGACTTCGACCCGGCCAACCTGCGCTGGGCGGTGGTGGAAAATGTCGATGCGCAGAGAGCGCGAATTGACATCGAAGGAGAACGGCAGGCCGACCTGCGTCTTCCAGACGTGGCCTGGGCCCGGCTACGCCCCAACGGCCAGCGCCCGACGAGCGTGAATCAGGTACTGGCAGCTGGCGATCTCATCTGGGTGCGGCACTATGTCGCCGCAGCGACGGAAGGCACCGGCAATCCTGTCTGGGGTACCAAGGTCTGGCACGATGTTCCGCACCCTGGCTGGCAGTTGGCGCAGATCCCCCACGTCCAGGGCGCCCTGGTTTCGCTGAATAGTCACAGCGGCGCCATCCTTGCCCTGGTCGGCGGCTTCAGCTACGAACTCAGTCATTTTGATCGCGCCCTGTATTCTTACCGACAACCGGGATCGGGCTTCAAGCCCTTTGTCTATTCCTCGGCCATCGACGCGCCAACGCTGCTGGCCAGTGGTCACAAGGGCTACTACACCCCAGTTTCGTTGATTGCTGACACGCCCCTGATCATCCATCTGGCAGATGGACAGATCTACGCGCCCACCAACTACAGTCGCACCTTTTCCAATACCCCCTTCCCCATTTGGGAGGATCTGGCAGATTCCCACAATGTGCCGAGCGTGCGCCTGCTCATGGATGTGGGCATTCCTTATGCGAAAACCTACGTGCAGCGCTTTGGCTTTCCCGCCAAACAGGTACCAGCAACCCCGTCCATGGTGCTCGGCGCCGGCGATTTCACGCCCCTACAAATGGCGCGCGCCTATGCCACCTTCTCCAGTGGCGGCTTTCTGCCCCATCCCTATCTCATTCGCAAGGTGGTCACCGCCAACGGCACCGACGTGGCGCTTCTGCACTGCCCCTTGGCCTATCAGCCACCCGCCCGGCAGACGGTCATCCCCCCGGGGGTGGCCTATCTGATGACGCGGATGATGGAGAGGGTGATCCGGGTCGGGACGGGGGTCGCCGCGCAGATCCTGCATCGCCATGACCTCGCCGGAAAAACCGGCACCACCAATGCCGAAGAAAACGCCTGGTTCAATGGCTTCAATCCGGATATCACGACCTCGGTATGGGTGGGCTACGACGATAACCATAGCATGGGGACCTGGGCGGCGGGGGCCCGCGAGGCCCTGCCGATCTGGATACGCTATATGGGGACGGCTCTACAGGGCATGCCGGATACCGGCTTTTTCCGACCGCCCGACGTCGTCACCGCGCGCTACGATCCGCAGACTGGCACCCTGGCCGATCCTGGGACAGATGGCAGCCCTAGCAAGCTGGGATACTTTTTGGCGGGCTATCTGCCTCCCGCAGCCCAGACGCCACGACAGGAACAAGAGCAGAGTTTCGTGCGCGCATTGATGAAAATTTTTTAGGAGCAAGAATGACGAAAGAGGGCAATAATGCCAGCGCTTACGCCTGGGTTTGGAGTACGCTGGTCCTTCTCTTAGCGGTGGTCGCGTACTTTTTTCTGCATACTTGGTTGGTGAACGATGTTGACCGGCCCGACCCACATCCGTTGACTGTCATCGAAGGAAACGCCGCAACGCCCGCCCCGCAACTCCCCAATCACAAAACCCTCGACGGTCAGGCCGCTCCGTACTCCTGAAAATCAGTCCATGAACAGGGAACTGACGGAGTCTTCCTCGGCAATCCGGCGGATGGTTTCGGCAAAGAGTTCAGCGACCGAGAGCACGCGAATCTTGTCACAGGCGCGCGCCTCGCTGCTCAGGGGGATGGTATCGGTCACCACCAGTTCGTCGAGGTCGGAGCCGCTGATGCGCTCGATCGCCTTGCCGGATAGCACCGGGTGAGTGCAGTAGGCGCTCACGCGCAGTGCCCCCCGCGTCTTCAGGGCATGGGCTGCCTCGCAAAGGGTATTGGCGGTATCGACCATGTCATCCACCAACACACAACTGCGCTCATCCACTTCACCGATGATGTTCATGACCACCGATTCGTTGGGACGCGGCCGGCGTTTGTCGATGATGGCGAGATCGACTTCCAGACGCTTGGCGATGGCACGGGCGCGCACCACACCACCAACGTCGGGGGATACCACCATGAGATTTTCCGGATTCTGCCGCCAGATGTCGCCGAGCAGAATGGGGGAGGCGTAGATGTTGTCTACCGGAACGTCGAAAAAGCCCTGGATCTGGTCCGCATGCAGGTCCATGGTCAGGACGCGGTGCGCGCCGGCGGTGGTTACCAGATCGGCGACGAGTTTGGCGGTGATCGCTGTGCGGGCACGGGATTTGCGATCCTGCCGCGCATAGCCAAAGTACGGCATGACGGCAGTAATGCGATTGGCCGAGGCGCGCTTGAGGGCGTCGATCATGGCCAACAGTTCCATGAGATGATCGTTGGTCGGGGCACAGGTGGGTTGCAAAACGAAAACGTCGTGACCGCGGACATTTTCCAGAATCTCGACGAAGACCTCGCCGTCACTGAAGCGGCTGACCTCCGCCCGCCCCAGGGGGATCTGGAGAAATTTGACGATCTGTGCTGCCAGGGCGGGATTGGCGTTCCCGCTGAATACCATCAGGCTACCGTGAGACATGAAAGGATGGATACCTCTGCACTGTCCGCAAAAATAAAATGGCTGGGGCGCCAGGATTCGAACCTGGGAATGCCGGAATCAAAATCCGGTGCCTTACCGCTTGGCTACGCCCCAGCAGGGATTTCCGGGAGAAGTTCGAGAAGCGGGTGGCGGTTACATCCTCTCACCAACCACCCACGCCACGACGCTGGCAGACGGTCGAGAAGGACGCCATTCGCCGTCTCTTCCGGAACTTCGGCAAAACAGCAGGCACCGCTGCCCGTCAATCTTGCATTCCGCAGGCCCTGGGCACGCAGCCAATCGATGCACTCGGCAATGACAGGGTAGCGACTCCGGACCAGGGGCTCCAGGGTGTTCTCCTGCTCTCCCCCCAAAAACGCCGATATTGTGCTGGGCGGGTGTTGGCGTGTCAATTCGGGGGCGCGGAAAATTTCCGCGGTGGCGACGGATACGCCGGGGTGCACGAGCAGATACGGGAGCTCCGGGATCGGCGGCATGGGCTGCAGGATCTCGCCGATGCCTTCCGCCCAGGCGCTGCGGCCAAAGAGGAAAATGGGTACATCGGCACCGAGGGTAGCACCCAGAGAGATCAATTCCGCCCGTGACAGGGCGCAGTTCCAGAGATGGTTGAGCACCAGCAGGGTAGTGGCGGCATCAGACGAACCTCCGCCCACGCCGCCTCCCTCGGGCAAGTGCTTGCGCAGGGTAATCTCCACGCCTTCGCGCACGCCGCAGCGCTCGGCGAGGAGGCGCGCAGCGCGCAGAGTCAGTTCCTTTTCCGGCGCCAGGCCTGCAGGCCCGCCAAAGGAGCGAAACACGCCGGATGGCGCCGAGGCAAAGTGCAGATCGTCGCGCAGGTCCAGAAACTGAAAGACGCTTTGCAGAAGGTGATAGCCATCGTCGCGCTGACCGATGACCCGCAACATCAGATTCAGTTTGGCCGGCGCCGGATACCATTGCTCGTACATCATTGCCCCAGTTGCCAGTTGCTGACCGCGATGCGCAACTGCAGGTCATCTGGCCCGGAGGCCTGCAGAAGGGCCGGCATCTGCAAGCCTCCCACAGCGTCAAAGCGCAGATATTGCAATTGCCAGCTGCCCCAGCGCGCACGCTGCGGCAGCCCGGCGGCATCGTAGGCATCCACTTGCCCGGCTGGCGGAATGCCGAGCAGCCACTGGGGGAGTTCCGCAACGGGCAATGCAACCCCGAGTAGCCGTTCGAGCAAGACGCTCATGGTACTCGCCGTCAGGCGCTTACCACTGGCTTCCAGCAGCTCGGCCTGCGTACCGTCATCGCGTAATTCGGCGACCGTGTTGCCCAGGGGCCCCAGAATACGGAGCTGCTCGCCGCTTGCCTGCTGCCGCCAGACAAAGCCAAAACTCTGGCTCTCACGCGGGCTGCGCAGGGAGGCCTGGCCCGTAGCCGTCCAGCGCGGTACCGAGGCGAGAACCTGCGCCCGCTGCTGCGCCGGCAGGACGAGCTGCGCCCGCCCCGTCGGGGCGGGTAGCTGGGCGCAGGCGCCGAGCAAAAGCAGGGCGGGAATGGCCAAGGCCCGCCAGTTCTGCCGCATCAGACCTTTCATGGGTGCAACAGGGCCTCCTGTAACTCCTTACTGTCGGGATGCTTTTCGAGGCCACGCTGCCACAGGGCACGCGCCTCCTGCTGACGCCCCAGCTGCCAGAGGACCCGACCCAGATGATCGAGTACTTCCGGCTCGTCGCCCAGCTGGGCATGGGCTTTTTGCAGGTAGACCAGAGCCTTCTTTTGATCACCCTGCAGGTGGTAATACCAGCCCATGCTATCCTGGATGTTGGCGTCTTCGGGGGCCAGCTGGATGGCCTTTTCGAGATACGCCCCGGCCTGCGCCAGTTGCTGGCGTCGTTCGAGCAGGCTGTAACCGATGAAGTTATAGGCTTGCGCATCATCTGGGCGCAGCTCGATGACGATGCGCATGGCCTTTTCCATGCCGGCATAGTCCTTTTGCAATTCGGCGATGGCGCCACGGGCATACCACAGGGCGGCATCGCGGGGGTGGTGCTCCAGGGCCTGATCGAGCAGCTGCGCGGCAGCGGCATAATCGCCCTCTTCCTGCAGTAATTGCGCACGCAGGAGAGGAATCTGCGCATCGTTCGGGTGTCGTGCCTGCAGTTTCTGCAGCTCCGCCAGCGCCTTGCTCTTTTGCCCTTGCGCATAATAGGTCTGGGCGATGCGCAACTGCGCCTCATCTGCCAAAGGCGTACCAGCCAGCTTGGCATACGCCTCCCGCGCCTTCGACCATGCCTTTTGACCTTCCGCGATACGCCCTTGGTAGTAGGGAACCAGTGGCGAGTGCGGAGCCAGCTCGCGGAAATGCTCCAGCGCCTGCTGGGCCCCCGGCCAGTCCCTTTCGGCAATGGCCAGGGGTAGCAACTGGTTCCAGACCTTGGGTTGATCCGGCTGCAACAGGCTGATCTGCTGCAATACCCGATAGGCTTGTGTTTGTCCACCGAGACTGAGGTAGAGCGTGGCCAGATAGCTACGCGCCTGCACGGCGCTCGGATGTGCGGCACAGAAGCCCTGCAGCATCTGCAACGCCGCCAGGGAGTTCCCCTGTTGGCGTAGACTTTCGGCCTGCAATACCGCCGCCTCTTCCCAGTCCGGGCGCAGTCGCAGTGCCGCAGCAAAGGCCTCGGCTGCGCGTTTCGGCTGCTTCTGCAGCAAGGCAAGGCGACCCAGGGCGAGCTGCGCGGCAGCAGAATGGGGATGATTCTGGATGACCGTGTGGAGCAGTCGTTCTGCATCACCAAAACGGCCATGCTGTGCCAGCAATTCGGCCAGTTGGCTACTCACCCGCTCCTCATCGGGAAAACGCGCCAGCGTCGCCTGCAGCAGTTCCAGGGCCGCCGGCTCCTGACCATCGGCAAGGAGCAGACCGGCTTCAAAGCGCGCGGACTCGCTGTCCTCGGGTGCCAATTCATGCCATCTCTTGGCCCAAAGCAGTGCCTTGGGCAGATCTCCAAGCTGCGCTGCGGCCTTGGCTGCCGCCGCCAATATGGGCGCCGTGGGGAGTTGGTCAACGCTGTGCTGCCAGGCCGGGATGGCGACTGCGGGATCCTGTTGTTGGGTGGCAAACTCTGCACTGAGGAGGTAGTACAGACTCTCCCCCGTCAACTGGACGCTCGCCCCGGCCCAGGGAGACAACCCAAATACTATCAAGGCCAGCCAACGCCACTGCATCTTCCTGCCCATACCATTCCCTGCCCACCGCGATGCGCCGACAATAGCGCCAGCCCCAGCGGCTTGCAATCCGGACACGCCTTGCGGACAATGCGCGGGTATTATCAGGTCCCAATGTTACGGATGGTACCACCATTTTTTGCTACGGTTTGAGTCATCACAGCGCACCCATCGAGGTTCGCGAAAAAGTCGCATTTGCGCCGGAGCAACTGGCAGCGGCCCACCGGGATCTACTGGCCCAAAATCTGGCCAGGGAAGCCCTGATCGTTTCCACCTGCAACCGCACCGAAATCTACACCTACGGCGGGTCGGGCCCCAGAGAAAGTCATCTGCAGCATTGGCTGGCCGACTTTCACGGTATCGACGCCGATCTCTTGACCGGCAACAGCTTCAGCTTTCATGACGCGGCAGCCGTACAGCATCTGTTTCGCGTGGTTTGTGGCCTCGATTCCATGATCATCGGCGAACCGCAGATTTTGGGCCAGGTGAAAGACGCCTACCAGATCGCAGCGGACAGCGACAGTACCGGGCCCGTCCTCAACCGTCTGCTGCACTGGGCCTTCCGTGTCGCCAAACAGGTGCGCACGGAAACCGCCATTGGTGCAGCGCCGGTGAGCGTGGCCTATGCGGCAGTGACCCTGGCGCGGCAGTTGCTGGGTTCCCTGCAGGGCAAGCGGGTGCTGCTCATCGGTGCGGGCGAGACCATCGAACTGGTCGCCACGCACCTGCGCGAGCATGACCTGGATGGATTTCACGTCGCCAACCGCAGTCCCGAGCGCGCTCGCCTGCTCGCCAATCGCCTGGATGGGCAGGCGCATCCCCTGGAAGATGCGGCGGCCCTGCTTCCCAAAGTCGATCTGGTTCTGAGCTGTACCGCGAGCCCCCAAGTGATCCTGCACTCCGCTGACGTTCAGCCCGGGTTGCCACACGAGCGTGGCAGTCTACTCTTTCTCGATCTGGCCGTGCCGCGTGACCTCGACCCTGCCATTGACGAGCTCGACGGCTGCTATCTGTATACCATCGACGACCTCAACGACATCGCCCAGGCCGGCATGCAGGCGCGGCGCGAAGCGGCGACCGAGGCGGAGCAGATCATTGCCCAAGAGGCCGATGGGTTTCAGCAATGGCGCGACAGCCTGGAAGTGGTGCCCGCCATTCGTCGCTTGCGGGAGCACGTCGAGCAGGCGCGGCAGGTGGAGTTACAGCGTTTCCGACACTATCTGCAGCATGGGCAGGACCCCGAGGCAGTGCTGGACGCCTTCTCGAAGGCGCTCATGAACAAGGTCCTGCACGACCCCATCTCGACCTTACGCCAGCCCTGCCAGGAAGCCACCAGCGAGGCCCTGGTCGCCTCTCTCGACATCCTCTTTCATCTCAGCGACGCAGAAGGATGAGTCTTAGCCCCCGTTTGGCGGGCCAGCTCGAGCAGTTGAGCCTGCGTGCCGAAGAACTCGAACATCGTCTTGCAAGCCCCGAAGTTTTACAGGACCCGCAGCAATATCAAGCCTTGTCCCGTGAGCTGGGCGAACTGCAACCGTTGCGTGACCTGCTCGCGCAACAGGAACGCCGGCAGGCAGCACGTGACGATGCCCTGCGCATCCTGCGCGAAGAGAGCGATGTCGAACTGCGCGGCCTGGCGAGCGAAGAACTGGCCGCGGCGGAGAGCGAACTTGCCGAACTCGAGGCGGAGCTGCGCCTGCGCCTGCTCCCCAAGGATCCGCAGGACGAACGCAACGTCTTTCTGGAGATCCGTGCCGGCACCGGTGGCGAGGAGGCAGCGCTGTTTGCCGGTGATTTGGCGCGTATGTATACCCGCTATGCCCAGACCAAGGGTTTCGGCGTCACCATCCTTTCCGCCTCGGAGTCCGAGCGCGGCGGCTACCGCGAGGTGGTACTGGAAATCTCCGGGCGGGGCGCCTATTCCCGCTTCAAGTTCGAATCCGGCGGGCACCGTGTACAGCGGGTGCCGGATACCGAGGCGCAGGGGCGCATTCATACCTCGGCCTGCACCGTGGCCGTTCTGCCGGAGGTGGACGAGATCGAAGGAATAGAGATACAGAGCAGTGACCTGCGCATCGACACCTTCCGCGCCAGTGGCGCCGGCGGCCAACATGTCAATAAGACCGATTCGGCGGTGCGCATCACCCATCTGCCCACGGGGCTCGTGGTCGCATGCAAGGCAGACCGTTCGCAACACAAAAATCGCGCCAAGGCCATGGCCCTGTTGCAGGCCCGCCTGATGGAAATGGCGCAGGAAAAGAAACAAAGCGCCACTGCCGCGACACGGCGCTCCCTGGTCGGCTCGGGTGACCGCTCGGAACGCATCCGTACCTACAATTTTCCCCAGGGCCGCGTAACGGACCATCGCATCAATCTGACCCTGTATCGCCTGGAGGCAATCATCGCCGGGGATCTGGACCCTCTCTATGAGGCACTCCTGCGTGAACATCAGGCCGATCTTCTGCAAAATCTAGGTGATGATGCCTGAGGTACCCGCCGCCGAAGATTCTCTGCGGCACTGGCTTGCCTGGCTCGGCACCCAACTTGCGGCGCGTAGCGATGCGCCGGCGCAAGAGGCCCGCTGGCTTCTGGAGGAGATCCTGGACAGCGGCACCGAACTCTGGAGCCATCCCCAGGCGCCTCTAGGAGAAACGCGCCGTAGCCACTTGTTGGCGCTGCTTGCCCGCCGCATGGTTGGCGAGCCTCTACCCTATTGCCTTGGCCACTGGTCGTTCATGGACCTCGATCTGCGCGTCGATCCCCACGTCCTCATTCCCCGCCCAGATACAGAAACCCTGGTACGTTGGGCCCTGGAGCATCTGCCCGAGAAGGGGTCAGTGCTCGATCTCGGTACCGGTAGCGGCGCCATCATCCTCGCCCTGGCTCGGGCGCGACCGGATCTGGAGTACTGGGCCGTGGACCGGTGCGAGGACGCCCTGGCCGTCGCCCGCCAGAATGGGGCGGCCCTGGGGCTGTCGGTGCATTGGTGTGCCGGAGACTGGTGTCAGGCGTTACCGGCAGGACAGCACTTTTCACTCGTGTTGAGCAACCCGCCCTATCTGGCGACTGATGATCCCCATCTGGCCGAGCTCGGCGCAGAGCCCATCAGCGCCCTGGTGGCCGGAGAGACCGGACTGGAGGCCTACCAAGCCATTCTCGCCGGACTCCCCGCCCACCTGGAGCCCCAGACCCAGATCGCTTTCGAGCACGGCCACGAGCAAGGGCCGGCGCTACGCCAACTCTTGCGCGCGTATGGCTGGGAGGGAGTGGAGACGCATCGGGATCTGGCCGGTCGCGAGCGGGTGAGCAGCGCCTTCTGGAGTACTCTATATGCCTGAATTGCCCGAAGTGGAGGTCACGCGGCGCGGCATCGAGCCGCATCTCGTGGATCGGCGCATCGCGGCGGTCACTGTGCGTGAAGCGCGTCTGCGGCGCCCTGTCAATGACGATCTCGCCGCCCGCTTACAGGGACAAAGGATCGCCCGTCTGCGCCGTCGCGGGAAATACCTACTGGCCGATCTCGATCAGGGCCAACTCCTGCTGCACCTGGGCATGTCCGGGCATTTGCGCGTCGTGCCACAAGATACCGTCGCGCAGCGACATGACCATGTCGATCTGCTTCTGGAGGACGGCAATTGCCTGCGTTTTCATGACCCCCGACGCTTCGGTCTGTTCCTCTGGGGCGAGGACTGGGCCAGCGATCCGCTGTTACAGGGCCTCGGGCCGGAACCCTTGGGCAGCGAATTTGATGCAGATTATCTCTTTGCTCGCAGTCGCGGGCATCAGCAGCCCATCAAGAGCTTCCTCATGGATGCCCACGTTGTGGTCGGCGTGGGCAATATCTACGCCAACGAGTCGCTGTTCCGTGCCGGGATCGATCCCCGCCGGGCGGCCGGGCGCATCGCTCTGCCCCGCTTTCGCCGCTTGCATCAGGCAATCGTGGAGATCCTACAGGAGGCTATCACCGCCGGCGGCACCACCCTGCGCGACTTTACCCGCCCCGATGGCAGAAAGGGCTATTTTCGACTATCTCTGGCCGTGTACGGACGCGAGGAGGAACCCTGTATCCGCTGCGGCAAAGCTCTGCGCGCCGCGCGTATCGGGGGCCGCTCGTCATTTTACTGTGGACATTGCCAGCGCTAGAGGCAGCGAACGGGAGCGACATGCCAAATTCATTGAATGATTCGCCGATTCTGCAAGGCTTGCGATCCTTTCGGCTGTGGCGAGAGGAGGTAGCACAATCGCTGCATCAACTGGCCGAGCTCACCGGCGATCTCGGGTTGCTTCCCGGGGGGAGCATTCTTCAGCTTGAAAACCTCGCCTTCGAGGTCGAACAGGACAATCTACGCCTGGCGGTGGTGGGTGAGTTTTCCCGTGGTAAGACCGAACTGATCAACGCCCTATTGTTTGCCGATCTCGGCCAGCGTTTCCTGCCCTCCAGCACCGGCCAGACCACCATGTGCCCAGTAGAAATCCGCGGTGCCCCACAAGGCCGCGCGGGACTGCAGCTCTTGCCCATCGCCAGCCGCAGCATGGATGTCAGCATCGAAAAGCTCAAACGGGCGGGCAGCGCGTGGGTACGGCTCAGTTGTGAGGAAGGCGGCAACCAGGGCCAGCGTTTGAAGGTCTTGACCGAGACCATTTGTGTCGCAATCGAAGAAGCCAGGCGCCTGGGACTCTGTCCACCCCTCAACCGCGTGGCCAAGGGTCAGGAGAGCAGCGTCTGTCCCTCCTGCGGGCTGGGCAAGGTCCTGATTCCGCGCTGGCGGCACTCCATGCTCTTTCTGCCCCATCCGATCCTCGACGCCGGCCTGACCGTGCTCGATACGCCCGGTTTGAACGCCATCGGCGCGGAACCCGAACTGACCTTCAGCATGCTCGCCAATGCCGATGCCCTGCTCTTCATTCTCGGGATCGATACAGGGGTTACGCAAAGTGACCTGACCATTTGGGAGCAATACCTCAAACGCAACCGGAATCAACACCAACTCGTCCTCTTGAACAAGGTCGACACCCTCTGGGATGAGCTGCGTGATCCCTTCGAAATCGAGGAAGAAATCGAGGCCCAGGCACAGCGCACGGCGGAGCGTTTGGGAATTACCCGTGCGCAGGTGATCCCCATCAGCGGCCAGAAGGCGCTTCTGGCTCGCATCCGCGGCAATGAGGAAGTATTGCAGCGCAGCGGCATTCTGGAGCTGGAAAAAGCCATCGCCGAATTGATCATCCCGGGCCACCGCGCAGCCCTGGAGCAGAAGAGCAGGACTCTAGCAAAGCGCATCCTGACCGAGCAAAAAGCACAGCTGGCCGAGCAGGACCGGCATCTGGTCACGCAAATCCAGGGCCTGCAAGAGCTCAAGGACCGCACCGGCGAAAAAGTACCGAAACTGGTTCGCCAGCATCAACAGCGTCTGGCGCATTTCGAGCAAGACCGAAGCACCTTCGAGGGACGGAAGCTGGCCTTTCAGGAATCTGTCCAGGAACATTTGTTCGCCCCGCTCTCCACCGCCACCTTTGACTTGATCATCAGCAATGCCAAGGGCGAGATGCTTTCCGCCTGGACCACGGCGGGTATCGTCGATCGCTTTCGCAACTTTTTCGCCGAGGCCACCCGGCAATTCGACCTGGCGCTGGCTGGTGCGGAAAGGGTCAATGGTGAAATCACCAAGGAGTACGCCGCGTTGCAGCAACGCTATTCCTTACCGGCCTTGGCCACCATCCCCTATGCCATACTTCCCCGTCGCGCCGAGCTATTGGCCATGGCAGAGAGTTACGAACGTTTCGGCATGATGCTGGAAATTGCGGTGAACACGCAAAGCTCCGTCGTTCGCAAGGCGTTTCTCACGGTGGCTGGCAAGGTGCGTGACTATATCGTCGACACGCGCCGCGACGCGCAGAACTGGGTGGACGAGGTCATGGCCGTCATGAATCAGTACCTGGAAAGCTACCATCGCAAAGCGGCCGAAGAGCTCGAGGCACTGGAGCGCATCTCACTGGCCATGGATAGCATCGACGGTCGGGTAGAACACTTGCAGACACAGCGCAGCAACACGCAGCAGCAAGTTCAGGAACTGGAAAGAGTCAGCAATTTGGTACAGAACGCCCTGGACGCGAAAGCCATCTGATTCAGGCAGCGTCGCTGCCGCAAAGATCAGATCTGGCCGGTCAGGAGCAGGAATTTTTCCTGCAAGGCCTCTGCCGATTCCGGGTTGGCGGGATCGAGCTCGATGCAGTCTACCGGACAAACCTCCTGGCACTGCGGGGTATCGTAGTGACCCACACACTGGGTACAAAGCCCTGGCTCAATGACATAGATCTGCGGCCCCATGTGAATGGCACCGTTGGGACATTCGGGTTCGCAAACGTCACAATTGATGCAGTTGTCAAGAATGTGCAACGACATGGAAAAGCACCCCAAGAAGAAACTGGACTGATTCTACGCTTTCCTAGCCTTGCGGGGCAAAGCGCCGACGCAGGGCATCGGCAACGACGGGCTGCACAAAGGCGCTCACGTCACCGCCCAGACGACTGATTTCGCGCACCAGACTCGACGACAGGAAAGTGTGGGCGTCCGAAGTCATGAGAAACAAGGTCTCCACACGCAGATCCATGCGTCGCTGAATCGATGCCAGCTGAAACTCATGCTCAAAATCGGAAACCGCGCGCAGTCCACGGAGAATGACCCGTACCCCCTCAGCCTGCAGCAGATGCAGGAGGAGCCCCTGAAATGGCCGGACCCGCACCCCCGGGATTCCCGCCAAGCAGGCCTCGGCCAACGCTACCCGCTCGTCCAGAGGAAAAATGGTCCGTTTGGGTGTCTCGGCGGCGACGGCGACGACTACCTCATCAAAAAGGCCGGTAGCACGACGCACCAAGTCCTCATGTCCGAGAGTGATCGGATCGAAGGTGCCAGGATAAACGATACGGCGCGGACTCTCGTTCTGGCTCATGCTTCCCCCTCCTGCAAGTGCAGCAGCACATAGTGGCTGGCGCCGCAACGACCGCTGCGATACCACTCCCAGCCGGCGGGTAGTTCGCTTTCCCGCCAGAGCTCCACAGCATTGGCCTCCAGATATAGCCACCCTCCCGCATGTACCGGGCTGTTTTCGCCCAGCAGGAGGGGCCGCAGGCGCTCCGGCCAGCCCGCCGCAAAGGGCGGATCGGCAAGCACCAGATCGTACTGCCGTGCCAGCCGGGGTAGGATGCTGAGCGCATCGTGGCCGAGCAGGCGGAGCTTTGCGTCGGGGTCACAACTGGCAAGGTTTTTCTCCAGAATTCGTCGGTGCGCGGCCGCACTCTCGACAAAGTCCACCCGTTCGGCACCTCGCGACCAGGCCTCCAGCCCCAAAGCGCCGGTCCCAGCAAAGAGGTCGAGCACCCGGGCACCCGCATTTTCCGTCGCCAGCCAGTTGAACAGACGCTCGCGCACTACGCCTGGTGTAGGCCGGATACTGGCACCGCTGGCCGTCTGTAATTTCTTGCCGCGCAACTTCCCGGCAATGATGGCAACCGACATCGCGTCTCCAAGAGATTGTTCGAGTTCGTCCTTCGCGAGATAATGCGGGCCGACAGCGACAATGAGGTTGGCCCACAGATCATGGTTTTTTCTTGGTTCAAGCGTAACAAAAGCACCCCCGCAGAGGAAACGCCATCGGTTCCCGAACCCGCGGAGCCAAGCCAAGAGCCGCTACCTTCCGTACCCGACACTCCGACCAGCCCGGTTCCTGCCGCCGAGCCCCCAGAAGAAAGCCAGCCGGCGCCGGAAGCGCCCCTCGCGGAGCCCGGGACTACGCTGAACGAGGCGCAGCCGGCTCCCGCCACGACCGCAGGCGATGAGATCGAGAGGGCGGCTTCCCCGACGGTAGGGGAAACCGACACGCAACCGCCTGCAGAGGCACCCAAGAAAAGCCTCTTTGCCCGTCTGAAAGCGGGACTGAGCCGCTCCCGCGAACAACTGAGCGAGGGTGTTGCACGCCTCGTGCTCGGCAAAAAAGAAATCGATGACGAGCTTCTGGAGGATCTGGAGGCCATCCTCTTGCAGTCTGATGTCGGCGTGCCTGCCACCCGCAGCATCATGCAAGCTGTCACCGAAAAGGTCCGTCGCAAGGAGCTGAGCGACCCGGCGGCGCTGCAGCAAGCCATCCGTCAGTCTCTCCTCGATCTCTTACAGCCCCGTTGCGAGCCTTGGGCGCCAAAACAAGGGCAAACCCAGGTGCTGATGATGGTGGGCATCAACGGTGCCGGCAAGACCACCACCATCGGCAAGTTGGCCGCGCGCTGGAAAAGGGAGGGCTTTGCGGTTCTGCTGGCGGCTGGAGATACCTTCCGCGCCGCGGCAGTGGAGCAGTTGCAGGGATGGGGGACGCGGGTGCAAGTACCGGTGATTGCCCAAGGCAGTGGTGCCGATAGCGCCTCGGTGATCTTTGATGCCTTTGCCGCGGCCCGCTCGCGCGGTGCCGACCTCCTCATTGCCGATACGGCCGGGCGCCTGCATACCCAGGGCCATCTGATGGAAGAGTTAAAAAAGGTGAAGCGCGTTCTTGGCAAGCAGGATCCCGGCGCCCCGCAGCAGATCTGGCTGGTGCTGGATGCCGGTACCGGCCAGAATGCCTTGCAGCAGGCCCAACAGTTTCACGCTGCGGTAGGCCTCACCGGCATTTGCATCACCAAGCTGGATGGCACCGCCAAGGGCGGCGTGGTGGCGGCCATCGCTCAGGCGCTGCCCATTCCTATCCGTTTCATCGGCGTCGGCGAGGGGGTGGAAGACCTCCGTCCCTTCGATGCCGAGGCCTTTGTCGATGCCTTGTTTGCGCGGGAGTCTGCATGATCGAGTTCATCAATGTCACCAAGCACTATCCAGGACGTCGTCACGTCCTGCGCGAGCTCAATCTGCAGTTGGGCAAGGGCGAAATGGCCTTGCTTACGGGTCCATCCGGCGCGGGCAAGAGTACCCTGCTGAAGCTGTTGACCCGGCTGGAAGCGGTGAGCCACGGCACCCTGCGCGTCGCCGGGGTAGACTTGGCCACCCTGCGTCGCCGCCACATCCCGGCGTATCGACGGCGCGTCGGGGTCGTCTTTCAGGACCACAAGCTGCTCATGGACCGCACCGTCTACGCCAATGTCGCGCTGACCTTGCAGGTGGCGGGCATGTCCGCGCGGCAACTCGACCATCGCGTGCGTGCTGCCCTCGACAAGGTAGGGCTGGGAGAACACTGGCGGGAATTTCCCGAGACCCTCTCGGGCGGTGAACAACAGCGGGTGGGTATTGCCCGGGCCATCGTGCACACCCCGGAGATCCTGCTGGCCGATGAACCGACCGGCAATCTCGATCCCGAACTCAGTAGCGAAATCCTGGACATGTTCCGCGATTTTTATCGGCACGGCACCACGGTGCTGGTGGCAACCCACGATCAGGGTCAGGTGGACCGCATGGGCGTACGCACCCTGCACCTTGCCCACGGACAGTTGCAGGAGAAAGCATGAGCCTTCACATACGCCTGCAGGCCCTTGGCAATGCGCGGGATACGCTGCTGCGCCAACCCATCGCCACGGCACTCACCATCATCGCCCTCGCAGTCGTATTCGCCCTGCCCGTCGGCTTGTTTACCGCGCTGAGCAACCTGCAGCAGCTCCTCGCCAGCTGGCACAATCAGGCGCAGATTTCGCTCTATCTGCACGATGATGCCAGTCCCCAGGCCGTCGCCCAACTTCGTCGTCAGCTCCAGCAGAGCCCTGGCGTCGTGGCCGTGCGCTTTGTCGACAAGAATCGCGCCCTGGCGGATTTTCAGCGCTATGCGGGGATGACCGCAGCCATCCAGACACTGGGCGAGAACCCCCTACCGGCCTCCCTGATCGTCGAACTGAACCCTCTGGCGCAAAGCCCCAGCAGTCTGGAAGCGCAGGTCCAGCAGTGGAGCCACGAGCCTATCGTGCGCAGCGCCCAGTCGGACCTGAAATGGGTGGCCCGACTGCAGGCCATCGTGGCCCTCGGTACACGGGCAGTCTACATCCTCGCCATCCTGTTGGCCCTGGGTGCGGTGCTGGTGATGGGCAACACCATCCGCCTGCATATCGAGCAGCGTCGCGACGAGATCGAGATCAGTTCCCTGGTCGGGGCAACCAAGAGTTTCATTCGCCGCCCCTTTCTGTATCAGGGCCTGATCCAGGGCATACTCGCCGGATTCCTGGCCTGGTTGATCGTGGCCATCGCCTTTGCCATCCTGCAGGGGCCCGTCAATCATCTGGCGAGCCTCTACGGCACGAGCTTTCCCCTGCATGCTCTGACAGTCGGCGAGGGGTTTCTCCTGGTGCTCATCAGCGCCGCATTGGGCTGGCTGGGTTCCTTGGTGGCGGTGGGCCGACATCTCAACAATACCGTCTCTTGAAATCCCGGATGCACGTCCCCATGTAGAGAAAAGTTGTTCGGAGTAAACCTTTGCCCATGGCACGGGTCTATACTCAGAGCGGAAACAGGAGACAGGCAATGAATGAACTGGCGATCGCGAACAGAGATTTGGCGAGTGTAGACGGCATGGCGGCATACCTGCGCTTTGTCAATGCGCAGCCGTTGTTGAGCGCCGAAGAAGAGCGGGACTATGCACAGCGTCTGCGCGAGCGGGACGATATGGAGGCAGCCAAGGCCCTCGTGCTGAGCCACCTGCGTTTTGTCGTGCGCGTCGCCCGCGTCTATCGTGGCTATGGCCTGCCCGAGGCGGATCTGATTCAGGAAGGCAACATCGGTCTGATGAAGGCGGTCAAACGTTTTGACCCCGACCACGGGGTGCGCCTGGTGTCCTTCGCGGTACACTGGATCAAGGCCGAGATGCACGAATTCATCCTGCGCAACTGGCGGATCGTCAAGGTGGCAACCACCAAGGCGCAGCGCAAGCTCTTCTTCAACCTGCGTTCCAGTCGCAGCGATACGGGCTGGATGAACCTGAGTGAGAGCGAGGCCATTGCCGAGGAACTCGGGGTAAGCCAGCGCGAGGTGCTAGAGATGGAAGGTCGCATGGCGGGGCATGACTATTCCCTCGACCACAGCAGCGAGGACGAGGAAGGGCACGCTCGTACCTTCGAGTTGGCGGATCAGGGCGTGTCTTCGGTCGAGCAGATCATCGAAAGCGATTGGGACCGCTCACGCGAGCGTGGGCTGCGCAGCGCCTTGGCCACGTTGCCGCCTCGCGATCGCTACATCATCGAGAATCGCTGGCTGAGTGAGGAACCCAAGACCTTGCAATCCCTTGGCGAGGAGCTCGGGGTTTCGGCGGAGCGCGTGCGGCAACTGGAAAAGAGTAGCATGAACAAATTGCGGCAGAGGCTGCTAGAGAACGCCGCAGCTTGAAACCTGTCGCTACACTGGTCTTTCATATCGATGAGCCGGGCAAATGGCCCTTGCTCCTCGGCAATCTCCGCAATGCACTGCGCTCTGATGCCGGCGTTCGGCTGCGAGTGATCGCCAATGGTTCTGCCCCCATTCCCCTGTGGGCAGAAGGGCTCTGGCGGCGGGAGGCCACTGCCTTGGTCGCCCAAGGGGTAGAATTTTTCTTTTGTCAGAATAGTCTGACGGCCTACGAGCTTGATGCCGCAGGCCGCCCAGAAGGGAGCCAAGTGGCACCTGTCGGCGTCCTCGCTTTGGGCGAGGCGCAGGCGCAGGGGTTCGCCTACATCAAGCCCTAATTTCCGCTCCCTTCCCCATTTTCTCTACGATCTACGGGAGGGCTTCCTTGCTGATTCAGCATCTGTGGACGAGTGCCATCATTGTCGTCGCTGTGGGACTACTGTGGTGGCTACAGCGCAGCTATTTTCGCCATTATCCCCACAAGGGTTCCCTGCCTTTCTACCTGCTGCGAGTGATTGCGCAGCTCAGCATCCTCTGCGCTGGAGTCGTTGCCCTGGCCCTGAACTGGGGCATGCCCAAAGAGGGTCTGCGCTATATCGGACACTATTTTCTGGATGGTTTTACCGTCAGTGGCGTCAGAATCGTCCCCGCACATGTCGTCGCTGCCATCATCATTCTGGCGCTATTACTGCGTCTGGTGGAATTCAGTACCCGACGACTCGACAATTTTCTGGGCATGTTTTCTCTGGACAGTGGAGCACGCTACTCCTTGGTTATCCTGAGCAAATATGTCTCCATCACCCTGAGCCTGTTGATTGGCATTGGGCTTGCCGGGGTGCCACTGGAAAAGCTGACCCTGATTGCCAGCGCCTTATCGGTCGGTATTGGCTTTGGCCTGCAGACCATGGTCAACAATTTCGTCTCGGGCATTATTTTGATCTTCGAACGACCGATCAAGGTAGGAGACTGGATCAAGGTCGGCAGCGCCGAGGGTTATGTCCAGCGCATCAGCATCCGCTACACCCTCATCCTCACCTTTGACCGCACCGAAGTCTTTGTGCCCAATTCCGAGATCATCTCCGGGCAGGTCACCAACTGGATGCATTCCAATAGCGTGGTACGCCTGATGTTACCCTTTACGGTGGAACATAACGCCAATCTCGATCGGGTCAAGGAACTCCTGGTGGCAGTTGCGCAAAGGCACCCGGACGTCATGCAGGATGATCCCAGCATCATCCCGCCCTCGGCCCTGATTCTCGACGTGAATACGAACGGGATCGTGGTCTATCTGCGTGTGTATCTGCGCGATTGCAACCTGATGTTCAATGTGCAGACGGATCTACGCGCCGGCGTCATGGAGTCCTTGCTGGCGGAAGGTATCCCGGTGGCGCGTCAGCAGCAGGATGTGCGGATTCTCAACAGCCAGCTCGAACTCCTGCGGCTGACAGACGCCGAGGCGGGGAACAAGGCCTAGAGGATGTAGCGGGACAGGTCCTCGTCGGCAGCCAGGTCATTCAGGCGGCCATCGACATAGTCGGCGTCGATCCGCAGCGGCTGGCCGTCGTGGTCCGGCGCCTGAAAGGCAATCTCTTCCAGCAGGCGTTCCATTACCGTGTGCAGGCGGCGGGCACCGATGTTTTCGACCCGCTCATTCACCTGCTGGGCAATCTCGGCAATGCGGCGGATGCCGGAGTCCTCGAACTGCAGGGTGACGCCGTCCGCCGCCAGCAAGGCGCTGTACTGGCGGATCAGGGCGTTTTCCGGCTCGCGCAGAATGCGCTCCAGATCGTCTGCCTGCAGCGCCTGCAATTCGACACGAATGGGCAGACGCCCCTGCAGCTCTGGGATCAGGTCGGCGGGCTTGCTGAGATGAAAGGCCCCCGAGGCAATGAACAGGATATGGTCGGTCTTGACCACGCCATAGCGAGTGCTGACGCTCGCCCCTTCGATCAGCGGCAGGAGATCGCGTTGCACTCCCTCGCGGGAGACCTCTGCCGCGCTTTGCCCACTGCCCCGCGAGGTAACCTTGTCGATTTCGTCGATGAAGACGATGCCATCCTCCTGCACCCGCTCCAGGGCCAGGCTGCGCACTTCGTCCTCATTGACCAGTTTGGCCGCCTCCTCCTCACAGAGCAGCTTGCGCGCCTCGGCAATGGGCATCTTGCGCTTGGCCGTCTTTTGCGGCGCCATGTTGCTGAACAGATCGCGTAGCTGAGCACTCATTTCCTCCATGCCGGGCGGGGTCATGATCTCGACACTGGCCTTAGGCGCCGCCAGTTCGATCTCGATCTCCTGCTGGTCCAGACGTCCTTCGCGCAGCATCTTGCGGAACTTCTGCCGCGTGCCTTCGTCCTGCCGCGGGATACTGCTGTCGCGCGGTCCAGGAACGAGGATATCAAGCAGGCGATCCTCCGCCAGCTCCTCGGCGCGCTGGCTATTGGCGGCCTGCCGCTCGCTGCGCAGCAGATTCACGGCGATCTCCGCCAGGTCACGAATGATCGATTCGACATCCTTGCCCACATAGCCCACCTCGGTGAACTTGGTGGCCTCCACCTTCAGAAAGGGAGCACTCGCAAGCTGAGCCAGTCGCCGCGCGATCTCCGTCTTACCCACCCCGGTAGGGCCAATCATGAGGATGTTCTTGGGGGTGATTTCCTTCCGCAGCGGACCATCCACCTGGGCGCGACGCCAGCGATTGCGCAGGGCAACGGCAACGGCGCGCTTCGCCTCCGCCTGGCCGATGATATATTTGTCGAGCTCCTGCACGATCTCGCGCGGGGTCATTTCACTCATTTTCATGACAATTCTTCCACGGTACGTTGTTGATTGGTGTAAATGCAGATGTCCCCGGCAATCGCCAAGGCCTGCTCGGCAACCGCGCGGGCGGGCAGATCGCTGTTTTCCAGAAGGGCGCGGGCGGCGGCGAGGGCGTAGGGGCCGCCCGAGCCAATGGCGATGATGCCATGCTCCGGTTCGAGGACGTCGCCTTGCCCGGTGATGATCAGGCTCTGACTGCGATCCGCCACCGCCAGCATCGCCTCCAAACGGCGCAATACCCGGTCGGTGCGCCACTCCTTGGCGAGCTCCACCGCAGCCTTGGCGAGCTGTCCCGGATGCGCCTTGAGTTTGGCCTCGAAACGCTCCAAGAGCGTAAACGCGTCGGCGGTGGCTCCGGCAAAGCCGGTCAGCACCCCCGGCTCGATGCGTCGCACCTTGCGCGCATTGCCCTTCATGACGGTATTGCCAAAAGTGACCTGACCATCCCCGGCCATCACCACGTTCTCCCCACGGCGTACCGAGAGGATGGTGGTGCCGTGCAGGGTTGTTGCTTCACTCATGCGACTGCTCCTTGTGCTTGGCGTGCGGGTGCGCCTGATCGTAGACCTGGGCCAGATGCTGATAATCCAGATGGGTATAAATGGCGGTGGTATCAATCTGTGCATGGCCGAGAAATTCCTGGACGGCACGCAAATCGCCGGAGGACTGCAGCAGATGGCTGGCAGCACTGTGGCGCAGACTGTGAGGATGCAAACGCTGCCCTAGACGCTCTCGTCCGGCCTTGTCGACCAGATACTGCACGCCCCGCACGCCCAGAGGACGACCAAGGCGATTGAGAAAAAGGGCTGTCTCCGTGCTTTCTGGTCGCCGCGCCAGATAGCGTTGCAGGGCCCCCCGCGCCATGCGACCCACGGGCACGATGCGCTGCTTTTGGCCTTTGCCGAGAACGCGCAGCAGGCCCGCCTCCAGATGGAGATCGTGGCGCTGCAGCTGCACCAGCTCCGAGACCCGCAAGGCACTCGAATAGAGCAGTTCGAGGATGGCTTGATCGCGCAATTGCAGCCAGTCATTCCCGGCGTCTGCCTGGGTGTCGAGGAGCTTCTGCGCCACATCGATCCCCAGCCAATCGGGAAAATGCTGTTCGCCCTTGGGCATGGGCAGGCCGCGACTCGGATCTACAATTTGTGGATCCTGCTGGCGCAGCCAGCGGAACCAGGCGCGCAGGGCAGCAAAGCGGCGGCGCAGACTGCGCACCGACACCCCTCGCTGGTGTTCGCGGAGCAGGAAATGACGAAGCTGAGGGGCCTGGATGTCGGTCAGGGAAGAGATCTTTTCCGCGGTGAAAAACGCCTGCCACAACTGCAAATCCTCGCGGTAGGCGACGACGGAGCGGGCGGCCAGGCACGTCGGGGCGCTCTGTAAAAACGCCTCGATCTGCAAGTCGATTTCGCTAGGCATCACGATCGCTGCCGGCGCAGCGTTGCAGGGCCGCAGAGAACAGCCGGGAGATTTGCTCGAGCAGGTCGGTTGCCATGTCGGCGCCATAGCGTTCGGGGTCTGCACTGGCCAGCAAAATCAGCGCGCTACAGCCTGCGCCGCATACGCGGATACTGGCCAGCGACGCCGGCAGGGATGCCGCTGCCGGAAAATACCGGCGCAGTTCGCCTTCCTCCAGTTGCACGCCGGCCCGGGCCTCTCGATCATCCGCCAAGCGTTGCCAGTCACTTTCCTCCAGGGTGATGGCATCGGGCAGGCAGGATTGCGGCCCCGTCAGCATCACAAAGGACTCCACGGCGAAATCTTCTTCCAGACTGCGGCGCAAGGCCGCCACGCAAGCGCCCGGACTCTGCGCCAGTAACAGCTCGACGGCGAGGCGGCCGAGATGCCGTCCCAACTCCGTTTGCCGCTGCGCCTGACGGAGCAGCGTATCGACATAGTGCTGCAACTGATCGCGTTCGTCGCGCAGGCGCTGCACCTGGCGTTCGAGCAGAGAGCTGGCAGAGCCAACGCCCAGATGGGGCAGCGTCAGTTCTTGCAGCAGATCCGGTTCCTGCAGCAAAAATTCGGGGTGCGCCTGCAGATAGGCGCGGCACTGTGCGGCAGCCTCGTCCTGCATCCCTCAGTCATCCTCCCAATGGGTGTCGCTATACTGCTCGGATCGTGCATGGATCTCGAGCTGGGCGATGAATTGCGCGAGCAGTTCCAGCTCGTTCTCTTCCAGCTTGTGCAGAAAAGCGATCTGCCCGGCAGGTACCTGCAGATTGCGGGCAATGGCATCCAGAAGCTGCTGACTCATGTCTTTTCTCCTTCGGGGATCCAGGTACCATCAAAAACCACTTCTGCGGGCCCTACCATATACAGTGGCGTACCAGGACCCGCCCAGCGAATTTCCAGTGTACCCCCGGGAAGGGTGACTTGCACCGTATCGGCTAGCCGCTCCCAGAGCTGGCCCGCCACCACCGCCGCACAGGCGTTACTACCACAGGCGAGGGTCTCCCCCGCCCCGCGCTCCCAAGTACGCAGGCGCAGGTGTGCAGGGTCCTGAATTTCGAGAAAGCCGACATTGCAGCGCTCGGGAAAGGCGGGGTGCTGCTCCAGCTCCGGGCCCCAGTCGGCAACCGGGGCGCTGTCGCATTGGTCGACCGCCAGCAGCAGGTGCGGATTGCCCATGCTCACCGCGGCAATCGGCAACGCCTGGCCGCGGAAAGGCAACGCATACTCCTTGGCAGGGGCTTCAGCGCGAAAAGGGATGGCGGCAGGGTCGAGAATCGGCACTCCCATATCCACCTCCACCAGACCATCCGGCCGGCTGTGGAGCGACATCTGCCCAGCACGGGTCTCCACCCGGATGGGATTCTTGTCGCTCAGACCACTGCGCCGCACGAAAACGGCAAAGCAGCGCGCACCGTTACCGCACTGATTTACCTCACTGCCATCGGCGTTGAAGATGCGATAGCGAAAATCGCAATCGGGGTCGGTGGCCGGTTCCACCAATAAAATCTGATCACAACCAATGCCAAAGTGACGATCGGCAATCCGTCGGCAATCCTCCGGCCGCAAGGAAAAGGACTGACGCACACCATCGAGCACGACAAAGTCGTTACCCAGGCCATGCATCTTGGTAAAGGTCCAGGGTTGGGAAAGGGCGGAGTACTGTTCCATGATTTTGCTCATATAGGGAGTGTAACAGGTTGTGGCAGACTGCATAGTGTCTGCCAGGCGCAGATGCTTACGGGAGGCTATGGATTTCTTGACCGCAGGCTGCTGAGGGCCTAGCTTTAAACCAACTGGTATGAATGTTTAGGAGGTGGCATGAAAATCGGTTTTTTGGGACTCGGACGGATGGGTAGCGGAATGGCGCAACGCCTTCTGGATTCGCAGGCGGATCTGGTCGTCTACAACCGTAACTCCGCGGCGTCGAAGCCGCTGCTGGCCAAGGGTGCCAGGGCCGTCGCTCATCCCGGAGCAATGACAGATCGTGAGCTGGTCTTTACCATGCTGGCGGACGATCAGGCGCTGCGTGATGTCGTGCTGGCACCAGGGGCCCTGCTGGAAAGCCTGCCCGAAGGCGCGGTCCATGTGTCGTGCAGCACCATCAGCGTGGCTCTGGCAGCCGAACTTGCCGAGCGTCACGCGGCGGCTGGGCAGCACTTCGTTTCCCTGCCGGTGTTCGGGCGCCCCGACGCCGCGGCTGCTGGCAAACTGTTTCTGGTAGCCGGTGGAGAGGAAGAAATCGTAGAAAGATTGCGGCCAGTCTTCCTGCGGGTGGGGCAGGACCTCTGGTGGGTTTCGCCGCGGCCGGAGCTCGCCAATCTGGTCAAGCTCAGTGGCAATTTCCTGATTGCTTCCACCATCGAATCCATGGGCGAAGCCATGGCCTTGGTCGAGAAAGGCGGCGTCGACCGCTATGCCTATCTCGATTTCCTCACCCGATCCCTCTTCACCGCCCCCGTACATCGCAATTACGGCAAGCTCATTGCTGATCGCGCCATACGCCCCGCCGGCTTTGCCGCGCCCCTGGGGCAAAAGGATCTTCGCCTGGTGGGCGAAGCCGCAGAGAAGCTGGCCGTGCCCATGCCTTTTTTTGGCGCCCTGCGCGAGCGCTTTCTGGCCCTTGCTGCCCGTGGCGAGAGTGATGTCGATTGGGCGGCGCTGGGCGTCGAAGCGGCGCGCAGCGCTGGACTACACTCTACGAATAGGGATGACTGAAGGCTAGGTACCCGGTGGCGGCAGAAAAATCGCAGATAGCTGATGACAGTCCCGGCCTCAAGGCGAGTTGGCAGGGGCAAGCGCAAAGCCTGGTCGAGGAGTCCCCGGTTTCCTTCGTGCTCAGCGGCGAGGTTTATGCCGTCATGCTCGCAACTCCCCACGATCTGGCGGATTTTGCGCGGGGCTTTCTCTGGACCGAGGACATCGTACGAACGCCCGAAGAGATTCTGGCACTGGAAATCGAGAGTACAGCGGAGGGCACCGCCATCTATTTGCAGTTGCATGCGACTGCCATGGATCGCGCCGCCAGCCACCGCCGGGCACTCCCCGGCGCCAGCGCCTGCGGGCTTTGCGGTTGTCCCGACTTTCGCGGCCTGCAGCCCTTCGCGCCGTTACCCGCCGCCCGGAATTTGCCTGATCCGGAGCAAATTCATGCAACCATGGCGGAACTCGCGGCACAGCAGTGTCTCCACCAGCAAAGCGGCAACTGCCACGCTGCCGCCCTTCGCTTTACCGACGGAGAGATCCTGGTGCGCGAGGACATCGGTCGCCACAATGCCGTCGACAAGGTCATCGGCGCCGCCTTGGCCCGCGGTGCCGTTCCCGGCTCGGCAGATATTCTGGCAGTCTCCTCACGACTGCCCTTCGAGATCGTGCGCAAGGCTCTCGCCTGGCGAATTCCGTTGGTAGCAGCCATCTCCGGTGTGAGCAGCATGGCGGTGGACATTGCCAGAAAAAATCACGTGCAGCTGGTAGGTTTTGTCCGCGACGGTCGCGCCACCTTGTATTGCGATGGCGGAAGGGAACTCTCTCAGAGATTTTCACGGTAACGCCGCGTAGTAGCAGCCCTGCCAGTGTCCCACGGCCAAGAGAAAAGGCCCCAGCATTTCTGCTAGAGCCTTGATTTTACTTGGCTGGGGGACGTGGATTCGAACCACGGTTAGCGGAGTCAGAGTCCCTTATAGATCAACAAGTTACAACACAAGGTAGCATGAAATAACAGGAAAAACAGGACCATAGATGAAAGCGGATACTATGCCGTGTTGCCGAATATCGCCACTTTTCCCCCTCGATTCCCCCAAATTTCCCCCAAGAATAGATCTCGAAGAACACCATCCAAGGATGGTCTGCAGGGCCTGGCGCGGTGCCCATGAGCCCAATTCATCCAGCCGCTCACGATACTTTCAAGATAACCGTGAAACACCCGCCGCCGCTATGTTTCAGCGTTCACAATGGCGCTCACGATGGAGCCGGAAACAGCGCCGAAGTCGGGGCCGTTTTTATAGTTCCGAAAATTCTCGCCGCGCAGGGGGAGAGAACCGGCCAGAGTGACCGAATGCCTGTTGCTGGCGCATAGATGGCTTCTGAGCCGTTTTGCTGCCGCTGTGGTGTAAAGGGGTTGCCATGCCCACGAAAGTGGCTCACAACGCATCTATGGCCGATATTTCTTGCTTGGTGTGCCGGGTGCCTCGCGCGTGCGCGCGCGCGTGTACATGTGACGAAACTGGGCACCTCACGCGCGCGAGATTTTCATGATTTTTCAGTATCGCCCCCGCGGTCGGCCACCAGGCGGAACTTTGACCGCCGCAACTCCACTGCCCGGGCTCGATCTTTCTGCGCGGCCGCGTCCTCGATCTCCTCTTGCAGCCATCGGGCAAACAGCTCGACGGCGGCGGGGATGCCGTGCCCTCTGGCCCAACTAACCAGAGTTTCCGCGCCGTCATCATCGAAGATGCAAAGCCCCCCCAGCTCGGCGGGGTCTCGCATGGTGCCGAAGGAATACGGACCGCTCATGCTTGCATCTCCTCTGCTACTTTTTCTTCATCATTGGTGATAGACCCGACCCACTCCCCAAACCCCCCATGCCTAAAGGCATTTGGGGTATTGGGGGAATTGTGGGCATCCCCATTTGCCCCATTCGGGGTGTTTGGGGTTTTGGGGAGAGTCCAGGCAAAGAGACCATCAAAGCCGATTAGTTCCCGGTCCTGCAGGCTTCTCCTGATTCTGGAGAAATGCTTGACCGCGATTTCGCCCTCTTTGCAGGCATCGCGCCAGTCTTTGAGAACGACCCGCGCCGCCTCGGGGTCTCTTCCATCGGCGGCAAGGTTGCGCTGGTACTCGGCCTCCAGACGTTGCAGTATTGCCAGTGCCTGCCGCTGGGCGTCTTTCAAACCCTTCGTTTGGTCATCATCTTCTGGATTTTCCAGCGGACTGCACGCCTCAACGATGGCGTCATAAACCGGTTCATTCGGCGCTTCTGGGTCTCGCCATCCTTCGGGCAATTCCGCTTGGCGGAATCGGAAAAATTTGGCCTTTGATGGCTGGCCGCCTCGTTGTTTGGTGTTTATCAGCGCAACGCCGTCCTGCCGGGCCTCCAACAGAAAAAGGCTATCGATCGCACCCCGCAGGCTGCTATGACCGCGTGGGTCTCTGGGGTCTGCCTTGCCTGGATGATGCAAGGCAAGGACGGTTGCTCCTGTCTCATCCCGTAGCCGGTCCATAGCTTTTACAAAACCGCCCATAGGCTCCGGCGCGTTTTCGTCGCCGTCTAGACATCGGGCCAGCGTGTCAATGATGACCAGACCTGGAGGCTCCGGCATTTCTAAAATCTCGGCCATAACCGCCTCGAAAGCATCAGAGTTCAGCGACACAGCGCCACGCGAGATGTTCAGGGGGGCATCGTCCAGGCCGCCGTGGATGGTGTGCCAAGCCACAGCACGACGGATTACAGCTTGCTGACCTTCGCCAGCAATTAGCAGGACCGGCGCTTGCTGGACCCGTTGTCCAGCCCAATCGCTGCCAGTTGCGACCGCGCAAGCCCATGAAAGAGCAAGGTAAGTTTTTCCCCGGCCAGGTTCACCAAGCAAAACCGAGACGCTGCCTTTTTCTAGGTAGTTTTTGACTAGCCAGTCAATTGGCTTGGGATTGGAGATAAGGCCGCCGATTGGCTCAAAAAATGGCTGGCGCTCTCCGGCATCTGGGCGCATCTCTTCACGGTAGCTTTTGCCTGGGTTGGTCCAGCCTTGCCGTTGTGCCTCAGCAAATACAGCTTCATGACTGGTGCTGGTCGGTCTGAGAGTTTCCCAAGTACGCGAGGCGTCAGCAGGGTCGAACTTTTCCGACGTGCTGGACCATTCAAGCCAGAGTCCGCGGCCAGTCTCGCCTAGGGTTTTCAGCGCATGGCCCATGCGTATCCATAGGCCGCGATCATCGGACCGCAGGAAGAGCAACGCGGAACGCAGATCGCGCACGGTTGCCGGGTGGACGTACTGCCCGGCATCCTCTGGAGCTGGTCCAGATGCCCCATTGCTGGCGTCAGGGCGCTTCAGACGGGCACGGATTGGGCGCAGGCTACCCCAGCCCCCGGGATTGAAGCGAACGCGGCCAGTGACGGTTAGAAATCGCCCTTTTGCATAGTACTCAACGCCCGTAGCGGCATCCTTGAGAGGCTCGAGAATCGTTGATTCGCCGAAGATTCGCAGCCCTCTGCGAGATGGTGAGGTCTCTGCATATAGACCGGCGTTCGTCGCTTCTTGGGCGATCTCCTCAGCAGCGGTGCCCGCGATCAAATCTCCGGCATCGTCCAGACAGGCATCTAGATCGAACGCGGCAATTCCCTCGCCGGTGACAGCAAAGCCAATGCCTGCCCATCGGTCAGGCGCGCCATTGTAGATGCTCCAGGCGGTCTCAAAGGTCGAGAGACGGGCAATGTCCTCTGGCGAGTCTAGCGGCCCTTGACGGCGTTCCCCGGTGGCATAGTAAGGGACCTTTCGCGGTTTTCTGGTTGCGTCATCGGCAAAAGGCTCAGCACGCCACAGTAACCAGCGCGGCAGGGCTTTTATCTGCTCCGGCAGAACTTCCGGCAACGCTTCGGATGGCGGTGCAAATGTCATTGCACCTTGCGACGGCTCCTTAAAAGCGTCAACATTCTGCATGATCGTCCTCCTTGGCGGTCTCTCCGTTGTGATCTGGCCCGGTTGCCGCCGGGCCTTCTCCCGCGAATAGATCAAGCTGCCTGTCATCTGGAAGATGGTACTTGGCAATGCCGCCGCTTCCGCGTGCCGTCAGAATTCGGTGGCCTTCTTTCCGAAGATCGTAAATCCGCGCTGCGAGCCGCCACCCATGCCCGCCAATAATGGCCTGCGGGTGATCGATGACCTTCCCGGATTGCAGGCACTGCAACGCCCATTCTTTTGCAGATGCTTTATCTCTCATGTCACGCCACCCGCTTGGCGTTTCCAGCGCGCAGCCATTCAACTAACCTGATGCGGTCGATCAAAATTTTTCGACCAAAGCGGACGATGACGCCCTCGGCCTCCAGATCGGAGCCTCGATGAAAAATCAGGTGGCGCAAACCGCCGACCGTCAAGCCGGGTTCAATCTGAGCGAGTTCATTAACCGTGAAGAGTGTTTGCTGTGTATCCATACGACGCATTCTCCAATTTCGCCCCATGTGGCGATGGTTTGCAGAATAACGCCATAACTTATTGTTTCAACGGTGGAAATGCGTGTTTCTAGGGTGGGAAAATTGGTGGGAACTCCAGACCGTTACCGCTATTGGGTTTGTGCTGGGGGTGGAAAAAATGGGGTGGAAAATTTCCACCCCTGAGCATAACGCTAGCGCTTCTGTTCGTGACGAATCAGGCCGCGCTCGCTGGCCCTTTTCCAGGCAGTTCCCGCTCCAGTTTTGGGCGGAAAGGTGGTCGGGAATCGCTCGACGGCGAGCCTCAAAACCTTACTTTTGCTTCCGTCTGGCAAGGACATCCGGTCGTACCCTTCGGCGTCGATGACCTCTAGCAGCTTCTCTATCTGGGCATCCATTGCCCGCCCTCTTTGCGGTTTCGGTTCTTCCTCGGCGACTCTTGCCGCTTCCAGGACTTCGGCAAGCACCTTTGCCGCTGGGCGCTCCAGTATCCGGGCGATCTGACGACGATCAATCCAGAGGGCACCTAGACGGGCCTTGATTGCCTTCTCTAGGACCAAATAGCGGCCAAAATCCAGCATGGCCCCATCATTCCCAAAAAGTGGCGGCGACCATACCGCAGAGACCTCGGCAACGTCCCCGGCGCTGAATTGCGCGATGGCCTCTTGAGGAAGCCGCAGCGGGCCGCCGAGGTGGATGTAAACTGGCGGATTACTGCCTGGGTCGGACCAAAACTCGCAAGGGGCGATCTCGATAGCAACCTCGATGCGCTGCTCTCTCCATGCGCTCAGCACCTGCCCATCGGTGATGCCGTGCTCTCGTTGAGCATCTTCGACCCTGACCCATTCGGGAGCCTGTTCTTGGCGGATTGCTGCCAGTGTTACCGGGTCGATCTGGCTCATGCTGCACCCCCTTTAATCTTTCGATCTAGCCGCGCGCCTAGGTGGGCCAGATGTTCCGGGGCAAGGTGCGAATACCGACGGGTCATTTTCAAATCACGATGACCGAGCAACGCCGCGACCTGCACTAGCGAGATTCCCTCTTGCACCAGATAGGATGCCGCGCTATGCCGCAGATCGTGAAAGTGTAGGTCTTTGATCTCGGCAAGTTCCAGGGCCTTTAACCATGCGTTTCTTACGTTGGTTGGCTTCTCCGGGTCTCGCCTGCTAGGGAATACCAATCGCACCCCTAGGCGACGAATACGGGCCGCCAAGAGGGGTCTGGCCGCCTCTGGTAGGGGGATGGTTCGGGGGTCCCCGTTCTTGGTCTTGTAGAGCGTTATCAGGCCGCGCTTTTGATCGATCTGGTCCCATGCAAGGGATAGCAATTCCCCCGCGCGCGCTCCCGTTCCCAGCGCCAGCACGGTTAGCAGTTCCAGGTCTTGATGACCCTTGACCGCCGCCAGCAATCGGGGGAGTTCTTCATCGGTAAGGTATCGCTGGCGGTCGTTATCGACCTTGGGCTTGATGACTCGCTCAGTGTCTGGATGCTGTATCCATCCCCACTTGCGAGCCATGTTCAGCAGGTGAGTTATCGCTATCTGATAATGCCTGATCGTGCTAGCTGCCAGCGTACCGCCGCGACGGGTAGGGGTTTGGGCGAGTTCCTGAATCTTCGCATTGACGACCTCTGGCCGTAGATCGACCAGACGCATTTCCCCTACCTGATCTATCCACCAGCGAATATGCCGGGTTCGATCTTCGGGATGCGCCATGCCTGGGACGTGCTCGGCGAGATATTTCTTGGCGGCATCCTCGACCGTGCGCTTCTGGGCCTCTCTTTCGGGGAATAGTTGGCCGCGCTCCAGGTCCGCTTCTGTCTTGCGCGCCCATGATTCCGCGTCGGTCTTGCGGGCAAAACTCTGGGTGATGGTGGGATGACCTTTCCGCCGTATCTGTACTTTGTAGGTGGTCCCTTGTTTTCCGGTTCTCTTCTCGATGTATGCCATAGTCAGGCCCTCCAAAAGGTGAGGGGGGCGGCGCTGGCTGGTATGATCTGGGTATCCATTGGCGGCCTCCTGTCAGGTTTGCCGGTGGTAGGGTCGGGCAGGTGTTGGCGCACCTCTCGGCCTGATCTCATTATGCGACTACACACAAAAAACCGCAACAACGGATATACTATCCGTTGACCATTCAACCTATCGAATTGTTTTTACTGGTTTCTGGTCCCGAGCATCGGCGATATGGGGGAATAATGGGGGAATCGACCTCCAGAATTGCCCTCGATGCAGGTCTCTTGGGACAAGCTTCGTCTCGCCGGTTGTTGTGGGCAATTCCCCCAAATTTCCCCCACGGCCAAAAGAAAAGGCCCCAGCATTTCTGCTAGAGCCTTGATTTTACTTGGCTGGGGGACGTGGATTCGAACCACGGTTAGCGGAGTCAGAGTCCGCTGTCCTACCGCTAGACGATCCCCCAATCGAGCGCGAAAGCATACTGGTTGGCCCGGCTTCCTGTCAAATTCCGGCATCGGATTCTCGACAAGCGGCGACTGTCTATGGCGCTGCCGCATCGGTATACTTTTGACCTTCCAACGCAAAGCCCAGGGGAATTTCGATGAAGCGGGATCTCGCATGAACCGCCCGGCAATCATGCAAACCTTGCAAGTCCGCGTGCCCAAGCTGCTGGCGATCTACGCCTTTGGTAGCCGCATCAGCGGCACGGCAGGGCCGGACAGTGACCTGGATCTGGCCGTGCTGGTGGAGGGCTATGCTGATCCTCTGACCTTGTTTGAGCTGGCGGGAGACTTATCCGATGTGGCGGGCTGCGCAGTCGATCTGCTCGACCTACGTGCGGCTTCTACCGTCCTGCAATACCAGATCCTCAGCACCGGCCAGCGCTGGTGGACCAAGGATGCCCAAGCAGCCTTGTTCGAGGCCGCCGTGCTCAGTGAAAAAACCGCACTGGACGCCGCCCGCGCCGGGCTGCTGGCGGATATTCGCCAAAGAGGAACCGTTTATGGCCGATGACGTGTTACTGAACAAGGCCGCAATCATCGAGCGCTGTGTGGTGCGGGCTCGGGAAGAATACACTGCCGACCCCGCCACCTTCGCCAGCAATTTCACCCGCCAGGATGCCGCTATCCTGAACATCCAACGTGCCTGCGAAGCGGCGCTGGACATGGGCCAGCACCTGATTCGCCGCGAACGGTTGGGCGTACCCCAAAGCGCGCGCGATGTATTTGCGCTGCTGGCGCAAGGCGGCTGGATCGAGGCGGCGCTGGCTGACAGCCTCAAACGCATGGTTGGCTTTCGCAACATTGCCGTACATAGCTACCAGGAACTGCAACTCTCCATCACGATCAGCATCCTGGAAAAGCACCTGGACGAGTTTTTGCAGTTCAGCCAGACGGTCTTGCTGCACGACGCCACGCAGCCGGGGGAGTGACCATCCCCAACACTCGCCATTCCCAACGAACGTCACGGTTCAGCAGCAGGCAGCTTCCCCCGCTGCAAAATCTGGCAATCTGTGTCGTTTCGACTATTTAGACGTTCATGACATGGAAGGGGAGCATGAGCGTGGCAGATATTGGAACGAGGGAGGCGGCGGGGACGTGATCGCGAAGCACGGGCGGATGCGCGTCACAGCCATGGGTTTCACTCTGGTGGAACTCATGATCCTCATTGCCATCATGGCCATCGTAGCCGCCGTTGCCATTCCCCAGTTCAACATCTGGATGACCCGGGCGCGCATCCAAGGGGCTTCCGGACATCTGCAGCAGGATCTCGCCTGGGCGCAGGGCTACGCGATCCGGTCAGGATATCCCGTGCAGGTAACCATTCAAGGTAACCCCTGCTCCTGGACCATCACGCCAGCGGCTCCCAACGTCTCGCAGTCAGCACCTCAGATGCCGGCCACCTCCTTTGCCAGCCGTTACCCCAATACCGTCTGCAATGTTCTGACTGGCAGCACCTTCAGTATTACACCCACCGGGATGGTATACGGCTCGACAGGCACCGTCACCAGCGCCAACGTGACCTTTGGAACGGTGGGCACCAATGCGGCCTACTACGGCTACTGGCTGGTGCAGCTCAGCGGCGCCGGCAACCTGCGCAACTGCGCCACCGCGTCCTCCAACAGCAGCGTGTGTACCCTCCAATGAGCGCCAAGACGCACACCAGCCCAGCTCAGCAGATGAGCTCAGCCCAGCGTCAACAGGGGCTGACCCTGATTGAAGCGATGGTCGCCCTCGTCATCTTTGCCATTGGCTCCCTGGGAATCATTGGCCTCTTTCTGAACAGTTTCAGTATGTCGGCACAAAACCAGAACCTCACCTCCGGCTTCGAGATCGCTCAGAGTGCTGTAGGCGTGTTACGAGCCAATGGGGCGAATGCCTTGAATCTGAATGGCGCCACCGCGAGCGCCACTTCAGCCAGTAACTCCTTGCTGGCACCGGTGTCTTCGGTAATGAGTGCCTATGGGATGCCACTGCAGGCGACCGTTTCGATCACCGCAAGCGCCATGAGTGGCGCCAGCCAGTGCCCCTGCAATGCTTCGGTGATAGTGAGCTGGGGTAATGGCGCCAGCTATCAAACCCAAACCATCGTGGGATACTGATATGAGAGCGACCAAGGAATTCCTTGCAAGCAAAGCAGATCGCCAGTTCGGTCTCTCACTGGTCGAACTGTTGGTGGCGCTGGCGGTGGTGGGCCTGCTCTCCACGGCGATCTTCAGCTTCTTTTTACACACCAGCCAGGGCGTCAGCCAGCAATCCGCCAATGGCGAGATGTGGCAACGGGGCCGTAATGCCATGGCCATCATGCGCCAGGCCATCGAGTCGGCGGGCTACGGGCTGCCCAGTTACAGTCAGTGTCCCAATGGGGTGGTGGGAAACACCAGTACCGGCTCACCCGCTGCGCTAGTAGCCATTACAGCTTCTCCTCAGAGCTCTGGGAGCAGCTATGACCCATCGAGCAGCAGCGGGATTTCCACCTATGCCTTCAGCACCGTCATTGGCGGAGGTAGCTTTGGCGGAGCACCGGCAACCACGGTGACAGGTAATCGTGGTGGAGGTCATTCAGAAAATATTCCAGTTGCCAGCACGCAAGCGCTACAAGTTTGTGATTACGTCCTGCTTACTCCATCAGGTGGCAGTGGTGCCTGCTTGGCAGGGCAAATAACGAATTTACCAAGTAATGCGGTTGGTCTTAATTCCGGAAAGTCTTGTGGCACGTCGTTATCGTTAAACCCCAATCAAATTTTCCTGACCCCACTTCCCGGCTCCAATGGCAGCACGACCACTATAGGTGCCGGAGCAAGCCTTTATAATTTAGGCTTCCAGAATTTTCTCTTCCAGCAATTCCAGATCATGGAAACCCCCGCCGGCAGCACGCCCACGCTCTATATGACCCAATATACGGGAGCGCAGGCAGCAGCGCCGGCACCGCAAGCTCTGGCAAGCGGTGTCGTCGATATTCAGATGCTGTATGGGCTGGGGACCAATGGCAGCGTGCAGAGCTGGGTAGCACCAGAGAAGTATACGCCAAGCGCTACGCAATCCATTGTCGCTGTGCAGTTAGCCATGCTGATCCGTAGTACCCGGTACCTGCCCAATAGTTTGAGCCCCGCCAGTTTCGACATCCTCGGCCAAACCTATACCGTGCCTACTAGCGGTGGTCCCGGTTGCCTACAGGGTAATTGCCGTCACTACGAGTATCATCTCTTTCAAAGCATCATTCCCGTGCGCAACGGGATCTGGGGGGAGCAATGAAGCCGCAGAATACAGCAATCGGTGAGCGGCTCCCCAACAGCGGCACCGCACAGCGGGAGCAAGGCGCCATCCTGCTCATCGTGCTGGTACTGATCTTTGCCGTTACCCTGGCGGTCATGGCCTACCTCTACCTCAACAAAAACAATACCCTGATCGCCAGCAATCTGGCAGTGCAGAACGCCGCCCAGGAGGCTACGGATACAGGGTTGCAGAATGCGGCGGCGTGGCTGAATACACAACCGACCTGGCCAGAAATTACTGCGGCAACAAACAGCAGTGCACTCGCGCCCTATTTCCTCATGAATATGCCAACGACGGGTTATTCGTCAGCCACGGTAAGCAGTAACTCACCTATTCAGGCTCCCTCTGACCCCACATTCTGGACTCAGTGTGTAGCCAATAGCACTTGTCATTCCATTGGTACCGTGAGCTATGGAGCGTTTAGCTATCGGGTGGAATATGTAATTTTTCCCTCGGGTGGAATGTCCACTCAGATTGCTGGCAATGAACAGTCACAGACGGGAAGCAACAATGGCGGCGCACAATCCCGTTATTATGTGGTGTTTGTGCATACTATGAAGACCAATGGTGGTGGCCTGGGCGTGACAGTGCAAGCAGTTTTACGAAAGGTGATGGCATCATGAAACAGCGCACGATAAAAAGAGTGGCCCGCAAGGGGCTGGCGATTGTTTTGGCTCTGGGCATTAACCTGTTGCCGTTGCAGGGCTTGATCCCCGTAGCTCAGGCGAGTGGAGGATTAAACATCCCAACTAAAGACCAGCCGCAAGTGCTCATTATTCTGGACAATTCGCAGGGTATGGCGGGAGTATTGCAAGCTACACAGGGATATGCGACGAGCTCCAGCACCGCACCAACGTGGTCAACGAACTTATCTGGCGCCATCATGACTGGCTCCGGGACCGTTCCACAAAATCAAACTTCTAGCTCTCCCGCCTACTACACTACCAACAATTTTACGCCACCTGCTCTCGGTTCCGCTGGCGCCCGTAATCAATTTACAGTATCTTGCGGCAGCAGCGGCTTGACTGCTGCTGCAGTATCAGCTTGTGCAACGATTAGCAATAACGGGTACGTCGATAATTCACCATCCATGCTCAATGGGGTGGAGGTACCACTTGCCAATATTCTGGCAACCCCTTTATATGCAAATAATATTCAGTTCGGCCTTGAAGACTATCTCGGCGCTTACACCGAATCACAGACGAAACAAGGAACATACCTATATAATACATATGTTTACTACATGAGCAGCCAGCCAAATCCTTACAACGTAATTCAAACATGGCGGGGCACATATCAACAAAACCAGTACACAAATGACTTTTCTTTCGGAACAAGTGCAACATCCATCCCAAATGGCTACACAGCCGCCCTATCAAACCCATGCTACCAAGCCTATAATAGTACTAGTTGCACACAAATCCAGAATTGGTTCGGCCAAGGAGCAGGATCCATATCTGATCCTTATCTTTACGTTTACGACACATCAGACAATCCGGTAATAAACGATGTGCTGTATACTCAGGGATCCAGTGGGAGCAACTTCATAAGCGGATCTTTCAAACGTTTTAGCAACAATTACAGCCAAGGATTGAGCGCTTACGAAAATCAAATAATAAACAACAGCCCCATCTATTCTTACTATCCAGCAATCAGCCTTTCTCCAACGAGTGCAGGATATATTGCTTCTTCATATGACACGTGGTTCTCCCAGCGGGGCCTGGCATTCAATAACAACGCGCTTCTGTCTGATCAAGGTAATATGGTGGTGCCGATACAAGCCGGAAGCCCCGCCCAGCTTGCGGCGCTGCAGCTAGCTCTATCCCCCGAAGTCTTTTCGAATTCAAACATAGATTATGCATCCTCAAAGTATCCGATTAGCGCGAGCGCAGGATATTCGCCCGTCGCTGGGGCGTTTCAGACAGCAATTGATTATTATTCCGGATCTTCTAAGCAGATTTCGAACAGTATGCCCGCTCCGCCGACAACTTGCGGCAAAAAATATGTGATCTTTATCACTGATGGGCAGCCAACGATGGGGACATCCGGCCATATTTACCCACCGCTCGGCAGTGCCTCTGCTCAGTCCTTTGGGATGACGCAAAGCCCCGCGGTCGCGGAGGCGATCAGTAACATCCAGACTCTAGCGAATGAGGGTATCACAACTTATATTCTAGGTGTCGGATCCGCTGTAGACCCAGACGTCGCGAATACCACGTCAGCGCAGCAAGCGGTCGCGCTGCAGGGTCAGGCTGTCCTCAATGCCATGGCGCAGGCGGGGGGCACATCCAGTTATTATTCTGCCAATTCTCAAGCTGGGGTACAGGCTGCTTTGAATAGCATCGTCGCCAACATTCTCGGCAAGAGCGTGGTTTCTTCCTATGCAGCACCGCCTACCGTCGGCCCAGGTTCTCTGGAATTCCTTCTCAAGAACGTCAACCCAGTGACCGGTCAGGGAGATCTGTACGCCTATCAGGTAACCAGCACTGGAGCCGCTAGTAGCTCAGCTAGTTGGACCGCAAATGGGAACATGACAGCGGCGACACGATCTACCAGCCTGTTTACAACTCCGCTGGGAGTTGGAAACAACAATAGCGGTCCACCGCAAACATTCTCGTCCGTCGCATCCACCAACTCCGCGGCTTTCGCAATCACTACGACGAATCTGACGGCGTCGGACATTGCCAACTACACCACCGATCCCTCCTACTCTAACGGACAGTACCTGGGGGGTAGGCAATCGGGCTGGTATGTTGGTCTGCCTGCCAATCTCGTCCCCGCGCAGGTACTGGTGCCCCCCTATAGTGCCAGCCTGCTGAGCAACGCAGGGTATCTAGCCTTCGCAAGCAGTCATGCCAGTCGCCAAAATGCGGTGCTCTTTGCCGATAATGACGGCTTCCTGTACGCCTTGGGCTACAACAATACTGGTAGCCCAACGCTGCTTTGGGGCTGGATGCCGGGTGGGCTACTATCCTCCCTACAGAATTATCAGGCCTTCTGGCAGGGTAATAACATGGGCGCTTTTTCTACCATTGATGCCTATAATGGTAAGCACTGGCATACCTATGTGGTAGGCGTAGCCAATAACGGGGGAATTATCTACGATCTGCAGCTCAGCGGCACGACAAGCCCTGGCTTGAAATCAGTCGTAAGTCAGTATGTATTGTCAGGCTATTCACAACCTCAACCAAGCGCGCCAGTGTACTATCAAGTGCAAACATCTGGGGCCAGTAATTTTGGCACCACGTGGGCTCTTTTCGCTTTGAATACGAGTTCTGGCAGTTATCTTGGCGTTCTAAATGTTGGAACGGGAGCAAGCTATCTTGACCCGCTACCCTTCACTAACACAGCGACCCCTTATATTGATGCTAGTGGCAATTTGTTCTTAGGCGATTCGAGCGGCAATGTCTACGAGATGTCTAATAGCGAGTTGCTAAGCGTGCTGACGGCTAAGAATACCGTTACGAATCTATCTATTTCCAACGATTTCACGGAAATTGGAAATTACGCCAAAGAATTCTCCACCGCTTTACAAACCAACGTCCAGTTCATTGGCGGCACCTATTATCAGGGCGCAAATTACCTACGTGTGCAAGGTCCAAGCGGCATCACTCTTTTCAAACAGATAAACAACGTCTGGTCGCCAGTGTGGACTGCCTACGCTGGAGGTGCTGGAAGCTGGAGTGGAGGCACGTACACTGCGCAAAGCGGATCGGTAACGAGCAACTCTATTTCTCCCTTGCCCCCAGGTTCGACCATCAGCGATCAGGCGTTGATCAGTGGCGGTAATGTCATCGTGCCAGTTACCGTTCCTGCGCCGGCAAAGTCCTGCGGTTCCAGTACTGCAGTCTATTACATCTATGGCTTGAGTAATGGCGTTTTCCCGTCCGGCGCATTCGTCAGTTCTTCCGGGACAGCGATCACTCAGGGATTCATAATTGGCCGAGGTTCCGCATACACCCCGTCGGTCAGTACGTTTAATGGCCACGTCTTGCTACAGAGCGCTGCCAGTCAGAATAGTTCCGGGAAAACATCCGGTTTTGCGACGGTCTTTGGAGCTGGGCTGCCCCTTGGCGGCCCAGTCGCTTGGCGTCTGGTGCTGACGCAATAACAGGTATCTTCCTGCTGAAAGCTCTGCAGGGCACCTCGCCCGAGACCTGCCGAAAGCGCTGGGTTCGGGCGGCGGCGTACGCCCGAGATCGATGCCCGCGATGCGCTCGCTTTGTGCAGGGAAGAACGCCGCTCGGCGAGCGGTTCGTTTAGACCACCCTCTCAGGCCACCTGAATGATCTGATTCAAGATGGCGCACACTTGTCCAAAAGCAGCATCTGAAACGGTTTTCATCGGATGAGGGGCCGCCTGCCTTGCCCTCCAGTCAAAGGACTTTGGTTGATGGCACAGAATAAAACTGGTTTTCCCTGCCTTCCGCCCAGAGGCAATGCCCGCCGCAATCGCGAATGGGTTGTCGGAGTTATATTCCGCCGTGGTCATCGGCAAACCGATCACCAGGGAAGTACGATCATTGAAATCTCGCGGCGAAAGCACAAAAAACGGGTAGCGGTCCTTCATCTCGCGTCCGGACTGGGGACTACAGTCGATCCAAATAATCTCCCGGCGATCTGGCACCCACCCTTCTTTCATGACTGCTCAGCGCCAATCCGGGCATCCGCCATCACTTCTCCTCCGTGCCGCGCAGGATCAAACAAACGTAAGCGCTCTTCCAAGCGGAGATCCGCGGACACAATAGGCTCCACGATCACTCGTCCGTCCTCGACACGCAATCGCACCTCCTGACCGGACTGGAAGCCTGCATCCCTGGCAATAGCCGCCGGCAGACGTACCCCCAGATTATTGCCCCATTTCCTGAGAACCAGTGTAGTTTCCATTCCAATCTCCTTCCTGCTGCTGTTTATCCATAAGTATAAACATACTTCGGAACAAGGCAAGTCGCCGAAGCATCCGGATAGGCACTGATAACGATACGACTCCGTCCCCATGCGAAATCTCACGCGGTAAAAACAGCCTAGGATGCCTGCTCCTCGTAACCGCTCAAACGGCACCGTACTTTCCGGGCTGGCTGGCGAGCTCTAACCTGCTTTTGTTTTCACTGAGCAGGAGTGCGATATGAACCCGCGACGCAGCCAGAGCGACTGGCAACGACTGATC
>JAQVDS010000070.1 GCA_028697715.1 Acidithiobacillus sp. | reverse complement strand
TGCTGAGCGATCTTCAAGCAGAATCTTCCGAATATTCCGAAAAAGCCGTTGTACTGGATGCAGAAATGTCGCGGTACAGAAGATTCTTGGCGATTCTCCGGGGACAGGTCCAGGAACGTAGGATAGCCTCCTCTGTTATTCGCGGTGGTCCAATTTTCCTGTGAAAGAAATCGCTAGAGCGAGCGCAAGAAACCCCGATCTTTGGATGGCCATATTCAGGCCTTGATGAAGCTTATGCCGCCTGATGCTGATGTTTCCCCACATTTTGTGGGCGAAACACGTCCGCTCAGCGCCTCACATGTCCGTATAGTTCGCCGCCGCAGATAAGCGGATGGTCTACAATGAGGTAACTGGGCTGGAGGATGCACGCATGAATATCACACCGTCATATGTATTGCCCCAATTGCCAGAAGCGCTGGATGGGCTAATCGAACTGGCCCTGGATCTGCGCTGGTCATGGAGTTATCGCAGTGATGTCCTCTGGGAGCAGCTCGATGGAGAACTCTGGAGCCGGACCCGCAACCCCTGGTTGTTGCTGCAGAACCTGGACGCAGCCAAACTTGATGTTCTGGCCAGCGACGAGGCATTTCTGGCCTTGCTGCAGGAGCACCTGCAGTACCATCGCCAGGAAAGCAGTCGGGAAGGCTGGTTTCAAAAAAATATCCCCTCGGCACGGCTGCAACGTGTTGCCTATTTCAGTATGGAGTTCGGTCTTTCCGAGGCCTTACCCATCTATTCCGGTGGTCTCGGGATTCTCGCTGGCGACGTGCTGAAAACCGCCAGTGACCTCGGCGTACCCATGGTCGGCATCGGCATCCTCTGGCAGCAGGGCTATTTTCGGCAAAGTCTCGACGACTGTGGCCGCCAACTGGAGCTCTACCCCTACAACGATCCCACCCAACTTCCCATTCTCCCGGTGCGTGATCCGGAGGGACAGTGGCTGCGTCTCGAATTGCCCTTTCCCGGTCGTACCGTCATCCTGCGTGCCTGGCAGGCCCAGGTCGGCATCGTCCCGCTATATCTCCTAGACAGTAACGATCCCCTCAATACTCCTGCCGACCGGGGCATTACCGCCGAACTCTACGGCGGCGGCCCGGAAACGCGCCTGCAGCAGGAGATCTGCCTGGGTGCAGGCGGTTGGCTGCTGCTGCGCCATCTCGGTATAGAGATAGATATCTGTCACCTGAACGAAGGGCATGCCGCCTTCGCTATCCTGGCGCGTATCCATAGTCACATGCGCGACCATGGCAGCGACTTCCAATGTGCCTTGAACGCCACTCGCGCCGGCAACGTCTTTACGACGCACACGCCGGTAGCGGCTGGCTTCGACCGCTTCGCGCCGGAACTCATCACCCGTTATATCGAAGGCGCACCTAAGATCTTTGGCGTTGATCTGCAGCAGATCCTGGCGCTGGGCCAGGCCAATGCAGAAGACCTCCGGGAGCCGTTCAACATGGCCTGGCTGGCCATCCACGGCAGCATCCACGTGAATGGCGTCAGTGCCTTACATGGGAAGGTGAGCCAACATCTCTTTCAGCCACTCTTTCCTCGCTGGCCGACGGATGAAATCCCCGTATGCGGCATTACCAACGGCGTCCATGTTCCCTCCTGGGATAATGCCGAGGCCGATGCCCTATGGACAAAACACTGCGGCGCCGAGCGCTGGTTGGGAGAATTGCAGGACATCAGCGCCCAGTTTCGCAACGTGAGCGATGCCGAAATCTGGCAACTACGGCAACAGGGTCGCCAGCAACTCATCGAATTTGCCCGCAATCGCCTGCAACGGCAGTTGGCCATGGCGCACCGCCCGCAGGAAGAGATCGACGCTGCGGCCCTGGTGCTCGATCCCAACACCCTGACCATCGGCTTTGCCCGCCGCTTCACCGCTTACAAGCGCCCCAATCTCCTGCTCAGCGATCCAGAGCGCCTCTATCGCATCCTTAGTGATCCGCGCCATCCGGTACAGCTCCTGATTGCCGGCAAGGCGCACCCGCGGGACGGCGACGGCAAGGCCATGATCCAGGAATGGACCCAGTTCCTCCGCCGCCATCCCGACCTCTTTCACAAGGTCGTCTTCATCGCCGACTACGATATGCTCGTGGCGGCACAACTGGTGCAAGGTGTGGATGTGTGGATCAATACCCCCCGTCGTCCCTGGGAGGCCAGTGGCACCAGCGGCATGAAGGTACTCGTCAACGGCGGCCTGAATTGTTCGGAACTGGACGGATGGTGGGCGGAGGCCTACAGCGATGCCGTCGGCTGGGGCTTGGGCGACCGTCATGAACACGACTCCGATTCGGCCTGGGATCGGCAAGAGGCCGAGCAGTTGTACCAGATCATCGAGCAGGAAATCGCGCCACTCTTTTACCAGGGACGTGACGAAAGTGGCTGCCCCTGTGCCTGGGTAGAAAAGATCCGCAGCAGCATGGCGGAGCTCACCCCTCGCTTCAGCAGTCATCGCATGTTGCAGGAGTATGTCGAGAACCTCTATCTGCCCGCCGCCAAGCGGCTGCGCGAACGCTCCTCACTGGAACAATTGCGGAGTATCTGCGCTTGGCAGAGCCATCTGAAGGCTCACTGGCATGGCCTACGCTTTGGCGAACTGCATGTTGCGGAAACTGGCGAAGAATACCAGTTTCAGATGCATGTCTACCTGGATGACATCCCAGCGGAGATGGTAAAGGTGGAATTGTTTGCCAATCGCCTGGAAGGAGCTGGTCCCGAACTGCATCCGATGCAGCGCTCCGAGACCCTCACTGGTGCCGTCAACAGCTTCAATTATCGCTGTAATATCGCCAAGCGCCGACCGGTTTCCGACTACACTCCACGCATCGTTGCCCAGCACTCCCTCTGTGAAGTGCCTCTCGAAAACAACGCGATTCTTTGGTATCGCTAAAGGAAAAGGATCCGGAGCGTCTCCGGATCCTCATATATGGTGGAGCTAAGCGGGATCGAACCGCTGACCTCTTGAATGCCATTCAAGCGCTCTCCCAGCTGAGCTATAGCCCCAATTTCTGGTCGGCGTACTATTCCAGAAGACGCCTTCCCTGTCAACTCATCTGTAGCAGCATGTAGCAGCAAATTAGTAATGTCCGCTTTCGGCACGTTAGAAATGTCCGCCTGGAAGAGTAGAGAGGCAAGGACGAATGACGCAGGAGCGGATAGAGATGAGCGAGCGGGAGCTCAAGCGGTTTGCG